>NZ_LMJM01000021.1:64394-177912 GCF_001429005.1 Ensifer sp. Root954
GCAGCGCCGATCAGCGTCTTGGTATAGGGCTGCTTCGGCGCCTCGAAGATCGCATCGGTCTCGCCTTCCTCGACAATCTTGCCGTTCTTCATGACGATCACATAGTCCGACATCGCCTTCACCACCGAAAGGTCGTGGCTGATGAAGATGTAGGAGAGCCCGTGTGAGCGCTGCAGGTCGCGCAACAGCTCGATCACCTGCCCCTGGACCGAACGGTCGAGCGCCGACGTCGGCTCATCGAGGATGACGACCTTCGGCTTCAGGATCATGGCACGAGCAATGGCGATGCGCTGGCGCTGGCCGCCAGAGAACTCGTGCGGATAGCGGTTGCGGGAGGCGGGATCGAGGCCCACTTCCTTCAACGCTTCCGACGCCCGGCGGTCGCGGTCGGCGCGGGTGAGCTCGGGCTCGTGCACGTGCAGGCCTTCGGTGATGATTTCGCCGACGGTGCGCCGTGGCGAAAGCGAGCCGTAGGGATCCTGGAAGACGAGCTGCAGGGTGCGCCGCAACGGCCGCATCTGCCCGCGGTCGAAGCCGGAGATATCCGTCGTTCCGAAGCGGTAGTGGCCGCTGCTCGGCAGGAGCCGAAGAAGCGCGCGGCCGAGCGTCGACTTGCCCGAACCGGACTCGCCGACGACACCGATCGTCTGACCTTCCTTCAGGCGCAGATTGACGCTGTCGACCGCACGGAAGACGGACTTGCCGCCGCGGAAGAGGCCGCCACCGATCTGGTAATCGACGCAGACGTCGCGACCTTCAAGAATGATCGGCGCACTGTCGGGCGGAGACGCCTTGCGGCCGCTCGGTTCGGCGGCGAGCAGCATCTTCGTATAGTCGGCCTGCGGCCGTTCGAAGATGTCGGTCGTCGTGCCCTTTTCAACCACTTCGCCGCGACGCATCACGGCGACACGGTCGGCGAAGTGTTTGACGATGCCGAGGTCGTGGGTGATCAGCACGATCGCCATGCCGAATCGCTTCTGCAGCGATTTCAGGAGATCGAGGATCTGCGCCTGGATCGTCACGTCGAGCGCCGTCGTCGGCTCGTCCGCAATCAGCAGATCCGGGTCGTTCGCAAGTGCCATCGCGATCATCACGCGCTGGCGCTGGCCGCCCGATAGCTCGTGCGGATAGCTGTCGATGCGGCGTGCCGGTTCCGGAATGCCGACGAGCTCCAGCAGTTCGAGCACGCGCGCCCGCGCCTGCTTGAACGTGCCGCCGCGGTGGTGAACGATCGGCTCGGCGATCTGGCGACCGACTGGATAGAGCGGATCGAGCGAGGTCATCGGCTCCTGGAAGATCATGGTGACCTTCGCGCCGCGGACCTGGTTCAGGGCCTTAGCCGGCAGTCCGACGAGCTCCTGCCCGCGGTAGGTTGCCGAGCCGGTCACGGTGCCGTTCTTGGCAAGCAGGCCCATGATGCCCATCATCGTCTGACTCTTGCCGGAGCCGGACTCGCCGACGACCGCGAGCGTTTCGCCGGTGCGCACATCGAGGTCGATGCCCTTGACCGCTTCGACCGTGCCGTCAGGCGTCGAGAAGTTCACCTTGAGACCGCGAACGGCCAGGATGGTTTCCTTGGTATCTGCCATGTCAACGATCCTTCGGGTCGAGCGCGTCGCGCAGGCCGTCGCCGACGAAGTTCAGCGAGAACAGCGTCAGGACGAAGAAGATGGCCGGGAAGATCAGAAGCCATGGCGCCGACTGGATGTTGTTTGCGCCTTCCGAGATCAGCGCCCCCCAGCTCGTCAGCGGCGCCTGAACGCCGAGGCCGAGGAAGGAGAGGAAGCTCTCGAGCAGGATCACCTTGGGCACGACGACGGTCACGAAAACGATGACCGGGCCAATCGTGTTGGGGATGATGTGCCGACGGATGATCTGCCAGTCCGTCAGGCCGAGCGCCTGCGCGGCGCCGACGAATTCTCGACGTTTCAACGCCAATGTCTGGCCGCGCACGATACGGGCCATGTCAAGCCATTCCACCGCCCCGATCACCAGGAAGATCAGGATGAACGAGCGGCCGAAGAACACGACGAGAACGACGACCAGAAACACGAAGGGCAGAGAATACATGATCTCAACCAGACGCATCATTACGTTGTCGACGCGACCGCCGATGTAGCCCGATGTCGCGCCGTAGACGACGCCGATCCCGAGAGACACGAGGCTCGCAAGCAGGCCGACGGCGATCGAGATCTGGCCGCCGAGCATGACGCGAACCAGGAGGTCGCGGCCGTTGGAATCCGTGCCGAAGGGGAAGTATTCCCGGTCGACCTGACCGGTCACCTTCAGCGTCTTACCGTCGTTTTCCGTTGCCACCACCTGGGTGTCACGGAATTCGTTGGCGCGGTCGAAGTAGCGCGTGGCACGGGAATCGATCGGCTGTTCGGAGGTAATCGTCGCGGTGAAGGTTTCACCCTCGAGATTGAACTCCTTGAGCGTGACGCGTGCCCGTGTGGCGACGCCTTCCATCACGTCCTGAAGCGTCGACGTATCTGGACGCGGCTCCAGGCTCGGGCTGATCGAGACGTAGGACGGAAACACCTGATCGTAGGTGTGCGGGACGAAGAACGGGCCGAGGAACGAGAACAGCGCGATAAGCGCCAGCATGAAGCAGCCGGCCATGGCGGCGCGGTTGCGCTTGAAGCGCATGGCGGCGAGCTGGAAGAGGCTGCGCCCCTTTGTTTCCGGCGTCGCCGCCGGGGTCTGGGCGATATCAGTCATGGCGAACCCTCGGATCGAGCAGGCCGTAGAGAATGTCGACCAGGAGATTGAAAACGATGACGAAGATGGCAACGAGGATAACTGTGCCCATCACCAGCGTGTAGTCACGGTTGATGGCGCCAAGGACGAAGTAGCGACCGACGCCCGGGATGGTGAAGATCGTCTCAACGACGGCCGAGCCGGTCAGAAGGGCCGCAGCACAGGGCGCGAGATAGGACACGACCGGCAGCATCGCACCACGCATCGCATGAGTAACGACAACCGTTCGCGATGGCAGGCCATAAGCCTTGGCCGTTCGGATATGGTCGGTATGCAGCGCCTCGATCATCGAGCCGCGCGTGAGCCGCGCAAAAACTGCAAGCTGCGGCAATGCCAGCGCGATCATCGGCAGGATCAGGAAGCGCAGCGATCCATCCCCCCAACCACCGGCCGGCAGCCATGCGAGCACGATCGCAAAGACCAGTGTCAGCACCGGGCCGACGACGAAGTTGGGCACGGTGACCCCTATCGTCGAAAACGACATGATGGTGAAATCGAGGACGCTGTTTTGCCGAAGCGCGGCGATCGTTCCGGCGGTGACGCCGCCGATCAGCGCAATAAGCAACGCGTAGAAGCCGAGTTCCATCGAATAGGGCAGACCCTTGCCGATCAGTTCAGCGACGTTGTTGTCCTTGTAGACGTAGCTCGGGCCGAAGTCGCCGGTCACCGCATTGCTGAGATAGTGCGTGTATTGGCGCCAAAGAGGCTGGTCGAGCTGGTACGTCTTCATCAGGTTCGCCATCGTTTGTGGCGGAAGAGGACGCTCGAGGTTGAAGGGGCCACCAGGGGCGAACCGCATCAAGAAAAACGAAATGGTGACGACGATAAACAAGGTCGGCACCGCACTCGCCAATCGGCGAAGGATGAAGGAAATCATGGACGTGCTCCGGAGGCGACGCGCGACCTTATGACCGCGCGTCGTCTCTGTTCGTTATTCGGCGATGCTCAGGAACTTGCTGAGGTGCTCGTTCGGAGCATTGTCCGCCCAGCCCTTGACGCGGCTGGCAACCAGCCACAGGTCGGCCTGGGTCAGAAGCGGAGCGATCGGCTGTTCCTTCATCAGCAGCGCTTCGGCTTCATGCATCAGCTTCGAGCGAGCGGCCGGATCCTGCTCGTCGTAGGACTTCTTCATCAGGCCGTCGAACTCGGCGTTTTCGAAATGGCCGTAGTTGAAGGTCTTGTTGGAGCCGACGCTGAGCGCCAGGAAGTTCTCGGCATCCGCGTAGTCAGCCTGCCAGCCGGCGCGGGCAACGTTGAACTTGCCGCCTTCCTGCAGGTAGGCGTAGTGCGAGGACACGTCGAGGTTCACCAGCGACACCTTGGCGCCGAAGGTGTTCTTCCACATGTCGGCGACAGCCGTTGCGACGCGCTCGTGGTTCGGGTTGGTGTTGTAGCGCAGCTCGATGTCGAGCGGCTTGCCACCTTCGCCGTAGCCGGCTTCCTTCATCAGGGCGATGGCCTTGTCTTCGCGGTCGAGCTGCGACAGCGTGCCGAACTCGGCCTTGGACGGCTCACCGTAGCTCTCGATGCCCGGAGGAACCATCGAATAGGCGGGGAGCTGCGAACCGGCGTAGATTTCCTTGGCGAGGAAGTCGCGGTCGACGGCCATGGAGAGAGCCTGGCGGACGCGAACGTCGCTATAGGGCTCCTGGCGGGTGTCGAAGGCGTAGTAATAGGTCGCAAGCGACGGCGAGACATGGACCTGCTCGCCATAGGACGTGCGCAGACGGTCGATCTGGTCAGCCGAGAAGTTGTAGACGAGGTCCATTTCCTTGGCTTCGAAACGACGAACCGAAGCAGCCTGGTCGTCGATCGGGTAGAAGATGACCTTGTCGAGCTTGACGTTGGCCGCATCCCAGTAGTTGGCGTTCTTGACGACGGTCAGGCTGTCGTTCGGAACGTGGGCCTGCAGCGTGAAGGCGCCGTTCGATACCATGACGCCCGGCTTGACGAAGTCCGCGCCGTTCTTTTCGACGCTGGCCTTGCTGACCGGAAGTGCCGTCTGGTGTGCGAGCAGCTCCAGGAAGAACGGGGTCGGACGCTCGAGCGTGATTTCGACGGTCTTTTCGTCGATCGCCTTGATGCCGAGCTGATCGGTCGGCAGGTCGCCCTTGTTGACCTTTTCGGCGTTCTTGATCGGGAAGAGAATGTTGGCGTAGCCGGCAGCCGTCTTCGGATCTTCGACGCGGCGGAAGGAGAAGACGAAGTCTTCAGCCGTTACCGGCGAACCGTCCGACCACTTTGCATCGGCGCGCAGCTTGAAGGTGTAGACCGTGCCATCGTCCGAAAGCTCCCACGTCTCAGCAACACCGGGGACGATCTTGGCAGAGGCGTCATAGATCGTCAGACCTTCGTAGAGGTCCTTGAGGATGAACGCTTCAATGTTGATCGAGGTGTGGTGCTGGTCGAGCGTCTGCGGCTCACCTGCGTTGCCGCGATGCAGGACAGCTTCGGCAAGTGCCGGGCTTGCTCCGATGAGCAGCGAGCCAATCAGCGCGGCAGCGCGGAGGTTGAGTTTCAGTGATGCCATTTTGTTTCTCTCCTTCCCCTTGTTTTGGGTTTGTGATCGCAGGAGAGAAGTGCAAATCGTTCGCGAACGCAAGGCGGATTCTGCGGCTGTCTGCATCTTTATCTATAGGAGGGGAATCGACCTATCCCATAGGTTGTATTTTGTTTGCGATTCTTTTCGTCGCCTTTGCGACGGGCATATGACGTGAACAGGGCATTTTTGCGAAATCTACTGCAACGTTTTAGGTCCGCGCTTTTGTCGGCCGGATTGGGCCTCGAATCATCCGCGATGCAAAGTTTGTGAATTTTAGCGGCAGTTTACGTAATCTGCGCAAAGAAAGAGGGGCGTTGCCGCAATCTTCTTGCGAGACGTTCACCTCCTGTCGACAGACTGTTTCCGAGAGGGCATCCACCGCGGTGGTGTAGCAGACAAAACTAGCGCCCAATGGTTGCATTCACTGCCCTCGACTCCCCCTCCTCTCAGGCACCACCAGAAAGTGAAAACACTTCACACTGAAGGTGTTGCATCCAGTCCACAGTAAAATCGATTGAAGCGAGTTTCGACCTCTGGCAACCTGCCTTTTGCCCGGTTGTCAAACCACTTCGATGAACTATTGTGCGCCTGACTTCGGTGGGCGCGACCAATTCGCGCGCGCCGTCACGCCGCACGAAAAAGCCGGCCATCGACTTTGCCATCGATGCATTTCGTGCGGTTCAACGGCCGGATTGTTTTTGTGGTGCGCCGCATAGGTTGCACCGAGTATCCAAAGGGAGATAGCGAATGGCATTGATCACATTGCGGCAACTGCTCGACCATGCGGCGGAGAACGATTACGCGCTGCCGGCGTTCAATGTGAACAATCTGGAATACATTCAGGCCGTCATGCGCGCCGCCGATGCGACCGACAGCCCGGTCATCCTTCAGGCAAGCCGTGGCGCCCGCTCCTACGCCGGTGACGCGTTCCTGCGCCACCTCATCCTCGGCGCGGCGGAAGAATACCCGCATATCCCGGTCTGTTTGCACCTCGACCACGGCGACCAGCCATCGACCTGCATTTCGGCCATCACCAACGGTTTCACCTCCGTCATGATGGACGGCTCGCTGGAGAAGGACGGCAAGACCGTTGCCAGCTATGAATACAACGTCGCTGTCACCGCAGAAGTCGTGAAGATCGCGCATGCGGCCGGCGTTTCGGTTGAAGGCGAACTCGGCTGCCTCGGCAACCTCGAAACTGGCGCCGGCGACAAGGAAGACGGCCACGGCTTCGAAGGCAAGCTGTCGCGTGAAGAACTGCTGACCGATCCGGAGCAGGCGCTCGACTTCGTCACCAAGACCGGCGTCGACGCACTGGCCGTCGCGATCGGCACCAGCCACGGCGCCTACAAGTTCACCCGCGAGCCCGATGGCGACATCCTGTCGATCGAAACGATCGCCAAGATCAACAAGAAGCTGCCGAACACCCACCTCGTCATGCACGGCTCGTCGTCGGTGCCGAAGGATCTGCAGGATCTCTTCAACACCTATGGCGGCAAGATGAAGCCGACCTGGGGCGTTCCGGTCTCGGAAATCCAGAAGGCGATCCCGCTCGGCGTTCGCAAGGTCAACATCGACACTGACCTGCGCCTCGCCATGACCGGCACGATCCGCAAGAACTTCGCCGAGAACCCGGAAAACTTCGACCCGCGCACCTACCTGAAGCCGGCAACCGCGCTGATGACCGAAGTCTGCAAGGAGCGCTTCGAAGCCTTCCGCACCGCTGGCAAGGCCTCGAAGATCCGCACGCTGCGCCTGCCGGAAATGGCAAAGCGCTACGCGGCCGGCTGATCCGACAATCCCTCCCCGCTCCGGGCCACCGGATCGGGGAGCAGACGGCTTGCCTAGGCTCACAACACCAATCGGCGCGCGGTTCTATTCGGACCGCGCGCCGATTGCGTTCCAAATGGGAAATGCCGCGTGATCGTCCGACGATTAGAACGTCGGCGGCGTGTTGACCCACAGAAGCACGGTTTCGCCGTCATGCCGGTTCGCCCAGGCGTGCCGCCGCTTGCTTTCGAAATAGAGCGAGTCGCCGACGCCGAGGTCGTAGAACTGGTCGCTGTCGAGAATGAACTCGACCCGGCCGGAGAGGACATAGACGAATTCCTCGCCCTCGTGCCCATAGGCGCCTTCACTGGACGCGCCGGGCTCCAGCACGAAGCGGTGGCAATCCATCTGGTTGCGGCCATCGGCCAAAAGCTGCACCGTGACGCCGGGGGTCGTGCGCGGCCATGTGCGCCATTCTCCGGCCCGAACGACGGCACGCGCATCCGCCTCCTCTTCACCGGCGAGGCTGGAAACGGTGGTGCCGAAGAATTCAGCGATGTTGTGCAGCACTGCGACCGAGACGCCCTGCGACGTGCGCTCCAGCGTCGAAAGCACCGAGGCGGCGATGCCGATCTCACCGGCGACCTGCTCCAGCGTCTTGCCGGCGGCGTGCCTGAGGCTGCGCAGCTTGCGCCCGACCTGGTTTTCAGGGCCGTCGCTCGCCGCCGCCGAGGGCTGGTCGTCGGTAGTTCCTTCGGCGTCCAGCGCCTCACGGATCGCAGCCGGATTGAGACCGCGCTCGGCCCGGAACCAGGAGATGCGCTTCAGCCTGGCAAGGTCGGTCTCGGTATATTGCCGATGCCCCGTCGGCGATCGCTCGGGCACGACCAGCCCTTGCGTCTCCCATAACCTCAGCGTCGAGGCGGAAACCCCCGCCAGTCGCGCCGCCTCGGCGACCTTGTAGCGCACTGCGCCCATTCCAATTTCCTTTACCGCCCAGCGGCGCTGCCCGAATCCTTGCAATTCCGGCGTGTCCGCAACCTTAGCCGCCGCGATCGAGATCTGACAAGAACGGCGCATCAGCAACCGTGGTGTCTCGATCACCAAATTTGATTTGCAATCGACTGTGAAAGGTGTACCACTTCCACAATAAACTTGCAGAAAAAATGCAATATATTAACTCCAGACGACAGGAACGCGCCATGACCAGCCTCACCGACCGCAAGAACGCCGCCATCTCGCGCGGCGTCGGCATGACCACCCAGATCTACGCCGATCGCGCGGAAAATTCGGAAATCTGGGACAAGGAAGGCAATCGCTACATCGACTTTGCCTCCGGCATCGCCGTCGTCAACACCGGCCATCGCCACCCGAAGGTCATCGAAGCGGTCAAGGCGCAGATCGATCGCTTCACCCACACCTGCCATCAGGTCGTTCCTTACGAAACCTACGTGCATCTCGCCGAGCGCCTCAATGCGCTGACGCCGGGTGACTTCGCCAAGAAGACGATCTTCGTGACAACAGGCGCCGAGGCTGTCGAAAACGCCGTCAAGATCGCCCGTGCTTCGACCGGCCGCCAGGCCGTCATCGCCTTCTCGGGCGGCTTCCACGGCCGGACGTTCATGGGCATGGCGCTCACCGGTAAGGTCGTTCCCTACAAGGTCGGCTTTGGCGCGATGCCGGGCGACGTCTTCCACGCCCCCTTCCCGATCGAACTGCACGGCATCACCACCGAACAGTCGCTCGCCGCATTGAAGAAGCTCTTTGCTGCCGACGTCGATCCGGGCCGCGTTGCGGCGATCATTCTTGAACCGGTGCAGGGCGAAGGTGGTTTCTACCCGGCGCCCGCCGCCTTCATGAAGGCGCTGCGCGAAATCTGCGACCAGCACGGCATTCTGCTCATTGCCGACGAAGTCCAGACCGGCTTTGCCCGTACCGGCAAGATGTTCGCCATGGACCACCATGATGTCGCACCCGACCTCATCACGATGGCGAAGAGCCTTGCCGGCGGCTTCCCGCTGGCCGCCGTCACCGGCCGTGCCGAAGTCATGGATGCACCGGCTCCGGGCGGTCTTGGCGGCACCTATGGCGGCAACCCGCTCGGCATTGCCGCAGCACACGCCGTGCTTGACGTCATCGCTGAGGAGAAACTCTGCGAACGCGCCGAACAGCTTGGCGGCCGACTGAAACAGCGCCTTGCCGCAATCCGCGAGCAGGCACCTGAAATCGTCGACATCCGTGGCCCCGGCTTCATGAACGCCGTCGAGTTCAACGACGTGAAGACCAACCTGCCGAGCGCCGATTTTGCCAACAAGGTGCGCCTGATCGCACTGGAAAAGGGCCTGATCCTCTTGACCTGCGGCGTGCACGGCAACGTCATTCGTTTCCTGGCGCCGATCACCATTCAGGACGAAGTCTTCGCCGAAGCGCTCGACATTCTCGAAGCCTCGATCCTCGCGGCGCGCGCGTGATCCTCGACCGGGCGCCCGCCAACGCGGTTGCCCGGTGCATAATTCCTCAATCCGGGATCGACTTGAGGGTAAAATTATGCAGCAATTCAAAGTGCTACGGCGACCTTAGCGCGTCTTGAAAGACGCGCGGCGCTGTGGGTGCTGCGCGCCAATTTCAGACGCGCAATGCTCGGGTGCCGGGATAAGTCGGCACCCGCAAGAACAAGCAAAAGCGGGCCTGCCGTCTCGCGGCAGGCCATCGCCGGAGGATGCCCGCCATGACCTTGACCCCCGCCTTGACTAAGCACTTGCGTGACGCCGACCTGTTCGCGTCGCTTCATACCGTTCCGGAGGCCGGCAGGAACTGGGCGGGCGCGACCTTCGACGTCTTCAATCCATCGACCGGCGAAAAGCTGGCGACGCTGCCGGATATGGGCATCGACGAAGCCCATGCGGCAATCGAAGCTGCGGCCAAGGCGCAAGTTCTCTGGGCGGCAAAGCCTGCCAAAGACCGCAGTGCCGTGCTTCGCCGCTGGTACGACCTGATCGTCGCGCATGCCGACGACCTTGCAGCCATCCTGACGGCCGAGATGGGGAAACCGATTGGCGAATCGAAGGGTGAAGTGCTGCATGCCGCGGCCTATGTCGAGTGGTATGCGGAAGAGGCGAAACGCATCTATGGCGAAACCTTCCCCGCCCCGGCCAACGACCGCCGCATGCTTGTGATCAAGCAGCCCGTCGGCGTCGTCGGCACGATCACGCCGTGGAATTTCCCGGCCTCGATGGTCGCCCGCAAGATCTCGCCGGCGCTAGCCGCCGGCTGCACCATCGTGCTGAAACCCGCCGAACAGACACCGCTCGTTGCCGGCGCGATGTTCTTGCTCGCCGAAAAGGCAGGCTTCCCGACCGGTGTCGTCAACCTGCTCTATGCCGCAGAAGGCGCTGCAATCGGCCGCGAACTTTGCAGCAACCCGAAGGTGCGCAAGATCAGCTTCACCGGATCGACCGAGGTCGGTCGGCTTTTGATGCGGCAATGCTCCGACCAGATCAAGAAGGTGAGCCTCGAGCTCGGCGGCAATGCCCCCTTTATCGTCTTCGACGACGCCGACATCGACGAGGCCGTGGATGGCGCCATTCAGGCGAAGTTTCGCAATGCCGGCCAGACCTGCGTCTCGGCCAACCGTATCTATGTGCAATCGGGCGTACACGATGCCTTTGCCGAAAAGTTCGTCAGGCGCGTCGCCGAGTTGACTGTCGGCGATGGCTTCACATCCGATATCACCATCGGCCCGATGATCGACAAGCACGCGATCGAGAAGATCGAAGCCCATGTTGCCGACGCCGTTTCGAAGGGTGCCCAGGTCCGCGCCGGTGGTCACAGGATCGGTACCTCGGGCACCTTCTTCGAACCGACCGTCCTCACCGGCATCTCGACCGACATGCGTGTCGCCCAGGAAGAAACTTTTGGCCCGATCGCCCCGATCATCCGCTTCGAGACAGCCGAGCAGGTGATCGCCGAGGCCAATGACACGATCTACGGTCTTGCCGCCTATTTCTACGCCGAGAACCTGAAGCGCGTCTGGCATGTGGCCGAAGCGCTGGAATACGGCATGGTCGGCATCAACACCGGCCGCATGTCCTCGGAAGCCGCCCCCTTCGGCGGCATCAAGCAGTCCGGCATCGGCCGCGAAGGCTCGCGCCACGGGCTCGAGGACTATCTGGAAATGAAATATCTCTGCATGGGCAACATTTGACCCATGCGGACATCCGGCGGCTAGAGCGCGTCGCGATCTTTCAGGATCGCCCCGGCGCTTTAGCCGTTGATTTTCCGCATGTCGCAACCGCAAAACCGCTGCGCACTTTTGCGCGACGAGCTTAGTCGATGATGTGGTAGCCGCCGTCGACATAGAGCACCTGGCCCGTGATCAACCGTGCTGCGTCATGCGCAAGGAAAGCGGTGGCCGCGCCAACGTCATCGATGTCGATCAGCTCGCGGCTCGGCGATTTGACCTTGGTCTTTTCGAGCAGCGCGTCGAATTCCGGAATGCCGGAAGCGGCGCGTGTCGCCAGCGCCCCCGGCGAAATCGCGTGCACGCGGATCCCTTTCGGGCCGAGTTCGGAGGCAAGGTAGCGCACGGCGCTTTCGAGCGCCGCCTTGGCGACGCCCATGATGTTGTAGTTTTCCACCACCACCTGCGAGCCATGATAGGTCATGGTGAAGAGCGTGCCGCCATTCTTCATGAGCGGCTCGGCGAGATGCGCCATGCGGATGAAGGACCAGCAGGAAATATCCATGGTTTTCAGGAAGCCATCGCGCGGGACATCGACCACGCGGCCGCCGAGCGTGTCCTTCGGCGAAAAAGCGATCGAATGGACGACGAAATCGAGTTCGCCCCAGGTCTTCTCGATCTCCTCGAACACCGCCTCCATCTGACCCGGCACGGCCACGTCGAGCGGCAGGAAGATCGGCGCTTCGATTTCACGTGCCAGGGGTTCGACATGGGGCTTCGCCTTGTCGTTCAGATAGGTGACCGCCACCTCCGCCCCGAAGGCGCGGAAGGCACGGGCGCAGCCCCAGGCGATCGATCGATCATTGGCAATGCCGACGATCAGGCCCTTGCGGCCGTCCAGAAGTTTGGCCTTTGCGACAGGAATGGACATCAATTGTCTCCGATGGATCAGGCTGCGCGGGTTTTAAGCAGTGCAAGCGTGTGGCGGGCGATCATCAGTTCCTCGTCGGTCGGGATGACGTAAAGCGCAACGCGGCTCGAAGGCGTCGAAATCAGCGTCGCGCCGGCCTCGTTGGCGGCTGGGTCGAGTTCGGCCCCGAGCCAGGCGATGTTCTCGGCGATGCGGGCGCGGATCTGTGCGGAGTTCTCCCCGACGCCCGCCGTGAAAACCAAGGCGTCTATGCCACGGAGCGCGGCTGCAAGCATCCCGACATTGAGCCCTGAGCGATAGACGAAGTGGTCGATGGCGAGCTTGGCATGGGGGTCTGCGCTTGCAAGCAGGTCGCGCATGTCGTTCGACACGCCGGAGAGCCCCTTGAGGCCGGCCTCGTGGTAGAGCAGGTCGGAAACGGCCTGGGCGCTCATGCCGCGCTGCAGGATCAGATAGAGCACGACGCCTGGATCGAGCTGACCGGGCCGCGTTCCCATCGGCAGGCCGTCGAGCGCGGTGAAGCCCATGGTGCTCTCGATGCTGTGACCATCGCGCAAGGCGCACATTGAGGCGCCGCTGCCGAGATGGGCGACGATGACGCGACCACCTGCGACCGCAGGCGCCACATCCCGCAGACGCTCTGAAATGTACTCATAGGAAAGGCCGTGGAAGCCGTAGCGCCGCACACCGTCCTCATAGAAGCTGCGCGGCATGGCGTAGCAGTTCACCTCTTCCGGGTGGCCATGATGGAAGGCGGTATCGAAACAGGCGACCTGCGGTACATCCGGATTGATCGCCATCGCCTGACGGATCGGAGCAAGATTGTTGGGCTGGTGCAGCGGTGCCAGATCCTGGTAGCTCGCGAGGCGATCAAGGACGTTCGCATCGATCAGCACCGGCGCCGCATAATCGGGGCCACCATGTACTACGCGATGGCCGACCGCCCGTAAGGTGAAGCCTTCGAGCGTCATCAACCAGTCGCGTGCCGCCGCGATCGCCGCCGGCAGATCGCCAACGACGTCGGCATCATAGCTCTTGTCGATCAGAATGGTGCCGTCGGCCGCTTTCGCCTGCAGGCGGGGACGCGTGCCGATGCCACCGATCTGGCCCTTGATCTGGCGTTCGAGCCCTTGATCCGTGATCCCGAAAACCTGGAACTTCAAGCTCGATGAGCCGGCGTTGACGACGAGAAGCGCATCCATGGTCATACCGCCGCAACTTGCGAGGTCCGCCGGCGCGCCGCATAGAGCGCGGCGACCGCGCAGGAGGCGAGGCGCGTGCGCACGGAGTCCGCCCGCGACGTCAGCACGATGGGCACGCGCGCTCCAAGCACGATGCCGGCAGCGTCGGCATGGGACAGGAACGTCAGGTTCTTGGCGAGCATGTTGCCCGCCTCAAGGTCCGGCACCACCAGAATCTGGGCGCGGCCGGCCACGGGCGACGTGATGCCCTTGATCCTTGCTGCCTCCGGGTCGATCGCGTTGTCGAAGGCAAGCGGACCATCGAGCAGGCCGCCGGTGATCTGGCCGCGTTCGGCCATCTTGCAGAGTGCTGCCGCCTCGATCGTTGACGGGATCTTCGTCGTTACCGTTTCGACCGCAGAAAGAATGGCGACGCGCGGCTCGCCGAGACCGATCGTCACCCAGAGATCGATGGCATTCTGTACGATGTCGCGCTTGGCTTCGAGGTCGGGAAAGATGTTGATGGCGGCGTCCGTGATGAAGAGCGTCTCTGAATGCCCCGGCACGTCCATGATGAAGACGTGGCTGATCCTTCGATCGGTCCTGAGCCCGGTCGCTGACGCCGCGACCTCCTTCATCAGTTCGTCGGTATGCAGGCTGCCTTTCATCAGCAGCTCGCCGCTACCCTCGCGGATCATCGCCACCGCTTTCGCCGCGGCCGCATGGCTATGCGGCGCGTCGACGATCTCGCACCGACCGAGGTCGAGGCCGTGTTCGGCGGCCACGCTGCGGATCTTTGCCTCTGGCCCGACGAGAACGGGCGCGATCAGCCCCATTTGCGCGGCCTCCAACGCACCGCGCAGAGAGGTCTCGTCGCAGGGATGCGCGACAATGGTGACCGCCGGCGTTTCGTCTCGCGCGGTGGCAATCAGGAGATCGTATTTGGACTGCTCAATCGGCAGTTCGGTTACCTCGGACACGTCGATACTCCCCCATCAGGTAGCGGTGCGATTGCGAATGATCTTGCCCGCCGCGATCGGAACCGGCGGCTCGCTGTCCAGGCGGAAGAGCGCGGCAACCTGCTGCAACCGCTCGGCAGCCACGCCCGTCACGGCTCCGGATGCCTCCAGTACCTCACGAAGGGCCGTAAAGGCACTGCGACGCTCCTCGACCGCCTCCGGTAGCAGCTTCGGAAGAGCGGCGAGCGCCGCAGCCTCGTCGATCAGCAGCATGAAATACTGCTCCCGCATAACGGTCTTGAAGTCGGCCAGGCTCAGTTGCTTTGCTTCCGGATGGGAAAGCCGGAGCCGGCGCACAGCCTCGAAGCCGCGTTCGTCCGCGCCTCCGCGCGCCATGCCGACGAAGGTCAGGGCTCTGGCAAGACCTTCACAGGTTCCGCCCACGGCCATTCTGGCCTTGAGTTCGGCGATCCGCGCCTTGACGAGCTCGCGGTGCAAGAGGCTCTTCTCCGCTTTGCGCGGCGGCTGGTCTGAGTTGGTGTCGATGCCGAGTGCCGCTTGCAGGGTCGGAGCGCCGTAGATGGCGTGGAAGCTTTGCTCCGAAAGATATTCAGCCGTCCGTCGCCAGGTCTCTAACCCGTCCACGATCTGCTGCGACAGCGCCTCCTGCCAGCCGATGAACGGGTTGCCGGCGGCAGCAGGTTCGCGGTTTTCACGGACATAGTCCGCGAGCGCCGACGTCCAGGCCATGAAGGGGTTGTCGGGCCCGAAAAGCGCGTATTGCAGACGCAGCGGGTGCATGTTGCGCATCGCCTCCGCCACGGGCGGCGTTGCCGCTGCCTTGACCATCGGCTGCAGATAGGTGCGATAGAGCGCCAGATTGATCTCCGAAAGCTTCGCCGCGGTGGCGAAACGCCTGTCATCCTCGATGTCGTTGCCGCCAAGCGCGCGGATGTCCTCGAGGGTGCGCGGCTCGCAGCGCATCAGCCATTCTCCGGAGACGAGCGCCCTGCCCTCGGCCGCCTCGCTCGCCGGCGTCAGCACCGCCTCGTAAAGCCCAGGCGGCAGCACGTCGATCAACTCGATGTTGGAGGCGAATTCGTCATGTTCCTTCCGCGCGACGCCGGCGGAGACGAAAATGCCGAGATGTCCCACGGTCTCGTGGACGGTGTAGACGATCGTCTGGCCGTAGGCCCGGATTTCGTCGACGCTGTCATAGAGGTCGAGGATCCAGTCGAGCGCCTGCTGCGGCGGGGTGATGTTATCGCCCTTGGAGCAGAAGACCACGATCGGCGAGCGGATGTTGCGAAGGTCGATCGCCGTGCCGTCCGATGTTCGGATTTCGCCCGCGGCAAGCTTGTTGCCCACGAAGAGTTCGTCGACGATGAACTGCATCTCCTCGGCATTGAGCGTGACGTGGCCACCCCACCAGCGTTCGAACCCGAGGTAGCGCGCGGCTTCCGTGTCGATCTTCGAATAGAGATTGTATTGCTTGGTCCAGAGGGTGTTGGCCGGATTCTGGTTCTCGAAATTCTGCACCAGCCAGGCACCGTCGAATATGCCGCCGCCGAGGTCGCCGGTCAGCGCCGTCAGCCAGCTGCCACCGAGAAGCCCGCCGGAATAGCGCATCGGGTTCTGCCCGTGCACGCCTGCCCAATAGGACAGCGGTGCGCCGGCAATGATGATCGGGCCGAAGAGTTCGGGACGCAGCGCGGCGACGATCGTGACCGCCCAACCCGCCTGGCAGTTTCCGATCACACAGGGCTTTCCGTCCGCTTGCGGATGGCGGGTGATGACGGTTTCGAGAAAGCCGGCTTCGGCCAGTGCGATGTCCTCGATCGTCTGTCCAGGAACCGGATCCGGCAAGAAGCCGATGAAGTAGCACGGATGGCCCGCTTTCAGCGCGACACCTATTTCACTGTCGGCCTTGAAGCCGCCAATGCCGGGGCCGTGGCCGGCCCGGGGGTCGACGACGACGAAGGGACGCTTGGTCGGATCGACCGTGACGCCCTCGGGCGGAACGATGCTGACCAGCGCATAGTTCACCGGCCGGGCGAGCGTGCGCCCATCGGTAACAAGCTGGGCCTCGAACTCCAGCACGTTCGGCGCGGTCTGCGTGCGATGTTCCTCGTATTGCGCGCCGCGCTGACGCATGACATCGAGAAAAAGGATCGAACGTTGCCAGGCATCGAGCGAAAAGGAATAGGCATCTGCGAAAGTCGGGATTGTCGGGCTCGTGGAATGCTTGGGCATGATGTCCACTCCTCGGTGCGATTGAAGGTCAGCCCCGTCGCCAAGGCCAATAGAGCAACGCAATTTGTCGCGCATTGACCTTAGTCAAATCGACTGGCGGCAGAGCGCGATATGAACTCGGCATGATGACCCAGGACCATCTGTCCGGGTCGCAGGAACATAACAGCGGAGTGTTACGGCGACTTGTCGCCCTTGCGAATTCCTCGCCTTCGACCCCGTTGAAGAAGCATCGTTTCGCTGGTGTTGAGTGATCTTTCGCAGTGCAGCATTGTCCAGAAATGGGGAGTGCGCAAGTCGGGCCTTGAAATTCAGGACACAGCTTGCCAATTGGGGCGAAACCCAAAGGAGTTGCCAGGCAATGAGCGAAACCGAAATGTCCGTAGAGAAACATGTCTTCGAAGCCGATGTGGCGCGACTGCTCCATTTGATGGTGCATTCGGTCTATTCCGACAAGAACGTCTTCCTCCGCGAACTGATTTCGAACGCGGCGGATGCCTGCGAGAAGCTGCGTTATGAGGCGATCGTCTCGCCGGAGCTTCTGGCGGGCGACCCGACCCCGCGCATCACCCTGACGCTGGACGAGGAAAACAACCGGCTCATCGTCGAGGACAACGGCATCGGCATGGGTCGCGACGAGCTTGTCGAAGCGCTCGGCACCATCGCCCGCTCGGGCACACGCGCCTTCATGGAGCGCATTGAAGCCGCCCAGGGCAAGGAGGGCGCGCAGCTCATCGGCCAGTTCGGCGTCGGCTTCTATTCCGCCTTCATGGTCGCCGACAAGGTCGATGTGGTTTCGCGCCGCGCCGGCTCGGAGCATGCCTTCCTGTGGTCGTCCGACGGCAAGGGCAGCTACACCGTTTCCGCAGCCGAACTTGCGGACGCCCCGGCGCGCGGCACACGCATCACGCTGCACCTGATGGAAGACGCCAAGACCTACACGTCGCGCTGGACCGTCGAGCGCATCGTCAAGGACCAGTCCGGCCACGTGCCGGTGCCTATCTCGATTCTCGAAAAGCCCGATGCCGAGCCTGTCCAGGTCGGGGACGGCACCGCGCTCTGGACCAAGCAGAAGAGCGAGATCAGCAAGGAAGACTATGCCGATTTCTACCGCGGCGTCGCCGGCCAGTATGACGACCCAGCGCTGACCGTGCATTTCCGCGCCGAAGGCCGCCATGAATATACGGCCCTTGCCTTCGTGCCCGGCTCCAAGCCATTCGATCTGTTCGACCCGGACCGCAAGGGCCGGATGAAGCTCTACGTCAAGCGCGTCTTCATCACCGACGAAGCGGAATTGCTGCCGCGTTACCTGCGTTTCGTGCGCGGCCTCGTCGACACGTCGGACCTGCCGCTCAACGTTTCGCGCGAGATGATCCAGGAAAGCCCGCTGCTCGCCAGCATCCGCAAGGGCGTCACCAATCGCGTGCTGACGGCGATCGAGAAGCTTGCGGAAAACGAGACAGAGACCTTCGACAAGCTCTGGGAAAACTTCGGCAGCGTGCTGAAGGAAGGCATCTATGAGGATTACGAGCGCCGCGAGCAGCTGGTGGCGCTGTCGCGCTTCCGCACCACTACTTCGGATGAGAGCCAGCGCAGCCTTGCCGATTACGTCAAGGACATGAAGGACGGCCAGTCGGCGATCTATTACTTGACCGGTGACAACCTCGCCCAGCTCAAGGCCTCACCACAGCTCGAAGGTTTTCGCGCCCGCGGGATCGAGGTGTTGCTGTTGACCGATCCGGTCGATAGCTTCTGGGTCACATCCGCGCCCGATTTCGACGGAAAGCCGTGGAAGTCGATCACGCAGGGTGCGGCCGATCTCAGCGCCATCGCCAAGACCGAGGGGGCCAAGGAAGAAGCGCCGCAGGCCAGCCAGCTGGTCATCGACTTCGTCGCTTTCGCCAAGGAGACGCTCGGTGCGTCCGTCTCGGACGTGCGCACCTCCGACCGCCTGACGGAAAGCGCCGTTTGCCTGGTGGCACCCGAACACGGCCCCGACCGCCAGCTCGAAAAGATGCTGCAAGGTGCTGGCCGTCTCGACGACGCCCCCAAGCCGATCCTTGAGATCAACCCGAGCCACGCTCTGATCACCGCCATGGCAGCGAGCCCCGCCGGCGATACGGCGTTCCGCACGGACGCCGTCCAACTCCTGCTCGACCAGGCGCGCGTGCTCGATGGCGACAAGCCGCAGGACCCACGCGGCTTCGCCGAACGGCTGTCGCGCGTCTTTGATCGCGCCCTCAAGGCTTAACAAGGAAGCCCTGGAAATCTCTCCGATTTCCAGGGCTTTCGCTATTTTCTTCAGGTCACGCCTCAACGTGACACTCAGCGTCTCACGTTGCGTTAATCGCTCGTCGACGCGTCCATCCCGATTTCGGCCAACACCTCGTCCGTATGCTCTCCAAGCCGCGGCACGCCACGCTCGAGCGCAAGCTCGGCGGCCGAAAACCGGATCGGCGTCCGGACCCCGGGCGACGTACCGGCAGCGGCCCCCGAATGCGGCGTATCCACCCGCATTTGCCGATGCTCGATCTGCGGATCGGCAAAGACGTCGGCAACGGTGTTGATCGGTCCGCCGGGCACGCCTGCATCTTCCAGCAACTTCAACAGCGTGTCGCGCTCGATCTTCGCGGTTTCGGCGGCGAGCTCCGGCGTCAACGTGTCCCGGTTCTGCACGCGAAGCGCGTTGGTCAGATAACGCTCGTCGGTCGCAAGATCCGAACACCCGAGCAAGGTGCAGAACTTCACGAACTGCCGGTCGTTACCAACAGCGACGATCAGGTGACCGTCCGAGGTCGGGAAGACCTGATAGGGCGCGATGTTCGGGTGCGCATTGCCGAGCCGGCGCGGCGCCTTGCCCGAGACGAGGAAGTTGAGCGCCTGGTTGGCAAGCACGCCCGTCATGCAGTCAAGCAGGGCCATGTCGATCTGCTGGCCCTCGCCGGTGCGCTCGCGCTGGGCAAGGGCTGCCTGCACGGCAATCACGCCGTAAAGACCGGTGAAGATATCGGCGAAGGCGACGCCGATTTTCTGTGGCTCGCGATCGGGCTCACCGGTCAGGTCCATGATGCCGCTCATGCCCTGGACGATGTAGTCGTAGCCGGCGCGGTGCGCATAGGGACCATCCTGGCCGAAGCCAGTGACCGAGCAGTAGATTAGCCGCGGATTGATCTTCTTCAGACTCTCGTAGTCGAGCCCGTATTTCGTAAGCCCGCCGACCTTGAAGTTCTCAAGCAGCACGTCCGACTGGGCGGCAAGGCGGCGCACGGCCTCCTGCCCCTCCTCGGTCGTGAAGTCGAGCACCACCGAGCGCTTGCCGCGGTTGCAGGCGTGGAAATAGGCGGCGTCGAGCTTCTCGCCTTCCTCGCCCGCGACGAAGGGCGGGCCCCAGGTGCGGGTGTCGTCGCCGGCCGGGCTTTCCACCTTGATGACGTCGGCACCGAGATCGGCCAGCGTCTGGCCGATCCATGGGCCTGCCAGAATGCGGGCCAGTTCCAGGACACGAATGCCCTTCAGCGGCGTTTCCATGACGGCACCGCTCAGAAGAAGGCCTGAAGGCCGGTCTGGGCGCGACCGAGGATCAGCGCATGGACGTCATGCGTGCCCTCGTAGGTGTTGACGGTCTCGAGGTTCACCATGTGGCGCATGACCTGGTATTCCTCCGAGATGCCGTTGCCGCCGTGCATGTCGCGGGCCATGCGGGCGATGTCGAGCGCCTTGCCGCAATTGTTGCGCTTGACGATCGAGATCATTTCCGGGGCCATACGGCCTTCGTCCATCAGGCGGCCGACGCGCAGCGACCCCTGCAGGCCGAGCGTGATCTCCGTCTGCATATCGGCAAGCTTCTTCTGGAAGAGCTGCGTCTGCGCCAGCGGCCGATTGAACTGCTTGCGATCGAGACCGTACTGACGTGCCGCATGCCAGCAGAACTCGGCAGCGCCGAGCGCGCCCCAGGAGATGCCGTAGCGGGCACGGTTGAGGCAGCCGAACGGGCCCTTGAGACCCTCGACGTTCGGCAGCAGCGCTTCTTCGCCGACCTCGACATTGTCCATGACGATTTCGCCGGTGATCGAAGCCCGCAGCGACAGCTTGCCGGCGATCTTCGGGGCGGACAGACCCTTCATGCCCTTTTCGAGCACGAAACCGCGGATGGCGCCTCCGTGCGCTTCCGACTTTGCCCAGACAACGAAGACATCGGCGATCGGTGCGTTAGAGATCCACATCTTCGAGCCGACGAGGCGGTAGCCGCTCTCGGTCTTGATGGCGCGCGTCTTCATGCCGGCCGGGTCAGATCCGGCGTCCGGCTCGGTCAGGCCGAAGCAGCCGATCCACTCGCCGCTGATGAGCTTCGGCAGGTACTTCTGCTTCTGCTCCTCGGAGCCATAGGCATAGATCGGATAGATCACCAGCGACGACTGCACGCTCATCATCGAGCGGTAGCCCGAATCGACGCGCTCGACTTCGCGAGCGACGAGGCCGTAGGCGACGTAGGAAGCGCCGACGCCGCCATAGGTTTCGGAAACGGTGACGCCGAGCAGACCGAGCTCGCCCATCTCGCGGAAGATCTCCGGATCGGTCGATTCTTCGCGGTAGGCGTCGATGACGCGCGGCTGCAGCCGGTCCTGCGCATAGGCCCGCGCGGTGTCGCGGATCATACGCTCGTCCTCGGTCAACTGATCGTCGAGGAGGAACGGATCATCCCATTGAAATTGCGTCTTGCCGGCCATGTTTCTCTCCCATCGGATTATTCGGCTCACGTTATCGCAAGGGGTGCATGCCGTTTCAAACGAAATTGAGGCACCGCCTCATGCGTCCGGGGAATGGCCCCTCGTTCGCCATCGAGCAGCCCATGTTGCAAATTCGCTGGAATATGACGACAAGAACGGACGTCCTTCGCTCCGCTTCCCTCCTTGCAGAACAAAGGGCCAGTTCAACGCCAGAGATCAGAAGCAAGCCACGACCATGGCCAATGACCGCCTCGAACGCTTCGCCCACAATCTCGACTGGAATCTGCTGCGCACCTTCGTCGTGCTCGTCGAGGAAGGCAGCATCACGGCCGCCGCCAACCGGTTGCTCCTGCAACAGCCGGCCGTCAGCATGGCGTTGAAGCGGTTGGAGCAAACCGTCGGCCAGAAACTCATCGACCGGCGTCCCGGGCGTTTCAACCTGACCGACGCCGGTGCGCGCCTGCATGCGCAGTGCCGCGATATCTTCGCAGCCGTCATCCGCCTGCCGAATGTTCTTGAAACCGCCGGCGAGGAGATCACCGGCCATCTCAACATCCACTCGGTCAGCCACGCGCATAATCCCGCCTGGGACCGCAAGCTCGAAAGCTTCTTTCGCCTGCACCCCAAGGTCACGCTGTCGGTCACGGTCGCAACTACCGTGGATGTGTTGAGCGCCGTCGAGCGCAATGTTGCGACCATGGGCCTATGCGACGGCAACATTCCCGACTGGCTGAACAGGCGGTTTCACGTGCGCGAGCGCTATGCGCTCTATTGCGGCAGAAGCCATCCGCTTTTCGGGGTCGAAGGCGTCGACTTCAACGACCTCAGGGGCAATCCCTATATCGCTTTCATCGCCGACGTTTTGGGCGGCCAGCACATGAACTCGGTAACCGCCGTGCGCGCGATCGGGTCTTTTGGCCAGCAGGTCCGCGCCGTCTCCTGCAATGTCGAGGAAGTGATGCGGCTGATCGCCTCCAATGTCGGCATCGGCATGCTGCCGGATCACTTGGCATCGCCAGCCGTCGCGGCGGGCCAACTGTGGCAGCTGCCGCCCTATAGCGATCTGCCCACCACCGATGTCTTCCGCATCTCCAATCCGAATGCGATTCTCAATCCGGCAGAAGCCGCATTTCTTGCCCATGTGGCCGATACGGAGCCGCTGGACCACTGCCTCGACGATCGGGCTGACCATCAGCAGAATTGATAGCCACCTTTCCAGTTATAAATTTGAACACAGATGACGCCTTGCCTATGGTCCGGCCGACAACCAACGGAGGCGGACATGCAAGACTACGACGTGGCGATCATTGGCGGTGGAATCGCCGGCCTGTCGCTTGCCTATTTCCTGGCACCGCATCGCTCCGTCGTGGTGATCGAGCGGGAAGAAGGGCTCGGCTATCACAGCACCGGCCGCTCGGCGGCAGAGTTCGTGCTGCGCTATAACGCGCCGGAGGTCTGTGCGCTGGCGGCGATATCCAAGAGCTTTTTCGATAATCCGCCCGAAGGCTTCTCGGACGTCGCGCTGCTAAAGCAGCGCGGTGGCGTCATGATCGCCAATGCCGAGAAAGTTGCCCGGTTCGAAGAGGTGTTTGCCGCGGAGAGCCGTGCCAACGCCGCAATTGAACGGCTGACCGTCGACGAGGCGATCGCGCGTGTGCCGATCCTGCGCCGCGACTATGTGGCTGCGGCCTATTACGATCCGCAGTTCTGGGACATCGAAGTCGAGAACCTGCTGCAGGGTTACGTCCGGGGCGCGCGCCGCCATGGCGCGGTAATTATCGAGCGCTCGGACGTGCTGGCGCCGCGCCGGGACGGCGACCGCTGGGTGCTGGCGACGAGTGCCGGCGAAGTCAGTGCAAAAACGATCGTCAATGCTGCCGGCGGCTGGGCCGATCCCGTCGCACAATCGTTCGGCGTCGCCCCCATCGGCATCGTGCCGCATCGCCGTACGGCGATCACCGTCGACCTGCCCGAAGGCATCGACGCGCTGACGCTGCCCGAAATCAACGAGATCGATGAAGACTTCTACATGAAGCCCGAAGGAGGGCGGCTGCTTTCCTCGCCCGCTGACGCAACGCCGTGCGATCCGGCCGACGTCCAGCCGGAGGAGATCGACGTCGCCTGGGCTGCGCACTACGTCGAGGAGGCAACGACCGTGCCGGTGCGCCGTATCTTCAAGAGTTGGGCCGGCATGCGCAGCTTCTCGCCGGACAAGCTTCCGGTGATCGGCCTTGCCCGCGAGCGACCGGATTTCTTCTGGCTCGCCGGCCAGGGCGGCTACGGCATCCTCACCTCACCGGCGCTCGGCGCATTCGCCGCAAGCCTCCTCGTGGGCGCACCAGCGCCCGAGGCCTTCGAAGCGATCGGCCTCGATGCCGTAAAGTTCAGCCCGGCTCGATTGGAACGCTAGCCCGAGCAGAGTTGGCCGCAGGCGAGGAAGGCCACGCCCAGCACGATACTGCGGGCCGCTCCGGGGTCGAAATACGACTGTGACGAGGTCTTCGGCAATGCCGCGATCGATGAAGGCCTTCGCGCGCTCAGCCGAAGATATCCACCCGGGCGCGAAGTTGCCCGCTCGCTCGCCCGCGGCTTCGTCTGGAGGGCCCGCGACGCAGCAGCCCGCGGCGAGATCAAGCGCCGTTCTCGGATTGCCAGGCAGGCCTGTCGCTGGGCAGCGGCGGCCTGGGGCTGATCCGCTGAACACGCGCCCCACTCCGGCTGCACGCTCGGTGACGCCGTCCGCACGACGAGGCGTTGATGCGGCCGGCGAAACCTGACAGGAATACGCGCGGGAGGACGGTTCATGTATTACGCAATCTTGGCCTACCATACAGCAGGCGTCGTCGAATCCTGGACCGAGGAGGAGGACGAAGCGCTGATGTCCGACCTGCTTGAAGTTCATGACCGGTTCGTCCAGCAGAAGGCCTTTGGCCCGGCCGCACGGCTCGGGCCTACCGAAGGTGCTGTGACGCTGAGGGGCAAGGGCGAAGGCATTGTCACCGATGGCCCCTTCGCCGAAACCAAGGAGCAATTGCTCGGCCTCTACGTCGTCGACTTCCCGGCCATCGACGCGGCAGTTGACGCCGCGCGCGAATTGCGCCGCTCCAATCCGACCGCGATCTACGAGATCCGGCCGATTGCGCTCTATATTCCCGGCGCGACGCTGGGCCCCGGTCCACAGAGCTAGCAACTGCGCCGGTCCTGCGCCGCGACGGCGGCTCCGACCACAGATATCCGCTCGATGTTGATGCGCGCGCCTTGAAGTTGACGGGGAGCGCAGGCGCCTGCGCGCAGCCATTCAAATTTTGTTAACCAAACATGCGGGGCTGTGAACTGTAACAGAACTTACAACAAACTGACATTCCGGCTTCATGAAGCGCCGATATGGCAGGGTCATACCGATGACCGGTCTCCCCGGAAGAGGACCTGCTAGACATGTTTCAGTTGAAGAATGTAACCCGCCAGTTCGGCAAGAAGACAGCCGTGAGTTCGGTTACCTTCGACATACCGCAAGGGCAGATGGTCGGCGTGATCGGCCGCTCGGGCGCCGGCAAGTCGACGCTTCTGCGTATGATCAACCGCCTCGTCGATCTGTCGTCCGGCGCGATCGTCTTCGATGGCACGGAAGTTTCGTCGCTGCGCGGTGCTGCCCTTCGCACCTGGCAGCGCGACTGCGCGATGATCTTCCAGCAGTTCAACCTGGTGCCGCGCCTCGACGTGCTCACCAACGTGCTTCTCGGGCGTCTCAACCACCGCTCGACCGTCTTGAGCATCCTCAACATGTTTACCCGCGAAGAACGCATCATGGCGATCGGCGCACTTGAGCGCCTCGGCATCGAGCAGACCGCGCTCCAGCCGGCCGGCACGCTTTCCGGTGGCCAGCAACAGCGCGTCGCGATCGCCCGTGCGCTGATGCAGCAGCCGAAGGTTCTGCTTGCCGACGAGCCGATCGCCTCGCTCGACCCGCTGAACGCCAAGATCGTCATGGATGCGCTGCGCGATATCAACGAGCGCGATGGCATAACGGTGATCACCAACCTCCACACGCTCGATACCGCCCGCAACTATTGCGAACGCATCATCGGCATGGCGCATGGCCGCGTCGTCTTCGACGGCCAACCCAAGGATCTGACCGCGGCAGCGGTTACCGAGATCTACGGCGCCGACACAGGCATCGAGGAATCGATGACCTCCACCAGCATCAACATTCCGGCGGCAGTACCGCAGGAAGAAACGGCATCGGCCGGCCTCAAGCCGCTGGCACTGGCCGGCATCTGACGCCCGCCATGATCGAAAGCCCGCGTCAAGGGCACCTCTTTGAAACCCAATAGGATCCGGCCAAGCCGGACACGGGAGAACCTTATGCTGAAGAAAGCTCTTCTGGGCGCCGTAGCGCTCCTCGCCCTCGCCGGCCACGCCCAGGCTGAAGACCTGAAGGAATTCCGCATCGGCATCCTCGGCGGCGAAAACGAAGCCGACCGCCTGCGCAACTTCCAGTGCCTGGTCGACAAGCTGCCGGCCGCCATTGGCGTCGAGAAGGTCTCGCTGTTCCCGGCCGCCGACTATGACGGCGTCATCCAGGGCCTGCTCGGCGGCACGCTCGACTACGCCGAACTCGGCGCTTCCGGCTACGCCAAGATCTACCTCGCCAAGGCTGACGCCGTCGAGCCGATCCTGACGACCGTTCAGACCGACGGTTCGACCGGCTACCACTCGATCATGGTTGCCCGCAAGGATTCCGGCATCACCAAGATCGAAGACCTGAAGGGCAAGAAGCTCGGCTTCGCCGACCCGGACTCGACCTCGGGCTACCTCGTCCCGCTCGTCACACTCCCGGAAGCGATCGGCGCCCCGGTCAAGGAATTCTTCGGTGAAACCGGCTTCGGCGGCGGTCACGAAAACCTCGTTCTCGAAGTCGTCAAGGGCACGTTTGATGCCGGCACGACCTTCGGCTCGGGCGTCGGCGAATTCAAGGACGGCTACACCTCGGGCAACCTGAAGAAGATGGTCGACAAGGGCATCCTCGACATGAACGACCTGGTCGAGCTCTGGAAGTCGCCGCTGATCCCGAACGGCCCGATCGTCGTGCGCAACACGATGAACGACGACATGAAGGCGAAGTTCAAGCAGTTCATGCTGGACCTGCCGAAGACCGACGCGGCCTGCTTCTCGGCCATCCAGGGCGGCGACTTCACCGGCTACACCGAAGTCAACGCCGACTTCTACAAGCCGATCATCGACGCCCGCAAGGCGACGATCGGCGGCTGATAGACCCGCACCACTCGGGAACGCTGGCCGCCCAAACGGCCAGCGTTTCACTGTTTGAAGGGGTGCTTTCGCATCCTTCGCCGCATTGTTTTCACGCATTTCCGGGGCGGAAAACCGCTTCGCACTTTACCTGGAAATGCTCAAGAGGCCGGCGAAAGCCGGAACGGTCATGGCAACTTCCCTGCTCCCGCGACATCTGAGCGACAACGGCGCCGTCATCGAGCGTCACTGGCAGGAACTCAGTTCCCGCCGCCGGCTCTATTCCTGGCTTGGCTTCGGCGTTCTCCTCCTGGCGCTATCGGGCTCGCTCTGGTTCGCCAACGATTCCAATGCCGGCAAGTTCTTCGACCGTTTGCCGCATTTCTTCGATTTCGTCGGCGATCTCGCGCCGCGCGACGGGCTAGAAATTTTCCGCGCCATGTTCGACCTGCCCTCGCCCTATGACGATGGCAGCTTCAAGTACAACTACCCTGAGGGCCGGCTGTACCTGACCGAAAGCTTCTACATCCCCGAATACGTGCACAAGATGCTGGAGACCGTGAACATCGCGATCTTTTCGACGGTGATCGGTACGGCCTTCGGCTTCGTGCTCTGCTTCCTTGCCGCGCGCAACCTGATGCCCAATCCGTGGATCCGAGGCATCGTTCGCCGCATCATGGAAGTTCTCCGGGCCTTTCCGGAGGTGGTGATCGCCGGCTTCTTCCTCGCGATCCTCTCGCTCGGCCCCATTCCGGCGATCGCCGCGGTCTCGATCCACACGATCGGCGCGCTCGGCAAGCTCTTTTATGAAGTGGTCGAAAACGCCGACATGAAGCCGGACGAGGGCCTGCGGGCTGCCGGCGGCAACTGGATCGAGCGCGTCTGGTTTGGCATGGTGCCGCAGGTGCTGCCCAATTTCACCAGCTATTTCCTGCTGCGCCTCGAGATCAACGTGCGCGCCTCGACGATCATCGGCGCCGTCGGTGGCGGCGGCATCGGCGAATTGCTGCGCCTTTCGATCGGCCAGGGACACCAGGCCAAGACCCTTGCAATCGTCCTCCTGCTGTTTGCGACCATTTTTGCCGTCGACCAGTTTTCCGCCTGGCTTCGCCGCCGCCTCGTTGGCGAGCAGGCCTTCCAGCTTGCCCAGTAGGTGCGTACCATGACCACGACCACACGATTGAACCCGATGGAAATGGACGCGATCGCGAGCCGCCATCCCGACCTCCTCAAATCCTCGACCTCCAGCCGCGTGCGCACCGCAGCCATCGCCGGCGGCGTCGTCGTCTACCTCATCTTCAGCTGGTGGTTCTTCTCGATCGGCCACGTGCTCGGCAATGCCAATTGGGGCATCGCTGGCACCTACCTCGCCGACTGGGTTTCCTATGAGGTACGCCCGGAAATCCACGTCGCCCCCGACCGTACGATGCGTCTCAACTATCAGCGCAATTCGCCGCTCGGGCCCAATCCCAATCCGGATTGGGTGGAGCTCGACAGGCAGACGGTGACGCGCCAGGTCGAGATACCGGCCTCCACCGCGCAGGCGGTCAAGCCGAAGGCAAGCTCGTCGTTCAGCTTCATGGCGCCCGGCTCCGCGCTCGGTGGCACAGCCGCTGCCGAAACGCAGAACCGTATCGAAACCCGGACGGAAGACGTGCTGACGCGCGTCGTCGTAACCTACGACCGCTCGACCAGGATCGAGATCGCCGATGGCCTGGTGAAGGCTACCCATGGCGGTGACACGTTTGTGATGACCGTAGACGGCGTCGACACGGTGAGGCCGCAGGGCCAACTGCCCGCCTGGGCGACACAGAAGCGGCCAGGCGAAAAGATCGTGCTTGCCTTTGGCGCCACCGGGTGGGCTGAAGTGGAAGGCGACGAGGTTTCCGTCCGCAACCGCTTCTTCGGTTGGGCGAACTTCCTGTTCGACACCAACTCGCCCTTCTTCGGCAAAAGCTATGGCGAGGTCGTCGCGCTCATCACATCCGGCGAACAGATCGACCCGACGCGTTCGAACCTTTCGCTCGCCTGGAACAACATCCTCTATAACGCCGAATGGCAGCATCTGGACGTCTGGACGAAGCTGTTGCAGACGGTTGTCATGGCTTTCGTCGGCACGCTCTTTGCGTCGCTGATCGCCTTCCCGCTCTGTTTCCTTGCCGCCAGAAACATCACGCCGAGCTTCCTGACCAACCAGGTGGTCAAGCGCTTCTTCGACTTCCTGCGGTCGGTGGACATGTTCATCTGGGCACTGTTCTTCACCCGCGCCTTCGGCCCCGGACCGCTTGCCGGCATCTCCGCGATCTTCTTCACCGACACCGGTACGCTCGGCAAACTCTATTCCGAGGCGCTGGAAAACATCGATGACAAGCAGCGCGAGGGCGTGAAGTCGGTCGGAGCGACGCCGCTTGCCGTGCAGCGCTTCGGCGTGCTTCCGCAGGTGCTGCCGGTTTTTGCCAGCCAGGCGCTCTACTTCTGGGAATCGAACACTCGCTCGGCGACGATCATCGGCGCCGTCGGCGCCGGCGGTATCGGCCTCAAACTCTGGGAAGCGATGCGTACCAATTCCGATTGGGAAAATGTCGCCTATATGGTGCTTCTGATCTTGCTGGTTGTCTTTATTTTCGACAGCATCTCGAACGCGTGCCGTTCGCGGCTGATGGGCAGCAAGGCACATTGACGACAGCCAAGCATTTGCGTGTCCGCCATCATGATGTTGTCATGGAAATCGGCTAGCTGCGCATCGCATCCCCGCAAACAATCGACCCGCCGCCCTGGCGGGCCGGTCGCTACAAGAAAGTGAAGACCGTGCGTTATGCCATCTATTTCGCGCCGCCGGCGGACGACCGGCTGTCGCAGGTCGCGTCCCGTTGGCTGGGACGCGACGCCTTTACCGGTGAGGACCTCACGCTTCCGACGATCGCCGGGATTGACGAAGAGACGCAACGCACATTGACGGCTGACCCGCGGCGCTACGGTTTCCACGGTACGCTGAAGGCTCCCTTCGAGCTTGCCGAAGGCCGGGACGAAGACGAGCTCCTAAGTATTTTCGAGTGCTTTGCCGCCGACCTCGACCCGTTCGAGATCCCCGAAATCGTGCTGCACCAGTTGGGCCCGTTCTTCGCACTCGTGCCGTCCGCGCCTTGCGTCGACCTGCTGGATTTGGCCGAAGACGCCGTTCACCGCTTCGACCCGTTCCGCGCGCCGCTGTCGGACGCCGACTTTGCCCGCCGCAAGCCAAACAGCCTGCCGGAGCGCCAGAGGCGCTACCTCAAAGAATGGGGCTATCCCTATGTTTTCGAAGAGTTCCAGTTCCACCTGACCTTGACTGGCCCGGTGCCCACGGAAACCAGCGGCGTGATGCGTACCGCGCTCGAAACCACCTTTGCCGAGCATATCGGCAAGCCACTTCACGTCACGTCAGTCGCGCTCTTCGTCGAACCGGAGCGCGGCGCACCCTTTACTGTCCGCTCCCTGCTGCCGCTCGGCAGCGACACCCAACGAAAGATCGCATGAGATGAGCAAAGAACAGGTTTTGACCAACGCCCGCATCGTCCTCGAGGATAGTATCCTCGACGGTTCGGTGCTGATCCGCGACGGCAAGATTGCCGACATTTCCGAGGGCACGGTTGCCAGCGGCGAGGACTTTGAAGGCGACTATCTGATCCCCGGCCTCATCGAGCTGCACACCGACCACCTCGAAGCCCACTACTCGCCGCGCCCGGGCGTGCGCTGGCTGAAGATCGCGGCAATCCAGGCCCATGACGCACAGGTGGTCACCTCCGGCATCACCACGGTCTTCGACTGCCTGCGTCTCGGCTCCGACGAGGATGGCGGCTTCCAGAAGGGCGAGATGCGCAGCATGGCCGACGCGCTGGCCCAGGCCAAGGAAGAGGGCCGCCTTCGCGCCGATCACCTGATCCACCTGCGCTGCGAAGTTTCAACGTCCGACGTGCTCGATCACTACGAGGACTTCCAGAACGATCCGCAGGTCAAGCTCGTCTCGCTTATGGACCATGCGCCGGGCCAGCGCCAGTTCCGGACGATGGACCAGTACACGCTCTACTATAAAGCCAAGCGCGGCTTCTCGGACGAGGAATTCGCGCGCTTCGTCGAGCGGCAGCAGGCGTTGTCGGCCAAGTATGCCGGTCCGCACCGCACCGCGCTCGCCGAGGCCTGTGCGGCCCGCGGCATCACGATCGCCAGCCATGACGACGCGACCGTCGACCACGTCGAGGAATCGATCGGCTTCGGCATCAAGCTTGCGGAGTTCCCGACGAGCTTCGAGGCCGCCGAGGCGTCGCACCGCGCGGGCCTCAGCGTTCTGATGGGCGCGCCGAACATCGTGCGCGGCAAGTCGCACTCCGGCAACATCGCCGCCCGCGATCTCGCCGAGCGCGGCGTGCTCGACGTGCTGTCGTCGGACTATGTGCCCTTCAGCCTGATCCACGCCCCCTTCGTGCTCTCCGACGAACTCGACGCCGTCGACCTGCCAAAGGCAATCGCCATGGTGACGTCGACGCCGGCGCGTACCGTCGGTCTCGATGACCGCGGCCGCATCGGCGTCGGCCTTCGCGCCGATATCGCTCGCGTCCATCGCAAGGAAGGCATCCCGGTCGTGCGCTCCGTCTGGCGCGAAGGACGGCGTGTCGCATGAGCGCGAACAACCAGGGCGGCGCGCTTGTCGTCGTCGTTGGACCAAGCGGCGCCGGCAAGGACAGCGTCATGGGCTTTGCCGCCCGGCATTTTGCGGATTGTCATGACGTGCATTTCGTCCGCCGCGTCATCACCCGTCCGTCGGATGCCGGCAGTGAGGTGCATGAAAGCGTCTCGGAAGACGAGTTCGTCGAGATGCAGAAGGACGGCGCCTTCGCCGTTTTCTGGGATGCGCATGGGCTGAAATACGGCATCCCCGCCGTCGTGCTCAGGAATGTCAGGGACGGCATGACGGCGATCGTCAATGGCAGCCGTGGTGCCCTGCCGGCGTTCCGCGAAGCCTTCGGCGAGATCGCCGTCGTCGTTGTTACAGCCGAGACGCCGGTGCTTGCAAAGCGGCTTGCCGAACGCGGCCGCGAAAGTGAAGAGGAAGTTTTGCGGCGCCTCAGCCGCCAGGCTCCTGACGTGACCTCAGGCCCGGATGTCAGCGTGATCGACAACAGCGGTCGCCTCGACATTGCCGGAAATCGCTTCGTCGAGGTGGTTGAACGGCTGCGCACTAAGGCGGATCACGCGGTTTAGCGTGATCTGTTTTCGCGGCCAGGCAGGGTTCCGGGTCGCGGGCACGCGCCGCGATCCCCATTCCAAGGACACAGACAAAGGTTCCGAACCTCAGGGCTCGGGGCCTTTTCTTTTTGCCTGCCGTGATGACGAACCCGGGGAGAGAAATTCCCGAGAAATCAGAGTTCTACGGCCATCTCCTCAAAGCCCCCGCTCTGTTTCACTCGGCCGATCACCCTTTCCTTTTCCGCAGGCTCCATAAATTTCCCCTTGTGGAGCGGATTAATATGTATATACATTATATTCAGTGGAGGCGACCTGATGAAAGAACTCTCGACCCGCAGGCAGACATCCGGCATCTGGCGCAATGTGCGTCTCGTGACGCTTGGCGAAACCGTTGACGGTCTTGGCCTCGTCGAGAATGCGGCCGTTGCGGTCGTCGATGGGCGTATCGCCTATGCCGGGCCGGAGAACGGACTGCCCGCCGACCTCGCACGCAGCCTTGAAGCGACGGACTACGAGGGCCGCGTAGTGACGCCCGCTCTCATCGACTGCCACACCCATCTCGTTCATGGCGGCAACCGCGCCCGCGAATTCCGGATGCGCCTCGAAGGCGCCACCTATGAAGAGATTGCGCGCGCCGGTGGCGGCATCGTTTCCTCGGTCAAGGCGACCAATGCGCTGACCGTCGACCAGCTTGTCGAAAGCGCCCTGCCGCGGCTCGACACGCTTCTTGCCGAAGGCGTCTCGACCGTCGAAATCAAATCCGGCTACGGACTGAACGTCACGGCCGAGCTCAACATGCTGCGTGCCGCCCGCAAACTCGAAACGCTGCGGCCGGTGCGCGTTATGACGAGCTATCTCGCCGCACACGCAACGCCTGCGGACTACAAGGGCCGCAACGATGACTACGTCACCGATGTCGTGCTGCCCGGCCTCGACGCCGCCCATGCCGAAGGCCTGGTCGATGCGGTCGACGGTTTCTGCGAGGGCATCGCGTTTTCGACTGCCGAGATCGCCCGCGTCTTTGAGCGCGCCAAGGCACTCGGCCTGCCGGTCAAGCTGCACGCAGAACAGCTCTCCAACCTTGGCGGCGCAAAGCTCGCGGCCTCCTACGGCGCGCTTTCGGCCGACCACCTCGAATATCTCGACGCCGAAGGGGCTGCGGCCCTGGCCAAATCAGGTACGGTCGCCGTGCTTTTGCCCGGCGCCTTCTATGCACTGCGCGAAGAGCGCCTGCCGCCGGTCCAGGCTTTGCGTGATGCCGGCGCGCGGATCGCGATCGCCACCGACTGCAATCCCGGCACCTCGCCGCTGACCTCGCTGCTTCTCACCATGAACATGTCGGCGACTTTCTTCCGGCTGACGGTTGCCGAATGCCTTGCCGGTGCGACGCGCGAAGCCGCCCGCGCGCTTGGCCTGCTGGCCGAAACAGGCACGATCGAAGTCGGAAAATCCGCCGATCTGGCAATCTGGAACATCGAGGATCCGGCCGAGCTCGTCTACCGCATCGGCTTCAATCCGCTTCATGAACGCATCTTTAGAGGGCAAAGGATCGGTCAATGACCATCACTCTACACCCGGGCTCCGTGCCCCTCCGCGACCTCGAAACCATTTATTGGACCGGCGAGCCGGCCCGCCTCGATCCGTCCTTTGACGCCGGCATCAACAAGGCTGCCGCCCGCATTGCCGAGATCGTCGCCGGTAACGCGCCGGTCTACGGCATCAACACCGGCTTCGGCAAACTCGCCTCGATCAAGATCGACAGCGCCGACGTTGCAACGCTGCAGCGCAACCTGATCCTGTCGCATTGCTGCGGAGTCGGCGAGCCGCTCGCCGAGAACGTCGTTCGCCTCATCCTGTCGCTGAAGCTCGTCTCCCTCGGTCGCGGCGCCTCCGGCGTCCGCCTCGAACTCGTGCGGCTGATCGAAGCCATGCTCGAAAAGGGCGTCATCCCTGTCATTCCCGAAAAGGGCTCGGTCGGCGCCTCCGGCGACCTCGCCCCGCTCGCCCATATGGCCGCAGTCATGATGGGCCACGGCGAAGCTTATTTCGAAGGCCGTCGCATGTCCGGCGGCGAAGCGCTGTCCGCCGCCGGCCTCAAACCGGTGGTGCTGGCCGCCAAGGAAGGCCTTGCGCTGATCAACGGCACCCAGACGTCGACGGCGCTGGCACTCGCCGGTCTCTTCCGCGCCCATCGTGCCGCACAGGCGGCACTCATCACCGGCGCCATGTCGACCGATGCGGCCATGGGCTCGTCAGCGCCCTTCCATCCGGATATCCATACGTTGCGCGGTCATCGCGGCCAGATCGATACGGCCGCGGCTCTCCGCGCGCTGCTTGCCGGCTCGGCAATCCGCGAAAGCCACATCGAAGGCGATGAGCGCGTGCAGGATCCCTATTGCATCCGCTGCCAGCCGCAGGTCGACGGCGCCTGCCTCGATCTGCTGCGCTCGGTCGCCCGCGTGCTTGAAACCGAAGCCAACGCCGTCACCGACAACCCGCTCGTTCTTTCGGACAACTCGGTCGTCTCCGGCGGCAACTTCCACGCCGAGCCGGTTGCCTTTGCCGCCGACCAGATCGCCCTTGCCGTCTGCGAGATCGGCGCGATCTCGCAGCGCCGCATCGCGCTGCTCGTAGACCCGGCTCTCTCCTACGGCCTGCCGGCCTTCCTCGCCAAGAAGCCGGGCCTGAACTCTGGTCTGATGATCGCGGAAGTCACCTCGGCGGCGCTGATGTCGGAGAACAAGCAGCTCTCGCATCCGGCGTCTGTTGACTCGACGCCGACGTCGGCGAATCAGGAAGACCACGTTTCCATGGCCTGCCACGGCGCGCGCCGCCTGCTGCTGATGACCGAGAACCTGTTCTCGATCGTCGGCATCGAAGCACTGACCGCCGTCCAGGGCGTCGAATTCCGAGCGCCGCTCGCCACGAGCCCTGAATTGCAGAAAGCCGCTGCCGCCCTTCGCGCCGTCTCGCCGACGATCGAAGAGGACCGCTACCTGGCCAACGACCTCAAGGCCGCCGGCGACCTCATCGCCTCGGGCCGTCTGAACGCCGCCGTCTCCGCCGGCATCCTGCCAAGCCTGGAGGCCTGAAATGGCGGTCGTCGAAGTCAGACAAGGCAACTCGCCGGTCATTCTCGGCTTTCCGCATACCGGCACCGACGTGCCGGCTGCGATCTGGGATCGGCTGAACGATAACGGCCGGATCCTCGCCGATACCGACTGGCACATCCATCAACTTTATGATGGCCTGCTGCCGGAGGTGACCGTCGTTCGCGCCACCTTCCACCGCTACGTGATCGACGCCAACCGCGATCCCGAGGGCGTCAGCCTCTATCCCGGTCAGAACACGACCGGATTGATCCCGGAAACGGATTTCGACGGCAAGCCGATCTGGAAGGACGGAGAGGCACCGACCGAAGCGGATATCGCCGAACGGCTCCGGTCATTCCATGCGCCCTATCACGCGGCCCTTGCCGCCGAGATCGAGCGGGTCAAGGCGATCCATGGCGTGGTCGTGCTTTATGACTGCCACTCGATCCGCTCGCGCATTCCGTTCCTGTTCGAAGGCAAGCTGCCGGATCTCAACATCGGCACCGACATGGGCAAGACCTGCGCGCCTGACATCGAGAAGGCGACGGCCGAAATCGCTGCTGCTGCGGAAGGTTACAGCAGCATTCTCAACGGCCGCTTCAAGGGCGGCTGGACGACCCGCCACTATGGCCGCCCGGAAACCGGCGTGCATGCCATACAGATGGAGCTCGCGCAATCGACCCATCTCGCCGCCGAAGAGCCGCCTTTCGCGCTCGACGCCACACGATCCGCCCTGTTGCGAAAGCCGCTGGGTGCGATCCTGAACCGCATCGAAACCATCGCATTTGACCTCAAGACACTGACAGGGAGCGAGGCATGACCATCAACAATCCGCGCCACAATATTCGCGACGTGCGCGCCCCTCAGGGCACCGCGCTCAATGCCAAGAGCTGGCTGACCGAAGCGCCGCTGCGCATGCTGATGAACAATCTGGACCCGAACGTCGCGGAAAACCCGCACGAGCTGGTCGTCTACGGCGGCATCGGTCGTGCCGCCCGCACGTGGGCCGATTTCGACAAGATCGTAGAGACGCTAAAGGACCTCAACGACGACGAAACCTTGATGGTGCAGTCGGGCAAGCCGGTCGGCGTGTTCCGCACCCACAAGGATGCGCCCCGCGTTCTCATCGCCAACTCCAACCTCGTGCCGCACTGGGCGACCTGGGATCACTTCAACGAGCTGGATAAGAAGGGTCTCGCCATGTACGGCCAGATGACCGCCGGCTCGTGGATCTATATCGGCACACAAGGCATCGTTCAGGGCACCTACGAAACCTTCGTTGAAGCCGGCCGTCAGCACTATGGCGACAACCTTAAGGGCAAGTGGGTACTGACCGGCGGTCTCGGCGGCATGGGTGGCGCCCAGCCGCTCGCCGCCGTCATGGCAGGCGCTTCGTGCCTGGCCGTCGAATGCAACCCGGACTCGATCGATTTCCGCCTGCGCACCCGCTACCTCGACGAAAAGGCCGAGACGCTGGACGAAGCGATGGAGATGATCGCCCGCTGGACGAAGAACGGCGAAGCCAAGTCCGTCGGCCTGCTCGGCAACACCGCCGAAATCCTGCCGGAGATGGTCCGCCGCGGCATCCGCCCCGACATGGTCACCGACCAGACCTCGGCGCACGACCCGGTCAACGGTTACCTGCCGAAGGGCTGGACCATGGGCCAGTGGAAGGAGAAGCGCGTCAGCGATCCGAAGGCCGTCGAAAAGGCCGCGCGCGCCTCGATGCGCGACCACGTCGAAGCGATGATCGCCTTTCAGGACATGGGCATCCCGACCTTCGACTACGGCAACAACATCCGCCAGATGGCCAAGGAAGAAGGCCTCGAAAACGCCTTTGCCTTCCCGGGCTTCGTTCCGGCCTATATCCGCCCGCTCTTTTGCCGCGGCGTCGGCCCGTTCCGCTGGGCGGCCCTGTCCGGCGATCCGGAAGACATCTACAAGACCGACGCCAAGGTCAAGGAACTGCTGCCCGACAACAAGCACCTGCACAACTGGCTGGACATGGCACGTGAGCGCATCGCCTTCCAGGGCCTGCCGGCGCGCATCTGCTGGGTCGGCCTCGGCGATCGTCACCGCCTCGGCCTCGCCTTCAACGAAATGGTCAAGAACGGCGAACTGAAGGCGCCGGTCGTCATCGGCCGCGACCACCTCGATTCCGGCTCGGTCGCCTCGCCGAACCGCGAGACCGAAGCGATGAAGGACGGCTCGGACGCCGTTTCGGACTGGCCGCTGCTCAACGCCCTGCTCAACACCGCATCGGGCGCCACCTGGGTGTCGCTGCACCACGGCGGCGGCGTCGGCATGGGCTTCTCGCAGCATTCGGGCGTCGTCATCTGCGCCGATGGTACCGACGATGCGGCCAAGCGCCTCGAACGCGTGCTCTGGAACGACCCGGCAACCGGCGTCATGCGCCATGCCGATGCGGGCTACGACATTGCGCTCGATTGCGCCAAGGAAAAGGGCCTGCGCCTGCCGGGCATTCTCGGCAACTGATCCGCTCTCGACCGACATACTCAAGGACATACTGATTGGGGCGCCGAAAGGCGCCCCAATCACTTTTTGATGAGACTAGCGTCAGGACTGCGTCTTCCTCGCTCCGGCGCCTTGCAGCTGTTGATAGCAATGCTAGAAAAATCGAGATGCCATCGCATTGCTGGCGACGCGTTGCAGAACATCTCTGCTCGCTCACGCGAGCGCTGGTTTTTTATGAGAAGGCTTCATGCGCCAGGGCGGGTACGGGAGAAGAACCATTAGACATCTTATGTTTGCCACCGGGCTTCTTGCGAGCGTCTTTGTTGCCTCGTCTGCGGTCGCTCAAAACGTGAGTTTCTTCGGCCCTGTTCGCAACGGAGAACGGCACTTTACCGCCTTCCCGGAATTTATCGGCGTCGGAATGAGCCAAGGGGAGACCAAGAAGAGGGACGTGGTCTTCTCGACAATTCAAATGATCGCCATGGCCGCCGGAATTGAGACCAAGGCCCAACCGGGCCTCGGAAGAAACACCATCGGCGTGATCTTCAGAAAGGACGTCGTCAAGAATGGCCGGGTCGACGTCAGCAAAATTGAAGATTTTGGCTTCGACCCCTACTACAACAAACTGCTGAACGACACCGCAGGAACCGGTGCAGGGAACTGCGCTTCTGCCGTAAACTATTCTGCCGAAGGACGGTTCGACCGAGCCGTCGTCGTGGCAAACAGCGATGTCCCCGATCAGGAGCTGGCGACCTGCGTGGCGCAGGCCCAGGCGCACGCTTTGGGGATAGCCACGTTTACCTCCAGCAAGGCCGACTTTTCGCGCTTCTTCGCGAGGATCATGATCCTCGCCGATCAAAAGAAGAGATGTCTCCAGGACAACCAGACAAAGTTCACCTGCAGTTTTGTCGATGAGCCTTGGGACTAATTCACGAGCGGCGGACTGTTTTCTTCCCTGTTTTATCGCCGTCGAGCGCGAGCAGCAGCACCAGCCCGGCAAGGCCTGCGGCGCCGCCAAGCAGCGCCGTGCCCGAATAGTCGCTGATCCGCGTGCCGAGCGCAAAAAGCCCGGCGCAAAGGCCGCCGCTCAGGAAGAGGTTCACGGCGAGCAATGAGCTTCCGAGGCCCGGGCGGTCGGCAATCAGGTCCTGGAGGTAGCTGATCGGGATCGTGATCAAAGCAGCGGCACCAAAGGCACTGATCAAGGTGAGCGCGTAGATCTGCCAGGTCGCCGTCGAAAAGCCGAGCAGCACCATGTAGCCGATGTAGATCGCGGTTCCGAGCGCCAGCGCCTTGAATGGAACAAGGCTCAGCTGGATGCGCGCCCAGACGAAGATGAACACGACTTCGAGGAAAGCGACAATCCCAACGATGATGCCAATATCGGTGACGCTGCCGCCGATCTCGTCGGTCATGATCAGGGGCAGCACGGCGGCGTTGACGTGCAGCGACGAGGTGATGATCGCAACGGCGATGACGCGCAGGAAAATCCCCGGCGCCAGGATCTCCCGAAAAGACGTCCAGTAGGAAAGCCGCTTGCCGAGCGATGCGTCGGCCCCATTTTCGTTGGGCAGTTTAAAATAGACGATCAGCAGATTGGCGAGGCAGCCGAGACAGGCGAGCAGATAGGCCGGCAACATGCTGTCGCCGCCGGCGAGTGCAAAGCCGACCAGTCCTGGCACCAGAACCCAGGACACTGATATGGCCGCGCGGGCGCCCGTCGTGAGCGACGCAGCGTCATGGCCGCTCATCCGCCGGGCGATGCTGCGCACATTGGCAAAGAGCAGCGTGTAGACCGCGCCGTAGATTGGCAACAGCAACAAGACGCTAACGACGAAGCTCATCTGATGCGGGAGCACATAGACGATGCCGTAGCCGACAACGCCGAAAAAGATCGCCGTCGACATCAGCAGCCGGTAGTTGCCGACGCGATCGGCCAGAATGCCGATCGAAACACTGACGATGACGTTCACCGTCGAGGCAAGCAGGATCAGCAGCGAATAGACGGCATCGCTGAGCCCCAGCTCGTTGATGCCGACGACGGACTGGTAGGGCGAGGTGGCCGCACCGGCAAACCCGAACAGGAAGATTGCCAGCATGCTGATCCGCATGGCCGGGTTGCGCATGGCGCTGAGAATGGTGGAGGTCATGCTAGAATGTGTCCGCGAAGCGGGTGGAGGATATCGCACAGTCGCTTAAATTGTGATCGATTTAAGGACGGTGTTATGCGGAAGGCTAAGGCGTTTCAGCGCCCATGCGCGTCGAACGACGCGCGGTGCTTTGAGGGAAGCCCCTACCCGAAACTCGGGTAGGAAATGTGCGAAGCATGTCTCAGGCGCCGCTCGACCAACGCGCCGAAAAGCGGGCGACGGGTTCAAAGGAAAAGTCCTGATCGAAGGGGTAGGCCGGGCGCTGACGGCGCAGGCTCGTGAGCCCTTGGATGTCCTGATTGACGACCCCTTCAGTCAGGGCCATCAGGTTGGGGTTGGCGATCGGCGCCAGTTCGGGCGACAGGTAGCCCGATTTGACGACGAGCAGCCGCACCGCCTCAGGGTCGAGGCCCAGCCGCCGGAAGTCCTCGATGTTGTGGTAGGGCCTGCGCCGTGCCGCGATGACGACATCGATCGCGCCGACCCGCACCACCGCCTGCCGCTCTTTCGCAGGCCCGGGATCATAGAGCGTGACGACCTCGGCCAGCATCTCCGCACGGGGGCTTGCCGGATCGAGGCTGCCGCCGATCTTGAGCATCAACGTTTCGCCGACCCCAGCGGCAAAGCAGGCTTCGACCGCCGGCAGGTCCGTGATGCCGGCGATCAACGCGCCCCGCCAGCCGCGGGCGAGCAGCGCCTTCAGCACGTCTGCGCGATCACCAACGCCGCCGCCGGTCGGGTTGTCGCCGGAGTCCGCAAGAATGATCGGCGTCGTCGTCGCCCGCTCGGCGATATCCAGCATTTCGTTGAGCGGTCCGGTGACCGGACCGAAGCGGAAGTTTCGACGTTCCGACCAGTAGCCGGCGGCAATCTCTTCCGCTGCCCGTTTGGCCGCCGCCCTGTCGGTGGCCGTTACGACCGCACAGGCGGTCGCCCGCGGCTCGTCGGCCCAGACGTAGCCCACCATCAGGTTGGCATCGAGAACGCCCGGCCGCTTATCGATCTCGGGCAGTTGCACGTAGAGCGACTTTGCCGGCTCGTCCTCGGTCGAGGTGCATTCGCCGGGAAGCAGGACCGGGACCGGTGCCCAGGCGATGCCCGGGCGCGTCCCGTCTCTCAGCGCAGATACCAGCATCGACCAGGCACGGGTCATGGTCTCCGGCGTATCGATATGCGGCGCGGTGCGGTAGGCGGCAAAAATATCGAGCTGGTCGATGATCTCCTGGCTGACATTGCCATGCAGGTCGTAGCTCGCCGCCACCGGGCAATTGGGACCGACGACAGCGCGGGCGGCGGAGATCCAGTCGCCTTCGGCGTCGTCCATCCCGTCGACCTTGATGGCGCCATGCATGGCGAGATAAAGCCCGTCGATCGGCAGCGCGTCACGCAGCATTTCGAGGAACTCGGCCTTGAAGGCGTCGTAGGTTGGGCGCGACACGGGGCCGCCGGGCACGGCGCGGGCATGCAAAAGCGGCAGATGCTCGACACCCTCGGCCTTCATGAAACTGAAGTACTCGGCGTCCAGCAGCGTTTGGCCGCGCAGAACGCGAAAATCTTCCTCTGTCATCAGAACAGGCGAATAGGTGCTGCATTCGGTATGGATGCCACCAACGGCGATGCGCATGAACGTTCCTCTCAGAGGTTCGGGCTGAGCGGCGCGATGGCCGCAAAGCGCAGCCAGTCCTTCGCCGACTTCGGTGTCCATGCCGCCTCGGCGATCGCCGGAAGCCGCGGGAAGACGAGCCGGTTGAAGTAGCCGCGCGAAAGATAATGCTCGGACCAGATGCACGCCTGCACGCCTCTGAGGCGGGCCTTCAGCTCGTCCGGGAATTCGCCCTCGGCCTCGTAGCCGTAGGTGTGGGCGGGTGTCGCCGTGCCGGCCCAGCTTGCACCTGGCTCCTGCCAGGCATCGGCCTGCGCCATGTCGAGGTAATAGGCCTGGCCGGGGGTCATCACCACGTCATAGCCTTCGCGGGCGAGCTCGATGCCGACCTCCGGCCGCTCCCAGGCCATCAGCAGCGTATCTTCGGTCGAGACACCGCCGCCATGCGCCACTTCGTTCCAGCCGGCGAGCTTGCGGCCACGCGCCGTCAACATCTGCTTCACCCGCTTCAGGAAATAGGACTGCAGCGCGAAGGTGCCGGAGATGCCCTCCTGCTCCATCAGCTTCTTGGCCAGCGGCGAAGCGAGCCAAGAACCGTTCGCCACTTCGTCGCCGCCGATATGGATGTAGGCGCTCGGGAAAAGCTCGACCATTTCGTCGAGGACCTTCTCCAGAAACTCGTAGGTAAAGGCAACGGCCGGGTTGAGCGCGTTATTGGGATAGCCCTGAACCGAATGGTAGCTCTCCGGGGCCTCCTGACCGTCTGTCAGATCCGGCAGCGCCACCAAGGTCGCCGTGCTATGGCCAGGGATATCGATCTCCGGCACGACATCGACATGCAGCGCCGTCGCCTGCGCGACGATCGCCCTCACGTCCGCTTGGCTGTAGAAGCCGCCGACAGGCTCAGCGCCATTACCAAGCTGCGGCAGAAGCGGCTCATCCGGCCCGCGCAGGACGCCAAGCGTCGTCAGCTGCGGGTAGGCCTTGATCTCCAGGCGCCAGGCCTCGTCGTCGGTCAGGTGCCAGTGGAAAACGTTGAGCTTGAACCAGGCGAGAATGTCAATCAGCCGCGCCACATCCGCCGTCGGGTAGAACTGGCGGGAGACGTCGAGATGGCAACCGCGCCAGCTGTAACGCGGCGCATCCAAAATTTTGCCGCTCGCCGGAAAGCGGAACTTTTCCGGATGGTTGCGTGCCCCATCCAGAAGCTGAGCCAGACTGGTCAAACCATATTGCCGGCCGGCGCTGCCGCCAAAGCTAAGCCGGATTTCGGTCTCAGAGAAGTCGAGCCGATAGGCCTCAGCCTTAAGACCAGCGTCGGCGGTAAAGACAATCGCCCGCCCCTGCTTCGAGGCTGCCAGGCTGAAGGGGGCGTGGCCCGCAGGGAACAGCCGATGGTACATCGCCAGAACCGTATCGATGGCAGCGACATCCTCGCCCGTCGAGCCGACCGCCGGATAGAGCACCACTGGAAAACCGTCTCCAGGACGAAGCTCAAGCTTCGCTGGCCAGGGCTGCAACGCATAGGGCTGATCGAGCTTGCCGTCCGGTAGCCGCACCGGCGGCGGTTCACTGACGGCATTTTCAAGCAACAGATCGGAGACAGCGACCGGCACGTGACCACCATCGGCAAGCGTCAGATAGGCGGACTTGGCACCGTCGGTGCAGTGGCGCGCGTTGCGGTGCAGGCCGCTGACGGTGAAGGTCCAGCTCCCGCCGTTTTCGATCGTCAGCCCCGCAGGCGGCGCGAATTCGTGAAAATTGGCGTTACGGCGCAGGAACACGGCATTGTCGCAGGCCTTGGGATCGATCACCCGGGTGAGCGAGGTGTAGACGATCCTGAAGCCGGAAAGTGGCGCGCCGGAGAAATTGAACAGCGTGAAGGTAAACCGCCCGAACGGCCCGCCATCCGGCTGCCAGGACGCCTCGAGACGGTAGGAAACCGGGTGCATGCTCTTCCTCCAGAATGCTCTATGTCAGTAGTGGTTTGATTGCGAGAACGTGCGGGCCAACTCAGCCTGTCCGGCGGTCAGGCCGCAATCGACAGGCAGGCAGACGCCCGAAATGGCGGCCGCGAGCGGGCCTGCGAGAAAATGCACGGCATTGGCGACGTCATCCGGATTGACGATGCGCTGCAGCGGATACCAGCGGCGCGCCTCTTCGAAGACATCCGGGTTCGATGCCGCCCTCGCCTCCCAGGCCTGGGTGCGAACCGTGCCGGGTGCCACCGCATTCGAGCGGATGCCGAACTTGCCGTATTCGACCGCAATCAGCCGGGTCAGGTGCAGGAGCCCGGCCTTGGCGGCGCTATAGGCCGGATGGCCGAAGACGTTCATGCCGTTGACCGAGGCGATGTTGACGACCGAGCCGTGGGTCTCTTTCAGCATGTCCTCGACGGCGCGAAAAGTGAGGAAGGCCGCCTCGAGGTTCAGCGCATTGTCCATGCGCCAGATCTCCGGCGTCGTGTCGTGCAGGCTGACGGCACGGGCAGCACCAGCATTGTTGACGAGGGTGCGGACAGCGCCCTTCTCTGCGGCCTTCGCTGCCATCGCCGCCACGCTTTCGGCATTGGTGACGTCACAGGCGACTGCGACGAAGCGCTTGCCGTCGCCAAGCGCCCGCGCTGCCTTTTCGGCGGCCTCCGCATCGATGTCGACGAGCAGAACCACGTCATGGTCGTCGGCAAGCTTGCGGGCGATAGCACGGCCGATATCGCCGGCGGCGCCGGTGACGATCGCGAGAGATTGCGTCATGCGTTGACCTTTCGCGGCACGTCAGTCTCCGAGCAACTGGCGGTCGTCACCGTCGCGGTGGGTCACCAGCTGCTGTTTGATGCGCCGAAGTGTGGCTGTCGCCTGCGGCTGAACCCGATAAGCGACGAGACTGGAGAGGATGTCGAGCAGCGCCAGATAGGCGATGCGGGTGGAGGTGGGGCGGTAGATATTGTTGCCCTCCGGCAGATCGACCGGAACGGTGATGCTGGCAGCGGTGGCCACCGGGCTGCCGCTCTGCGTCAGCGCGATGGTCGGCACTTTCAGTTCGCGCGCAAGCGTGAAGGCGCGCACGAGTTCGGCGTTGCGGCCGGAAAAGGAGGAGCCGATCAGCACGTCCGTCGGCCGGGCCGCCGCCGTCATCATCAACTGCATGCTGTGATCCGAGCTCGATGTGATGCGCAGGCCGAAACGAAAGAGCCGGTTTTGAAGCTCGCCGGCGATCATCGACGAATTGCCGCCGGAACCAAAGGCGTAGATCATTTCCGCTGAGGCAATCCGCTCGACCGCCTGCTCGATCGCGGCGAGATCGAGCGAGCGATGCAGAAGAAACAGCGCGTTCTGCGACTTGGTGATGATGTCCTGGGCGACATCGCCGGTCTCCCGGCTCTTCGGCTCGGGCTTCAGGTAGCGCATGCCGATATAGGCGGTCCGCGCGAGCTGCACCTTGAAGTCGGAGAAGCTGTCACAACCCAACCGCCGACAGAAGCGGGTGACGGTCGGCGGCGAAACGTCCGCCTTGCTCGCGAGCTCGATGATGGAGGCGTTTACCGCGAACTCGAAATCGTTCAGGAGAATATCGGCGATGCGGTTTTCCGACTGGGAGAGCCGCCCCTTTTCTTCCTGCAATGTCGCGAAGATGTCCATCGCCCGCTTATGCCTTGCTTCGGATCACGAGTGAGAGCGGGATGCGGGCAGAAAACCGCTCCCGCTCCAGGATCAGCCTTCTTTCGGCTTATAGGCGACGCAGTCGATCTCGACCTTGCAATCGACCATCATCGACGACTGGACGCAGGCCCGCGCCGGCGGATGAGCACCGAAATACTCCTGGTAGATCTTGTTGAATGTCCAGAAATCCCTGGGATCGTCGAGCCAGACGCCGCAACGAACCACATGCTCCGGACCGTAGCCGGCTTCCGTCAGGATGGCCATCACATTGGCGATCGTCTTGTGGGTCTGGGGGATGATCCCGCCCTCGATGATCTCGCCGTTTTCCATGGCAACCTGACCAGAGACATAGAGCCAGCCGTCCGCCTCGACAGCGCGCGCGAAGGGCAAAGGTTTGCCGCCAGCGCCGACCTGTTCCGCACCATAGCGCTTGATCGTCATCATGAGCCTTCTTGCAAATTATTTTCTTTGATCGTTGACAAGTGACCATAGAAAGCCGAATTTGGCTAGCGAAAAACGCCATTCATGAAAAGAATTTCAATCCAGGGCGCGAATATGCGGGATCCTTTTCTCAATCCATTCCCCTCTTCCGATGCTGCACGCCACTCGATCTGGGAGATGCTGGTCTCCCGCGACATCACTGCCTTTCTGGCAGCCGACTGGTCGATGGTTGCAGACGATTTCGTCGGGGAGAGCTTCATCGGCATCGACGGCCGCCGCGAAACCAATCCGGACAATTGGCGGCTGACCTTCCCGTCGCTGGCCGCCTATCGCGAAGAGTGGCTGCGCCAGGCGCAGGATTTCGCGACACAGAGCTTCGCCGAAGACCCGCGCACGGCGATCTTCACCACGACGACGCTCGAGGACATCGAGATCAACGGTGACCAGGCGTTGGCGCGCAAGAAGTTCGATGGCAGCCTGAAGAAGACGGACGGCAGCGTCGACATCCTGAAATGGCAGACGGTCTATTACTGCCGTCTGCACGAAGGACGCTGGAAGATTGCCGGCTTTACCGGCTACCTGCCGAACCCGATGGGCGCGGCTTCCGCGTAGTTTCCTGGATCGCCATGCATCCGGGAAAAATCATGCGCCAGACTTAGAGCCCGCAGCGACCTTAGCACATCCGGCCGGATGAGCGGCGCTGCAGGCGTGACGCAATAGAAAAGGCAACGGCATTGCGGATCTTCACAGCGGCGCTTGCGACCGAGACCAATACCTTCTCCCCGATCTGCATCGACCGCCGGGCCTTCGAAGCCTCGCTCTACGCCCCGCCGGGAGAACACCCGGAAACACCGACGCTTTGCACGGCGCCGATCACCGTCGGCCGGCGCGTCTGCGTTGAGAAGGGCTGGGAACTGATCGAGGGAACCGCGACCTGGGCGGACCCGGCTGGCCTCGTCAACCGCGAGACCTATGAGGGCCTGCGCGACGAGATCCTCGGCCAGTTGCGCGCCGCCATGCCCGTCGATGCCGTGGTGCTCGGCCTGCACGGCGCCATGGTCGCCGACGGCTACGAAGACCCCGAAGGCGACCTGCTGACGCGCGTCCGTGCGATCGTCGGTCCCGATATCCTCGTCTGCGCCGAGCTTGATCCCCACAGCCACCTGACGGCCAACCGCGCCGCCGCATCGAACTTCTTCGTCTACTTCAAGGAATTCCCGCACACCGACTTCGTCGACCGCGCGGAGGACCTCTGGAAGATCGCTGTCGACACGCTCGAAGGCCGCATCACGCCCGTCATGTCGATCTTCGACTGTCGGATGATCGACGTCTACCCGACATCTCGCGATCCGATGCGCTCCTTCGTCGACAAGCTGATGCGGATCGAGAAGGAAGACGCAGACGTGCTTTCGCTCTCCGTGATCCACGGCTTCATGGCCGGCGACGTCCCGGAAATGGGAACGAAGCTGCTCGCCGTCACCGACGGCAAGCCGGAGAAAGGCGCGAGCCTCGCACGGGAATTGGGTCTGGAACTCTTCTCCCACCGCGGCACCTTCATCATGCCGCAGATCGACGAGAGGCAGGCGGTCGATGAGGCACTCGCAGCAACCAAAGGTCCCGTCGTCATCGCCGATGTCTGGGACAACCCGGGCGGTGGTACGGCCGGCGACGCGACAGTTCTGCTCGAAGAACTGCTGGCTCGCGGCGCAACCGACGTTGCGGTCGGCACGATCTGGGACCCGATGGCGGTGCAGATCTGCATGGCGGCCGGCGAAGGCGCCGACATCCCCTTGCGCTTCGGCGCCAAGTCGGCGCCGGGAACCGGCAATCCGGTCGATGGCACGGTCAAGGTGGTCAAGCTGGTGCGCGACGCCGAGATGCGCTTCGGCGAGAGCTTCGCCCCCTTCGGCGATGCGGCCCACATTCGCTTCAAAGGCATCGACATCATCCTCAACTCGACCCGCGCGCAGAGCTTCGATCCAAGCCTGTTTTCGGTGATGGGCATCGACCCGACAAGCAAGAAGATCCTGGTCATCAAGTCGACCAACCACTTCTACGCCTCGTTCTCCAAGATCGCGTCCGAAATCCTCTATTGTTCGGCCGGCACGCCTTACCCGAACAATCCCGCCAAGACCGACTACAAGCGCGCGCCGAAGAACATCTGGCCGAAGGTCGACAACCCGCACGGAACCGAGAAGGGCGCGGCCTGAGGTTTGCGGCACCGTCGCCGGGCGCAACCGACCCTTCAGCGATCGGCAGCCTCGCGAGCCATCTTGATGTATAGCGCGACTTGTTTCTCATCTATATCCGCCGGGCCCAGGAGCTTGATGTGGCGGCGAAGCTTGCCTGAACCCTCCAGGACGGCATGTGGATCGGGCAAAGCGGCGCCCCGGCTAAACTCCAGCGTCACGTGTTGGGCGTAGGAAAAGACGCCGCAGAAGCTGTCCTTGGACGAAAACAGGATGCCGCCATACTTCACCTCTTCGGTGACTGCGGGGCCCGAGGCGAGCGCGATCTCCCGTAGTCGGGTGACGATCACGAACTGATCGCCGCGATGAAGCTCGATCTCCCGCAGAAGGGTCTGGATCCGGTCATCCATCATGCCGCACCCGAAGCGATGACAAACGGCTTGAACTCCGGCGCGGGTTCGCGATTCGAGTAAATATAGAGCAGGACACCGTTCGGATCCTTTACGGCGAAGCCACGATCTCCCCATGGGTGATCCTCGATCGGCAACGCCGGGGCAAGGCCTGCTGCCCTGATCCGGCTATACTCGCCGTCGACGTCTGCGACGCAGAAATTGTAGGTGAGGCCTTCGGTGTTGCACACAGGCTGCCCCTGTTGCGGTTCCATGAACTGGAGGGACAGGCCTTGGCCGAGTTCCAGGCTGATGTACCAGCTGCAGTCAAACGTCAGCCGTGCGGCGAAATATGTCTGATAGAAGTCTCGCGACGCGCCGATCTGGTTGGTCGTGATGCAGGGCGAGGCAGTGGTCGGGCGCACAGGCGGGCTCCTCCTGAGTCATGGCGTTCGTGCGTTGCGTGGTCGGGCCGGGCGGCTAAGCGGGCGTGGCGGAACAGAGTTCGACAAGGCAGCCGTTGAGATCGCGAACATAGCCCACCACTTGCCCCCACGGCTTTTCTTCCGGCGGCTTCACCGGCGATGCTCCGGCCGAAACAGCCTTTTCATAGGCCTGGTGCGGCGCCGAGCAGACCAGCGCGATTTCGAACCCGGCGGCAAGATCGCTCCTGCGGTTCGCGCGAACAGCAAAACCATTCAGCTCCGCCATGGTTTCGCTGGCAAAGGCCAGAGCCGTCTCACCCGTCTCCATCTCCGCATAGAGGCTGCTTTCGTGTACGAACCTGCGCTTCAGACCAAAGGCAGCCTCATAAAACGAGACCGTTGCCGGCACATCGGGAACATAGAGGATTGTGTATCCGAAACGGACGGCCATGGTTCGTCTCCAAGGGTTGCTCGCCGCCGAAGTCGGCAACGCGCTAAGCGCGCTACCCGAAGCAGCGCGAACGGTTACGGGCGATCATCATTCATTGCCAGGCTCTGATCTTGAACAATTCGGACATCAGTCCGAGATCGTCACCAGTGTGACTTCGGGCAAGCGCGCCGGCGAGAACCCGCCCAGGCGCCGGAAGACCCGGGTCATGTGGGATTGGTCGGCGAAACCGGCTTCGAACGCGGCATCCGCAGGACTGAGATGGTGATCCCGCAACAGCCGCAAGGCGCGATGGAACTGGATGATGGCGGCAAACGCCTTCGGCGTGAGCCCAGTTGCGCGAAGGAGAACGCGTCTGGCGGTGCGCTCGGAGACACCGTGCATCGCGGCAAGCTCGGCGATGCGCAGCCGCCCGCCCGAGGCGTGCAGCGCGCTTATGATGTTGCGGCCGAGCGGCGCCACCTCAAAGTCGCTCTCGGCATCACGCTTGCGGACAAACCGCACCAGGCGGCCGGCAAGCTCCTGCTGGTCCGATGCCGGCACGCAAAGGGCGGCCATGTCGGGCCATTGACCCAGAGCCGCTGCGCCGATCAGGGCGTCACCGTGCAACCGGATCGGCTCCAGGCCCAGAATTTTCTGGAAATGGCCAGGTCGCAGGCGCACGCCGACGAAGGCGGCGCCGGGTTCCAGCGGAACATCGTAATAGCCCGTGGTTGGACCGGTCACGATCGGCGTCAGCTCGCGGAGTGGCAGGGCGTTCAGCGCAAATCGGAGGATGATGTCGCATCGCCCATCCGGCAGGACCCGGTAGCTGCCCTCGTTGCGACTGACAGACGCCCAGACGGCTTCGATCCCGGCATTGGCGTCGGCCAGATGGGGAAGTTCCGTATAGCGGCCAAGCGTCATGATGCTCTATCCAAGTGCGCTTGATCGCCTTTGAATAGAGGGCGTCGGCGACCGGCAATCCTTACAGGTAGAGCTGCCGGATATCCAGCCACAACGGCCAAACACTGGCCGCGCCCTGATTGGCCGCGACCATGATCCTGGCTTCGACGACGTCAGGCAGCCGCGGGGTCGAGCACGCCCATATCGATGTCGGTCAACTCGACGCGACGTTCGAGCGCGAGGCCAGCCTCGTCGAACAGGTGGCAATCGACTGCCTTGATGCCTGTCTGGATGGTCTCCTCCGGTCGCACAGCTGCTGTTCCCGGCAGCATGGCACAGAAGTTCTCGCCCTCACCACCGATAGCCGCATAGGCGACCGTATGGGCGCCGAGCCGTTCGATGACCGTTGGCGTCACCTTGAGGGTCAGGTCGCCGGACCCGAGCATGATGTGCTCCGGCCGCACGCCAAGCGTCAGCGTGCGCCCGGCAAGGCCGCTTTGCGGGGTGACGGGGATGACCGCCGTCTGCCCCTTGTAGTCGACCTCGACGCCGGCATCGCTGACGCCCTTGCAGGTGACCGGCAGGAAGTTCATCTTCGGGTTGCCGATGAAGCCGGCAACGAACGTATTGGCCGGCTTGTGGTAGAGCTCGAGCGGCGCGCCGGTCTGGGCAATCTCACCGGCATTGAGAACGACGATCCGGTCCGCCATCGTCATCGCTTCGACCTGGTCGTGCGTGACGTAGATCATCGTTGCTTTCAGTTGCCGGTGCAGTTTCGCCAGTTCGATGCGCATGTCGGCCCGAAGGGCCGCATCGAGGTTTGAGAGCGGCTCGTCAAAGAGGAAGATCTTCGGCTCGCGCACGATCGCCCGCCCGATCGCGACACGTTGGCGCTGGCCGCCCGAAAGCATGCCCGGCTTCTGCTGCAGCCGCTGGTCCAGGTGCAGGATGCGCGCGGCATGCTCCACCTTGGCTTTCAATTTCTCCTCGGCCATCTTTTCCACGCGAAGCGGAAAGGCGATGTTCTCGAAGACCGACATGTGCGGATAGAGCGCGTAGGACTGGAATACCATGGCGATCCCGCGCTTGACCGGCGGCAGATCGTTGACGCGCTTGTTCTCGATCAGGATGTCCCCCGAGCTGGTCTCGTCGAGACCAGCGATCATCCTGAGCAAGGTCGATTTGCCGCAACCGGAGGGCCCGACGAAAACGACGAACTCACCGTTCCTGACTTCGAGATCGATGCTTTTCAGCACCTCGAACGTCCCGTAGAATTTCTGAATCCGATTGAGATTGAGCTGTCCCAAGAAACTGTCTCCGGCCACCGGCGAGAAGCGGCTCATTTATAGCAGAGTTAGGTGGGGCCGCGAACCGATCTTGTCGGCGCGCGGCCCCGGTGGCCTTACTTGTACTCTTCGAGGCTGGAAGCCGCCTTCTTCAAGGCGTCGGCCGGCTCAGCCTTTCCGGTCACGACCGACTGAACCATCTCGATGATGACGTTCTGGAAGCCCTTGTAGTCGGTAAAGAGCGGCTCGGGACCACCATAGGTGATGCCGTCGATGAACGGCTTCCAATAGGGATCCTTCTTGACGAACTCATCGACCATCGGCGACGGACGCAGCGGCGTCAGGCCAGCGCCGCCCTGAAGCTCGTATTCGCCCTGCGGTCCTGGCGAGGTGATGAACTTGGCGAATTCGATCGCCTTCTCCTCAACGCCCGAGCCCTTGAAGATCGCCAGGCTGTCGGTGATGAGCAGCGTGCCCTCGCCCTTTGCTTCCGGGCCGAGCGGCAGCGGTGCTACGCCCCAGTTGACCTTGGTTTCCTTCAGGCGCGTTGCGGCACCCGAGCCCGCCTGGATCATGCCGACCTTGCCGTCAAGGAAGATGGCGCGGATTTCGTTCTGTTCGTAGGCGGTGGCGCCTTCAACAGAGAAAGGCGTGATGTCCTTGTAGGCCTGCAGCGCTGCGAGCACCTGCGGGCTGTCGATGACGATCTTGTCGCCGTCGATGACCTTGCCGTTGTTGGTGTACACCCAGTGCATGAACTGGTGCATGGTGTTGTCGAAGGTCTTGGCCGGCAGGCCGTAACCGGCAATGCCGGTCTTTTCCTTGATCGTCTTGGCGAATTCGATCTCTTCAGCCCAGGTCTTCGGCGGCGTTTCCGGATCGAGGCCGGCCTGCTTGAACAGGTCCTTGTTCCAGTAGAGCGCCTTGGTCGAGAAGGCGATCGGAACGCCCCACTGGTTGTCGTCGAAGGTCACGGTATCGACGATGTTGGGGTAGTAGGTCTTCTTTTCGTCGTCCGTCATCGGCACCGGAACGATGAGGTCGTTCTGTGCAAATTCCTTCAGCGTGCGCGACCCGACATAGGCCATGGCGACCGGTGTGCCGGCGGCGGCAAGGGTCGTTGCCTTGTCCTGGCACTGGGCCCAGCCGACGACTTCAGGCGTTACCTTCCAGCCCGGGTTCTTCTCTTCCCACTGCTTGATGTACTTCTGGTGGACCGCATCCATGGTGTCGCCGCAGTAGATCCAGCTGATCTCCTGGTCGGCCGCCTTGGCGGTCACGGCGCCCAGCGCGGTCGAGCCGAGCAGGGCAAGGGCGAGCACCCCCGTCTTGAATTGAATAGACACGTTTTTATGCTCCCGTTCTCTGGTGGTTGACTTAAGTCTTATTGTTTCACCGCGCCCGCGGTGAGCCCGCTGACGAGATAGCGTTGCAAGAGGAAGATCACGACGACGGCCGGCGCGATGCCGACGAAGCTTGCCGCCATCAGTTCGTTCCAGACCACTTCCTGGCGTCCGAAATAGGCAAACAGCCCGACGGGAAGCGGCATGTATTCGCTCTTGGAATTGAAGGTCAGCGCGTAGATAAACTGCTGAGCATAGGCGCCGATGAAGGTGGTGATCGCCACCACGGTGATGCCGGGCATGGCGATCGGCAGGATCACCCGGCGCAGCGTATAGAAGTGGCTGGCTCCGTCGACGAAGGCGGCCTCGTCCAGTTCACGCGGGATGCGCATCATGTAGGTGCGCAACAGCCAGATCGCCGACGGGATCAGGAAGGCAACGCCCGGCACGATCATGGCCAGATAGGTGTTGAGGACGCCGAAGGTGCGCATCAGCCGGAAGAGCGGGATCAGCAGCACCGCGCCCGAAAACATGTTGACGGCAAGGAATGCCCCCAAAAGCACGCCGGCGCCACGGAAGTTGAAGCGGGCGAAGGCATAGGCAGCGGGTATGACCAGCACCAGCACGATGGCCGTGACGATGGTGGAGATGAAGAAGGAATTGAAAATGTAGCGGGCAAAGCCCGGCACGCTCTCCCACATGGTAAAGTAGGCGGCGAACGAGCCGTTTTCCGGCCAGAAGCGATAGGGTGACGAGAACAGCAGCCCGAGCGGCTTCAGCGACACCAGAAAGCCCTCGACGAAGGGCGCCAGGATAAAGCACAGGAACACGAAGATACCGGCATAGATTCCGACAAGCTCGTACCAGCGGTAGCGATTGATCAGGGCAGGCTGGCTCATTTCTGTTCCCCCTGAGAAAGGCGGCTCGTCACCCGGAAATAGGCAAAGCAGAAGATCGACAGGAAGATGCAGATCAGCACGGCGCGCGCTGCCCCTTCGCCATACTTCTTCGACCCGATCGCGGTGCGATAGGTGTCGATGATCATCGTCGTCGTCTCACCGTTGGGTCCACCCTGGGTGAGGATCCAGATGATATCGAACGAGTTGAAGGTCGCGATCAGCGACAGCATCGACATGGTGATCAGCGACGGCACGAGCAGAGGCAGCGTGATGCGGCGGAAACGATAGAAACGCCCTGCCCCATCGGTCCACGCGGCCTCATAGAGATCCTGCGGGATCGCCTGCATGGCTGCCAGCATATAGAGCGTCACCAGCGGCACGCCGATCCACACGTCCGTGATGATCGTCGCCCAGAAGGCAGTCTCTCCGCGGGCGAGAAAGGCGATCGGCCCGTTCGACAACCCCATATTCTGCAGCACGCCGGAGATCATCCCGAACTGGCCGTTGTACATCCAGCCCCACATGAAGATGCCGATGGCCATCGGCACGATCCATGGCGGCATGGTGAGCAGGCGGAAAAGCGCCCGGCCGGGCACGGCCGCGTTCAGCATCGTTGCGCCGAAAACGCCGATGATCATCTTGATCGACACCGAAAAGAACGTCCAGATGAAGGTCCGGAAGATGACCTCCGCGAAGGTCTCGTTGAAGATCTTGTCGTAGTTGGTCCAGCCGACCCAATTGGTCGTCTTCTTCAGCGACGCGTCCGTAAACGACAGGATGAAGGTGTCGACCAGCGGATAGGCGACGATCACCGTGACGTAAAGAACAGCAGGAAGAAGCAGGATCCAGGCGAAGATGACTGTGCTGCGTTGAACACTCATCCGTCGCCTCCCCTTACGCCGCGCGGGAATGCAGGGCTTCGTCGAAACGGTCCCATATGGGCCGGAGGTCTATGACGCTCTTCTTGCGCCGAGCCTCGTCCATGGAGAGCGCCAGAATGCCGGCTTCCAGCGCATCGCGCGTCGAAACCGGCAGAGGTCGGCCGTCGCGGACGTGGCCGATGATGTCGGTCGCCATCTGCTCGTCGGCACCATAGTGCTGCGACAGTTCGGTGGCCTTATATTTGTTCTCGATGACCTTCTTGCCGGTCAGCATCTCGTGCACGTCGAAGTAACCGCGGATGAAATCGCCCTCGGCCATGCCGCGCGAGCCCATGATGCAGAAGCGGCGGAACTGATCCGGCACGTTGAGATTGGTGTGGAAGTTCATGCCGACGCCGTTGGCGTATTCGACGATCGCCACCTGGTAGTCGATGATGTCGCCGTCGCTGTCGAAGACCTTGTCGGACCCCATCCAGCCGCTCGGCTTGCGATGGAACAGTTCGAGGTCGTTGATGCCTTCGCGGGCCGGGTCGTTGGCAGGGATGAAGCTCTTGCGGCCGCCAAAGCTTGCGACGCGTTCCGGCCGGGCTCCGACGACGCCGTTGTAGAGGTCGAGGTCGTGGCAGCATTTCTCCAGCATGAAGCTGCCGGAATAGCGCTCGTAGCGGCGCCAGTCGCGCATGAAGAAGGCGCCATGATAGGGCTCGATATGCTCGGAAGCCTCGATCGAGACCACCTGCCCTAGCTTGCCTTCGGCAAGCGCCTGGCGGAGGTCGCGGTACATCGGCGCGTAGCGCAGCACGAGACCGACCATCAGCCGTTCATGGCCAAACTTCGCCATCAGCGCTGCGAGTTCCAGGCTTTCCTGGATCGTCGTGACGATCGGTTTTTCGCTGAAGACCTTCAGGCCGGCTTCAAGGCCGATCCGGATGTGGTCGAGGTGCATGTGGTTGGGCGAGCCGATCATCAGGAGATCGAGCTTCTCGTTGGCGATCAGCTCTTCGGGCGTCGCGTAGGCCTTGCCAGGCGAGATGCCTTTTTCGGTGAGCGTGGCCAGACCGGCCGGGTTCGGATCGACGTATCCGGCGATTTCGAAGCTCTCGTCCATGGCCTTGAAGACATAGCCGAGATAACCCAAACGGAATCCGAGTCCGATGATGCCAACTTTCATGCTCGTCCTGTTCCCCTGCCTTTTGGCGTAATTTATTTTCGCAGACTGGGACAGTTTTTTCAGGCCGTCAACTCAAATCCGCATATTTTGTAAAATTGTGAAATTCATTTTCATATCTCAGGCAAATGCCGACAAAGCAGGCATTCTACAGACAACCAAGAAGGGTGCACGCATCGCAACTCTACGGCAGGAGGAAAGCGGTCCAGACCACTGCACGTTGCGTGAGGGGTCGCTGATCCACTTAGCTCCTCCGTCGGAAACGATCGCGCAAGCGTAGCAGTGTCAGCAAGGTCCGCGCCAGAACGGGTGACGGGATCTTGGGATGATCTCCGACCGTCCCCTTGCGCGCTGCCGGCGCCCACGGATCGATCAGGAACGCGACGATCAGCGCGTTGCCGATGCCGACGAGGTCCAATGGTCCGTCCGACCGTTGGAGACCCTGATCTCCCTCGTCAAACCGGACGCCGCCGACTTCCACCGAACCGGAGAACACATAGAAGTAAAGGTGCCTCCCCTCCTTCCGGGGAAACGCCACCTTTGCCGTCGCCTCGAGCCTGAGATCGAAGAAATCGATGGCGTTGCGCACGTAGAATGGCGCTCCCTCCCCCTCGGCCCCAACGAGATGCCGCCAGCAATTGAGGGGCGCCGGCTCGATCGGACCGTACTGAATGTTTGGCGGGAGATCGACGCTGTGGGGGCGCACGAGAATTTGCAGCATGCGCAGCGGAGGATCACCAGACAAGGTTTCCTCCGAATGCCAGAAGCTTTGCCCGGCGTTCATCACCATCAGGTGCGCGCGATCGGTGACCAGTCTGCCGGTCGCCCGGTCGTCGTGGCGCATGACCCCTTCCGGCACCCATGACAGGATCTCGTCGTTCCTGTGCTCGTGCATGGCGACCAGCCTGCCAGGATCCAATATCGTTTCGACGACCATCGCGAGCGGTCCGTAGCCATGGTCGCGCGGCCATGGCAACAGCCAGCCGGGCATGTTGAGCCTGACCTTGAATCCACCCATGTCCCTGACAACAGGACTTTTGGCGCCGCGGTAGAGCATCGGCCATCCTAACACGGGTGACCGCAGTTTTCTGCGACAGCCGGCCGATTGCCCGGCTGCGCGTCTCCACCGCCTGCGCCTAGCGCCCCATCCGCGCAGCAAGCTTCCGCTCCGCCGCCTGCAACCCATCGTGCAAAAGCACCGCAAGCGTCGCGACGATCAGGCCGCCCTGAACGACGAAGGAAAGGTTGTTCGATTGCAGCCCGGCGATGATTACTTCGCCGAGTGTTTTTGCGGCGACCGTCGATCCGATCGTGGCGGTTGCCAGGCTGATGACGACCGAAAGCCGGATGCCCGCCAGGATCACCGGCATCGCCAGCGGCAACTCCACCTTGAGAAGCCGCTGGCCGCTGGTCATGCCGGCGCCGCGCGCCGCCTCCATGACGGAGGAAGGCAAGGTCGTCAGCCCCGTCAGCGCATTCTCGAAAATCGGCAGCAAGCCGTAGAGAAAAAGCGCGATCAGCGTCGGCTTTTCGCCGAAGCCGAAGATCGGAACAGCAAGCGCCAGAACCGCGACGGGCGGAAAGGTCTGACCAATATTCACCAGGCTGCGCGACAGCGGCAGGAATTCTGCTCCGGACGTGCGTGTGACGAGAATGGCAAGCGCAAGCGCAACCAGCGCGGCCGCTGCCACCGCCAGCGCCACCGTGCGCAGATGCAAAAACGTCAGCTGCAGCAGGCTTCCCTGGTTGTAGATGACAGGGGCGTTGTCCTGCACCAGCGGCCGCAGCAGCGGCTCGAACCAATGGGGCTGCAGCAGGAACGCGACGAGAACCAGGAAAACCGCGATGCGAATGAGAGTGGCGAGCTTCGGCATCAGGCTGGACCGGCCGCGCGTTTGGCCAACCCCTCCAGGCTGACCCTGCCGATCACGGCGCCGTCGGGACCTGCCACCGGCAACGCATCTCGTCCGGACCAGAGGAGTTCGGCCAGGGCTTCCCTTTGGCTGGCATCGCTCGATATCGGCGCGCCTTCGGCGGCCCCGGGCTCAACCGCGCTCGAGACCGGCGCGATCGCGAGCAGGCGGTAGGGCCGTTCGCCCGCCCCGATCAGGCTTTCGACGAAGGGCGTAGCCGGTTTCAGCAGCATTTCGGCGGGGGTCGCGTACTGCACCACTTTGCCCTTGTCCATGACGGCAATGCGATCGGCGAGGTGAAAGGCCTCTTCCATATCGTGGGTGACGAGAATGATCGTCGTCTGGAAGTGTTTCTGGATGGCAAGCAGGTCGTCCTGCGCCTTGGCGCGGATGATCGGATCGAGCGCCCCGAAGGGCTCGTCCATCAAGAGCACCTTCGGCTCGGCGGCAAGCGCCCGGGCAACGCCCACACGCTGCTGCTGGCCGCCGGAAAGCTCGTGTGGGAAGCGTGGACCGAAATCGGCGGGATCGAGTTGGAAAAGGCGCAGGAGCTCTTCCACCTTCGCATCGATGCGCGCCCGTTCCCATCCGAGCAAGGTCGGCACGGTCGCGATGTTCTGGGCGACTGTGCGATGGGGAAACAGACCGTGCCCCTGGATTGCGTAGCCGATCCGCCGGCGCAACTCATAACCGGGCAGCGAACGATTGTCCTCGCCATCGAGACGGATCGCGCCCGAGGTCGGCTCGACCAGCCGGTTGACCATGCGCAAGAGCGTGGTCTTGCCGGAGCCGGAGGTGCCGACGACGACGGTGACCGTACGCGGCGCGATCGTCAGGCTGACGTCGTCGACAACGGTGCTTTCGCCATATCGCTTGGTGATGTTCTCGATCTCGATCATGCGGCCTCTGCCTGCCTGGTGTTGGGTGTGGCCATCTCGATCACCGCGTCGAGCACGATCGCCGCGGCGAACGCCAGCACGACCGTCGGGACGGCGCCGAGCAGCACGAGGTCCATCGCGGTCTGACCGACGCCCTGAAAGACGAAGACGCCGAAGCCGCCGCCGCCGATCAACGCGGCAATGGTCGCAAGGCCGATATTCTGGACGAGCACGATGCGGATGCCGGTGAGAATCACCGGGAAGGCCAGCGGAAATTCGATGCCGACCAGCCGCTGCCAATCGGTCATGCCGATGCCACGCGCGGCATCATTCGCGTCCCGCGGAACGCCTGCCAGACCGACGACGGTGTTGGCGACGACAGGCAGCAGCGAATAGAGAAAGAGCGCAACAAAGGCCGGGGCAACACCGATGCCACGAATGCCGATCGCAGCCGCACCCGGCACATGGAGGGCGATCCAGCCGAGCGGCGCGATGAGAATGCCGAAGAGCGCAATCGACGGGATCGTCTGGATCGCGTTCAGGACGCCGAGCAACCCATCGCGCAGCCGCGTGACGCGGTGGCAGAGGATGCCGAGCGGGATGCCGACGAGGGTCGCAGCCACGAGCGAACCGAGCGCCAGGGTCACATGCTTGCGGCCCTCCGCCCAAAACGTGTCCACCCGGCTTGCATATTCCTTGAGAATCGACAGGCCGTCCCAGGCGCCTGCAAGAAGGATGGCCGAAGCAAAGGCCAGCACGACGGCGAGAACGACGACGCGCACGAAGGGCGCCGGGCGCAGTCGCGTCAAGGCGTCGGCAGCGAGCAGCCCGAAGGCAAAGAGCATGATCCAGAAGCCCGAAGCCGGCGAGACGCGGGCATAGGTGTTGGCTTCGGGTGTCAGATGCGTGGCGGCAACGCCTATGCCGAGCGCCAGCGCGGCGAGCGCGACAAAGGCGGCAGCGAGACGCAGGTAAGCGGGCGATCGGACCAGCGCGACGATGACCGCGCAGACCACGATGCCCAACAGCACGGCACTCCACCCCGAAGGCAGGGCGTCGGCCACCGACTTGACCTCACCGGCGACGATACGGTTGGCACGAAACGTTGCAAAAGGCGCTATGAAGGCGCCGCCGAGCGCCAGGGCCGCAATGATCGCTCCGAGCTTGTCAAAGCGGAGTGCTTTCAAACCACATTCCCTCCCCGCCTGTGCCGGCGCATCTCCGGCACCTGCAGGCCTATCCCCGGAACGCCAGCCATCCGACCAGCGTCCCGGATCTCCGTCAACTTATTTCAGAAAGCCGTTCTTCTTCAGGAAGTCCTCGGCGACCGCCTTGGCCGGTTCGCCGCCGACCTGCACGCGACCGTTCAGGTCTTGCAGCGTCACCAGGTCCAGTTTCTCGAACACGGGCTTCAAGAGTTCCTCGATCTGCGGGTTTTCCTTGAGCACCGCTTCGCGAATGATCGGGGCCGGCTGATAGACGGGCTGGACGGCCTTGTCGTCTTCCAGGACCACGAGCCCGGACGGGGCGATGCCGCCGTCGGTGCCATAGACCATGGCTGCGTTCGCACCGTTGGTCTGGTTCGCCGCGGCCGCGATCGTTGCTGCGGTATCACCGCCGGAAAGCGTGATCAGTTGGTCCTGCTTCAAGGTGAAGCCGTAGGTGGTTTGGAAGGCCGGCAGTGCGGCGGCCGAATTCACGAATTCCGACGACGCCGCCAGCACGACCTTGCCGCCGCCAGCAATGTACTTGCCGAAATCGCTCAGCGTCTTCAGCTTGTTTTCGTCAGCGACTTCCTTGCGCAGGCCGATCGCCCAGGTGTTGTTGGCCGGCGATGGCGTCAGCCAGACGATCTTGTTGGCATCGTAGTCTAGCTTCTTGGCCGTCTCGTAGCCCTTGGCAGCATCCTTCCAGACCGGATCGTCGGCCTTTTCGAAGAAGAAGGCGGCATTGCCCGTATATTCCGGATAGATGTCGATCTCGCCGGCGGTGATCGCCTTGCGTACGACCGGCGTCGCCCCAAGCTGGACGCGATCGACCGTCTTGATGTTGTTGGCGTTGAGCACGGCAAGGATGATGTTGCCGAGCACCCCGCCCTCCGTGTCGATCTTCGAGGATACGACCACATCGGCGCTCGCCGCGGCGGCAGTCAAGGTGAAGGCAAGGGCAGTTCCGATAAGCAGTCTGGTCAGGCGCATAGGTTTCTCCTCGGATTTCGATCCGCAAGTTTGATCACGGAACGTCCGCTCCGTCGGGGCAAGCCATTCCATATATGTCAGCCCCCGGCAAAAAATAGGGTTGCATCCAGAGACTGTGGCAGGCGAATATTTTCCTACATTGATAAACACGATCGAAAGCATAGACTACCGTTTATGGCGGTAGCTGATTGGGCGTTGCAATCGCCGGCGTTGTCGGCCACTCTGATCGCGGCCCGCCAGAAACATCCGCTTTCACTCTTGGTTGCGATGCCGCTCGACCCGAACCGCTTGGGGGCTGGTGGCTTGGGTTCGCCCGGCGAACGTTCGGGGACACGATGTCGATCTATTTTCTGACGCTCATTATCGGCGTGGTCGCTGGCCTGCGCACCATGACCGCACCCGCCGCCGTCAGTATTGGCGCAGCCGCGGGATGGCTGCCGCTCAGCGGTACCTGGGCGGCCTTCATGGGCTTTCGCTTCACACCTTACATCTTCGGCCTTCTGGCCCTAGTTGAGTTCGTCACCGACCAATTGCCGAGCACACCGAGCCGAAAGGTGCCGCAACAGTTCGGCGCCCGCATCGTCAGCGGCGCGTTCTGCGGGGCCGCGCTCGGATTGACCGGACATGCTATGCTCCAAGGATTGGTCGCCGGCATCATCGGTGCCGTCATCGGCACGCTCGGCGGCTATGAAGCCCGCAAGCGCCTCGTTGCGGCCATCGGCGGCAAGGACCTGCCGATCGCCCTTCTCGAGGATGCTGTTGCCGTTCTCCTCGCACTCTGGGTGGTGTCCTCGGTCTCATGACGAAACATTTCGACGCAATCATCATCGGTGCCGGCCAGGCCGGCCCATCGCTTGCCGGCCGGCTGACGGCAGCGGGCAAAAACGTCGCGCTGATCGAGCGCAAGCACTTCGGCGGCACCTGCGTCAACACCGGCTGCATGCCGACCAAGGCGATGGTCGCGAGCGCCTATGCCGCGCATCTGGCGCGACGGGGCGCGGACTATGGCGTGACGACCGGACCCATCACCATCGACTTTACCCGCGTCATGGCGCGCAAGGACACGGTGCGGTTCACGTCCAGGGGAAATATCGAAAACTGGCTGAAAGGCATGGAGAACTGCACCGTCTTCGAAGGCCATGCGCGCTTCGAAAGCCCGCATGAGATCCGAGTCGGCGACGCGCTGCTCTCGGCCGACCAGATCTTTCTGAATGTCGGCGGACGCGCCGCAACCCCGGATTTCCCTGGTGTCGCCGAGGTGCCCTATCTCACCAACGTCTCGATCATGGATCTCGACACCCTGCCCCGCCACCTGATCGTCGTCGGCGGCAGCTATATCGGACTCGAGTTTGCGCAGATGTTCCGTCGCTTCGGCTCCGAGGTCACCGTAATCGAGAAGGGGCCGCGGCTGATCGGCCGGGAGGATGCGGACGTTTCCGACGCCATTCTCGCGATCCTCGAAAAAGAGGGCATCCAGTTTCGCCTCAATGCCGAATGCATCCGCTTTGCCAGGAGCGGCGACGATGTCGTCGCCGGCGTGGATTGCACGGCGGGCGCACCCGAGATCGTCGGCTCTCACCTGCTGCTGGCAACCGGCCGCCGGCCGAACACGGACGACCTCGATCTCGGCCGGAGCGGCGTCAAGACTGACGCCCGCGGCTATGTTGAAGTCGACGAGACGCTTAAGACCAACGTGCCGCACATCTTCGCGATGGGCGACTGCAATGGCCGCGGCGCCTTCACCCATACGGCCTATAACGACTTCGAGATTATCGCCGCCAATCTGCTCGACGGAGAGGCGCGGAAGGTCAGCGATCGCATTTCAACCTACGGCCTATTTATCGATCCGCCGCTCGGCCGCGCCGGCATGACCGAGACCGAGGCGCGCAAGTCGGGGCGCAAGCTGCTCATCGGTACGAGGCCGATGACCCGCGTCGGCCGCGCCGTGGAAAAGGGCGAGACCGAAGGCTTCATGAAGGTGATCGTCGATGCCGACAGCAAGGAGATCCTCGGTGCATCGATCCTCGGAACGAGCGGCGACGAGGCAGTGCAGAGCATCCTCGACGTGATGTATGCGGGCAAGCCATACACGACGATCACGCACGCGGTTCATATCCACCCGACCGTGTCGGAACTGATCCCGACGGTCTTTGGAGACATGCACCCGGCGACCTGAGCGGCCGGGCAATTGATGCCGCGCGCTTAAACGAGCGCTGCGCGTGCGAGCTGGTAGAAATAGGTCGCGCCGCGCTCAAGGATGTCGTCGTTGAAATCGTAGCGGGTTGTGTGCAGCCCGCTGCTGTCGCCATTGCCGATCAGCACATAGGCGCCCGGCACCTTTTCCAGCAGGAAGGAGAAGTCCTCGCTGCCCATCAGCGGCTCGGGCAGTTCGACATAGGCATCCGCGCCGAATGTGTCGGCGATCACCGCACGCGCATCCTCGACCGCCTCAGCATCGTTGATCGTCGCGGGATACCCGACCTGCCAGTCAAAGACGGCTTCGGCGTTGTAGCTTTCCGCCTGCAGGCGGGCGACCTGCTCGACGCGCTCCTGCAACTGCTTGCGGACAACAGGATCCATCGCGCGCATGCTGATTTCCAGCACTGCGGTATCCGGAATGATATTCGAGGCCGAACCCGCCTGGAACGAACCGACCGTCAACACGGACGGCTGGTGCGGCGACACATTGCGCGACACCAGCGTCTGCAGCGCCATCACCACGCTGGAACCGATGACGACCGGATCGACCGTCAGTTCCGGCTGGGCGCCGTGGCCGCCCTTACCCTTGATCGTCAGCGTCAGCACGTCGATCGATGCCGCCATGGCACCGGCGCGGCTGGAGAACTGGCCGACTGGAAGACCCGGCCAGTTGTGAAGCGCATAGACCCGCTCGCAAGGGAAGCGCTCGAAAAGGCCGTCTTCGATCATCAGCTTGCCGCCGCCGAAGTTTTCCTCGGCCGGCTGGAAGATCAGATGAACCGTACCGTTGAAGCTTTCGTCCTTCGACAGCGCCCAGGCGGCACCGAGCAACATGCTGGTGTGACCGTCGTGGCCGCAGGCGTGCATCGCGCCAGGATGCTTGCTCTGGTAAGCAAGACCGGTCTCTTCGTGCATCGGCAGCGCGTCCATGTCGGCGCGAAAGCCGATGGCGCGGTTGCTGTTGCCGCGCTTCAGCGTCGCAACGATGCCGGTTGTCGCAAGACCGCGGGTGACCTCGAAGCCCCAGGACTGCAGCAGTCCCGCAACGAACTCGGAGGTCTTCACCTCGGAAAGGCCGATCTCGGGCATTTCGTGCAGCTTGTGGCGGATATCGACGAGTTCGGGCAGGAACTCGGAAAAATTGGTGTCGCGCATCGGGGCCTCCTCAAGCCATCTGCAGGAACTGGCGCAGCCGCGCCGATTGCGGGTCACGCATCATCTGCTGGGGGGCGCCGCGTTCTTCGACCAAACCCTTGTGCAGGAAGATCACTTCGCTGGAGATATCACGGGCGAGTGACATTTCGTGGGTGACCATCACCATGGTGCGGCCCTCTTCGGCAAGCTTCTTGATGACGAGCAGCACCTCGTTGACGAGTTCCGGATCGAGCGCCGAGGTCGGCTCGTCGAAGAGCATCACTTCCGGCTTCATTGCCAACGCGCGGGCGATTGCCGCGCGCTGCTGCTGACCGCCCGAGAGCTGATTGGGATAATGGTCGCGCTTGGGCGTGATGCCGACCTTCTCCATCAGCAGTTCGGCTTCGCCGATCGCATCCTTCTTGGTCATGCCGAGCACGTGGATCGGCCCTTCGATGATGTTTTCGAGAATGGTCTTGTGGGACCAGAGGTTGAAGCTCTGGAACACCATGCCGAGGCGCGTGCGGATATGTTCGAGCTGCCGCTTGTCGGCTGCATGGAACTTGCCGTCCTTGCCCTTGACGGTGCGGATCACCTCGCCCGAGACGGAGATCTCGCCCTCGTCCGGCGTCTCCAGATAGTTGATGCAGCGCAGAAGCGTGCTCTTGCCCGAGCCGCTGCTGCCGATCAGCGAGATGACGTCGCCGGACTTCGCCTCGAAGGAGACGCCTTTCAGCACCTCGACGGACCCGAAGCTCTTGTGAATGTTCTTCACCGAAAGCGCTGATGCGACCATGTTCATTCCTCTCGCGCGCCGTGGCGCGTCTCCTCTTTATGCCTTCGCCGTGCGGTAGCGCGTGAGCCGCTTCTCGACGACGCCCATGATGCGCGTCAGGATGAACACGACGGTGAAATAGATGATGCCGGCGGCAATCAGCGGTTCGAAGATCAGCAGCGACTGGCGCTGCAGCATGCGGGCGGTGCCCATGACCTCAAGAATGGTGATGGTCGAGGCAAGCGACGTCGTCTTCAGCAGGATGATCAGGTCACCCGTCAAAACCGGCAGGCACGAGCGGAACGCCTGCGGCAAGGTGATGCGGCGCAGGACCATCAACGAGCGCATGCCGATCGATTTTGCCGCCTCGATCTGGCCGCGCGGGATCGCCTTGATCGCGCCGCGGATGACCTCGGCATTGTAGGAAGCCTGGTTGAGGCTGAGTGCAAAGATCGCATACCACAGGCCATCACGCAGATAGGGCCAGAGGAAGCTATGGCGCACCCAGGTGCCGGGTAGGATTTGCCCGAGGCCGTAATAGATCAGGTAGATCTGCACCAAAAGCGGCGTACCACGGAAGGCGAAGGTAAAGACATAGGCCGGAACCGAAAGCACGCGGCGACCGGAAAGCCGGGCGAGCGCCACGAGCGTGCCGATGACGAGGCCGAAGACGCCGGCGACCGCCGTCAGAAGCAGCGTGAGCGGTGTCGCCTTGATCAGCGCCGGCAGGAAGCCGACGACGTTGGAGATCGTTTCCATCAGTTGTGCCCCCGATTGAGGCGGCGCTCGATCTGGGCGATCACCAGGACGGACACGAGCGTAATTGCCAGAAACAGAATGGCCGTCAGCCCGTAGAAGAAGATGTACTGCTTGGTGCCTGCCGCCGCGCGATAGCCCGTGTAGAGCAGCTCGCTGAAGGAGCCGAGCACGCTGATGATGGCGCTTTCCTTGGTGATAGACAGCCAGAGATTGCCCATACCGGGGACCGCGTGGCGCATCATCTGCGGGAAGATGATGCGGGTGAAGACCTTGCGCCTGTTCATGCCGATCGAAACCGCCGCCTCGATCTGGCCCGGCGGCACGGAGAGGAAGGCCGAGCGCAGCACCTCGGTCATGAAGGCGCCGGAGACGAAGGCGAGCGCGATGATCGCCGCCCAGAACGAGCTGAACTGGAAGGTTTCGGCGACGAGCCCGAAGTGCTTCAACAGCCGCTCGGCACCGCTCGCGACCGAGAAATAAAGAAGCAGGATGACGAGCAACTCAGGCAGCGAGCGCACGACCGTCGTGTAGATATCGGCAAGGAAACGCGGGATCCGGTGCTTCGACAGTTTGCCGGCAGCGCCCAGGAAGCCGAAGAGAACCGCAACCGCATAGGCGACCACGGAGACCTGAAGGGTCATCACCAGGCCCCAGGCGAAATCGTCGCCCCAGCCCTCGCCGCCCCAGGCAAGCAATTGCCAGTAATAGTCCATCCGTCGTTACCTGTTCCCGATTGTCTCGTCAGCCCCTACGCCGCTGCCCGATCGGTGCGGGCAAGGTGGCTGTAGCGGTTGCTGCGATGGTGCCCCGGCGCTGCGGCCGGTTTTGGCGAATGAGGGCGGCGACGCTGGCCGCCGCCCTCCAAAATTCGGTTTACTTCTTGCCGAAGATCCACTTGTCGACGAGCTTCTGCGTCGTGCCGTCCTTTTCGAGCGCGGCAAGGCCGGCATTGACCTTGTCGAGGGTCGCAGCGTCACCCTTGCGGACGGCATAGGCGACGCCTTCGCCGAGCGTGACGTTCTTCGGCACTTCGACCTTGACCTCGTAGTCGGCGCCTTCAGGCGTCTTCAGGAAGGTCTGGATGTAGAGGTCGGGGATGAGCACGTAGTCGACGCGACCGGCGATGAGGTCGGCGACCGAGTTGTCGGCGGTGTCGTAGCTCTTGGCTTCGGCGCCGGTCAGGTACTTGGCGACATAGGCCGACTGCACGCTCGACGTCTGCACGCCGATGATCTTGCCCTCGACGCTTGCCGGGTCGATGATCTTGCCAGAACCGTCGGCGGCGTCGGCCGTCTTGATCTCGCTCGTGTCACCCTTGGAGCCAACGAAGGACGTGCCTTCGGTGTAATAGGGCGTCGAGAAATCGACGACCTGGCGGCGCTCGTCGGTGATCGAGAAGGCGCCGATGATGAAATCGACCTTGTTTTCCTTCAGCGACGGGATGAGACCGTCCCAGGCCATCTGGTTGATGTCGCACTTGACAGCCATCTTATCGCAGAGCGCGCGGGACAGATCGGCTTCAAGGCCCTCCCACTCGCCGCCGGCGTTCACCTGGGTGAAGGGCATGTAGGGCTCTGGCGTCATGCCGAGGCGCAGCGTCTCCTCGGCATACGCGCTGCCGGCAGCCATGGAAAGGGCGATCCCTGCGAACAGGGCGGTCTTCAACGTCTTCATAATGTTCCTCCTCGGGGATTGCGTCGGATCACAGCGTGTTGCTGAACCAGCGTAGCGACATGCAGGAAAGACCTGCGTCAATCTTGCCGATCTCCGTCGTCTTCATCGGCACGACCTTGTAGCCGAGCTTGTCGAGCATCTCGATCGTGCGCGGGAAGTCCGAGCCGACCATGACGACGTCGTTGACGCGCAGCGCATTCGCTGCCGGCTCTTCGCCTTCGGGAATGATCACCTGCTTGAAGCGCTCGAAGGCGCCGGACTTGGCGAGGCGCGCGGTCGAAAGCACGGTCTCGTCGTCGAGCAGCGAGCAATCGGTCTTGAAGTGCAGCACGCCTTCCGGCGTCGCAACGATCTCGCTCTTGCGGCCGAGCTTGGTCAGGCAGGCCTGAAGGGCTTCGGCGCCAACCTTGTTGGTACGGGCCGAAAGACCGATCATCACGCTTTCGCGGGTGGTCAGAACGTCGCCGCCATCGGCAAAGCCGGTGCCTGGCAGATCGAGAACCGTTTCGAACATGGCGCGAAGCGTCGGCTCGATCTCCGGCGTTTCCTTGACGCGGGTTTCGGCACCCGGACGCAAGAGGATCGCGCCTTCGGTGAAGACCAGCGCCGGATCTTCGACGAAGATCGAGTCCGGGAAGGCTTCGAGCGCCGGCAGCACCGTCACCTTGACGCCCGCGTCCTTCATCGCCGCGATATAGGCATCGTGTTCTGCCTTTACACCTTCGAAGGTGGGGTTGCCGCGGTCATCGGCGCGAAGGCCGTTGACGACCGACTTCGACGGGGTGCGGACGATGATGTTGTTGAACTGGTAGACGGGGCGTGACTGCGACATTTGTAGTACCTTTGGCTTGGATGAGGTGCTTCTATCGATCGGACATGGCGGCGTAAAGCGGTTGCTTGTTCACGTTTTCCCGACGTGACAGGTGAACGCCAGCGAGCATGCAGCGCACGGAGCCGCCCGCGAGCTCGATGGTCGGAACGTCGAAGGCGAGAACACGGGCAGAGATTTCGAGCGCCTTGATCTGGTCGGCGCGGAGCGAAGCGAGCGCGCGAGCCGACATGACCACGACGCGGCCATCGGCACCGTCGAGTTCGATGGCATTGCCGGCGAAGTTCTCGATTTGCTCCAGCGTCAGATCGATGACCTGGCGGCCGGTTTCCTCAAGCCGCAAGCAGATCTCCTGGCGACGGGCGAGATCCGGGATCATGCTCGTGCCGATCAGCGCAAACTCGGTGCCAATGCACATCAGCACGTTGGTGTGGTAGATCGAGTTGCCCTGGCGATCGACCGCGCCGAAGATCATCGGCTCGAAATTGAAGTGTGTACAGAAGCGTTCTAGCGCCACTTCATTGGTGCGGTTGGAACGTGCGGCATAGGCGACGCGACCGATATGGTCGAGCACCATGGCGCCCGTGCCTTCGAGATAGACGCCGTCCTTTTCAAGGCCGGAGTAATCGATCACGTCCTGAACGCGGTACTCGTTCTTCAGCATCTCGATGATGTCGGAGCGGCGCTCGCTTTGGCGGCTTTCCGAATACATCGGATAGATCGCGACATGGCCACCCGAATGGGTCGAGAACCAGTTGTTGGGGAACACCGAGTCCGGCCGCGTCGTCGTCTCGTCTTCGAAGAGATGGACTGCGACGCCGGCGTTCGAAAGCCCGTCGGCCATGCGGCTCACCTCGTCATAGGCGGCCTTGGCGATCGCAGTCGGCTGGCGCGCCGCGTCGGTCGCCTGGAAGGCATTGTCCTTGGCCGTCATCGGGTTGGGGCCGAAGTGGTGCGGGCGGATCATCACGACGCCCTTCGGCGCCTGTACGGACAGTCTCTTCATGTTATGCGGCACTCCGCTCGGCAGGGACCGCCGGCTGCTGCCGGAACAGGCCGTAGAGATCGCGCGGATGGTCCGGCTGGGTCGTCAGGTCGAGCTCGGTGTAGAATGCGGTACCCTGGATCTTGTCGCGCAGGAAGCGCAGGGCCGAGAAGTCTTCGGTAGCAAAACCGACGGAATCGAAGATGGTGATCTGGGCGCTCGAGCGACGGCCTTCGGCCTCGCCGGCAATCACCTGCCAGAGTTCGACGACCGGGAAGTCCGGCGCCATCTGCTGGATCTCGCCCTCGATGCGGGTCTGTTCCGGATATTCGACGAAGACGTCGGCGCGGCGCAGGATGTCCCCCTGCAACTCCGTCTTGCCGGGGCAGTCGCCACCGACCGCGTTGATGTGCACGCCGGCGCCGACCATGTTGTCGGAAAGGATCGTGGCATTGCGCTTGTCGGCGGTAACGGTGGTGATGATGTCCGCACCGGATACGGCTTCTTCAGCCGTGGCAGCGACGACGATGTCGAAGTCCATATCCGAGAGGTTGTTGCAGAACTTGGCGGCGGCTTCCGCATCGATATCGAAGACCTGAAGGCGCTTGACGCCAAGAAGGGCGCGGAAGGCGAGCGCCTGGAATTCGGACTGGGCGCCGAGACCGATGATCGCCATCGAGCGGGCATCAGGACGTGCGAGGTACTTCGCGGCAAGCGCCGATGTCGCCGCCGTGCGCAGTCCCGTCATGATCGTCATTTCGGAAACGAGACAGGGGTAGCCGGTGCTGACGTCGGAAAGAACGCCGAAGGCGGTCACCGTCTGCAGGCCGACATTGGGGTTCTTCGGATGGCCGTTGACGTATTTGAAGCCGTAGTGCTCGCCGTCCGAGGTCGGCATCAACTCGATGACGCCGGTCTTCGAGTGGCTCGCAAGCCGCGGAGTTTTTTCGAAAACGTTCCATCGGCGGAAATCGTCTTCGATGTATTCCGCAAGACCCACAAGAAACGTCTCAATGCCGATCGATTTGACCAGCTCGATTACGTTGCCGACACCGACATACTGAACCACGTTTAAAACTCCATCGGAGAAATTCGATGAAGTCAGCCTAGGCTTGCAAGAAGTGAGTTGAAATTTTAAACCTGCGCAAAATTACAGGGCATATTGAGCAATTTGCACAATCGTAATATACACCTTTCATGCATATCTTCGATGACCTCGACCACCAGCTCATCTCGCTCCTGCGAGAAGACGGGCGCGCGCCCTACTCCAAGATCGCTGCGGTGCTCGGCATATCGAGGGCGACCGTGCAGACTCGCATCGACCGGCTGCTCGAAAGCGGCGCGGTCCTGGGCTTCACGCTGCGCGTGCGGCAGGATTATGACGATCGCGCCATCCGTGCGATCATGATGATCGAGGTGAGCGGCCGAAACACCACCAAGGTGATCAAATACCTGCGCGGCCTGCCGGAACTTTATGCCCTGCACACCACCAACGGCGGTTGGGACCTGGTCGCCGAAATCCGCGCCAACAGCCTCAGCGATTTCGACCGCATCCTGCGCGAAGTGCGCGACGTCGAGGGCGTGTCGAACAGCGAAACGAGCATTCTGCTCAGCACCGTCTAACGCTCCTACCCATCATCTGCGCAGCTCGCGCACGACCAAGACAGGCATGACCATGAGCCATATCCCCCAGATCGACTACCACACCGCCTCGGATGAAATCCGCGCCGCCCACGACGAGGAGGTGCGCGTGCGTGGCCGCATGACCAACATGAAGCGCACGCTTTTACATTCGCCGGTCGCGCACCGGATCTATGCGGAATGGTTCACGCTCCGCGAGGAACTACGCCCTACCCTCGACGACAGGGCGATCTGGTTCCTCTCCCATTCCATTTCGGAGGCCATGAAATCCCCGATCGCCATGGGTTTCTTCCGCCGCGCCTTCGCCAACGCCGGTCTCGACTTTCACACCGTTCAACCGACCGAGGACGAACAGCGCCTGATCGCCTTCGGCCGCGCCATCGTCGCCGACAGCAATGCCGTTCCGGAGGAAATCTGGGTTGGCCTCAAGGCACGCTACGACGCCAAGGCGCTGGTCGACCTCGTCGCTTTCTCCGGCATCATGGTGGCGACGGCGCTTTTCAACAATGTCGTCGAAGTGGAGTTCGACAAGGAACTGGAACCCTTCGTCGATTGAGACAGTGAAGAGCAGCGTGACAAACGATATGACGATCAGGCGCGCGACCGTCGCGGATGCGTCAAGCCTTGCGGCGATCAGCCTGGAAGTCTGGCTGAACACGTATATCAGGGATGGCGTCAACGCATTCTTTGCCGATTATGCGCTGGAGCACTTTACCACCGCGCGCTTCGAAGAAATTCTGGGCGACCGCAACGAGACCGTCTGGGTTTCGCAGAACGTTGTCAGTATCGACGGCTTCTTGCGCATGTCCGCGAATTCGCCGGCACCGGTCGATATCGCCTCCGACCTGGAAATCACGACGCTCTATGTCCAGCCCCACCACCATGGTCGCGGCCTCGGGAAAGCTCTTCTGAAAACCGGCCTGCAATTCTGCCTGCACACTGGCCAGCCAGGCACCTGGTTGGCGGTGAACGCCGAAAACGAAAAAGCCACGGCCTTCTACCTCGCGAGTGGCTTTGAGATGGCGGGACAAACCCATTTCACGATCGGCGACCAGGTTTACCCCAACCACGTTCTTCAGTTTCGCTTGGACCGCTGATCGCTTCGAACAGCGCCTTCACACCACGAAACGGTTGACGCCGATCAATTGCGTGTATATACACACATTATGTCTCGTTGCTATTGTGCCCTCTTACGCAAAGCCACCCGGCGAGTGACGTCAGTCTATGACGACGCGCTGCAGCCGATTGGTCTTAACCTTGCCCAGTTCAGCCTGCTTCGGCACATCGCACGCGATGAACCGATCTCGATGACCGAGCTTGGCCGCAAGATCGAACTCGAGCGATCGACGGTCAGCCGCAACGTCAAGGTGCTGGAGGGAATGGGATTGGCCGCAACTGGAAGCGGAAAGGATCAGCGGGAGGCCATTGTCGAACTTACGGAGAGCGGCCACCGAATACTGGCTGACGGCGCGCCGCTCTGGCAGGCCGCTCAGGACAAGATCGAGGCGCGGCTGGGAGCCGACGCCGCCACCCAGCTGAAGGACCTGCTGCTGGCGCTCTAGCGCCTCGTTTCCAGACCAACTTTCTGGTCGCAGTCTGCGACTTGAGGCCAGAAGAATCCGGGCAGCCTAAGCCGCCAGGAACCGGCAGAAAACTGCCAAACAACAGCTCAATCTGCGACCTGCGCTCCGAAAGCCCGCGCAGCGCTGTCGCACGCCCTAAAAACACCGACGAAAGGAAGTCGACGATGCTCGGTCCGGCGCTTGCGCGTTATCTTGCCATACGCAATATCCACTACGGCTGGGCTGTCGCCGCCGTCACCTTCCTGGTCATGCTTTCGACAGCCGGCGCCATGGGCTCGGCCGGCGTGCTCATCAAACCGCTCGAGACCGAATTCGGCTGGACCAATGCGCAAATCTCGCTGGCGCTCGCCATCCGGCTTTGCCTTTTCGGTCTGCTCGGTCCGTTCGCAGCCTCGTTCATGAACCATTTCGGCGTGCGCCCGGTCGTGTCTACGGCGCTGATCCTGATCATCTCCGGCATCGCCGCCTCGTTCTACATGACGGAACTCTGGCACCTGGTGGCGATCTGGGGCGTCGTGCTCGGCGTGGGTACCGGCATGACGGCGCTGGTGCTCGGCGCGACGGTCGCAACGCGCTGGTTCGACAAACGGCGCGGGCTCGTCGTCGGGCTGATGACCGCCAGCAACGCCACCGGCCAGCTGGTCTTCCTGCCGTTGCTCGCTTCTCTCACCGAAACGATCGGCTGGCGCTCGGCGCTGACGCTGATCATCGTCATCCTGCTTGCGGCCTTCACCCTGGTCCTGCTTCTGATGCAGGATCGCCCTGGGGACCTTGGCCTTGCGCCCTTCGGCGGCAAGCAAATGGTGGCGGCGCCGCCGAAGGCGAAGAGCTTCGGGGAACTGCTGATGGCACCGATCCGGGCGCTTTCCGACGCCGCCAAGACCAACACCTTCTGGGTGCTGTTTGCGACCTTCTTCGTCTGCGGCTTCAGCACCAACGGGCTGATCCAGACCCATTGGGTTTCGATCTGCGGCGATGTTGGTATTGCCCCCGTCGCAGCAGCGAGCCTGCTGGCGCTGATCGGCGTATTCGATCTGATCGGCACCATCGGTTCCGGCTGGCTCTCGGACCGTTATGACAACCGCTGGCTGCTCTTCTGGTTCTACGGCCTTCGCGGCCTGTCGCTGATGTTCCTGCCGTTCAGCGGCTTCAACATCTACACGCTGTCGATCTTTGCGATCTTCTACGGCCTGGATTGGGTCGCGACGGTACCGCCGACGGTGAAACTTTCGGCCGAACGCTTCGGTCCGGAACGCGCCGCCCTCGTCTTCGGCTGGGTCTTCACCGGTCACCAGCTGGGTGCGGCCAGTGCGACCTTCCTCGCAGGCGCCAGCCGGACGTCGCTTGAAACCTATACGCCGGCGCTGATTGCCGCCGGGATGCTCTGCATTGTCGCGGCCCTGCTGGTGCTGACGATCGGTCGGCGTCAACCGGAGGCGCTTACGCCGCAACCGGCCTGAGTCCTTCTGCCAGTTGCATCGAAAAGGGCGGGCTGCCAATGGCAGCCCGCCCTTTTGTTGGACGCTGAGACCCAATGAACGTCAGTGGGCAAACTCGGTCACGAATTCCGGATTGCCGCGGATCGTATTGCTAACGGTGCAGATCTCGTTTTCGGCGGCTTCCGCGATCGCATGGCGGACCGTGTCGTCAAAATCACCCTTGATGTCGAAGACGATGTTGAATTTTGCGACGCGGGACGGCTCGTCATGGGCTTTCTCGCCCGTCACCTTGGCACTCACTTCCGTCAGCCGGTCGAGCACGCCAAAACGGCTGGCGGCGATGCGGGCGCTCAGCACCAGGCAGCTTGCGAGCGACGCATAGAGCAGATCGAGCGGGCCGTAGCCCGCCTGCGACGGGCCGGTGACGATATCGAGTTCACCACCGGTGACCGAGGTCACATGCGGAAAGCCGGTCTTGCCGACCACAGCCGTCGCACCGGTTTCCCGCGTTCTCACCTTCACATCCGCCATGTCGTAAAACCTTCCCAGAACTTATCAAACCGATCGGTAGAAACACGTCGCCCCGGGCCGGAAGGCCCAGGGCGTTTTGATATGTGCGCCTTTTTCTCATCGGCGCAAGGGCGATCGCTGGCGGATCAGTTCTTCTTCACCAGGCGGTAGAAGACATAGTCCGAGATGGCGCCATTGACGTAGCCTTCGACCTTGTCCTTCATCGCGACCTGGGTCGCGGCCTGGAACATGATCACGATCGGCGACTTTTCCTGCACCTTGCGCTGCAGGTCGACATAAAGCGCGTCGCGCTTGGCCGGATCGGCTTCCTTGAGGGCTGCCTTGGTCGCTTCGTTGAGTTCCGCCGGAACCGCCCAGCCGTTACGCCAGGTGGTCGTCGACTGATACTTGTCGTCGGCGTTGTCTTCGTTATAGGCGAAGGCCTTGGCGTTCGAATGCGGGTCCATGAAGTCCGGGCCCCAATAGAGCAGCATCGCTTCGTGGGTGCGCGCGCGGTACTTGGTGATGACCTGGCTGCCGGTGCCCGGGATGATCTCGAAGTTGATCCCGGCTTCGGCGAAGGACGCCTGCAGTGACTGCGCCATGTCGGTGAACGGCGTCGAGTTGATGACGTCGAGGGTCACCTTGATCGGCGTCTTGATGCCGGCATCGGCCAGGATCTTCTTCGCCTTCTCGACGTCGTAGCTGTAGGGGGTCTCGTCGAGCGAGCCCGGGAAGCCCTTCGGCCAGAAGGCCTGGTGAACTTCCATCTGGCCCTTGAGGAAGCTGTCGGTCATGCCCTTGTAGTCGACCAGGTAGCGGGCGGCTTCCCAGACGGCTTCCGGCTGCAGTGCCGCGTCCTTCTGGTTGAACGACAGGAAGTGTACGGCGGCCTGCGGATAGGATTCGACCTTCACGCCGTCCTTGCCTTCAAGACCCGAAACCTGGTCCGGGGTCAGGTTCTTCGCCATGTCGACGTCGCCGGTCTGCAGCATCAGCTGCTGGGTTGCGGCTTCGGCCACGTGACGGATGATGACGCCCTTGATAACAGGAGCGCCGCCGAAGTAGTTCGGGTTGCTCGCAAGGTTGAGCAGCTCGCCGGCGCGGAAGGCCTTGAGCACGAACGGGCCGGTGCCGGCCGAATTGGCCTTGAGCCACGCATTGCCGAAGTCGCCATCGGCCTCGTTGGCCTTGACGGTTTCCGCGTCGATCACCGAAGCCGGGCGAGCGGCGAGAACGTTGAGAACGAAGGCCGACGAGAAGTCGCCGTCATACTTGACCGTGACCTTGTTACCTTCGGCGGTCACCATCTTGTCGATGTTTTCGGGCGTCCAGCCGAGCTGCGTCAGGATGAAGGCCGGCGCCTTGTTGAGAACGACGACGCGCTTGAAGGAGTAGACGACGTCTTCGCCACGCAGCGGATTGCCGGAGGAAAAGGTAACGCCATCACGCAGCGTGAAGGTGATCGTCTTTGCCGCATCGTCGACCGTCCATTCGGAGGCAAGACCCGGCGCCAGCTTCTTCACGTCGGGCGCATCGTACTGCACCAGGCGGTCATAGGTCTGGGTGACGTATTCGCCCGAGGAGAACTCGTAGGCCTCGGCCGGGTCGATGCTGACGATGTCGTCGATATTCTGGGCAACGACCAACACATCGGCTGGCGTTTCGGCGAGTGCGGCCGGCGCCACGCTCATCATCAGGGACGCCGCGAAGACCGCGGCCTTGAACATTCTCATCATCATTCTCCTATTTTCGATGAGGCTTGGTTTTTGTCGGTGCCGGCTTCAGCGCCGATTGCGGCTGACCGGTCTCGTTGGATTGGGAAGCGCGGGGCCGGAAGAGCGGCAGGGTGCCGGTCCAGATCAACCGCACGGGTGCGTCTGTCTTGTTCCACCAGTAGTGGGGCTGGATGCCGCGGAAGTGCAGGCCGTCGCCAGGCGAAAGCATGGTGTCGTCGCCATCGAGCCCGAAGAGGATCTCGCCTTCGAGCATGTAGACGAGCTCTTCGCCCTCATGGCTGAAGACCTCGGAGCGATGCCCCGGCGGAATGGTGATGACGAAACTCGAAAGCTGGTTGCCGGCGAAATCCGCGCCAATGCGCTCATAGGAAACAGGCGAGCCGCCGACCGAAAACACCATGCGCCCCTCGGCGCGCGAAAGCCCGGTGTCGATCGCCGGTGCCAGGATGAAATGGTTGAGTTCGGCGCCCAGGCCTTGCGCAATCTGGGCCAGTGTGCCGAGCGAGGGCATGGCAAGATCGCGCTCGATCTGGCTCAAATAGCCGACCGAAACGCCCGCTGCGTCGCTGAGCGTCTGCAGGGTCATATGCATCTGCCGGCGGCGCGCACGCACCAGCGCGCCCACCTTCGGCTGCCCTGCCCCGGCCGATTTGCCCGAAGCGGCCTGCGTATCCTCTGACGGATCGCTCACAGCGGTTATTCCTCCCGTTTCCGCCCCAGTAAAATTTTTTTGATTTAAGCAAACTTATTTATATACTCCAAGCAAATTTTTGCGGTATCGACAAGTGAGACCGCAAGCGAAGAGGGATGGTGACGCCACGTGGCAAACGACAGCACGACAGCAGCAGCGCCGGCGCGCCGCGCCGCCAGACCCAGTCGGGGACGGCAGCGCCTTCTTTCACTGGCAGGCTTCCTGGTAACGCTTGCGATAACCTTCCTCGGCCTGCTCGCAATCACCTTCTTCATCGGCCGCATCGTGCCGATCGACCCGGTTCTGGCTGTCGTCGGCGACCGCGCACCCGTCGCCGTCTATGAGCGCGTGCGCCAGGAAATGGGGCTCGACCAGCCGCTGATCACGCAGTTCGTCAGCTACGTACGTGACGTCGCCACCTTCAATTTCGGAACATCGGTTTCGACGGGCAAGCCGGTTATCGAGGACCTCGCTCGCGTCTTCCCGGCAACACTCGAAATGGCGACGCTCGGCATCATGCTCGGCGTGCTGATCGGCGTGCCGCTCGGTGTTTTTGCCGCCGCCCGCCGTGGCTCCTGGCTCGATCAGGGCATCCGCGTCATCGGTCTGCTCGGTTATTCGGTGCCTGCCTTCTGGCTCGGTCTCGTCGGCCTGGCGATTTTCTACGCGAAGCTGAAATGGGTCGGCGGCCCCGGCCGTGTCGACATCTTTTACGACGGCATGGTGTCGCCGGTCACGGGCCTGATCCTTGTCGACAGCATCATTGCTGGCGAATGGGAGATCTTCCGCAACGCCGTCTGGCACCTGATCCTGCCGGCGTCCTGCCTCGGCTTCTTCTCGCTCGCCTATATCGCCCGCATGACGCGCTCCTTCATGCTCGACCAGCTGAGCCAGGAATATGTGACGACCGCCCGGGTCAAAGGCGTGCCGGAGCGCCTGGTCATCTGGCGCCATGCCTTCCGGCCGATCCGCGTGCCGCTGATCACCGTTATCGGCCTGTCCTATGCCGGCCTGCTCGAAGGCTCCGTGATGATCGAGACGATCTTCTCCTGGCCCGGCATCGGCAACTACCTGACCGTCGCTCTGCTCAATGCCGACATGTCGGCCGTGCTCGGCTCGACCCTCGTCATCGGCGCGGTCTTCATCGGCATCAACAAGATTTCGGACGTGCTCTACCGCGTGCTCGATCCGCGTGCACGCTAAGGGAGGAGCGACCATGACCACACTTCGCGACTGGCTGATCGACGACAGCCCCGCCTCGCCGATGCAGGCGCGCCTCGGGCGCTTCTATCGCATCTTCGGCGCGCTGATGCGCAATCCGCTCGCCGTTGTCGGCGCCGTCATCATCCTCGTTCTGGTGCTGACCGCGCTCTTTGCGCCGTGGCTCGCCACCCATGATCCGCTGCGCCAGTCGCTGAGCGAACGCCTGCTGCCGCCGAGTGCTGCCCACTGGATGGGAACCGACGAACTCGGCCGCGACATCTGGTCCCGCGTTGTCTACGGTTCACGCATCACGCTGGCCATCGTCACGCTGGTTGCAGTGCTCGCAGCCCCCGCCGGCCTGGTGATCGGCGTGGCCGCCGGTTATTTCGGTGGCTGGGTCGACCGTATACTGATGGGCATTACCGATATCTTCCTGTCGCTGCCGAAGCTCATCCTGGCGCTTGCCTTCGTTGCGGCCCTTGGTCCCGGCATCGAGAACGCGATCATCGCCATCGCGATCACCTCCTGGCCCGGCTATGCCCGTGTCGCTCGTGCGGAGACGCTGACCTTCAAGAACTCCGAATTCATTTCGGCGGTGCGTCTGCTCGGCGCGTCGAGCCTCCGGGTCAATCTCGGCCACGTGCTCCCGCTCTGCACCTCATCGATGATCGTCCGCGTCACGCTCGACATGGCCGGCATCATCCTGACGGCCGCCGGTCTCGGCTTCATCGGACTTGGCGCTCAGCCGCCACTTCCCGAATGGGGCGCGATGATCTCGCGCGGTCGCTCCTTCATTCTCGATCAGTGGTGGGTCGCGACCATGCCCGGCTTTGCCATCATTCTCGTTAGCCTCGGCTTCTGCTTCCTCGGTGATGGCCTGCGCGACGTGCTCGATCCGAAGAGCGGGGAGCAGCGCTGATGAGCAATCTTCTCGAAGTCGAAAACCTGCGCGTCACCTTCCCGACGCCCCGCGGTGATCTCGAAGTCGTGCGCGGCATCTCCTTCACCCTCGGCCGCGAACGCCTCGGCATCGTCGGCGAGAGCGGCTCGGGCAAGTCGATGACCGGTCGCTCGATCCTGCAGCTGATCCGGGCACCGGGTCGGGTCACCGCCGACAAGCTCGTCTTCGACGGCGTCGACCTCCTGAAGCAGTCCGAGCGGCAGATGCGCGCCATCCGCGGCGCCCGCATTTCCATGGTGATGCAAGACCCGAAGTTCTCGCTGAACCCGGTCATGACCATCGGCGAGCAGATCGCCGAAGCGTTGCTGACGCACCAGAAGCTGCCGCGCCGCGAGGTCAACGCGCGCGTGCTTACGATGCTGGAATCGGTGCGCATTGCAGATCCGGAACGCGTCGCCAAGCTCTACCCGCACGAAGTCTCCGGTGGCATGGGCCAACGCGTGATGATCGCGATGATGCTGATCCCCGAGCCGGACCTTCTGATCGCCGACGAGCCGACCTCGGCGCTCGACGTTTCCGTCCAGGCCCAGGTGCTCGACATCATCGACGAACTGGTGAAACGCAAGGGCATGGGCCTGATCTTCATCAGCCATGACCTCAATCTCGTCTCCAGCTATTGCGACCGCATCCTCGTGATGAACACCGGCGAGGTGGTCGAGGAATGCAAGGCCGGCGAACTGATGGCGGCCAAGCACCCCTATACGCGCGGGCTGATCGCCTCCATTCCGCGCCTCGATGAAACACGGGACGAGCTGCCGGTGCTCGACCGCAGCGCATGGGCCAAGGCATGACCGCGCTCTCTCTGAAGAACCTCGACATCTCGTACGGCGACGTGCAGATCACCCACGACGTCAATCTCGATATCGCCGACGGCGAGAGCTTTGCCCTTGTCGGCGAAAGCGGCTCGGGAAAATCGACGGTGCTGAAGGCGATCGCAGGTCTCGCGCCGGAATGGACCGGCGAGATCGCCGTGCTCGGCTCGCCCCGCGGCCACGGCATCGACCGCGCCTTTTCGCGTCAGTGCCAGATGGTGTTCCAGGATCCCTACGGCTCGCTGCATCCGCGAAAGACGGTCGACGCCACGCTCGGCGAAGCGCTGACGATCCACGGCATCGGCGACCGCAACGCCCGCATCGAGGAGGTCATGACCTCGGTCGGCCTCGATCGCAAGTTCCGCTTCCGCTTTCCGCACCAGCTCTCGGGCGGCCAGCGCCAGCGCGTGGCAATCGCCCGGGCGCTGATGCTGAAGCCGAAGGTGCTCTTACTCGACGAGCCGACATCCGCGCTCGACGTTTCGGTCCAGGCCGAAATCCTCAACCTGTTGAAGCGCCTCCGGCGCGAGCAGAACCTCACCTTCCTGATGGTCACCCACAACCTGGCGGTCGTCTCCTTCCTCTGCGATCGCCTCGCTGTCATGCGCCAGGGCCGGATCGTCGAGATTGCCGATGTCGCCGACCTCAAGCGCGGTGACCTCAAGGATCCCTATTCGCGCGAGCTGATGCAGATCAGCGCCGCGCATGCCAACTAGGATGGGACAACACCGACGATTTATCGTCTGTCCCCTTCTAAGATATCGAGTAACCCCAAGGACATAGCATGAACAGTGAACAGATCGCTGCCGCGCTGGCGGAATTCGACGCGGCCATTGCCAAGACCACCGATGCCGATGCGGTATGGACCGCATTGCAGACGCTTAGCCGCCAGGTGATCGGCGCCAAGCTCTTCACCATCATGACCGTAGACATGGTCAACGAAGTCGCGCGCCGCGCCTACACCTCGCACCCCGCGGAGTACCCGACCTCGGGCACCAAGCCGATCCGCTACGACAGCTGGTTCGACATCGTGCACAAGGCGCACCAGACCTTCGTCGCCAACACCATCGCCGATATCGCCAAGGTTTTCCCGGACCACGAGACGATCTGGTCGCTCGGCTGCGGCTCGGTTGCCAACATCCCGGTCGTTGTCGGCGGCGAGCTGCTCGGCACCGTCAACTGCCTCGACGTCGAGCATCACTACACGCCGGAGCGCGTGGCACTCTCCAAGCACCTGGAGCTGCCGGCGAAGCTCGCCTTCCTCGCCGCAGCACGCGCCGAGAAGAAGTAAGACAGCAGGCCGGAGGCGTCATCGCCTTCGGCCATCCATCCGCTCAGCGGCCGATCGCCCCACCGGTTTCCTTCAGGAAGAAATGCATTTTCTCCGTCTCGATCGGCACCGCGATCTGATCGTCGGGGCCGATGCGTGACGCGGCGTGAACCTGCGCCGTGAAAGCGGCAGGCCCGACCCGGCCAAGAGCCAGCGTATGCGGGCCGAGCGGTTCGATATCGCGCACGATCAGCCTGACTGTTGGCGCATTGGCGTCCGTCGCCATCGTATGTTCCGGCCGGATGCCGAGCACGACCGCTTTTCCGACGTAGGCGCCGAGTTTTTCGGCGCAGTTTTCCGGGATAGCCACCGCCACGTCCCCATCCGCTATGAACTGCATCCCTCCATCGCCGCGCTCCAGCCGCCCCTCGAGGAAATTCATGCTCGGCGCACCGATGAAGGCGGCGACGAAAAGATTGGCGGGGGCCTCATAGAGCGTGATCGGATCGGCCGCCTGCTCGATGCGGCCCTGGTTCATGACGACGACGCGGTCGGCCATGGTCATGGCTTCCACCTGATCGTGGGTCACGTAAACGGCAGTCGTCTGAAGACGCCGGTGCAAGAGCTTGATTTCGGTGCGCATTTCGATGCGAAGTTTGGCATCTAGGTTCGACAGCGGCTCGTCGAAGAGGAAGACATCCGGCTGGCGTACGATCGCCCGGCCGATCGCCACGCGCTGGCGCTGGCCGCCCGATAGTGCGCTCGGCTTGCGATTGAGATAGGCGCCGAGGTTGAGGATGCGAGCGGCATCCGTTACCGCCTTTTCGATCTCCGCCTTCGGCGTGCCGCGCACCTTCATGCCGTAGCCGATGTTCTCGGCGACCGTCATGTGCGGATAGAGCGCGTAATTCTGAAACACCATGGAGCAATTGCGCAGGCCCGGTCTGAGATCGGTCACGTCGCGATCGCCAATCCGGATCGAACCCGAAGTCGCAGTTTCGAGGCCGGCAATCATCCTGAGCGTCGTCGTCTTGCCGCAGCCGGAGGGACCGACGAGCACGACGAACTCACGATCGGCAATGTCGAGATCGAGCGGCGGAATGACGGTGACGCTCCCGAAGGACTTGGTGATCTGCTGCAATCGGACCTGTGACATGCTGTAGCCTCTGATGCTGTCTGTGCCCGGTCTCGCCGGGGACGGTGGCGCCCGCCCCGATCGTTTCGGGGCGGGCGTGGGTTCGTTACTGCTGCGGCAAGCCCATCGAGGCGCGATAGGCGGCAAGCTGCTTGTCGCGGCCGAACTCGTCGGTCAGCTTGTTCCACTGTTCCGCGACGCTATCGAGCGCCTGTTGCGGCGTCACTTCGCCGGCAAGCGCCTTGGAAAGCTCGATCTCCAGCACTTCGGTATAGGAGAAGTAGCCGGGAAGGCGCATGTCGAGCGCGATGTTCTTGGCGGTCACCGCCTCCTTCTGCGCACCAAGATATTCCTTCGCCTCACGCTCGGAGAAGATCTTCGACCAGAGATCGAGATTGGTCGTGTGCGAGATGCGGTAAGGGTTCACACCGGTGCCGCCGGTAATCGCCGCCTGGCCCGAGACGGCCGGGCTCGTCAGGTACTGGATGTAGTTCCAGGCTGCTTCCTGCTTGGTCGAGGTCGCGGGAACTGCCGCCTGCCAACCGCCGAAGGCCATGAAGGAGGTCTGGACGACGTGGTCGAACTTGTCCCACTTCTTGGTCTTGTAGTTCCAGATCTCGTCCGATCCCGGCAGCGATGCCGAGCCGACATTGCCGGCCACCTTCGACTGCTTCGGGTCGGCACCGATGACGCCGGTATCACCCCAGCCGATCGATTCCGCCACCTGGCCGCCGGCAAAAGCGGCGTTCACTTCGCCGAAGGAGAAGTTCAGCGCGTTCGGCGGCGCGAGCTTTGAGGCCCGGATGTATTCCTCGAGGCCACGAACCCAGCCGGGATTGTTGACCTGCGCATCCATCGTTTCCGGATTGAAGAACATGGCGCCCGGATTGTCCGGATGGCTGGTATAACCGGCCACGTGGCTGAACAGGAACCAGAATTGCTGGCCGCCGCGGCGGAAGGCTTCCGCCGTGCCCCAGAGGTTGTTGGCCGGCTGGTTGAAGTATTCGGCGATGTCCAGGTACTGCTTCCAGGTCTTCGGCGGCGCCAGATCGTAGCCGTACTTTTCCTTGAAGGCCTTCTGGTTGTCGGCGTTCTCGAAGAGGTCGATTCGGTAGCTGTAGGTATGGGCGTCGCCGTCCATCGTCTGCGACAGCACCTTGCCGTTCCAGACCATCAGCTGTTCGCGGTAGACGGGCGCGATATCGTCCCAGTCGGCGCCCTTCTGCATGTCGGCCGGCATTTCCGACAGGAAGTCGGTGAAATCAGGGGCCCAGGCCGGTGCAAAGGCGATCACGTCGAAAGCGTCTTCGCCAGAGGTCAGCGAGGTCACGATCTTCGGATAGAGCTCCGACCACGGGAACTCGACGACCTTGACCTTGCCGCAGGTCTTTTCCTCCCAGCCTTTGGCCGCAAGCTGCAGCGCCGAGGCAATGTAAGGACCGGTCTGTGTGGTCGCCGTCAGTTCGACGCCGGTGTAATCCGGGTCGCAGGCGAGCGCCGTTCCCGCGCTCCCCGATGCGAGTGCGGCGAGAGATGCAGATGCCAGTAGCAATTTCCTCATTCTATCCTCCCTGTGAATGAATGCATGCCAAAGCGGTTGGTTACTTGATCGCTCCAAGAAGCAGGCCGGAGCGCATGAGCCGGCTCAAAAGCCCGGCCATGACCATCATCGGAATGATGGCAACGAGGGCGGCAGCGGAAATCGCCCACCATTCGTCGCCGCGCTGGCTGTTCTGGCCGGCAACGAGAATGGGCAGCGTCTGCCATTTGGAGTTGGTCAGGAACAGCGCGAACAGGAACTCGTTCCAGACGAAGGCGAGCGTGATCATGAAGGTGGCGATCAGACCCGGCTTCGACATCGGCAGCACAATGCCGAAGAAGATCCGCCACGACGGCACGTTGTCGACCATCGCCGCCTCCTCGACCTCCACCGGCAGCGCCTCGAAGAAGTCGCGCATCAGCCAGATGACGATCGGCAGCGAGAAAGCGATATAGGCGAAAGTGAGGCCGATATAGCTGTCGACCAGCTTGAAGCCGAGTTTGCCCATCTCGGTGTACATCAGGTAGAGCGCAAAGGCAGCGACGATCGGCGGGAACATGCGCTGGCTGACGAACCAGAAGACGATGTCGTTGTTGCCAAGTTCCGGCCCCGGAAGGCGAAAGCGGCTCGAGATCACCGCAAGCGCGAGCGCTGCGACAAAGGCATAGACCAGCGAGATGCCCTGGCCGTAGCCAAGCACATGGCGGCCGAGCAGGAAGCCGCCGAAGGCGATCACCACGAAGATCAGTGCCGAGAGCAGGCGAAAGCGGAAGGTGAAGCGCACCAGCGCATAGGCTGCCATGGCGCCGATGAAGGTCGCGGCGATCGACGCCGAAAGGCCGATGATTGTCGAGGCCAGGAAGGTGTTGAAGAACTGGCCACGCTGGCCCGACAACAGCTCGCTCCAGGCCGTCAAGCTCGGTTCGAAATCAACGAAGGGCAGATAGGTCGGCCCGCCGACGACGGCGATCGGCGTCTTGAACGAGGTGATCAGCACCCAATAGAGCGGAAAGAAGGTGATGGCGAGCCAGACGAGGCAGCCGCCGAGCGCCAGCCAGCGCCGTTTCCCTTTGAGAGTGCGCACGCTCATTTGTGCTTCTCCAGATAGGGCTTGAGGATGGCGAGATAGACGAGACCGATGACTGTGATGACAATCAGGAACAGGAACGAAAGCGCCGAGGTGTAGCCGAGGTTGAACTTCTTGAAGCCTTCCTGATAGGCAAACAGCGTCAGCGTCTCGGTCGATATCCCCGGCCCGCCGCCGGTCATGACGAAGACCGTGTCGATGATCTTGTAGCTCTCGATCAGCCGGATGAAGACGACGGCAACCGAGATCGGCAGGAGCATAGGAAAGGTGATGTCGCGGAACTGCTGCCAGGGCGTGGCATTTTCGAGCGCGGCCGCCTCGTAGACGTCGTCGGGCAAGGTCTGTAGCCCGGCAAGTAGCATGAGGATGACGAAAGGCGTCCATTGCCAGACCTCGACGGCAATGATCGAGCCGAGCGCCCAGCTGGTCTGGGTGAGGAACGGCAGGTTGGGGAACCCGATTGCCGTCATCAGCTCGTTGAGCGGGCCCATCGTCGGGTTCAGCACCTGGCGGGCGATCAGCGCGACGGCGACCGGCGCCACCAGCATCGGCAGCAGGAAGCTGACGCGGAAGATGCCCTCTCCCGGCACTCTTGAATTCAACGCCAACGCCACCGAAAGGCCGATCACATATTGCAGCCCGACGGAGATGAAGGCGATCAGCGTCGTCGTTCCCGCCACATGCCAGAACCGCGGGTTCTGCAGGAGATCGAGATAGTTGCCGAAGCCGACGAAGCGGGCCGGCGTCGGCGGCACCAGCCGCATGCTCATGAAGCTGGTCGTCAGCGAATAGACGAGCGGGAAGATCGAGATCATCAGCACGATGATCAGCGCCGGCCAGATGAAGAAGTGCTTGATCGGGTCGTTGCGCGTCATGCGGACGCCCCGCGCGCAAGCAGCGCCTCGATCTCGGCAAGCGTCGGCATGGCGGGCGCGGTGCCGCGGCGGGTGACCGCGATGCCGGCGGTGGCGCAGCCGAAGCGTACAGCGTCAACCGGTGAAAGGTCGCGGGCGAGCGCTGCGGAGAAGCCTCCGACAAAAGCGTCCCCCGCCCCGGTCGTGTCGATTACCGGCCCGCTGGCGATCGCCGGCACCAGCACCGACTGCTCGTGGTTGTGATAGAGCACGCCGCGTTCACCGAGCGTGATCAGCGCCGTTTTCGCACCCTTCTTCAGGATCGCGTCACCGGCACGACGAACGTCGTCTTCCGTGGCGAGCGCAAAACCGACGATGGCTGCGGCTTCCGTCTCGTTCGGCACAAGATAATCGCAGAGCGGATAGATCGCATCCGGGAAGGCTTCGGCCGGTGCCGGGTTGAAGACGGTGATGACGCCGGCCGCATGGGCAATTTCGAGCGCCAGCCGAGCGGCGGCCACCGGCTGCTCCAATTGGGTGACGAAGATGCGCGAACCTTCGATCGTCTCGCGCGCGGCCTCGACATCGTCGATCCCGATCGAGCCGGCGGCTCCCGGATAGACGATGATAGCGTTTTCGCCGTTCTGGTCGTTGACATAGATGAAGGCAGCCCCCGTAGGCAGATCGTCCATCTCAACGATCTTCGGCGTCACGCCGGCCTCGGCATAGGTGCGCAGCGCCATCTCGCCAAAGGTGTCGCAGCCGAGCTTGGAGATGAAGGAAACGGGACTTCCCGCCCGAGCACAGGCGACCGCCTGGTTCGAGCCCTTGCCTCCCGGCCCGACGGAAAAGCCGCTGCCGGTAATCGTTTCACCGACAACCGGCATGCGCCGCGCCAGATAGGCCGTGTCGGCCACGAAGATGCCAAGGATCGAAACACCAGTCTTCATTCAAGCCTCCCCCTGCGACCGCACCGCAAGCAAAGCGGCGTGCCCAGGCAATCTCTCGCGATTTCATCTGTCGTCTCGTGCCGCGCGGCGACCGCGCGGTCCGTCAGGTCTTGGGCGGAATGACGCCCTTGGTGAACAGGAAGCAGCCATAGAAGCGCGTCTCGCCCGTGGTGATGACGCAATAGGCCTTCTTGGCTTCCTCGTAGAACTTGAAGCGCTCGATGCCGTACATCGGCGCCGATTTACCCTCAGCGCGATCGATTACCGCCTGCACTTCCTGCTGCACGGGCAGCACTTCGTCGGGCGCACCCATCACCTCCATGCGCCCGGCCGAAGGCTGCAGCGGCGTATCGAGCGGCAGCACGGAAAGCACCGCTTCGACGGCACGCGCGGCCGAGACGTTGTCGATGCGCAACAGCGTGCCCAGCGTGGTCTTGCGGGCAATGGCGTCGGACGGGAAGTTGGTGTCGGAAATGACCAGCGTGTCGCCGTGTCCCATGGACCTGAGCGCGTGCAGCACATCGGCGTTCAGCGCCGGATCGATATTCTTCAGCATACAGTCCTCCTCCTGGCGCGCTCCGGTTTCCGTGGCGCGCAATGCATTCCCCCTTGCAGGCGAGCGCGTCTCCCTACTGTTCACTTGTCCCACAGCGCGGGCCGGCTCCCCCCGCCCCGCGCGTGGTGGCTCTCCTACTCGCCGTAGGGGATCCAGATGTTCTTGACGTCCGTCGCGCGGCGCAGATAGGCCGGGCCTTCTGCCGCCTCGCGATCGAGCCAGTTCGTCGCCTTTCCGTAGTCGACAAAGGTGCGCTTCAGGTTGCCGACCGAGAGCCTCTCCACGAGGGTCGAAAGTTCCGCCGAGCCGAAAGCCCAGAGCGCATCCACGTCGTTGTGGCTTGCGAGCGTCTTTGCCAGTTCGATCGTCGAACCGGTGACGATGTTGACGACACCGGCCGGGACGTCTGATGTTTCGAGCACCGTATAGAAATCGGTGGCCGCCAGCGGATGCTGTTCGCTCGGCACCACGACGACACGGTTGCCGGTGGCGATCAGCGGCGCGACCAGACTGATCATGCCAAGCAGCGGCGCTTCCGGCGGGCAAACGACGCCGACGACACCGATCGCCTCGGGGATCGCAAGTGCTACGCCGCGAAGCGGCGGCTGGTGGATCGCGCCTTCGTACTTGTCGGCCCAGGCGCCATAGGTGAAGAGGCGTGCGATCGAGGCTTCGACTTCCGCCTTGGCGTTGGCCGCAGACGCGCCGGTCATGTCGGCGATCCGATCGGCGAATTCGCCCGCACGGCCACTCAGGTTTTCGGCGATGTAGTAGAGGATCTGCGCGCGGTTGTGCGTCGTTGCCGACGACCAGCCGGATGCGGCTTGCGCTGCGACGACTGCGTTGCGGATGTCCTTGCGGTTGCCCTCGCCGACCTCGCCAAGCACCTTGCCCTTGGGCGAGAGCACGTTGCGGTTATAGTTGCCATCCGGCCGTGCCTGCTTGCCGCCGATGAAAAGCTTGGCGGTACGGTCGACGTCAGGCATGGCGAAATCGCCAGCCACGGGCTTCAATGCCGGTTCGACGGCGGCGGGACGCGGCTTGCGGCCGGCCCAAGCCTTCGGCTTCAGATATTCGTAGCAGCCCTCGCGACCACCCTCGCGGCCGAAGCCGGATTCGCGCTTGCCGCCGAAACCGGCAGACGCATCGAAGAGGTTAGTCGCATTGACCCAAACCACACCGGCGGCGAGCTTGGCCGCGACATGCAATGCCAGGCCGATGGTCTCGCTCCAGACGCTGGCGGCAAGGCCGTAGCGCGTATGGTTGGCAAGCTGGATCGCCTCTTCCGGGGTGCGGAAGGTCATGGAGACGGCGACGGGGCCGAAGATCTCTTCCGTCGCAACGATCGAGGTCGGCTGCACGCCGGTGAGCAGGGTCGGCGGATAGAAGCTGCCGCCCTTCGGCAGTTCGATCTTCGGCTGATGCAGCGCTGCTCCTTCGGAGACGCCCTTGGCGACCAGGTCTTCGATCCGCTGCAACTGCACCGGCGCGACGATTGCCGCCATGTCGATCGCCTTGTCGAGCGGATGGCCGACGCGCAGCGTCTGCATGCGGCGCTTCAGGCGCTCGTAGAACAGCGGTGCCACGCCTTCCTGCACGAGGATGCGCGAGCCGGCGCAGCAAACCTGGCCCTGGTTGAACCAGATGGCGTCAACCACGCCTTCGACGGCGCCGTCGATATCAGCGTCGTCAAAGACGATGAAGGGTGACTTGCCGCCGAGTTCGAGCGTCAGCGACTTGCCGGTGCCGGCGGTGCGCTCACGGATGAGGCGGCCGACTTCGGTCGAGCCGGTAAAAGCGATCTTGTCGATGTCCGCATGCTCGACAATCAGCGCGCCGGTTTCACCTTCGCCGGTAACGACGTTGAGCACGCCGGCCGGAAGACCTGCTGCAGCGGCCAGTTCGGCAAAGAGCAGCGCCGTCAGCGGCGTGAATTCCGCCGGTTTCAGGATCACCGTGTTACCGAGCGCCAGAGCGGGCGCGACCTTCCAGGCGAGCATCAGGAACGGGAAGTTCCAGGGAATGATCTGGCCGACGACGCCGACCGGAACCTGATCGGCAAATTCGGTTTCCTGCAGCTGGGCCCAGCCGGCATGGTGATAGAAGTGACGGGCGGCAAGCGGCACGTCGATGTCGCGCGTCTCGCGGATCGGTTTGCCGTTGTCGAGCGCCTCGACCACGGCAATCAGACGCGCATGGCGCTGGATCATGCGGGCGAGCGCATAGAGATGACGGGCGCGGGCATGGCCCGGCAGTTTTGCCCAGGCGGCTTGCGCCTTGCGGGCAGCGGCAACCGCATCGTCGACGTCCTTGGCACCGCCGAGCGCGATCTTTGCAAGCAGCTTGCCGGTTGCCGGCTCCTTCGTCTCGAAGGTCTTGCCCGAGGCGGAGGCGACGAAGGCGCCGTTGATGAAGTGGCCGAATTCGCCCTTGTGACGGGCGAGCCACTGGCGGGCTTCCGTATCGGCTTCAGGGGCTGGACCATAGGACATTTCGTCAAAATACCTTGCGACAGTCATCGGGATCATCCAATCGGGTGACGGTTGAGGGCCGAGTAGGCGCCGGTAACGTGATGCTCGAGCTGACGCTCGATATCGGCAAGCAGGCTCGATGCGCCGATGCGAAAGAGATCCGGCTCAAGCCATTCGCGGCCAAGCTCGTCCTTCATCAGGAACTGGTAGTTCAGGATGTCCTTGGCCGCCGAAATGCCGCCGGCCGGCTTGTAGCCGACCTTGAGGCCGGTCTGTTCCTGATAGGCGCGGATCATGCGCAGCATGACGAGCGTGACCAGCAGCGTCGCATTGACGCCTTCCTTGCCGGTCGAGGTCTTGATGAAATCGGCGCCAGCCATCATGCAGACGAGCGAAGCGCGCGCGACGTTGCGCAGCGTCTTCAGGTCGCCGGTCGCAAGAATAGCCTTCACATGAGCGTCACCGCAGGCGGCACGGAAATCGCGCATCTCGTCATAGAGTGCCTGCCAGTTGCCCGTCAGCACATGCTCGCGGGTGATGACGATATCGATTTCCTTGGCGCCATCGGCGACGGAGGCTTCGATCTCGCGCAGCTTCACGTCATGCGGGATCAGGCCGGCAGGAAAACCGGTGGAGACGGCTGCCACCGGGATACCGGACCCTTCGAGCGCCTCGACGGCGGTGGAAACGAAACGATGGTAGACGCACACGGCACCGGTCGTGATACCGCGACTGCCCATGCCGATCGCATCGAGCAGATCCTGGCGCACCGGTTGGCGCGCCTTGGCGCAGAGCCGCTTGACGCGCTCCGTCGTGTCGTCGCCATTGAGCGTCGTGAGGTCGATGCAGGTAACGGCTTTCAACAGCCAGGCGGCCTGCGCGTCCTTCTTCACCGTGCGGCGACCGGGCAGCGTCGCAACGCGACGCTCGGCGGCCGACAGATTGACGCGCTGGTCCAGCACCCAGCCAAGATCGAGATCGATGCCGTTGTTGCGCGGCCAGTTATGGCCCGCCGCCGGCGAATGCGCGGCCTTCGGCGCGCCAGTTTTCACAGCAAGGTCTTCCAAGCGATGGCTCCTTGAACTCCCTGTCACGACCAGCCGCACTCGAGCACAGCCGCCGAGAACTCATTTTTGTTATTTTTCTATCGAATTTTTGTGACTATTCCATCAAGAACAGAGAGTGTCAAGCGAGACACGGCCGTTTTGACGATTTCGTAATATTTTTGCGGATGCCGCCTTCACAGGCCCGGCAGCTGCGTTTCGCCCTCTTCGGTGATGATAGAGCGAAAAACGCCGATTGGCGCGAAAAAAGCCGGCTTCAGCTTGCCGATCTTGCTGAGGTCGACGACCAGATGGCTCTCGCGCGCCAGCGAGATGACCTTCTGCTTCACCGACACCTCGTGGAAATGCACGCAGGTCGCACCACGCGCCGGATCGATGCCGGCGGCCGACAGGAAGGCGACGTTGATGCCGAGCGAATCGAGAGTCTCCAGACCGGAGTTGCCGGAAAAAGACGCAGACGAAGGGTGATAGACGCCACCAAGCATGACGATCCGAACATTCGGCTTATGGGTCAGCTTCTCCGCCACGTTCAGAGAATAACATACTGCTGTTATTGAATAATTCTCGGGAACGAGGTCGACGAGATATTCGAGTGTGGTGCCGCAATCGATGAAGATCGTCTCGTCCGGGCGGATATGGCGCGCCGCGTGGACACAGGCCTCGCGCTTGGCGGCAGCGTGGCTGTCGGCCTCGCGTGCCAGCTCGTAGGGCGCATCGCCTTCGATCTCCGACGCCGGCACGATATGTCCGCCGAGAAAAGCAAACTGGCCGGGATTGTCGGCAACGTCACGACGGATCGTCATTTCAGAGACGCCGAGCAGGGCCGCGGCGTCGCGCAAGTGCAGGACTCTCCGTCCTGAAAGGGCATCTGCGAGCTGGATGATGCGGGCTGTCTTGCGGCTGACCATAATTTCTTCCGTGTCCGACGAGTTCTGCAGCCGTTCATGGCGTGAACAGATTTTGTGAAAAATATCACAAATCCTCTCCCCCAAGCAAGAGGAGTCACATTGATTGAAAGCGACCTGATCGCGGCCGGGGAGCCGATCGCCAAAAATGACAACGGCGGACCAACCGGCCCGCCGCTCCACTGTCGTCATATCAATCCGCGAGAAGAAGCGGACGAGGCGCTATCACGCGCTGATCGGCGCCGTCCGGTCGGAAAGCCAGTCCACCGTCTCCGGTTCAAGCAAGCCGTCCAGTTCCTGCGCGACGCGACGGTGATAGGCATCGATCCAGGTCCGCTCGGCCGCCGTCAGCAAGCCGAAATCGGCCAGCCGCAGATCGATCGGCACCAGCGTCAGGCTGCGGAAGCTCAGGAAACCGTCGCCGTCGTCGACCACCTCCACCTGGTTTTCGATGCGGATGCCGTAGGCGCCGGCCTTGTAGTAGCCCGGCTCGATCGTCGTCACCATGCCCGGCTTCAGCTCGATCTCGTTGACGCGGCGATCGAAGCGCTGCGGCTGTTCGTGGACCGAGAGAAAGTGACCGACCCCATGGCCGGTGCCGTGGTCATAATCGAGACCAAGATCCCAGAGCGGGCGGCGGGCAAAGGCGTCGAGCTGGTGGCCGAAGCTTCCCCTGGGGAATTTCAGCGATGCCATAGAGATCAACCCCTTAAGGACGGCCGTGTAGGCCCGCCGGATCTCGTCGCTGACCGGACCGATCGCCGTCGTGCGCGTGGCATCGGTGGTGCCGGTCAGATACTGCCCGCCAGAATCGAGCAGATAGACACCGTCCTTGCGGATCAGCCCGTTGCTCGCCTCGGTGGCTGCGTAGTGACACATGGCGGCATGACCGCCGGCTGCCGAAATCGAGCGGAAGCTCGGCTCGACGAAACTTTCGGCCATCTGGCGATAGGCGAGGATACGCTCTTCCGCTTCCAGTTCGGTCACCGGTTTGCCGCTCGCCTCCCGTTCGGCGGCGTGCCGCTCGAGCCAGGCAAAGAAGCGAACCCAGGCGGCGCCGTCCAGACGGTGACAATCGCGGAAGCCCGAGAGCTCGGTCGTGTTCTTGTGCATCTTGGCGAGCGTGATCGGGCTCTTCGCGAGCTGCACGGTGCCGCCTGCGGCGCGTGTGGCATGGGCCGTGGCCGACGGGGCAAATCCGGGATCGATCAGCGCCGTGCGTCCGGCCGCCATCGCCCTGACGCGGTCGAGCAACTTGCCAGGCTCGGCAATGGCAACATCGTCAAGCTCGAAGTCCGAGAGGTCGTTCGGAAGCTTGCGATGATCGACCAGCCATTCCGTTTGCCCGGCGCGGTCGAAGATCAGGAAGGACTGCGGCATCGGGTTGAAGGCGACGTCGCGGCCGCGGACATTGAGGAACCACGCGATATTGTCCGGCTGCGCCTCGATCAAAAGATCGGCCCCCTGCTCCGCCAGCATGGTGGCGATGCGGCGCTTCTTCTCGGCAACGCTTTCGCCGGCATTGGCGACCGGGAAGGCGGTGATCTTGCCGAGCGGTTTTTCCGGCTGGTCGGTCCAGATCGCGTCGACAAGATCCCCGTCGACAGGCGTCCAGACGCCACCCGCCAGCTCGACCGAGCGGCTGCAATCCGCATCCCAGGTGGACGGTAGCAGCATCGCATTGAAGCCGACGCGTTCGCCGTTGCGCAGATTGTTCTTCAGCCAATCCTTGAGCGGTGCGTCATAGAAGTGTTCGATCGCGAAGGTGCCGAGATCCACTTCGTCGCGCACCTGCACCTGATAGCGACCATCGACGAAGATCGCGGCGCGGTCGCGCATGACGATCGCCACGCCGGCCGAGCCAGTGAAGCCGGTGACAAAGGCCAGTCGATGGTCGTGTGGCGCGCAGTATTCGCCCTGATGTTCGTCGAAGCGCGGCACGAGGTAGCCGTCGAGCCCCGCTTCCGCAAGTTTGCGCCGCAGCGCGCCGATGCGGCCGGAGATATCCGGCCTTGCTCTCGTATCCATGATGTCTTTCCTATCGAGTGGCGTTTGAGGCGTCGCCGATCGTCTCGGCGAAATGGCAGGCGGTCATGCCCGATCCGACCGGGCGCAACGCCGGCTTTTCGCGGCGGCAGCGTTCGGTCGCGTGCGGGCAGCGCACGTGGAAGGGGCAGCCGGGCGGGATGGCGAGCGGGCTCGGCAGCTCACCCGACAGTGCCGGCGTGCGACGCCTGGCGCCCGGGTCAAGCGACGGTGCGGCAGCAAGCAGTCCCTTGGAATAGGGATGCATCGGCTTCGAAAACAGCGCCTCCGACGGGCCTATTTCGACGATGGCGCCGAGATAGATGACGGCGACGCGGTGCGAGACATGGCGTACGAGGCGAAGGTCGTGGGCAACGAACAGCACCGTCAGGCCCAGCTCGTCCTGAAGTTCGATCAGGAGATTGACGACCTGCGCCTGCACCGAAACGTCGAGCGCGGAAACGAGTTCGTCGGCGACCAGGCAGGTCGGTTCCAGCGACAGCGCCCGCGCAATGCCGATGCGCTGGCGCTGGCCGCCGGAGAACTCGTGCGGGAACTTATCCGCGGCCCCTTCGGGCAGCCGCACCAGATCCAGCAGCTCGTCGACGCGACGATCGATCGCCGCTCCATCGCGCATGCGATGCACCGTGATCGCCTCTCGCAAGGTATCGCGCACGGTCATGCGGGGGTTGAGCGAGGTATAGGGGTCCTGAAACATCATCTGGACGCGCCGGTTATAGGCGCGCCTCCGTGCCCCCTTGAGGCCGACGACGCTCTCGCCCTCGAACAGGATATCGCCTGATGTCGGCCGGTGCAGGCCGGCGATCAGGCGCGCAAGCGTGGACTTGCCGCAGCCGGATTCACCGACGATCCCGAGCGTCTCGCCGGGCATCACATCGAGATCGATGCCGTTGACCGCCGAGACGACCTGCTGCGGACGGCGGGCGAGCGTGTCGGACAGCGAGCGCCGTTTCTCGAACTGGATCGACAGCGCACGCAGCGAAAGCAAAGGCGTTGTGCTTGCTGAAGTGGGCATGATCATTGCGCCGCCTCCCGCGGTCCGAAATGCGCTTGGGCATCTTCAAGATGATGGCAGGCAACGAGCCGCGACGAACCAATCACTTCGAGCGCTGGCCGAATGTCAGGACATTCGCGTCCTGCGACCGGACAGCGGGCGCTGAAGGCGCAGCCGCCTGGAAGCGCGTTCAACGCCGGCGGCGCGCCGGGGATCGAATAGAGCGGCGTTCGCGGCGCAACGTCGCGCGGGATCGAGCGCAACAACCCCAAGGAATAGGGATGGCGCGCGTCGGCGATCACATCCGTCGTCGTACCGACTTCGCAAAGCCTGCCACCATACATGACGGCCACGCGATCGCAGGTCTCGGCGACGACACCCATGTCATGGGTGACGAGGATCACCGCCATGCCGAGATCGCGGCTCAGCGACTGGATGAGCCTGAGGATCTGGTCCTGGATGGTGACATCGAGCGCCGTCGTCGGCTCGTCGGCCAACAGCAGCTTCGGATTGGAGGCAAGCGCAATGGCGATCATCACCCGCTGGCGCATGCCGCCGGAGAACTCGTGCGGGAAATCGTCGAGACGATTGCGGGCGCCGGGGATGCCGACGAGATCGAGCAGTTCGATCGCGCGTGCCTTCCGCGCTTTTGCGTCGAGGTTCGTATGCGCCACGAGGTTTTCCTGGATCTGCAGGCCGACCGTCAGCAGTGGATTGAGCGACGACATCGGCTCCTGGAAGATCATCGCAATCTCGCGGCCGCGGATGCGCCGGAGACGCGCCTCGTCGAGCGGAACGAGGTCGCGGCCGTTCCAGAGGATTTCGCCGGCGACCCGGCCGCGCGGCCGGATGATGCCGAGGATCGAGCGCAGCGTGATGCTCTTGCCCGAGCCGGATTCGCCGACCAGCCCAAGGATCTCGCCCTGCCCCACCTGGAACGAGACGTCGTCCACCGCGACCAGTGGGCGATCTTGCGGGCCGAACTCGGTTCGAAGGTGCCTGACGTCGAGCACGACCGGTTTTTCTGTGCTTTTCATCTCAGCGCCCCTTCGGCCGAAGCAGATCGGCCAGCGCGTCGCCGACGAGGCTGAAGCCGAGCCCGGTCAGAACGATGGCGATGCCGGGCATCAGGCTCATCCACCAGGCCGTCATCAGGAAGTTGCGGCCCTCCGCGATCAAGACGCCCCATTCGGCAGCCGGCGGCTGTGCGCCGAGGCCGAGATAGCCGAGCGACGAGCCGAGCAGGATCGCGAGCGCCATATCGGTCATCCAATAGACGAGGATTGGCGAGATCGCGTTCGGCAGCAGATGGCGGAAGATGATGCGGCGATCGGAGTAGCCGAGAACCCGGCCGGCCGCGGCATAGTCGTTGGCCTTCTGCGCCATGATTTCGGCGCGCGTCAGCCGGGCGTAATAGACCCAGTTCACCGCGGTGATCGCCACATACATGTTGACGAGGCCAGGGCCCAGCACCGCGACGATCGCGATCACCAGCACCAGGAAGGGAAAGGTGATGATCGCGTCGACGCAACGGCCGAAGATCACGTCGGCAATGCCGCCGTAGTAACCGACGAAGGCGCCAACGGTGAGGCCGATCAAAAGCGCGAAGATCGTCGCGAAGAAGGCCATCTGCATGTCGACGCGATAGGCCCAGATGACGCGCGAGAGCACATCGCGGCCGAAATTGTCGGTGCCGAAGGGATGCGCAAGGCTCGGCCCCTGCTGGATCGCCTGGAGGTCGAAGGCAAGCGGGTCGTAAGGAGCAAAGAGCTGAGGGAACACCGCAAGCGCCAGCGACAGGCCGAGAATGACAATGCCGATCACGAAAGAAGGACGGGCGAAGGCGCGTGCCAGAAAGGCGGCGAGCCGTCCCCGCGTCCGCGAATGGGTGAGAGTCAGGACCGTCATGATTGGCGAAGCCTCGGATCGAGCCAGGATTGCACGACATCCGTCAAGAGGAAGACGACGGAGACGAGCACGGCGAAGGTGAGCGTCAGGCCCTGGATCAGCGGATAGTCGCGGGCAAAGATCGCCTCCAGCATCAGCCGGCCGACACCAGGAATGGCAAAAACCGTCTCGGTCACCAGCGTGCCGCTCATCAGGTTGCCGATCGACAACCCCAGCAGAGTGACCGTCGAAACGAGCGCATTGCGCAACACGTGCCGGGTCATGATGATGCGCGGCGACAGGCCCTTGGCCCGCGCGAACTGCACATAGTCGGCGTCGAGCACCTCGATCAGCGAGGCGCGCAGATTGCGCAGGATGATCGCCGACGTATAGAGCGCGACGCTGAGTGCGGGCAGGATCAGGTGATAGAGATTGGCGAAAAAGGTCTTGCCGTAGCCGCCGACCGGAAACCAGCGCAACTGCGCCGCAAGCACGGTGAGCAGCAGGAGCCCGATGTAAAAGACGGGCATGGAAAGACCGACCTGAAAGACGCTGCGGATGGCAACATCGACAGGGCTGTTGACGCGCGCTGCCGCGAGGAAGGCGAGCGGCCCGGCGAGGAACACAGCAAGCACGACCGCATAGAGCGCCAGGAAGATCGTCGTCGGCAACCGGCTGAGAATGACCTCGGTCACCGGCGCCTTCAACATGATCGAGCGGCCGAGATCGCCGGTCAGCGTGTTCTTGACGAAGACGAGGAACTGCACCGGCAACGGCTCATCGAGACCGAGATTGTGCCGGATCTGTTCAAGCTGCGCATCGGTCGCCTTGGCCTCGGCCATGGCGATGGCCGGATCTCCCGGCAAAAGGCGCACGAGCAGGAAGATGAAGATCATCACCAACAGGAACGTCGGGATGATCTGCAGCAGCCGTGCAACGAGATAGGAAAGTGAGGGCATGGTTCCAACCTTCAACGGAGAACCGGGCGGCTTGCCGCCCGGTTTTCGCAGATCGTTCCGCTATCAGTCGGCGCGCCAGGCTTCAGAGAAGTCATTGGCGCCGAGCGGCGTCTGGACGTAGCCTTCGATCGATTTCGAGACGGCGACGGCAAACGGCGTTTCGAACAGGAAGAGCAACGGTGCCTCGGCCGCGTAGATCTCCTGCATGCGCTTGTATTCGTCCTTGCGCTTGGCCGGATCGGTCTCGACGTTGGAGGCCTCGAACAGCGTGTTGAATTCCTGGTTGTTCCAGCCGGTGCCGACGGCCTGACGCTGCTTGTAATAGCCGAGCCAGCCGGTCACCTGCGCCGGGTCGTTGACGTCGTTCGCCCAGCCATAGGAGTGGATGTCGAAATCGCCGGACCGGTTCTTCTCGCCGCGGGTCGGGTTGTCGACCTGCTCGACCTTGAGGTTGACGCCGAGTGGCGCCCACATCTGCTGAAGTGCGGTAAACAATGTTGCGTCGTCGGCACTGCCGGCAAGCGTGGTGAGCTTAACCTCGAAGCCGCCGCTGAGGCCGGCTTCCGACAGCAACTGCTTGGCCTTTTCCGGATCGTAGGGGTAAAGCGGCGCCGGACCGTAATGCAGCTGCGTCGCAGCCGACATCAGCGAGGTCATCGGCTTGCCGGTATCGAAGGTCACGAGCTTGATCAGCACGCTCTTGTCGGTCGCATAGTTCAGCGCCTGGCGCACCTTGACGTCGGCAAGCGGGTTCTTCGCGCCGTCCTTCTTCGCCTCGCGCGTATTGATCGGCGCGTAGACGATGCGGGTCGAGGGGAAGAGCTCCATCTTCAGGTTCGGATCGGCGCCGAGCTCGCCGACACGGGCAAACGGAATGAACTCGGCGGCGTCGACTTCGCCGGCCTGAAGCTTGAGGATGCGGGTCGCGTCATCTGGAATGACGAGGAATTCCACCCGGTCGAGATAGGGCAGCGGCTTGCCGTCTTCGCCCTGGCGCCAGTAGTTCGGGTTGCGTTCGAAGCTCATGCTCGAGCCCTGCACATGGCTCTTCATGACGAAGGGCCCCGATGTCACCGGACCAGCCGAGAAGAAGGCGCGCGCCTTTTCCTGGTCGGTCGCGCCGGCCGCCTTTTCGAAGGCTGCCTTTGGCATGATGCCGGTGTTGAAAGTCGCAAGGATCGAGATGATCGTCGGGTCGGGATTTTTCAGCGACACAGTGATCTTGTTGCCATCGGCCGTGACCGCTTCGACGGCGCCGAGCAGCCCCGCCCAAGGGCCGAGTTCGGCATTGCGTGCCCGATCCAGCGAGAAGACGACGTCGGCGCCGGTAAGGTCGGAGCCGTCGGAAAACTTGAGGCCGCTTCGAAGCGTCAGGGTGATGGTCTTGCCATCTGCCGAAACCCCGTGAGCCTCGGCGAGACCCGGCACGATCGAACCATCAGGACCGTTGCGGAGCAGCGTTTCGTAGAGACCGTTCACCATCCAGAGATCGGGATTGCGGTCGGCGTAAACGGGATCGATGACGGTCGAGTCGTCGTAACGGGCGAAGGTCATCGCGCCACCGCGTTCGATCGCAAACGCCGAGGTGGCCGCAAGCAGACCCAGCGTCGTGCCGAGCAGAATAGGCAATATAGGTTTCATCTCACTCCTCCTTTTGACTGCAGCCGACATCGATCGCGCGCTGAACACGTTTATTGGATATTGGATCCAATTTTTCTTAGTGTTTTTTTGCCGCCGACGGATTGCCGCGAAGACGTTCTTGTAGTTCCCCTTTTCAAGAAGGCTGGCATACGATCTGATCGGCTTGCCGAACCAACTTTAGCTGGACTAAAGTACATCGATAGACGTGAGTCAAGCGGAAAGAAAGTCATGCCCCTGAAGATCGAAGAGGCGCCCGGAGCCCATGAAGGCGCCTCCCTCCCCGAAGCCTCGACACCCGCCTCGCTCGGGCAAATGCTCAGAGCCCGCCGTAAGGAAATCGGCAAGACCATGAAGGACGTGGCGCGCGAGGCCGGGCTGACGGAAGGCTTCATCAGCCAGATCGAGCGCGGCATTTCCACCCCGTCGCTAATCTCGCTGTACAACGTCGCCAATGCGCTCGGCACCAGCGTCGACACCTTCCTGTCGCAGCCGCCGCAGCATTCGCATTCGATGGTCTCGCACGCAGGGGAACGCCCCGGCTACAATGTCGAGACCAAGGAGCGCGTCTACGAACTGATCGAACGCGGCTTTCCGGGCGCGGCGCTCAACGGCTGCATCACCCATATGCCGCCGGGCTATGCGTCGGAACTGACCAGCCACGAGGGCGAGGACTTCCTTTACCTGATCGAGGGCGAGATGCTCTACCAGATCGATGGCAAGGACTATCTGCTGAAGGCCGGCGACACGCTGCACTTCCCCGCCTCGCTGCCGCACCGCGCCCGCAATGTCGGCGCGGGACCGGCCCGCGAACTCTGGGTCGGCACCACCCGGATCATCAAGGAAGACTGAACCGGCAGAACAATCCAAAGGCCTGGGCCGAAAGGTACGGGCCGCAACGAGGCGGCCCGCAAAGGCAGACCTTACTGCTTGCGCGGCCAGGTGTCGGCAAGGCGGTAGCCGGCTGGCCACGGATCGGCCGGGTCGAGCATCACCTGGTGCGTGCCGGTGATCCAGGCACGTCCGGAGATCTCAGGCACGATCGCCGGGCGTCCGCCGACCGTCGTTTCGCCGACGATGCGGCAATTGAAGGTCGAATCGATGATCGAGTGGCCGCTGAAGCGCTGGCCGACCTTCATCAGCCCACGCGCGTGCAGCACCGCCATGCGCGCCGAGCAGCCGGTGCCGGTCGGCGAGCGGTCGAGCTTGGCCGGCTGGATGACCACGGTGTTGCGGCCATGCAGAATGCCGTCCTTTTCTTCGACCGGCATCGTCAGCTGGCAGAAGGAGATATGATCCCATTCCGGATTTTCCGGATGGGTGAAGCCGAGCTGTTCGTTGGCCGCGCGGGTGATCTTGATGCCGGTTTCGGCAAGCTCGCGCGCCTCGTCTGGCGTCACCGAGAAACCAAGAGCGCAAGCGTCGGTGATGACGAAGCTGTCGCCGCCATAGGCGGTATCGACCGTCAGCGTGCCCAGACCCTCGACTTCGAGCTTGGCGTCGAGCTTGTCGGCAAAGGACGGCACGTTGGTGACGGTGATGCGCTCGGCCTTGCCGTTGCGGCACTCGGCAACGACGTTGACCAGTCCACCGGGCGCTTCCAGCACCATGCGCGTTTCCGGCTCCTGCATCGGTACGATGCCGCTGTCGAGCAGAACGGTGGAGACGCAGATCGAATTCGAACCGGACATCGGCGGCGTATCTTCGGGCTCCATGATGATGAAGCCCATGGTCGCGCGCGGGTCCTTCGGCGGCACAAGCAGATTGATGTGGCGGAAGACGCCACCGCGCGGCTCGTTGAGCACGAAATTGCGCAGCGTCTGGTCTTCGGCGATGAAGCGGCGCTGTTCCCAGAGCGTGTTTCCAGGCGGCGGCGCGACGCCGCCGACGATGACGTCGCCGACTTCCCCTTCCGCGTGGCAGGAAACGATATGAACGACCTTGTTGCTGCGCATGCGCTTTCTCCTTCCGTGACGGTGGACGGACGCCACCCGGGCGCGCCCTTCACTTGCGGCCGCTCCCCCATTTCACCGGGTGACGCGATGGCGTCGCCCGTCGACGAAACGACTCTTAGAAAAATTGGATCCAATATACAATCTGAAAATACTCATAATCCAAATCCGGCCAGAGAGGCCTGCAAATGTTAAAAGTAAGCTCTTAGTGCCCACGGCAAGCTAAAGCTTCCGCAAAAGGAAGCCTCAACGTTCCCAGGACGAGAAACGCGAATATCCAACGCGTTAGCGCGGCTCACCGGCCCTTTCGGAATAAGCGGGTGATGGGCCAGATTTATTTTCATCAGGCTCGGGTTATGATCGATCTACGGCCGCCGCGGGTGAACGCAGACACCGCTTGCTACGGGACATTTGGCGCAGCGGCGCGTTGCCTCTGCCGACCACTGATTCCGGATTGCCACTCGCGCTAGATCGTTATTCGCCTTCTCAAACTTCGCTCACGATGTCAGTGGCTTGCACATCCGCCTTTGCGGGAACGACCGATAAAGACTTCATGCCCACCTGTAAGATTAAGATCGAAGTAGCGCGCCGTGCCGATTGCTTGCGTTGTCCCGCTGGCAACGACCTTGTAAACTTGAGGGAGCGTTCCACGCTAAATTCGACCGCCTCCTTTTTATCGGAACGTATTTTATAGCTTGGTCCTCCCCGAGGGGCGCGAACACATAATGTACTGGAAGGCCAGGAGGGCCGGAAACCCAAGTAGGTTGCTGAGCATGTCGCGACCGGCATTGAGCGGTGAAATCGCACCCAGCCCAAGCAGCTTCGCTGACAGCGTGAGTGTGAGGAAGGCAGACATCAGGGAAAAAGCCCAGAAAAGAGCGCGCACGGGTCTGAGCCTCTCCCTGTTTCCCACCGCGTTCTTGGCGAGAACCCTCTCGGCCTCAGGAGTCCAGGTCTCATCGAAATGGGAGAGATGACGAAACACGGTTTTACTCATCGCGAACGCTAGAACCGCGTACAGTATAAGAAGCGGAATTTTCACCGTCATTAGGTCGCCGGACGACAGGAAAACCGACAATGCCATCATCACGATCGTAATCGAGCCGCAAAGGCTGACCGCCTGCGGAAAAGACAACCCTAGTTTGTTCCTAACTGAGAACAGCGCTTTCTCCACGCCGTCGATGAGCGCTTCGTCGATCCTGACCAGACCTTCCATCCCAATCGTCCCTCGGAAAAGGTAATATCATTCGGCGTCGGCGCTACTCAACTAATTACTATACGCTAATATGTGTATACCGATTGCCCGCGAAGCAGCCTCCGAATGGACGGCCCCATATAGGTAATGCACCACGTTGACCGTTCTGCGGGGTGCGGTCAAACAATGGGCGGTGCATTATCCTCAGACGATCTTGCGTTGCTCCGCGGTTTCCATACAATTCAAAACCGTCGCTCTGCATATCTCGATTTCCAACGTCCGCACGCTTTGAAATCCCCGATCAGCTGGCGGACAGCCTTTCGCATGTCGGAGGACGACCTGCTGACCGCTTTGGTGTTTGGCCACTCGCGTACCTCGACGGCGCCACGCTATGGCGGATTCTACCAAATCACGTTTTGGCCGACCTGGACCGAAGGCGGGGCGACTAACGGCACCGTCGAGCCGGATGTGTTATTGGACTTTAAACTTGGCGATCCCCCGACTTCCGTGCAGTTGATCGTTGAAGCGAAGTTCGGCATCTATCCTACGCAGTACGCCGACCAATGGGTTCGTCAGTGGATGGCCCACCGCGCAGCTAATGGGATGGCGGCCGCATCACCGATGTTCACTTTATGTTCCATCAGGCGACGGAGTCAAGCCCCGACCTCGCTCTCTTGAATAGGGACCGCGGCGAACTAAAGGGCATTGAGAGGCGGGAAAAGGGGGTCGTCTGCTCAATGAGCATCGTATCTTGGGCCTAGTAAGTGCCTGACCTTGTCTACGACGATCTGCAATTTTTCCCATTCCGGTAGATTCTTTTCGGCAACGCGGTGCTGGATCGCCGTCAACATCCAGCCGGCTGCCTCTACCCTCCCCGCTTCTTTGTGCGCGTTAAAAATCTCAAGGCACGCGACAATTCGCGGCCGTGGCGAGCCTTCTTCCAATGGGATTGTCGCGGCAAGCCTTTGAGCTTTCACATATGCCTCCGAGATGCGCCGCCGACTGTCCGCATCGCTATTGGCTATGACTTCCGACGTAAAAACCAAGGTCTCCAACAGATCGTCAGTTTCATTTTGAGCACTTTTCTTAGGCATTCTGAGCCTCACTCGCTTTCGAACGGACTGAAACCAACGACCACAAATCCTTACCGTGCCGTTTAGGACCACCATAGATTGTGTCTAGCGTGAAAATAGAAAGCGCGAGCGTCTCGTCAATAAAAGACATCGGAGTTGCTTGCCTTAAAATGCCTTGGCGGGCGGACAAGGCAGATGGTCATCGGTACCGGTGCGCCGCGGTTTATGCGGAACGAAGCCGCAACAACGTTGCGGCAGCGAATTGCCGCCATGGGTCGCGGGCATCACCTTTCCGGGAAACGAGCAACTCGATGACGATTGCGCGCGTTTGGAGCTAACAGTTAGAGTTCACGACTTTGCTCAACCCAATACTAAGGGTTACTCGGCTCGGCTGAGCGGCACACATTTGCAATTGGCGACATTCACGGGCGAGCAGACCTCCTCGAGTCGTTACTGATTGCCATCGACAAACGCGCTGACGACATGATGATCGATTACTCGATCGTTTTTCTCGGCGATATCACCGATCGCGGTCCTGAGAGCAAACGGGCATTGGAGTTGGTCGAGGAGACTATTTCAAGTAGACCCAGCTCATCGCTGATCCTCGGAAATCACGACTGGTTCCCGATCCGGATTCTGGACGAGCTGTCCGGCGACCATGCCGCGATGGCATTGGATCACTGGATATACAATATGGGTGGCGGCTCGACGCTCCTGTCGTACGGGTTTGATCCCGAAGGTTTCACTGTTGCCGATCCGGATGAAAACTTCCCCCGCGGACACCTGGATTTGCTCCGCAACGCAGTCAGCCACGTCGAATTGGAAAGCCATTCTCGTCCATGCCGGGCTCGCTCCGGGGATCTCGTTGGCCCAACAGTCGAGACGGGACATGATGCGGATCGCCGAGCCATTTCTATCGTCTACGGAAAACTTCGAGAAGATCGTCGTACACGGCCACACCGTGACGCCCTCGCGCAGGTGCGAGAAGGCAAGAACCGCATCGGAATACGACACCGGAGCCTACGCCACGGGCCGCCTTACTGCGGTTCACCTGCATCCGGACGGCAACACTGAGTTTCTCGAAACAAGCACCACGCTCCCCGGGATCGTCGACCTTGTCGCCCCGCTGCACGTGTAGGGCTGTGATCACTGGCGTGGAGCCAGGGTGCAATTTGTTCTCCCGAGACAGGGCCACACGTGTTTCGTTAATGATGAGCGGGATCGGTCACGACCTCGCTCATCTATATGGATCTCTGGCAGTGTTGGTCGGGGCCGAATCAAGATTCCTTCGGCGTCTTATCCGTTGGGCCCTCGTATTGAGCATACGCGTCCAGCATCATTTGCGTATACTCACTCGTACTCGAGGTCATTTCGCCCAGTCCGGGCCAAGCAAACGGGATCGTGGACCAACTCGAGACAATTTCCACTTCCAGGCCCAGCAGCTCTGCTACAGCCAAAGCCTGAACGGGGTCCTTGCCCATGGGCCACAGATCTTCCTCGAGGGCAATCCAGACGCCAGTCTCGTCATCGACACTGATCTCCGCCTGAAGTGCGCCCAGCTTCTCGCTGATGTTGGCAGCGTCATCAAGCAACGCGCTCCTTATGAGAAGGATGATCTTCTCTTCATTCATGTCGAGTTTTGGCCGGTCATCGACAGAGCGAAATACGGGTTCGTCTCCATCCACTGCGTCGTGAGCTTTCACGGGCTGGAAGGACTTGCCGTCGTCATCCGACCAGAAGGCTGTGTCAAAGATGTCAAGGGGCGATGCCCCGCATCCGGGGCAATGCCAGAGGTTCTGAGCGATCTGGGCGCCGGTAATCTTTCCATCGCAATGTAGACAGAACCAAACGGCCGACTCGTCGCGGCTCAGCGGGTGCCGAACAACACCGCGAAGATCGGGTTTTGTAGATCGCCGAGGCCAATCGGCGGCGATTTTCGCGCGAACTTGAAGCGCTCGATCTCTGGCCAGACTGAGTGCTCTCTCCAGGAAATCTGGATCGAGGACAGGGCATCCCCCTTCCTGGTCGGCAAATGTCTCGACGATCGGGGGCACGCCGGGGTTCTCTGGCACCCTGATGCTCCATCCCTCACCTGCTATGATGACGTCGTGCAGAACCTCTTGAAGGCGGTATGAATGGTCTCCAATCACCCCATGTTCGGCTTGTTCAAGGTATGCGAAGCGCCGGTTCATAGTTTCAGGATCAACGTTGCGGAAGGTTGCCGCTGGTAGGGGGCGATCGACGAAGGCTTCGAGGCCCGCCATTTGTTCGGGAGCGACCTGCCAACAGCCTTTCTTGCTGGTAGCAATTAGCTTGGCCCAGTGAGGAAAACCCAGTTCCCTGGCAATCAGGTCGAGCGCCTGATGTAGCGCGATCCTGTTTTCGCGCGCGTATCGCTTGGCCAGGACTTTGAGGCTGCGGAGATGATTTGTTTCGGTCATTATCCATATCCTGGAATGATCCGACCATGTGCCCGCTAATGGCCAGACCATGCCTTTTGGCACAGAGTGACACTTCAGAAATGGAACGCTGACGTAGCTTTGCGTGGCGGGCACACCGGCCCGCGTGTAGGGCCACGATTTGTATGGCAAGCAGAACGATTGCGGTCAAGGCTTTCTGCTTTTGTCCACAGTGTCCGGCGCGTCGCGCCAGCTCCCGAGCTGGCTAGGGACGAGCACTCGTCAAGACCTCAGCCGAGCGTCGGATTATAGTTGGCTAGCCTGAACACCTCAGGCTGCAGGTCTCATTGTTGGTGCCTTGCATGCCGACGCAGCAGAGTAGGGAGTCGCCTTGTAAAGCAGCGAAAGGAAGCCCGAATGTCCTACTCCATCGCAACGTACTGGAAAGACGGCCCCTTGCGTGCCGTTTTCGGTCTTGGAGCTTTCTCTGATGTGAGTTCCGCAGAGGCGACCGCATCGTGCATCGCTTGCCTCGAAACACGGGCTGGCCGGACCGTGGTGAGCCTGAGCGATGGCGCCTTCATACCCGTAGAGCATGGGCGTAGGAAGGTTTCGCCTCCCCCTCGGAGTAGGCGAAAAGAATGCCACCGTGGTTTGGTCAAGCAAGACGCACTTCAACCTTTGCAAGAGGCGACCGTTTCCACAACCTCCTCATCAATCCCGAAAGCGCATCAGGTGGCCATGCCATCCGTTGTCGTCCTGGTAATAGAATCCAATAAAGTCCTTCCTAGAGAACAGCCCGTGGTCCTCAGCTAAGCCATCGCTGCCCTTGCCACCATCCTTTTCTACCCAAACGATCCAGACAGGTTTCAATCCCCGTGGCTTCGCAAAGGCTCCGATTACATCGGCGCGGACCACTGAAACGCCGAAATCTGCGCGGTATCGATCATGGGTGAACGCAGGTCTGCCGTCTTCACTCACATGGAAGGTCGACCAGCCATCGTTCGGCCCCAACTGTTGAGAGGTGAAAAGTGACGCGGTTGGCACATTGAATACTTTTTCGCTCGATACGCCGCTGTGATCGTACTCCCCCCTCTTGGTCGGGTATAGGAGCGATACGCAACCGTCCCACAATCGAGCTTAAATACATCAACTAAGAGTTTAACCATTCAGCACATAGTATCGTAGCCCGTTTGATTTCCGTCCCGACGACAGTCGGCGGGGTTGCCGCGTAGCATGCACCAGTGCGTTGTCTTCGAGTGAAGGGCCGCCACGGAGCGAGAGCGACGCTTCATCGAGCAGTCCGCTCCTAGTCTTACTCTGCCGCCACCACACGCAACCCACCTGCCCTCCCGACCTCTTCGAGATCATGCAGACAAACACTGGGGCAGACCTTCTTGGCGATGTGAGTGAGATGCTTGTGATGGGTGAAGTAGATCACCTGGCCGTGCATCCCCATTTCCGCGAAGAGACGAAACGCTTCTTCTGCACGGAAATCGTCGAAAGTCTCCATGATGTCGTCGGCGATGAACGGAACCGGAGTCCGCCTGGCGACGAACTCGTGATACCCGGCGACACGCAGCGCGAGATACAACTGCGAGCGAGTTCCATCGGACAGCTCGTTCGCTGCCCTCGATCCGCCTCCGGCCGACACGGCGATCAGAACGTCGCCGTCCTTCCCCGGCTGGGCGGCGACGCCTTCGTAGGCTCCCCGACTTATAATCCTGAAGGCTTCGGAGGCTCGGGCCATCATGCCACTGCGATGGCGGTCACGGTAAAGCTTGAGACCGTGCTCGGCCGCCGCCACGCCTGCGCGGAGTTCCATGTAACGTTGAGCGCTTTCTTCGATTTCGAGGAGGGTAGTCCTGCGCTGCGCGTCCAGAGACGCCACCTTCTCGTCGCCGCCGATCGCATCCAACGCGTCCCGCGCTTTGGAAAGGGCGTGAAAGTGATCTCGATATCGGACGTCCTGGTCCTCGAACACGGGGGCAAGTTTGGCAAGTTCGTCCTCCAGAACGGCCCGATCGACCCCGTCGGTCTGTACCTCGACTTCAGACATCGTCTTCGCGCCGGCGATTTGCATAAGCTCGAGCTCCGTCTCGGAAATAGAGCTTTCCATCTCACGGCGCTGTAGTGCGAGGTCCATGCAGGTCTCGACTTCGCCAAGCGTAGAGACCCCAAAGAACTCCGTCATCTCAGCGACGCGCGCCGCGAGGAGTTCCTGCTCGACCTTCATGGCGTGGTGCTTCTGCTGAACATCGTCGAGATCAAGCAACAGCTTGTCACGCCTGTCCGCATTCAAGCCGGCCGCCTTGATCTTGTCATGGATCGCTTGGAACAGTGTCAGAGGAGCATCGTCGGTCGACACGCCGAGCCTCTCTGCCAGCTCGTGCATCTTTGCTTCGAAGAGCGCCTTGTCCTGCTTCATCTTCTCGACGCGATCGACCAAGCTTTCCCTGGTCGTCACGGCCGACCCGAGTTGCTCGAGGACTGACAAGATTTCCGTCACGGCTCCCACGTCCGGAACGTCGCCCAGATCGTGCAGCCAGCATCCGGCACACACCGCCTGCCATTGCGATCGCCACGCTTCCGAGGCCGTCTGAGCTTGCTCGAGGAGTCGGGACCGCTCGACGACATCTCCCCTAAGCCGCTGCACATGTTCGGCAGCGCTGGCTGCAGCATGATAGGCGTCCAATGCCTCCTCGGCGGCAGCGACAAGCGCATTGTAGTCGGCGGACATATTGAAGGTCAGGTCGACGAGTCCAAGTGCGGCAAGCAACGACCGCTTCGCTTGCTCGACATTGTCTCGGATGTCAGCGATTTCCAGGTCGATGGCTGCCAGTTCAATTCTGGCCTTGAGCGCATGGTCGCGCTTGCGAAGCCAATCCTCGAGCTCCCAAGGATCGTAGACGGCTCCAACTCCAAACGTCAGCTCACCAAGTGATTGCTGGATTTCCGCAAGAACGGCTGCACGGCCCGCGCCCGCGTTTTCCTGCACCTTCTGCTGGCTTAGAATATCCGCGCCCACGGAAGCGCGGCGCAGAAGGAGTTGATTTAACCTACCTACCTCCCCGAAGTGCATGAGGCGCTGCGCGACCACTCGATCGTCAACCCGCATCGCTTCGACGAAGGCATCGGCTGTAACGGCGTTCAAAGCCTGACGGTGCAACGTCCAGGCCATTTCGCGGGCCGCCCGGGTGGCGACCGCACCTGCTTCATCGATGCTTCCTGTCTGCTCGCGGAGGCTTTCGATTTCCGCGTCGAGACGGCGCGCCTCGGGCTCGAGACGCTCGAGTTCGGTTCGCGAGGCCCGGTGTTGCTCTTCGGCCAGCGAGAAGCGGGACTTCCAGCCTTCCAGCCGCGTGTTCGGCGGCTGCGGCAAGGATCCCAAATCTTCGGCGGTTCCTTGCCATGGGCGAAGAGCTGCCAACGCCTCGGAGAGACCTGCCATAGCGGCATCGCGACGGCGTGCCAGCGAGCGAAGCGCGATATCTTGGTCGGATTTCGGCGCTGCTTTGACGACGGCCTGAAGCGCGTCAAAGGTCTTCCTCCGGTCGGGAGAGGCGTAGAGGTCGGCGTCGACGCCCTCACTTTCACGCGCAAGCGAGCGCTGGACCTTATCCAGTTCGCCCTGAGCCGCAACGAGCTTTTCATCGACACCGGATTTGGCACCGACCAGCGATCTCAAGGTGCCTACGGTCGCCGCGTCGAGGAGAAGGCGCTCCGGATTGGCTTCTTCCGACCTGCCCAGCTGCAGTAGCAGACCCTCGATCGACAAATCGTCCGCCCGACCCGCGAGCTTTGGTATATCTTTGTCCGCGGTCTGGTAACGAGCTCGAAGTTCCGAAAGGTCATCGATCTGCGATGCCGCCTCCAAGGCTGCAGCATCCACGACGATCCGCGAAATCTCCTCTTCGACGCTCCGCACCGAGTTCGACGCGTCCTGCAGCTTCACCCGCAATTCGATTTCCTGCCGCCTGAGCTCTGGTAACTCCCGGCGCCAGGCAGCCGACGGTTCGCGGACGATTTCAAGCTCGCCAAGTCGGCTCCTATGCGTCGCAAGCCGTGCCATGACAGGCAGAGCGTTCAGGATACGCTTGATCTCGTCGACCCGCCGTTGCGTACCTGCCCTTGCGTCGATGGCGTCATTGTAAAGGCGCGTCAGCCGATCGCGATCGCTTACAAGGCGCTGGTGCTCGCTTGCTTGGAGGTCAAAGGTATCACGCTGCTGCTTCAACTCGACGAGCCGTGCTTTCAACTCCCCGAGCACACCGCTTTTGGCACGGTACTTGTAGAAGCCATCCGCGTCGGCTCGGATCGATGTCAACTGCCTGCTCAGGTCGGAGAGCCCCGCGCTAGCTGCGAAAAGTAGCTCGCCGAGGTTGCCCTTGCTCGCGAGGATCGCCTCACCGCCTTTCACCAGACTTTCATTATCGAGCGAAAACATCGTCTTGAAGGCGTCGCGGTCGATGCCTCCGAGATCGGCGCAAATGTCCGCGTCCGGCACAGGACGCTCCATCTCGTCGAGGAGGCTGTTCTGGGGTCGCTTGATCCGGACGAGTTCGCGGTCTGCCCCTCCGACGTTGATACTCGCTCCAATGCGCATTGTCGGGTACGGGTGCAGGAAGGCGTACCTGCTGGTGGACCCAATGCCGAAGACGAGGTCGAGGATCGCGTCAAAGGTCGTCGATTTTCCGGCCTCGTTGGGACCGTAGATGAGATGAAGGTCTGGCGAGCCGCTTGGTCGGGGTCCGAAGTCCAGAACACCATCCGTGAATTTGCCGTAGCGAGCAAGATCCAGTCGATTGATCCGCATTATTCCCCCTGCCCTCCGCGCAGCCGAGCCACGACATCCGCGGATCCCTCGCGAGCGTAATCGCCCATGAGATTTCGGAATGAGGCCTCATCCGCTCCGAAGATATCCCTCAGTTCGACTGGCAGCTGGCCGCGAAGCTCTTCCGCGATCGCAGTGAGTTCCTGTTTGTAGGCAGCAGAGGTCAGAACGTCGCCGTCGATGATGGACGACAGCTCTGCAAGTGCGCCTCCGCTGCGGTCCATTCCCGGCTCCATGCATGCGGTCTGCATCTTGTCGATCCAGACGTCTCCGATCATCGCGCCACGCGTCTCCATCTCAGTTCTCAGGAGATCCAAGTCGCGCCGAATACGCCATGCCAGCGGGTTAGCCCCGTGCAGCTGGATGCGAGCCACGAGATGGTCGGCATTGACCGCCGACCGCAGGGTTTCGAGTTGCCTCGAGACCTGGCCGACCAATTCGTTCCAATCGCTCGCCTCCGACACGTCGACGTGCAGCCTTTCGAACTGCGCTACACTGGTGTGCCGTTCCTCGATCGTAACCGTGCGGTCGTCCTCGATCGTAACCAAGGAGACTGACTTGGGACCGTCCTCGTTGATGTCGCGCCCCTGGGGCATGCCGGGCATTACAATGGCCGAAGACGCGTCCGCGACAACCGACCGTTTATGAATATGCCCGAGCGCCCAATACTGGAATCCGCTCTGCTGCAAGTCCGCGACGCTGCAAGGTGCGTACAGATCGTGCTTTTCCGATCCCCCGAGGCTCGTATGCATGATGCCAATGTTGACCGCATCCGGGATTGGCAGCGCGTAGTGGCGGAGCAGGCTCTGCGGGGCGTGTGGCTTTGCAAAGCTCAGTCCATGGATCGCGACTGAGAAATGGCCACCACCCCGATCTACAGCTACCGCCTCGGAGGTCGCGCCGAATACCTTCACCGATTCTGGCATGACAAGTTCGGACGTGATCCTGGACAAGGCGTCGTGGTTGCCTCGAATGATAAATGTCCGGATGCCGGCGACGTGGAGACGATGAAGCTGCTCTGCAAGAAAGCGGGCCGTCTTCATCGACGTCTGATCGCCGTCGTAAAGATCGCCGGCGAGAACAAGAGCGTCGACCTGCTCTTCTAAGCATAGGTCGATTATGCGGACGAAGGCACGCCTGGTAGCCAAACCGATAAGATCGGAGAGCTCAGGATTGCGCAGAGCAAGCGTCTTTAAAGGTGAATCCAGGTGAACATCAGCGGTATGCAGGAAGCGATAAGCCAAATGAGTCCCTCTTGCCTTGACCCGATTTCATACAACACCCACTGATTCGGGGCGATAGAGAATTCGTGTTTTGTTCCGGTTTCCACAAGACCAAATCGGCGTTGATCATCTCGGCACACACCCTCCCCGCTCGAAGTAGGGATAGTGGTCGCCAGGCGCTCGCATGCGGTTCGCGGCCATCCGCAAGTGCTCAATAGTAATGCGGTCCGCATCCTCATGGATGGCCATCAGCCCAGCCCGCTGGACAAGATCCATTACCAATCCAATTTTTCCGGCGCTGTAACGGTGCAAATCCTTCGCCAATGTCTCGATCCCGGCCCGAGAAGCAAACGGCAGCCGGTCGTCGATCCTGTCGAGTAACAAGCGGAACATCTCGAATTCCGTACCGCTATCACCGAATAGTTTCACGGTATCATGGTAGAATTGACCATGGCGCATAGCGGTCTCGTAGATCGCGCAATGCAGACACTCCTCGCCAACCAATAAGATGTTGAACAACTTTGTCCGTGCCATCTCGTCAATGAACGCTCGAAACTCGGCAAACTGGTCTCGTCGGCGATTGCAGAGCAGGTAGTGCGCATCATCGATTATCAGCAGCTCCGTCTTAGCTGAGGCAAGACACAAGATGACGTACTCAGTTAATTCGTGGCCGCTGAGCCCGGGGACAGAGCAAGCACCGGCAAGAGAACACAGCCGGATTGCCGCCAACCGCAAATCCATGTTCTCGGTCGCCTCGAAGTAGATGATCGGCTGGCTCTTGTGTTCATAACCGCCGTCCTTTTGGAGCGACGCGTAGTAACGGCAGATCATGCTCTTGCCCGAGCGGCTCTCACCGAGCAGCCCGCCAATGCGACCGGAATCGTGCGCAGCACCGCCTGTTGGCCTATGGAAGCTCTCGATGAACGACACGCCGTTTTTGAAGATCGGATATCGATAGAGAAGTGTATTAATCAACTCCTGGCGCTTTTCTTTCGGCAGCGCAGATACGGCAATGCGTTCCTCGGGCGTTTTGAGCGGATCGGCATGAAATTTCGTCATCTCGCTACTCGCATCAAATAGGACACCGTTCGCGCACCGTTTCGGAACGCGTTCGAGTGGTCAGATTTTCGTTGAAGGAGCCGGTCGGCTCGATGGCCGTTTGTCAGGCGCGCGGATGCACTGGCGATATGTACGGCACTTTGTCTGTAAATTGTAGCGAGAAGGAGAAAATGGGCTCCATGGCAACCACCTTACGAAGCAGAACTAGCGAGTGGGACTTGAGACCTATCGCAGCCTCGCAGCGAGGTCATCGCGTTGAGGCGTCATTTTGAATCCGGCCCGCCTTGCGCAAGGACCTGTCCAGCAGGCACTTTGGGCGAGTTTGGGATGAACTTGATTTCGAAGACGCCGTCAGAATCAGATATGCATTGGGTACGGCCCGCCTTGGCCCCAGCAAGAACTTCGGCGAAGCGGTTTTCCGCTTCCGCCTTCTCCCAAACCTGAGCCGGCTCAAACAACCTGCGCACCTCTGTTCTTCAATTATTGCCCAACAGTACTCGATTCCGTGCGAGAACAAAACTCGCTGCTAGCCGCCAGGTCACGGGTTCAAGCCTTCAAATTTCCCTCAACGCGTACCAAGAAACGTGCTCCTTGCCTGGCAAAACACCGCGGCATCCGAATGCAGGGTCTTCCATTTCTTGCAGCAATCTGTGAGTGAATTCACAAGGCCCATACCCGTCACCAATCACAACGCACGGCATATGTTAGGGGTTAGTGGTCCGCGAGACAGCAGGGGGAATTACAAGCACTCAGAGATGTCCGAATTCCACGCGGGTTGCAGCAACACTCCGAAGGTGTTCTCACTACCCGCTGTCAGTATCGGCAGTCCCCACCCTGCCATCTGGCCCACGCTCATCGCGCGACAGCTTTTTCCGCCGCTTGAGTTCGACGTGGTCTACTCCCGGTCTGATGACGATGCGCCGGCCCAAGGGGCAGAAATCCGGCCCCAGTCCGTCGCCAAACGATTCGGAGGCACTCTCTGAATCCGTCGGAATTTCGTCAGGCATTTGACACCCCTGCGAGCAGCCTATCCAGAAGTCGCGTTTCTTTTTGGCGAACTCCGAAATAGAATAAAACACAATAACCCGTAAGTTATCTCCGTTGTCTCACCTTATATATCAACAACGAATGACGGATCGAATCCGGTTTTCTCTCCGGGATAACCCCTCGGGTTCGAAACGATCCTGGTCTTGCCGATTTGGTAATTCGCCCTTTGATGGACGTGTCCGTGTACCCATATCGCCGGTCCCTTCTGAACGATCATATTATCGAGCTCCGATGCATAGCAGGCGCTCAGTGGATCCCCTCTGAATGTATGGGGGATTGATCTAACCGACGGTGACCTTGCCCCGTTGAAATAATCCATTTTGAAGTAAGCTCTGGCCCATTGAGAGGACCAGG
>NZ_LMJM01000022.1:0-119514 GCF_001429005.1 Ensifer sp. Root954
CAAAAATCGACAACTCACTGAATTTACACAATAATTCCAGCTGTTGATAAACTAGGTCGATTTAATGCACCGGAAAACCAGCGAATCCGCGGCGCGAATCTTTGACCAGGCGGTCAAAAACCTGATGGCCATTTCACGTGGCCCAAAACGCCCCTCAGAGCGACCTCATCTACATGTAGACAGCATGGGTCTCTCAGCTGTCAGATGTAGATATCTCCAGCAACGAAGCGCCATACGAAGCACGCTCACGGACGCGCCACACTTGCCCTTGGCCGGGCTATTGCCGTACTTGCGAATTGTCCGCCCTGCCCGACATGACGATCCATGCGGTGGCGGACCGACAACATGGTGATGCATGAGCCGACGGATGCACCGACCGCACGCAGCGCCATCATCTCTATAGGGGGCGGAGAACCAGACGTGACGACACAGCTTCCTGCGCTTCCGGTTCGCGAGGTGCTGCCCGCACTGGCACAAGCGCTCACCGCAGGCCCCTCCGTGGTGCTTTCGGCCCCACCCGGCGCCGGCAAGACGACGCTCGTTCCACTCTTCCTGCTCGATCAGAACTGGGCAAAGGGCGGAAAGATCATTCTGCTCGAGCCGCGCCGACTGGCAGCGCGCGCCGCAGCTGGCCGCATGGCCGAGCTCCTGGGAGAAAAGGTCGGCGAAACCGTCGGCTATCGCATGCGTCTCGACAACCGCGTCTCCGGCAAGACACGCATCGAAGTGGTGACCGAGGGTGTGTTTGCCCGCATGATCCTCGACGACCCGGAACTCAAGGGCGTCGCAGCCGTGCTGTTCGACGAATTCCACGAGCGCTCGCTCGACGCGGATTTCGGCCTGGCGCTGGCGCTCGACGTACAGGCGGCGCTGCGTGACGACCTGAAGATCATCGTTATGTCGGCAACGCTCGATATCGAGCGGGTCTCGGGCCTGCTTGGCGATGCGCCGGTCATCGAGAGCCAGGGGCGCAGCTATCCGATCGATATCCGCTACCAGGATCGCGGCGGCGACAGCGTCGAGGACACGATGCTGCGGGCCATTGCCGAAGCGCATCGTACGGAAGATGGCTCCATCCTCGCCTTTCTGCCCGGCCAGGCCGAAATCACCCGAGTCGCCACGCGGCTCCAGGACCGCTTCGACAACAATACTGCGATCGTTCCGCTTTATGGCAACCTGACCCAGAAGGAACAGGATGCAGCGATCCGGCCGGCGCCATCAGGCACCCGCAAGATCGTGCTTGCCACCTCGATCGCCGAAACCTCGATCACCATCGACGGCGTACGCATCGTCATCGACAGCGGCCAGCAGCGCGTTCCGGTGTTCGAGGCAGCGACCGGGATCACGCGGCTGGAGACGGTGCGCGTGTCGCGCGCGTCTGCCGATCAGCGCGCCGGCCGTGCGGGGCGAACCGAACCCGGCATTGCCATCCGTCTCTGGCATAGCGGCCAGACCGCAGCGCTTGCCGCCTTCACGCCGCCGCAGATTCTGGCCAGCGATCTCTCGGGCCTGCTGCTCGACTGCGCCCATTGGGGTGTCAGCGATCCGGCGACCCTTGCCTTCATCGACGCGCCGCCAGAGACGACACTCGCCGAAGCGAGGAAACTGCTGACCAGCCTTGGCGCGCTGGACGAGGCCGGCGCGCTGACCCCGACGGGCCGCAAGATCCGCGACCTGGCCTTGCCGCCGCGGCTGGCGGCAATGGCGGTCGCCGCGGCCGAAGAGGGACAGGCGGAAACCGCGTGTCTCTTGGCGGTGATGCTGACCGAACAGGGCTTGGGCGGTAACAGCGTCGATCTCGAGGAGCGGGTGCGCCGCTTCCGTCAGGAGCGTGGCGACCGCGCCGACGCCTCGCGCAATCTGGCGCGGCGCATGGCGGCCGAGCTGAAGGGCGCGCCGAAATCGAGCGAACCGATCCAGCCGGGTGCCCTGCTGATGCACGCCTTTCCCGACCGCATCGCGCTGCAGCGCGGTGGCCGCGGCCGGTTCGTCATGGCGAACGGACGGGGTGCCGAGATCCCCGAGACGGAGCGGCTGGCGGCGGCTTCCATGCTCGTCATCGCCGACCTGACCGGCCGCGCCGGCGGCCAGCGCGTGCTGGCGGCGGCAGAGCTGACGCGCGCCGAGGTCGAGGCGCATATGCCCGAGGCGATAACCCGCGAGGACCAGAGCTTTTTCGACAAGGCCAGCCGGCAGGTGCGGGCGCGTCGGGTCACGCGGCTCGGCGCCATCATCTTCGAGGAGGCGCCACTCACACGACCGACCGGTGAATCGGCGGCGCGGGCACTCGCCGACGGCGTACGCCAGCTCGGCCTTGCCATCCTGCCCTTCTCCAAGGAGGCGATGCAGACGCGCGACCGCCTCGGCTTCCTCAACCGCTCGATCGGTGAACCCTGGCCGGATGTTTCCGACGAAGCGCTGCTCGACCGTCTCGACGACTGGTTCGCTCCCTTCCAGCACGGCATCACCGCGATTGCCGACATCAAGGCATCCAATCTCTCCGACGGTCTGGTCTCCCTCATTCCGCACGAGCGGCAACGGGAACTCGGGCGGCTGGCGCCGACGCATTTCGAGGCGCCGACCGGGCAACGGCACCCGATCCACTACGACGGCGACGAGCCGCTGCTGTCGATCCGGGTACAGGAGCTTTTTGGCCTGAAGACCCATCCGGCGATCGGCGATGGGCGGCTGCCGCTGCTGCTCGAGCTGATCTCGCCCGGCCATCGGCCGATCCAGACGACGCGCGACCTGCCCGGTTTCTGGGCGGGTTCCTGGCGCGATGTGCGCGCCGACATGCGCGGGCGCTATCCGAAGCATCCCTGGCCCGAGGATCCGGCCAATGCGGCGCCGACGACACGGGCGAAGCCCCGTGGTACATGAGACGAAAGCATCGATCATTGGAATGCAGGCACGAATGACCACTGTTGCGCTCGAACATAACAACGACCAGACCAGCAACCGCAGCCTGCGCCTGCAGACGCTCGTCCGGCTGCGCTGGCTGGCCGTCGGCGGCCAGTCGATCGCCGTCCTCATCACGGCCTTCTGGCTGCAGTTTCCTCTGCCGCTGATTTCCTGCCTGGTGCTGATCGCGAGCCTCGCGCTGGTCAACGCCTATGTGACGTTGCGCTATCCGCCGACGCACCGGTTGCAGCCGCCGGCGGCCTTTGCGCTTCTCGGCCTCGATCTCGCGCAGATCACCGGATTGCTGTTCATCACGGGCGGGCTCACCAATCCCTTCGCGCCGCTGCTCTGCGTCCCGGTCATCATTTCCTCTGCGTCACAGCCGAAGTCACACAGCATCATTCTTGCCGGTTTTGCGGTAATCGCCATCACCGCACTCGCCTTCTCACCCTTTCCGCTGCCCTGGTATCCGGGCACGGTCCTGCTGATGCCACGGGTGCTGACCGCCGGCATCTGGTTTGCGATCGTCTCGATGACCGCCTTTGCCGCCTTCTATACCTACCGCGTGTCGCTGGAAGCGAGTGAGCTGTCGGAAGCGCTGACGGCGACCGAACTCGTGCTTCAGCGGGAAAAGCACCTGTCGCAGCTCGATGGGCTTGCGGCAGCGGCAGCCCATGAACTCGGCACGCCGCTTGCGACGATCAGCGTCGTCGCCAAGGAGATGGAACGCGAACTCGGCGACGATCCGCGCTTCGGGGAGGACGTGCATCTGCTGCGCAGCCAGAGCGAACGCTGCCGCGATATCCTGAAGCGGCTGACGACGCTGTCCTCCGAGAGCGAGGAGCACATGCGACTCTTGCCGCTGTCGTCGCTGATCGAAGAGGTGATGGCGCCGCATCGCGAGTTCGGCATCCACATCGAGCTCATCGAAAAGGGCGACCGTGCCACGGAGCCGGTCGGCAACCGCAATGCCGGCATTCTCTATGGGCTCGGCAACCTCTTGGAAAACGCCGTCGACTACGCCAAGAAACAGGTGACCGTAACCGTCGAGCACACGGCGGATCGGGTTCGCGTCACGATCGCCGACGATGGTGACGGTTTCGCGCCCGATATCCTGCAGCGGATCGGCGAACCCTATGTGACACGCAGGCAGAAGGATGACAGCGCCGGCGGCCTCGGGCTCGGGCTCTTTATCGCAAAGACGCTGCTCGAACGCTCGGGCGCGCGCCTGCGCTTCGAGAATGGCGGGCCGGAGAGGCCGGGCGCCCGGGTCAGCGTCGAATGGCCGCGCGCCCTCATGGATACGAAACTGGCGAAATGACATTTCGCAGTTTATTGAACGAGGCAGAAACCTATAATCTCGGCGAAAGCGTTCCGTTTTTGCCCAAGGATTGCGAGAATGACCGACAAATCGACAGCTTCGCCCAGCACCACCGCACAGGACGCCGAACTGATCGGACCGGACCGCACCCTGTTGCTGGTCGATGACGACGCACCCTTTCTCAGGCGGTTGGCCCGCGCCATGGAAGCCCGTGGCTTTTCGGTCGACATCGCCGAATCGGTCGCGGAAGGCATCGCCAAGGCCAAGGGCAACCCGCCGAAATATGCGGTCATCGACCTCAGGCTCGGCGACGGCAGCGGCCTCGACGTGATCGAAGCGATCCGCGGACGGCGCGACGACACGCGCATGATCATGCTGACCGGCTACGGCAACATCGCCACCGCCGTGAACGCGGTGAAGCTCGGCGCGGTCGACTATCTCGCCAAGCCTGCCGATGCCGACGACATCTTTGCCGCGCTCGTGCAGCGCCAGGGCGAACGCGTCGAGCCGCCGGAAAACCCGATGTCGGCCGATCGCGTGCGGTGGGAACATATTCAGCGCGTCTATGAAATGTGCGAGCGCAACGTCTCGGAAACGGCGCGCCGACTCAACATGCATCGCCGCACGCTACAGCGCATTCTCGCCAAGCGCGCGCCGAAGTAAGCAATCAACTTCCACGACCGGCGCACAACCGCTGCTCCGGTCGCTTTTCCCCGCGGGATCAGTCGCGACCGCCGGAGAGGATGTCGCCGATCGAATCACCGAGTTCGCCGTTGCGCTCGGCCGCCCATTCGGCAAGCATCAGCCGTTGTGCTGCCGTACGGGCAAAGAGTTGCAGCACCGACTTGCGTGTCGCCGGCGGCAGCCTGTGTTCGGGCGCCTCGCGAACGATGTGGCCTTCATAACCGTCAGACAGCAGCAGTCCGCAGTCCTCCGGAAAGATGTCCAGTGGCACGCCGGCATGGGTGGCGAAGAACAGCCGGTCGCAGTGCTGTCGGTAGTCCGGCCATTTGCGGTCGACGCGAAAGTCCTCAATCGAGGTTTTGATCTCGACGATCCAGATTTCGCCCTTCGCCGACAAGGAGATCAGATCGGCACGCCGTCCACTCGCCAAGGTCAATTCCGGCAGGACCGAATGGCGCAGCTCGGCGAACAGCCGCTGCACGCCGCGGCGCACCATCATCGCGCGATTCGATTGGCGGCCGTCGATCAAGGGGTTGTCGCCATGGATGGAGAGGATCGTCATGCGTCCGGTGTCCCTTTGAGCCGGTCATTTTGTTGCAAAAAAACAAGGGTCATCGAATTTGCACTTTTCAGCCAAATTGTGGCCGCGCAATCTCTTGCATAGCTCAAACTAATCGAAAATAACCGTAGTCACTGTTGGTCGCGGCGACCCAGTTTTTACTTCGCTTCTTTTTAAGAGACTCCCATGCGCTTCCGCAATGCCTTCCTCTTGTGCAGCCTCGCGGCGACACTCGCCGTTGCCGGCTGCTCGACGACCTCGTCCAAGCCCGAAACGGCTGCGAACGAACCCGCGCTCGCAACGGTACAGGTTGCTACGAATCAGATCTTTAACGGCGATTATGGCGCAGTTGAGGATCACGGTTACGCGCTGCCGGCCATTCCGATCAGCAAGGTCGATACCCGTTTCCATCGCCAGATCGTCGATTACGCCACCAGCGAGCGCCCCGGAACGATCGTCGTCAACACGCCGAATCGCTTCCTCTACTACGTGCTGCCGGGCGGCAAGGCCGTTCGTTACGGCATCGGCGTCGGCAAGGCCGGTTTTGCATGGGAAGGCGAAGCCTATATTGCCTGGAAGCAGGAATGGCCGATGTGGCATCCGCCGAAGGAAATGGCGGAACGCAAGCCGGAAGTCGCCAAGTACGTCGAAGATGGCATGGGTCCCGGCCTCAAGAACCCGCTTGGCGCCCGCGCGCTCTACCTCTTCAATGACCAGGGCAAGGATACACTGTTCCGTCTGCACGGCACGCCGGAATGGTCCTCTATCGGTACCGCCGCTTCGTCCGGCTGCATCCGCCTGATCAACCAGGACATCATCGACCTCTATTCGCGCGTTCGCCCCGGCAAGAGCGCCCGCGTCGTCGTCCAGCAGTAATCGAATCAGATCGGCACTGACAAAGCCGCCGACCCCGTCGGCGGCTTTTTTCGTTCGCGCCCAACGTCATCCAACTTCCGAGCGAAAGCCGCAGGCAGGCACACCATCGACGCAAAGTTGCCGTCCTGATTCGCGCTCAAATCAGGGTCGCGGAATTTGTCGCCGTCCGCTCGGAAAGTTCAATTTCGACTTAAATTCAGTCGCTTATTAAGTAAGCGTTATCTAAATAATCGAAACAGTGTGCCCACGAAATTCCGCTCGGGAGGGACTGGCATGCTGATCAAGACCAAGCTTATCGGCGCAATCGCGCTTCTATCATCGATCGCTATCGGCATCGCTATTCACAGCCAGAGCACGCTGTCGGAAACCAGCGACATGATGGACGCGGTCTACGCCGATCGCATTGTGCCGCTGAAGAACCTGAAGGCGACTTCCGACGCCTTTGCGGTCTCGATCGTCGATGCTGCCCACAAGGTGCGCAATGGTAACGAATCGATGGAGAGCGGCCTTGCCTCGGTCAATGCCGCACGGGAAACGATCAAGTCAAACTGGGATGCCTATGCGGCGACCTCGATGACCGACGAGGAACGGAACCTCGTCGACAATGCACGAAGCCAGATGGTCGTTGCGATGGATTCGATCACGGCACTCACGCAAATCCTCTCGGCCAAGGACCAGAAGGCTCTTGATGCCTTCGTGCGCGACAAGCTCTACGCGACGATTGATCCGCTGACGGCCACGATCTCCGAGATTTCGGACCTGCAGGTCGAACTTTCGGGTACGGCCTTCGAGGCCAAGCATCACGAGTTCGAAACCGTACAGACACTCAACATTGGGATCATCGTTCTCGTCGTGGCGCTTGCTGCCGGCACCCTCCTTGTGGTGCTGCGCGGCGTCGTCGGACCACTCGCCCGCCAGATCGCCGCCATGCGCCGGCTGATCGACGGCCACGTTGAAGATGCCGACGAGCCGGTGCGCGGCAAGGACGAGATCGCCGAAATGGCCCGCGCCATTCAATCCTTCCGCGAGGCGGCGCGCTCGAATCTTCGGCTGCAGGCGGAGGCCGAGGAGAACCGCCGCAACGGCGAGGCCGAACGTGTCCGCGTCCAGAAGGCGGCGGAGCAGGCGGCGCAGGAAAAGCTGACGCAGGCGACCGCCGGACTTGCCGGCGGCCTGCAGCGGCTGGCCAACGGCGATCTCGCCGTTCAGCTACATGAGCCGTTCGCCGCCGAGTTCGAACAATTGCGGCACGACCTCAACAAGGCGGCCGCGCAGTTGAACGATGCGCTTCTCGCCGTTGCCGACAGCGCCCAAAACATCGGCATGGGCACGCGCGAAATCAGCCAGAGCGCCGACGACCTGTCCAAGCGCACCGAACAGCAGGCCGCGTCTCTCGAGGAAACGGCCGCGGCGCTCGATCAGATCACCGCCAATGTCAGCAATTCCTCAAGACGGACGGAGGAGGCACGCGACATCGCCGGCGAGGCGAAGACCAGCGCGGCCCAATCCGCCGTCGTCGTCGCCAACGCGGTGGAAGCCATGCGTCGGATCGAGGAATCCTCCAGCCAGATTTCCAGCATTATCGGCGTCATCGACGAGATCGCCTTCCAGACAAACCTCTTGGCGCTGAATGCCGGCGTCGAAGCAGCGCGGGCCGGCGAAGCGGGAAAGGGCTTCGCCGTCGTGGCCCAGGAGGTGCGCGAGCTCGCCCAGCGCTCGGCGAAGGCTGCGAAAGAAATCAAGGATCTCATCCGTACATCGAGCCGGGAGGTCGAGAACGGCGTGCACCTGGTGCGCGACACCGGCGAGGCGCTGCAGACGATCGAGGCGCATGTGATCACGATCAACGAACACATGGCGGCGATCGCCACCTCCGCCCGCGAACAGTCGGTGGGATTGAGCGAAGTCAACACCGCCGTCAACCAGATGGACCAGGTAACGCAGCGGAACGCAGCGATGGTCGAGGAAGCCAATGCGGCCTCCGCGACGCTGGCGCAGGAAGGCACGAACCTGCGCAACCTGATCGACCGTTTCACGCTCGCCGGCGAGGCCCAGCCAAAGGGCAGGCCGATGGCGCCTGCCCCGGCAGTCGCCGCAACCACGCGTGACCAGGGACGTCCTCAGCCGGTACGCCGACCAGCCCCCTATGCCACCCACGGCAATGCCGCACTCGCAACGGACGGCTGGGCGGAGTTTTAGAGCGGCACGGGCTGCGATCGTGTCTGGAAGCCCGGACCACCGCTGAAACGAAAGAGCCGTGCGTTCATGTGAACGCACGGCTCTTTCCCAATACCCCGACTTCGGTGGCGAATCAGGCGGCGTTGCGCGCCTTCAGCTCCAGGCGGCGGCGGTGCAGGACCGGCTCGGTGTAGCCGTTCGGCTGCTCGCGGCCCTTGAGGACGAGTTCGACGGCGGCCTGGAAGGCAATCGAACGGTCGAAATTGCCGGCCATCGCGACGTAGAGCGGATCATCGGCGTTCTGACTGTCGACGACGGCCGCCATGCGCTTCATCGTCTCGACGACCTGGGCCTCGGTGACGACGCCATGATGCAGCCAGTTGGCCATGTGCTGGGCGGAGATGCGCAGCGTCGCACGGTCTTCCATCAGTCCGACATTGTTGATGTCGGGAACCTTCGAGCAGCCGACGCCCTGATCGACCCAGCGCACGACGTAGCCGAGGATGCCTTGCGCGTTGTTGTCGAGTTCGCGCTGGATTTCCTCGGACGTCCAGTTCGGACGGACGGCGACCGGCACGGCCAGGATATCGGAGAGCTTGGCGCGGGCGCGGCTCTTCAGGCTCGCCTGGACTTCGGCGACATTGACGCGGTGGTAGTGGGTCGCGTGCAGAGTGGCCGCCGTCGGCGACGGCACCCAGGCGGTGTTGGCGCCGGCCTTCGGGTGGGCGATCTTCTGTTCGAGCATCGCCGCCATCAGATCGGGCATCGCCCACATGCCCTTGCCGATCTGGGCGTGACCGGACAGGCCACATTCAAGCCCGATGTCAACGTTCCAGTTTTCATAGGCGCCGATCCAGGCTGCCTGCTTCATGTCGCCCTTGCGGATCATCGGGCCGGCTTCCATGGAGGTGTGCATCTCGTCGCCAGTGCGATCGAGGAAGCCGGTGTTGATGAAGACGACGCGCTCGCGGGCCGCGCGGATGCATTCCTTGAGGTTGACCGTCGTGCGGCGCTCCTCGTCCATGATGCCCATCTTCATGGTGTTGGCGGGCATGCCGAGCGCCTTTTCGACACGGGCGAAAATCTCGCTGGCGAAGGCGACTTCCTCGGGGCCATGCATCTTCGGCTTGACGACATACATGGAACCCTCGCGGGAGTTCATGCGGCGACCGCCGTTGCCGACATCGTGGAGGGCAATCAGCGCCGTCACCATCGCGTCCATGATGCCCTCGGGCACTTCCTTGCCGTCGCGGTCAAGGATAGCCGGATTCGTCATGAGGTGGCCGACGTTGCGGACCAGCATCAGCGAGCGGCCGGGAAGGGAAAGCGTGCCGCCGGCAGTTGCCGTGTAAACGCGGTCGGCATTGAGACGACGGGTAAAGGTCTTGCCGCCCTTGGCAACCTCTTCTTCGAGGTCGCCCTTCATCAGGCCGAGCCAGTTGCGGTAGACGACGACCTTGTCTTCGGCATCGACGGCGGCGACCGAATCTTCGCAGTCCATGATCGTGGTGATCGCCGATTCGAGAATGACGTCGGCGATGCCCGCCGGATCTTCCTTGCCGATCGGCGTGGAGGCGTCGAGGACGATGATCGCATGCAGATTGTTGTGCCGGAGAACGATCTCGAAGCGCGCACCTTCAGCCCCGGAATGGCCGGCGAATTGAGCGGCGTTGCGCAGTGCAGTGCTCGAACCATCCTTGAGACCAATCGCCAGCGCACTGCCAGCAACCTTCAGGGACGTAACGTCGGCCCAGCTTCCATTCGCCAGCGGCGCACTGGCGTCGAGGAAGTTTCGCGCCCAGGCGATGACCTTGGCGCCGCGCTTCGGATTGTAGCCGCGGCCCTTCTCGGCGCCATCAGCGTCCGAAATCGCGTCCGTGCCGTAGAGCGCATCGTAGAGCGAGCCCCAGCGTGCATTTGCGGCGTTCAGCGCATAGCGCGCATTCATGACCGGAACGACGAGCTGCGGGCCGGCGATCGTCGCGATCTCCGGATCGACATTGGCGGTCGAAACGCTGAACTCGCCACCCTCGGGCAGCAGGTAGCCGATATCGCGCAGGAAGGCCTGATAGGTCTCCATATCGCTGGGGGCGCCGTTCTGCTTGTACCAGGCGTCGAGCTTGGCCTGCAGGTCGTCGCGCTTGGCGAGCAGCGCCCGGTTCTTCGGCGCCAGATCGTGCACGAGGGCGGAAAGCTCAGCAAAGAAGTGCTCTGCATCGACGCCGGTGCCCGGCATCGCCTCTTCCACCAGGAAGCGATGGAGGTCCGCATCAATCTTCAATCCATACGTCTCAATGCGGTCCATCTGCCAACTCCTTGAAATAGACGTAAGGAGCGCCACCGATCCGAACGGATGCGATGAAAACGCCCCAACATGTTGATCTTGCGCCTGAAGCGGGTCTCGGACCAGCCCATGCGCAATACGCGCGTGAAACGGCCGCAGTTTCTCACCAATTCATTCCCTGTCAATTCTGCAAGGATGCGAAGAATTGTTTCCGAAATGGAAAAGATCAGCCGTGCGCGATGCGCGGCCGGCCGCTGGCGGACGCAACGAACCTGGCCTCGATCAGCTTGGGGCTGCCCTCGACCTCCGGCGCATCGATTTCCTCGCGCAGCAACGACGCGGGATCATCGGCACCGTTGGTGCGCGCCGCCTCCAGAGCTGCGGTCTCGGCCCGTCGGCGCGCGGCACCAAAAGCCTTTTCCTGATCGAGAAAACGTTCGCTGGCCCCGGCCCCGTTGACGACAAAAATGCCCTCCTCCGGCATCGTTACGAAAACGGTGACGGTGGCGCTTACCTGGCCGACCACGGCGCCGACGGCATTGGCGACGCCGGCCTCCTCGGGAATCGCGGCTTCGGTTCCGAGCATCTCGGCAATAGCCGGGTAATAAACCGGCGCCGAAGCGCCAAGACCGACGAGCGGACGATCAAGACCAAGCGAGAACCGGACGATGCCGGGCGTCCGGGTCAGCGCACGATCGACGGCCTGCGACACCGCGGGATCGATCGCGCCGGCGCCGTCCTCGCCGAGGCAGGCCTGCAGGATGACCTCGGAGGATTGCCGCGTCAGCCGATCGACGATCATCTGCGCCAGCGCCTGTGGAGAAGAAGCAATCGGCTGGCCGGAGCCGTCGCGGGTCCGGGCCGCAAGCTGAATGCCAAGCTCGGCCGCTTCGAGGTTCCATTGCGACTGCCGGCCGAGCACATGCATGGCGTCGGACGGCGTCAGACCGCAGATATGGACGAGCCCCCGGGCCACCAAACGATCGAGCGTCGCCTTCTGTGGCGTCGAGACGAGCAGCGTTTCAAGCGAGACGGGGACACTACCGATGCGCTCGTAGAGCGCCTGCTCCTGTGGCTGCAGGCCGCTTGCCAGATGATCCGGCAGGCCGGTGCGCACGGCAAAGCGCCCATTGTTGCGCGCGATATGCTGGGCGCGCATCTGTTTTTCCAGCACCGAGATGACGGCGTCGCCGTGGAGCGCTGCGGCGAGGCTCAGCGGCATCAGCCGGCGCGGACCGAGATCGATCTTCGCCTTGAGGCCGTGATCGTTGATGCGCACTTCCGAATCACCGCCAAGGCCGTAGGTCCGCATCGCAACAGCCTCGACCATGGTGCGGAAGCCACCAACGACGGCGCCTTCGGCATCGAGACGCGGGCGGCCGCCATCGAGCACGGCCACGTCCGTGGTGGTGCCGCCGATATCCGAAACCACGGCGTTGTCGAGACCGGTCAGATGCCTTGCGCCGACGAGGCTTGCTGCCGGACCGGAGAGGATCGTCTCGATCGGGCGCAGCCGCGCCTCCTCGGCCGAAATCAGCGCACCGTCACCGCGCACCACCATCATTGGCACGTCGATGCCGCGCGCCTTGAGGAACCCTTCGCAGGACCCGATCAGCCGGTCGATCATCGAGACGAGGCGGGCGTTGAGCAGCGTCGTCAAGGCACGGCGCGGCCCCCCGAGTTTCGAGGACAGTTCGTGGCTGCAGGTGACTGGCAGGTGCGAGACCTCGCGGATGCGGTCGCGCACGCGCTTTTCATGATCCGGATTACGAACGGCGAAATAGCCGGCAATGGCGAAGGAGGAGACCTGATCAGCCAGCACCGGCAGGACGGCGTCGAGCTCGCTCATGTCCAGCGGGGTCTCACCGCCATGCACATTGTGGCCGCCCGGCAGGAAGACTACCGGATCCGAGCCGAGCGCTTCCTGCAAACCGTCGCGCTTCAGATCCTCGGGGCCGAAGCCGATCATGACGAGGCCGGCGCGGCCGCCCTGCCCTTCAACCAGCGCATTGGTGGCAAGCGTCGTCGACAGGGAGACCATGCTGATCGCCGAGACCGGCACGCTGGCCTGATCGAGCACCGCTTCGACTGCACCGGAAATGCCGACCGCGAGGTCATGGCGGGTCGTCAGCGCCTTGGCCTTGGCGACCACCCCCTTCGTCTCCGAGAAGAGGGCGGCGTCGGTGTAGGTGCCGCCGGTGTCGATGCCGAGAAGAAAATGGGAGGTCAATTCGCGCAGTCCGGAATTCGGGCGGGGCGCAGAGGCCCCGGGTTCAATGGGGATCGATGCGGTGATATGACATATTTCAAGGGAAAACCATCGTGTCGCGGACATCGGTGATCTATCGAGCGACACAAATGCAGGACGGAGACATAGCGCATGCACCAACGCCACCGTCCTCTCGCCTTTGTTTGGCTGCTTTCGGCTATCTCCCTTGCGCTTCCGACTGGGGCGGCGCGAGCACAGGACGCGGAGGAAGAGGAATACAAGCCGCAGCTGCCCGAAGTCGCGATCTACAAGGCGATGCTCGATGCCAACAAGCAGACCGGCTGGATCCAGTTTCGCGACTATGATGACCGGCAGCTAATCTATTTCACGGCACTGCAGACGATGCATTGCCGGCTATCGGAAATCCGCTACTCGATCAATTCCGACGCACTCGACCAACGCTTCCCGCTGGCCAAGTGCAATCCGCAGCTGCCCTTCAACCTGCCCGGCGACGAGACGGCCGAATATGTCTACATCTCGCTGCCCGCCAAAACGGCGCAAACGCTGACGATCCAGGCGGTCTGGGACGATGGCGCCGGAAGCGAGATCGTGGTTTACAAGCCCTGCGACAATGTCGGCGACGCCACCTGCGCACAGATCAAGACGATCAAGAAGCCGTCGAAAATGCTACAGCAGCCGAAGCCGGCGGATTCTCCGGTGCGTTCCGTTCAGTCACCGATCCCCGGCAAGACCTTCAGCGAGCCGAAACCCTCATCGGCAACCCGCCCCGCGGTTGAGTAGTGAGCCGCTGCACCGGCCAGGGATTGGTTTCCGCGGTCGTATCGAAGCGGTAGCGGTGCATCATCACTGCCAACGCGATCACCGCTTCCTGCAGCGCGAAAGTCGCGCCGATGCAGACGCGCGGGCCGGCACCGAAGGGCAGATACTGGTAGCGGTTCAGCTTCTCTCGGTTTTCCGGCAGGAAACGCTCGGGCATGAACGCGCGCGGCTTATCCCAGTAGAGCACATGGCGATGCAGCGTCCAGGGCATGATCAGTACGGCGATCCCTTTGGGGATGCGCACCCGCTCGCCAGTCGGTGAGGTCCACGCGTCTTCCTCGATCGCCGCGCGATTGATCGACGGCGCCGGCGGATAGAGCCGCATCGCCTCCTCGAAGGCGGCGAGCACATGCGGCATCAGACCGAGCCATTCGACCGGCTCGGCACCGCTTGCCATCGCGGTATCGATCTCGGCTTCCATGATTTCGCGATAGGCCGGCGTGTTGGCAACGCAGTAGAGCGTCCAGGCGAGTGCCCGGGCGGTGGTCTCATGCCCGGCACCGATGAAGGTCAGGATGTTGTCCTCGATCTCCGCGGTCGAAAGGCCCTGGCTGCCCTCGATCTCCAGAAGCAAGGTCAGGAAATCCTGCGGCGTGCCCTTAGGGTCCTCCGCCATCTTGCGGCGGCGAAGCGCCATGGTCTCCGACACGATCGAGCGGAAGCGGTTCATCACCCTCTTGCCGCCGATGCGCGTCGGGCGCGGGATCCATTCGGGCGCCAGCAGAATGTCCATCGGATCGACGCGGCCCATGCGGTGCAGCAATTCCTCGACGCTCTGGACGAAGCCTTCGCGCTCGACGGCGACCTCACCGGAAAACAGCGTTTCGGCCAGGATGTCGAAGGTCAGTTCCGTCATGTCGTTGGCGACATTGGTGGTAAAGGGAGCTTCCTGGGCTCCGGCATAGCGCTCGACGAACTGCTCCGAACTGCGCAGCATCTGGCCGGCAAAGCCCTTGGCGTGGCGCGGCGTGAACACCGGCGCCATGGCCTTGCGCGAACGCTTCCAGACCTCGCCTTCCGCCGTCAGCAGCCCGTCGCGCAGGATGGGCCGCAGGATCAGCCGGCGCACCTTCGACATTTCGTAATTGGCGACGTTATCGACGAGGATATGGCGGATGAGGCCGGGATCGTTGACGATCAGGGTGCGCTGGGTAACGAACTTCGTCTCGATCCAGGGCAGCGTATAGGATGGCTCGCCCCACAGTTCGAGCGGATTGCGCAGCACGGTCCTGATGATCTTCAGGTAGGAAGGAATGCCGACACGGGGAACGGGAGCCGGCGGTTCGAACGGCTCCGGACGCATGTCCATGGTGATTGCCTTTCTCGATTGCCCCAGGATTTCAGGTTTTTACGGCGCAATCAAGGAAAGTGCTTCACGTGAATCACAGCAGGCTTTCGAGTTCCGACAGCTTGTCGTTGACGAGCCAGCCGTAATAGTTTTCCTCCGGCCATTGCGCCTGACCGCTCTGAATCTTGGCGGCGAGCGCTGCCGCGCGGCCATCCGGATTGCCGACATTATAGAGCGTCGCGGTTACACCGGGGTTGGTCGAAATATCGACCCCTGCGATCGACTTGTAGGTGTCGATCGAGTGACGGATCGAGGCCGCCATATAGGCAAGCGAGACGTCCGGATCCATGATCGCCTCATAGACGCCGGCGGCATTGTTCTCGTCGAGGCGCTCATAGCCCGAGGTCTTTGCCACGATATCGGTCAGCATCAGGGCGGTCAGCGGGTTGATCTGACCAAGACCGAAGGTCTGGCCGGCGAAGAAGGGCTGGAAGAAAACGGCGCTGAAACGGTTGTTCGGGTAGGACTTGCCGCCTACCGACTTGCCGCGGAAGTCGTTGTCCCAGACCCGCTCGCGGCAGATCCACAGCGCATAGGCGCCCTTCTTGGCGCCGCATTCGGAAAATTGCGGCCGAGCCACGAATTCCGCGACCGTCTCGCCATCGTATCCGAACTGGAAGCTGTTGCCGGCATAGGCAGCCGCCTTGACGTAATAGGACTGCAGCCGATCGTAGGCGTCGACATTGTAGGTGTGTTCGCCGACGATCGCGCCGACCATGTGGATCGGTGCGATGCCATAGGCGCGCGACACGGACTTGATCTTGCTGATCAGCTGCTTGTCGGTGGCTAGCAGATCGCGGACCTTCTCGAACTTGGCATCGAAGGACGTGCGGCCGGCCTTGGTGCGGCGCACGGATGCGCCGGGGATCGCCGGTTGCTCGACGTTGCGGTTGCCCGGCGGAACGTCGGTCGCGGCGAATGACTGGCTTGCGCTCAGGCAAAACGTGGCGATAGCGAGCATGCAGGCGGTGAAACGCACGATCTCTTCTTCCTGTGACTGGTGGAGGCTGCCTCGGTCGGCGGGCCGCTCCTACGCCAAGATCATGTCGGAAAAATGCCCGGACCACGATCGATAACCGCGTCCGTGTTAGAAAAAATGCGGCCGCCTGTCGAGAGACAGGCGGCCTGCGTATTCAGGCTTGCGGGCGTTTGCATGGCCCTACGACCGAAATGTCACAGGATATAGCGCGACAGGTCGGTGTTGGCGGCGAGATCGCCGACATGCTTGCGCACATATTCAGCGTCGATCGTCACCTCGTGGCCGGCGCGGTCCGGCGCATTGAACGAGATCTCGTCCAGCACACGCTCCATCACGGTCTGCAGCCGGCGGGCGCCGATGTTCTCGACCGTGGCGTTCAACTGCACCGCCACGTCTGCAAGCGCATCAATTGCGTCATCCGTGAAGTCGAGCTTGACCTCTTCTGTGTCCAGAAGCGCCTTGTACTGGCGGATGAGGCTCGCCTCGGTTTCCGTCAGGATGCGGCGGAAGTCTTCCTTCGTCAGCGCGCGCAGCTCGACGCGGATCGGCAGGCGGCCCTGCAACTCCGGCAGCAGGTCCGAGGGCTTGGCCACGTGGAAGGCGCCGGACGCGATGAAGAGGATGTGGTCGGTCTTGACTGGCCCATACTTCGTCGCAACGGTCGTGCCTTCGACGAGCGGCAAGAGGTCCCGCTGTACGCCTTCACGCGAGACGCCAGCACCCATGCCGCCTTCCCGCGAGGCGATCTTGTCGATCTCGTCGAGGAAGACGATGCCGTCGTCTTCGACTGCTTTCACGGCCTCGCGCTGGATCTGCTCGTTGTCGAGCAGCTTGTCGGACTCGTCGTCGATCAGCATGCCATAGGAGGCCTTGACGGTCGTCTTGACCTTCTTGGTGCGGCCGCCGAGCGCCTTGCCGAACATCTCCGAAAGATTGAGCACGCCGATATTGGCGCCCGGCATGCCCGGGATCTCGAAGCCGCCGCCCGGCGCGCCGGTCTCGGCGATGTCGATCTCGATTTCCTTGTCGTCGAGCTCGTTGGCCCGCAGCTTCTTGCGGAAGCTGTCGCGCGTTGCCGGTGACGCGGTGGCGCCAACCAGTGCATCGAGCACGCGCTCCTCGGCATTCTGGTGCGCCTTTGCCTTGACTTCGGCGCGGCGCTTTTCGCGCACGAGACCGATGCCGACTTCGACGAGGTCACGGATGATCTGCTCGACGTCGCGGCCGACATAGCCGACCTCGGTGAACTTGGTCGCCTCGACCTTGACGAAGGGCGCGCCGGCGAGCTTGGCGAGCCGCCTGGAAATCTCGGTCTTGCCGACGCCGGTCGGTCCGATCATCAGGATGTTCTTCGGCATCACCTCGTCGCGCAGCTCGTCCCCGAGCTGCTGGCGGCGCCAGCGGTTGCGGAGCGCGATCGCCACGGCGCGCTTGGCGTCGTTCTGGCCGATGATGAAACGGTCGAGTTCCGACACGATTTCTCTGGGTGAAAACGTACTCATGTAGTCCTCTCAAACTCGGTCCGCGTCAGCTCCATCAGGAGTGTGCGGCCGGACGTATCAATCCATTCTGCGTAAGGCACGAAGCCGGCCTTGGTGTAGGCGCTGACGGCCCTTCGGTTGCCGGCGTCAGGGTCGATCACGACGCGGGGTGCGCCGGCGGCAAAGAGCCGCCCGGCAAAGGCCCGGACCGCGAGCGATGCGACGCCCCTGCCCGTCAGTTCCGCCGGGCCGATGAAGATGTCGATACCGGGCACATCGGCCGGCATGTCCTTCGCCCAGGGCTCGTCGTCCGGGTACTGGGCCGGCACCCAGGACTGGATGTAGCCCGCCGGCTCGCCGGCCACGTGGAAGATGAAGCCTTCCACGTCTCCTGACGCGCAGCCTTCGCGGATCAGCTCCACTTCCTTGTCCGGGTCGCCCCACCATTGCCGCACATGCGGCTCGCTCAGCCAGGCATGCAGCAGCGGCAGGTGGCTATCGGCCACCGGCACGAAACTGACATGCGCGGGCTCATTGGGCATCCAGTGTCTCCACGACGATATTGTGGTTGGTGTAGACGCAGATGTCGCCGGCGATCTGCAGCGCCCTGCGGGCAATATCCTCGGCCGACTTGTCGCTGTCCATCAGCGCGCGGGCCGCGGCAAAGGCGTAGTTGCCGCCCGATCCGATGGCAATCGTGCCGTGCTCGGGTTCGAGAACGTCGCCGTTGCCGGTGATCGCCAGCGTGATCGACTTGTCGGCCACCAGCATCATCGCTTCGAGATTGCGCAGATACTTGTTGGTGCGCCAGTCCTTGGCGAGCTCGACGGCTGCCCGCATCAGCTGGTCGGGATACTGTTCGAGCTTTGCTTCGAGCCGTTCCAGCAGTGTGAAGGCATCGGCGGTGGCGCCGGCAAAGCCGGCGATCACGTCGCCCTTGGCAAGCCGCCGCACCTTGCGCGCGTTGCTCTTCATCACGGTCTGGCCGAGGCTCACCTGGCCGTCGCCGGCCATCACCACCTTGCCATCCTTGCGTACCGTGATGATGGTCGTCGCATGCATCGTTCCGTAGGGATTGTGTTCGCTCATGAAATTACCCGTAGGCCCCTGATACGCGGGGCATTGCGGCTCGTGACTCGAGCCTGGTTGCTTGAGGCCTATGTAAGTACGGCAGACAGGTTTGCAAATGGCAACAGGCCGCCGGCGCAATCTTCATTCGGCGACTGTCACCGGATGATTCGAATCGACCGCTCAAGTTCTGGATATTTCAGCTTTTGCCTGATAAGGAGCCGCGTCAGCGTATACAGGAGAGCCCGATGGCAGAAGCCACGTCCAGCCGCACCGCAGAGGTTTCGCGAAAGACCAACGAAACCGCGGTATCCGTATCGGTCAACATCGACGGCACCGGAATCGCCAAGATTTCGACCGGCGTCGGTTTCTTCGACCATATGCTGGACCAGCTCGCCCGACATTCGCTGATCGACATGGAGATCAAGACGGACGGCGACCTGCATGTCGACGACCACCATACGGTCGAGGACACCGGCATTGCCATCGGCCAGGCGATTGCCAAGGCGCTTGGCGACCGGCGCGGCATCACCCGCTATGCCTCGCTCGATCTTGCGATGGACGAAACGATGACCCGCGCGGCAGTGGACGTTTCCGGCCGGCCGTTCCTCGTCTGGAACGTGACCTTCACGTCGCCGAAAATCGGCACCTTCGACACGGAACTCGTGCGCGAATTCTTCCAGGCGCTCGCCCAGCATGCCGGGATCACGCTGCATATCCAGAACATCTACGGCGCCAACAACCATCATATCGCCGAGACCTGCTTCAAGTCCGTCGCCCGCGTGCTCCGCACCGCAACCGAAATCGACCCGCGCCAGGCCGGCCGCGTTCCCTCGACCAAGGGGACCCTTGCCTAAGCGGCCAGTCACTGGCTTTGACTCATGGCTTCTTACATGATCCTCACCCCGCCGGGTGCGCGCGCCAACGACGAGCGGGCGCGCTTCGTCGCCGACGGCTTTTCCTGGTGGGCCTTCCTTTTCCCGGCGCTCTGGCTTCTCGCCAAGCGTCAATGGGCAATCGGAATCGCAGTTGCTGTTCTGCAGATCTCGTTAATATTCCTGTCGAACCACGAGAGCGGCTTCTTGCCATCTCTCCTGGCCCAGCTCGCGCTTCGGCTGGTGGTGGCGCTCGAAGGGCCGGTTCTGGTGGCGCGCAGCCTGACGGCCCGTGACTGGACGCTGCGTTCCATCGTGCCGGCGCCCAATCTCGAAGCGGCCGAAGAGATCTATTTCACGAGCCTGGCTTCGAACGAGACCAAGCCCGCCGCCCCCTCCCCGGCCGACTGGACCGTGCGCAAGCCCTCAAGTGGCGGCCCCGGCCTCGGCCTTTTTGATTCCTACGGAGAACGCTGATGCGCGTCGCCATCATCGATTACGGCTCGGGCAATCTGCGCTCGGCCACCAAGGCCTTTGAACGGGCCGCCCACGAAGCCGGCATTGCAGCCGAGATCGACCTTACCGACAAGCCGGAACGGGTGGCGAGCGCCGACCGCATCGTGCTTCCGGGCGTTGGCGCCTATGCCGATTGCCGCCGCGGCCTTGCTGCCGTCGACGGCATGGAGCAAGCGTTGACCGAGGCGGTCGAACAGGCCGGGCGACCCTTCCTCGGCATCTGCGTCGGCATGCAGCTGATGTCGTCGCGCGGACTTGAAAAGACCATCACCCACGGTTTTGGCTGGATCCCCGGCGATGTCGTCGAGATGACGCCCGCCGACACCACGCTGAAGATCCCGCAGATCGGCTGGAATACGCTGAAGCTCAAGCGCGAGCACCCGCTGTTTGACGGCATCCGTGTTGGCGAAGCCGGCCTGCATGCCTATTTTGTGCATTCGTACCACCTGGCCGCTGAGGGCGCCGCCGACGTGGTCGCCGAGGCCGACTATGGCGGGCCGGTCACGGCCTTCGTCGCCAACGGCAACAAGGCGGGCTCGCAGTTCCACCCGGAAAAGAGCCAGGCGCTTGGCCTTGCCCTCATCTCGAATTTCCTGCGCTGGAAGCCCTGAGCTTTCGCACGACTGATTGGACAGACCCATGATCCTTTTTCCCGCGATCGACCTGAAAGACGGGCAATGCGTGCGCCTGAAGCTTGGCGACATGGACCAGGCGACGGTTTACAACCCCGACCCGGCGGCCCAGGCCCGCGCCTTTGAAGACCAGGGCTTCGAATGGCTGCACGTGGTCGACCTCAACGGCGCCTTTGCCGGTGAGACGGTCAACGGTACCGCCGTTGACGCCATTCTCAAGGCGACCAAAAACCCGGTGCAGCTCGGCGGCGGCATCCGCACGCTCGACCATATCGAAAACTGGCTGTCGCGCGGGCTTGCCCGCGTCATCCTCGGCACTGTCGCTGTCCGTGATCCGGCGCTCGTGATCGAGGCCTGCCGCAAATTCCCCGGCAAGGTCGCCGTCGGCATCGACGCCAAGGGCGGCAAGGTTGCCGTCGAAGGCTGGGCCGAGGCTTCCGAACTCGGCGTGATCGAGCTTGCCAAGAAGTTCGAGGGCGCCGGCGTTTCGGCGATCATCTATACCGACATCGACCGCGACGGCATCCTGACCGGTATCAACTGGGCTTCGACGCTGGAACTGGCGGACGCGGTTTCCATTCCTGTCATCGCATCGGGCGGTCTCGCCTCGATGGACGATATCCGCCGCATGGTCGAGCCGGACGCACGCAAGCTCGAAGGCGCCATCTCCGGCCGCGCGCTCTATGACGGCCGCATCGACCCGCAGGAGGCGCTGGAGCTGATCCGCGCTGCGAGAAAGGCTTGAACCATGACGCTTAAAGCCCGCGTTATCCCGTGCCTCGACGTCAAGGACGGCCGTGTCGTCAAGGGCGTCAACTTCGTCGACCTGATCGACGCCGGTGACCCCGTGGAAGCGGCCCGCGCCTATGACGCTGCCGGCGCCGACGAGCTCTGCTTCCTCGACATCACCGCGTCCTCGGACAATCGCGAGACGATCTTCGACGTCATCGCCCGTACGGCCGAACAGTGCTTCATGCCGCTGACCGTCGGCGGCGGCGTGCGCCAGGTTTCCGACATCCGCAAGCTGCTTCTGGCCGGCGCCGACAAGGTGTCAATCAACACGGCTGCGGTAAAGAACCCGGAATTCGTCGCCGAAGCCGCCGACAAGTTCGGCAACCAGTGCATCGTCGTCGCGATCGACGCCAAGAAAGTCTCGACGGATGGCGACGCGGATCGCTGGGAGATCTTCACCCATGGCGGACGCCAGCCGACCGGCATCGACGCGATCGATTTTGCCCGTCGGGTGGTCGATCTCGGCGCCGGCGAGATCCTTTTGACCTCGATGGACCGTGACGGGACCAAGAGCGGTTATGACATCGCGCTTACCCGCGCCGTCGCCGACGCGGTCCGCGCGCCCGTCATCGCGTCGGGTGGCGTCGGCACACTCGACCACATGGTCGCCGGCATCAAGGACGGTCACGCGACAGCGGTCCTTGCCGCCTCCATCTTCCACTTCGGCACCTATAGCATTGGCGAAACCAAGCGCTATATGGCGGAGCATGGCATCGCCATGCGCCTCGACTGAGCTTCAGGATCTCCCATGGGCGACTTCACACTTTCCGACCTCGAAGCCATCGTCGCGACACGCGCGATGGCGGCGCCGGACGAATCTTGGACGGCAAAACTGGTGGCAAGCGGCCAGCCGAAGGCGGCGAAGAAACTCGGCGAGGAAGCGGTTGAAACCGTGATCGCGGCCATCAGCAACGACCGCGCAAATCTCATCGCCGAAAGCGCCGATCTCCTCTATCATCTAATGGTCGTATTGAAGATCGCCGACGTTCCGTTGCAGGATGTGCTCAACGAACTTCAGCGACGGACCAACCAATCCGGCCTGCAGGAAAAGGCAAATCGGCAGACCCCATGACGATCGCGGCGAAAGACATCGAAGCAGCCGACCTGCCCGACAACCTCCAGAAGCGGGACTACTCGCCCTATCATTTCTTCACCGCCGAGGAATGGTCGCGCTTTCGCGCCGATACGCCGATGACGCTGACGGCCGACGAGGTACAGCGGCTGCGATCGTTGAACGACCCCGTCGATCTCGGCGAGGTCCGGCAGATCTACCTATCGCTGTCACGCCTGCTTTCGACCCATGTGGAATCGTCGCAGATGCTCTTCGAGCAGCGCAAGCGCTTCCTCAGCATGTCCGAGACGAAGACCCCCTTCGTCATCGGCATTGCCGGATCGGTCGCCGTCGGCAAGTCGACGACGGCCCGTATCCTGGCGCAGCTTCTGGCGCGTTGGCCGTCGAGCCCGAAGGTCGACCTGGTGACAACAGACGGTTTTCTCTATCCGAACGCCGTGCTCCAGCGCGAAAACATGATGGACCGCAAGGGCTTTCCGGAGAGCTACGACGTCGGCGCGCTCCTGCGCTTCCTGTCGGCGATCAAGGCCGGCCAGCCGAACGTCAAGGCGCCCAGCTATTCGCACCTGACCTATGACGTGCTGCCCGACCAGTTCACGGTCATCGACCGGCCAGATATCCTGATCTTCGAAGGCATCAACGTTCTGCAGTCGCGCAACCTGCCGGCCGACGGCAAGATCGTGCCGATGGTCTCGGATTTCTTTGACTTCTCGATCTATATCGATGCCGAGGAGAGCCTGATCCACAGCTGGTACGTCAACCGCTTCATGCGGCTGCGCGAAACCGCGTTCAAGAACCCGGAATCCTACTTCCACCGCTACGCCACGATCAGCGAGGATGCAGCCCGGGCCATTGCCGAGGGATTGTGGCACAACATCAACCTGAAGAACCTGCACCAGAACATCCTGCCGACGCGCCCGCGCGCCGACCTGATCCTGCAAAAGGGCCCGAACCATCTGACCGAAAAGGTGGCGCTGAGGAAGCTCTAAGCTTTCGGTGCATCCTCAGGGATTGACGCGGCGGAGTGTCAGATTGACCCGCCCGCCATTCTTCAGCAGCGTCGACGTGCTCGGATAGATCCGGTCGACGCCATGGAAGGCGAGACGCCCTTCCCCACCCAGCACCACGACATCGCCGCTTTCCAGCCGGAAGGACATGGTCTGGCCGCCGCGCGTATTGCCACCCACGCGGAAGAGGCAGCTGTCACCAAGCGAGATCGAGACGACGGCGGTTTCAAGATCGCGCTCGTCGCGATCCTGATGCAGCCCCATACGGGCCTCTTCGGAATAGAAGTTTACCAGGCAGGCCTCGGGCGTCTTGCTGCTTGCGGAAACCGCATCCCAGATATCGAGCAGGATCTCCGGCATGACCGGCCAGGGGCGGCCGGTCACCGGATGCTGAGACTGGTAACGATAGCCGCGATCGCGATCCGTGACCCAGCCGAGCGCGCCGCAATTGGTCATGCGCACCGACATGGGTTTGCCAGTCTTCGGCATTTCCGGCACGAACAGCGGCGCTTCGGCAACGACTGAACGAATGGCCTCGACCAGTTGCTCCTGCCGGGCACGATCGAGATAACCGGGAATATGTCTGATCCCTTTCGGGAGCACCTGCATGAGAAGCAGTCCTTATTGTTCCAGGCCGAGAAGTGCCGCCGGCACGCCGTAGCGAAGCGGCCAGCCGGCATAGGCGATATCCGTCGGCCCGACGACGTGATCGACCAGGTTCCACCGGCCATTCTGGAAGCTGACGAGTGCGAACACCGTCAGACCATCCATCATGTCGGCTTCGTCGCGCAACCCGGTTTGCGGCAGGTCGATGGATCCGCCACCCGGCCGTTGCGGCTCGACCTGCATGAAGGCCCAGTTGGGTGCGGCACGCATGGTGGTGACGACGAATTCGACGGGACCGCGCATCTCGGCTTCGACCGCGGGGCGGATCGCGTCGAGGATGGCGGCACGCTCCGTACTGCCCTTGGCGGGTTCACGGAAAGGCTGCGCCAAAGAACCGCTGGCAAGCCAGAGGCTTGCCAGCGCGGCAACGACGAGAGACCGCCTGAAGGACACGCTCAGGCCGCATCCAGATCCGGAATGCGCAGAACCTGGCCGGGATAGATCTTGTCCGGATGGGTCAGCATCGGCTTGTTGGCTTCGAAGATCACCGTGTGCTTGGCGCCCTTGCCCTTGCCGTACTGCGCCTCGGCAATCTTCCAGAGGTTATCGCCCTTCTTGACCGTATAGAAGACGGGCTCCTTTGCCGGAGCAGGTGCTGCGCCGGCATCGGCGACCTTGAGTTCGGAGGCCTCGACTGCGGACACGCCGAGCGTGTTGCCGACGGCGACGACGGCCTTTTCGAAGACGCTCTGGTCCTTCACGACACCCTTCAGCACGACCTTGTCACCGGCCACTTCGACCTGCACGTCCTTGGTGCCGAGATCGTGGGATGCAAGTTCCTTCTGAACGCTTTCGGCATCCGGAGCATCGTCGTCGCCGCCGATGCCAAGCTTCTTGCCGGCGTTCTTGATAAAGCTGAAAAGACCCATGAATATCTCCTTTTGCGAAAACACTGCTCGATAAGAGAGGGCGCTGCCCGCCAAAAGGCAAGGGAGCCGCAAAAAGAATCAATCGCCTCCAGGCCGGCCCCGGAGCTTCTTGATCTCCCCGCGACCCGACTTCTCCTTGAGACGCCGCTCGACGGAACCGCGCGTCGGCTTGGTCTTCTTGCGCGGCGGCGGCGGGGGTTCGGCAGCCTTCAGGATCAACTCCTTCAGCCGCTCGCGCGCATCCTCGCGGTTGCGCTCCTGGCTGCGAAAGCGGCTCGCCTCGATCATCAGCACGCCCTCTTTCGAGGCGCGCTTGCCGGCGATCTTCAGGGCGTTGGCCTTGATGCGATCGGAAAGCGCCGGAGACGCCTGGACGTTGAAGAACAGCTGAACGGCGGTCGACACCTTGTTGACGTTCTGCCCGCCCGGGCCACCGGCCAGCACGAATTGCTCCGTCAGCTCCCAGCCGGCAAGGACGATATTGTCGTTTATGTAGAGCGGGTCGCTGGCCATGGTTCACCTCGGCCCGATCTATGGCACAGAGCGAACCCGTTGAAAACACTGCGGCGCCGCGCGTCTCATCAGAGGCGCAAAGGTCGCCGTGGCACTTTGGCTCGCCTTAGATCGAAGAGGATTTAAAGGGACACAGAGCGGGCGCGAAAGCGAAAAACCCGGCCGCAAGGACCGGGTTTCACGTGAATCATAGCCGACAATGTTTATTCGGCGGCGATCTTCGTACCGGGAGCCGCGTCGCGAACGCTGCCGTCCACATGGCTCTCGAACTTGGCGAAATTCGTGATGAACATGTCGACCAGGCGGCGGGCCTGTGCGTCATAGGCTGCACCATCGGCCCAGGTCGAGCGTGGGTCGAGGATGCCGTCGTCGACGCCCGGGACCGACACCGGAACGGCAAAGCCGAAGTTGGCATCGGTGCGCAGTTCCGCAGCGTTCAGCGAGCCGTCAAGCGCGGCCGCGAGCAGAGCGCGCGTCACCTTGATCGGCATGCGGCTGCCGGTGCCGTAGGCGCCGCCGGTCCAGCCGGTGTTCACCAGCCAGCAGGTGACGCCGTTCTTGGCGATCAGGTCCTTCAGCAGGTTGCCGTATTCCGACGGGTGACGCGGCATGAACGGTGCGCCGAAGCAGGTCGAGAAGGTGGCTTCCGGCTCGGTAACGCCCTTTTCCGTGCCGGCGACCTTGGCGGTGTAGCCGGAAAGGAAGTGGTACATCGCCTGTTCCGGCGTCAGCTTGGCAATCGGCGGCATCACGCCGAAGGCATCGGCGGTCAGCATGATGATGGTGCGCGGCTGCGGTGCGGTGCCGGTGGCGCTGGCATTCGGGATGAAGTCGAGCGGATAGGCGCAACGGGTGTTTTCCGTCAGCGAACCATCGTCGAAATCCGGAACGCGGCGCTCGTCAAGCACGACGTTTTCCATGACGGTGCCGAAGCGGCGGGTCGTGGCGTAGATTTCCGGCTCGGCGGCTTCCGACAGGCGGATCGCCTTGGCGTAGCAGCCGCCTTCGAAGTTGAAGACGCCCTGCTCGCCCCAGCCGTGCTCGTCGTCGCCGATCAGCGTGCGGGTCGGGTCGGCCGAAAGCGTCGTCTTGCCGGTGCCGGAGAGTCCGAAGAAGATCGCGGTGTCGCCGGCCGCGCCCACGTTTGCCGAGCAGTGCATCGGCATGACGCCCTTCTTCGGCAGCAGGTAGTTGAGAACGGTGAAGACCGACTTCTTCATTTCGCCGGCATAGGAAGTGCCGCCGATGAGGATGAGGCCGTTGGTGAAGTCGCAGGCGATGACCGTCTCGGTGCGGCAGCCGTAGCGCTCCGGATCTGCTTTGAAGCTCGGCAGATCGATGATCGTCAGCTTCGGCAGGAAGGATCCGAGCGCTTCGCGGGCTGGGCGAATCAGCAGATTGCGGATGAACAGCGAATGCCAGGCGTACTCGGTAACGACGCGTGTCGGCAGGGCGTTGTCGACATCGGCGCCGCCAACCAGGTCCTGCACATAGAGCGACATGCCCTTGGCGTGCTCAAGCATATCCTTGCGCAGCAGGGCAAAATGCTCCGGAGACATCGGCTTGTTGTTGTCCCACCAGATCTGGTCGTCGGTGTTCGCATCGCGAACGACGAACTTGTCCTTCGGCGAGCGACCGGTGTGCTGGCCGGTACGGGCGACGAGCGCACCGTGTGCCGTCAGCTCAGCCTCGCCGCGGCGAAGAGCTTCCTCATAAAGCTCTGCGGCTTCGAGGTTGTACCGAACCGTTTCCAGGTCGATAAAGCCGAGTTTTTCCAAGCCGTTCGCGAGATTGCGAGTGCCGAGTTGCTCCATGGTCAAGCTTCCTTCGTGTTTGGCCATTGGCGTTGAATTTCGCCGGACCTTACTTGCATGCTCGCTCAAAAACAAGGCGACGTCAAAAAAAGAATAATGATTTCAGTATATTAATCGATTTAAAGAAAATTATCGTTTTTTTAATCGGTTGAAATCGGCCTCCCGAACACCGATCTGACAGGACCTATCCTATCGTCACGACAGGTGCTTTTTGGGCTTCGCCACAATTTGTTCCACCTTTATACTCACTAACGCACCCGTGACTCGCGAATGCCGGAGTTTTCGGGGACGGGACCGGCACCTCAAAAGACGGAGTTGAACACGATGCAGACCATCGCGCTTGTCGATGATGACCGGAATATTCTGACGTCCGTATCCATCGCCCTAGAGGCAGAAGGCTACAAAGTCGAGACCTATACCGACGGCGCTTCCGCGCTCGAAGGCCTGCTCGCCCGGCCGCCGCAGCTTGCGATCTTCGACATCAAGATGCCGCGTATGGACGGCATGGAATTGCTGCGCCGCCTAAGGCAGAAGTCGGACCTGCCGGTGATCTTCCTCACCTCCAAGGATGAAGAGATCGACGAACTCTTCGGCCTGAAGATGGGCGCCGACGACTTCATCACCAAGCCGTTTTCGCAGCGCCTTCTGGTCGAACGCGTCAAGGCGATCCTGCGCCGCGCCGCCAACCGCGAAGCCGCGGCCGCCAATCCGAACAATGCCGTCAAGGCAACCGACGCGCCGTCGCGCTCGCTCGAGCGCGGGCAGTTGGTGATGGACCAGGAGCGCCACACCTGCACCTGGAAGAGCGAGCCGGTGACCCTGACGGTGACGGAATTCCTCATTCTTCATTCGCTGGCGCAGCGCCCGGGCGTGGTGAAGAGCCGCGACGCACTGATGGACGCGGCCTATGACGAACAGGTCTATGTCGACGACCGCACCATCGACAGCCACATCAAGCGGCTGCGCAAGAAGTTCAAGATGGTCGACAACGACTTCGACATGATCGAGACGCTTTACGGTGTCGGCTATCGTTTCCGGGAGAGTGCCTGAGCCTCGGGGCTTGCCATCGCGCCCAGAGTGGCGCATTTGAAGCGGCGCGATGGTGATGGCCTCATCTGAGGCTCGACACGATCTCCGCCGTCTTCGGATCAAAACCATGGAAGGCGGCGCAACCGGCCGGCAGCGCCGCCGCTATCGAACGATTATGAAGGACAGTCCGCGCGGGAGCGGGACATTTGGTAGAAGTCTTGCACGGCGACATTGAAGACACTGACGGGCGTGCCCAGGCACTGAAGGGCCAGCGCCGCTGGGCGCATCCCTTCACGCTCATTCGTCGTCTCTTCGGCAATGCCGTCTTCTCGAGCCTCACCCGCCGTATCGTCTTCTTCAACCTGGTGGCGCTCGTCGTTCTGGTCGGCGGCATCATGTACCTCAACCAGTTCCGCGAGGGGCTGATCGACGCGCGCGTCGAAAGCCTTTTGACCCAGGGCGAAATCATCGCCGGCGCGATCTCGGCTTCCGCCTCGGTCGATACCAATTCGATCACCATCGATCCCGAAAAGCTGCTGGAACTGCAGGCCGGCCAGAGCATCACGCCGCTGCCGAGCGACGAGGATCTCGACTTCCCGATCATCCAGGAGCGTGTCGCGCCGGTTCTGCGCCGGCTGATCTCGCCGACGCGCACCCGCGCCCGGCTGTTCGACGCGGACGCCGACCTGCTGCTCGATTCGCGCCATCTCTATAGCGGCGGCCAGGTGCTGCGCTTCGACCTGCCGCCGATCGAGCCGGAGGCGACGGGCATCGGCGAAAAGCTCAACAGCTGGCTGAACAAGCTTTTGCAGCCGGGCAATCTGCCGCTCTATAAAGAACCGCCGGGTGGCAACGGCTCGATCTACCCTGAGGTGACCAATGCTCTGACGGGCGTGCGCGGCTATGTCGAGCGCGTTACCGAGAAGGGCGAGCTTATCGTTTCCGTGGCGGTGCCCGTCCAGCGCTTCCGCGCCGTTCTCGGCGTGCTCCTGCTTTCGACCCAGGCCGGCGACATCGACAAGATCGTCCAGGCCGAGCGCCTCGCCATCATCCGCGTCTTCGGCGTCGCGGCGCTCGTCAACATCATCCTGTCGCTGCTTCTGTCGTCGACGATCGCCAATCCGCTGCGCAGGCTTGCGGCAGCAGCGGTGCGCGTGCGCCGCGGCGGCGCCAAGGAGCGCGAGGAAATTCCCGACTTCTCCTCGCGCCAGGACGAGATCGGCAACCTATCGGTCGCGCTGCGTGAGATGACGACTGCGCTCTATGACCGGATCGCCGCGATCGAAAACTTTGCCGCCGACGTCAGCCACGAGCTGAAAAACCCCCTCACCTCACTGCGTAGCGCCGTCGAGACGCTGCCTTTGGCGCGGACCGACGAATCGAAGAAGCGGCTGATGGACGTCATCCAGCATGACGTCCGCCGCCTCGATCGCCTGATCAGCGATATCTCGGACGCCTCGCGTCTCGACGCGGAACTTGCCCGCAGCGACGCCAAGACGATCGATCTCGAAAAACTCCTCGGCGACCTCGTCGATATCTCGCGCCAGGTCCGAAGCAAGAAGAAGGCGGTGCTGCTCGATTTCGTCATCGACCGCAAGGACAGCCCCAAGGCGCGCTTTGCCGTCAGCGGCTACGACCTGCGCATCGGCCAGATCATTACCAACCTGATCGAAAACGCCCGTTCCTTCGTTCCCGAGGACGGCGGGCGGATCGTCGTGCGCCTCACCCGCTCGCGCTCGCGCTGCCTCGTCTATGTCGAGGACAACGGCCCGGGCATCCAGGCCGAAGACATCGACCGCATTTTCGAGCGCTTCTATACCGACCGGCCGGAAGGCGAGGATTTTGGACAGAACTCCGGCCTCGGGCTGTCGATCTCCAGGCAGATCGCCGAAGCCCATGGCGGCACGCTCAAGGCCGAGAACATCGCCGCACCGGATGGCCATATCACCGGTGCGCGCTTCGTCCTGTCCCTGCCCGCCGAGCCGCACGCGTGACAACGGCCCGCGCCAATGTCCACGGCACCGCAATCGTGCTCGGGACGCGCGGCTTCCTGCTTACCGGCCCGTCCGGCAGCGGCAAATCCAGACTGGCGCTCGCCTGCATCACGGCCGCCCGGCAGACCGGACATTTCGCGGCGCTCGTCGCCGACGACCGGGTGAATCTTGCGCTCGAACACGACCGGATCGTGGCGCGCTGCCCGCCCTCCATTCACGGCCTCATCGAAATCCGCGGCGCCGGCATCGGCACGATCGAAACCGTGCCTGCCGCCGTGATGGACTGGGCCATTCTGCCCGTCGCCGCCCCATTCGACCCGCGGCTACCGCCCGAAGACGAGACATTGCCCCTGCCACTCGGGCGCGTATTGCCGATTGTTCGCGTTCCCGTTGAAGAGGGCGCCCAGGTTCTCAATATTTTGCAGGCGCTCATCGCTGAAAAAATAGGTTTCTAGCCCGATTTACCGTCAGCGCGACCGGAATTTCGGCATTTTTGGCTTGCACTTCCCCTTTTCCTTGCCAAGATGCCCTCCCCAACAGGTGGACGAAATTGCTGCATTGCGATATCTGGCCATCAGTGAATTGCGTGTGCAGTTGGAGCGAAGATACCCATGATCGGACTTGTGCTTGTCACCCATGGCAAGCTGGCTGAGGAATTTCGACATGCGCTTGAGCATGTTGTCGGTCCGCAAAAAGCTATAGAGACCGTCTGCATCGGCCCCGAGGACGACATGGACCAGCGTCGGCAGGATATCCTCGACGCGGTCACCAATGTCGACGAAGGCAACGGCGTCATCATTCTCACCGACATGTTCGGCGGGACCCCCTCCAACCTCGCCATCTCGGTGATGCGCAGCGGCACCGTCGAAGTGATCGCCGGCGTCAACCTGCCGATGCTGATCAAGCTTGCGGGCGTGCGCGGCGAGAGCGACATGGACAAGGCACTTGTCGAGGCCTCCGAGGCCGGGCGGAAATACATCAACGTCGCCAGCCGCGTCCTGAGTGGAAAGTAATGGATCACCGCCCCGACATGTCGCTGACGCGCGAACTGCTGATCATCAACAAGCGAGGCCTGCATGCGCGGGCGTCAGCAAAGTTCGTGCAGACGGTTGAGGCCTATGACGCCGAGATCACCGTTTCGAAGGACGGCATGACCGTTGGCGGAACCTCGATCATGGGGCTGATGATGCTGGCCGCCAGCACCGGCTGCAGCGTTTGCGTGACCGCCAGCGGCGCGCAGGCCGAAGAAGCCCTGAACGCGCTCGACGCTCTGGTCGCCGACAAGTTCGGCGAAGAAATCTGACGGCAATATAAAGATATAAAGACTTCTTTATATCGAGGTTGCTCTCCACCCTGAATCCTGATAGATCGGTCGCACTCTCACCGCGTCGTATAGGCGTGGGAGGCATAATCGCGCCGCGGAGATGGCCAAGGCCGCGCGGCTTGAAGAGATCAGCCCGGAGAACTCCATGACCACCACTCAGGACTACATCGTCGCCGACATCGGACTTGCCGATTTCGGGCGCAAGGAAATTGCGATCGCCGAAACGGAAATGCCGGGCCTGATGGCCTGCCGCGAAGAGTTCGGCGCTTCGAAGCCGCTGAAGGGCGCGCGCATCACCGGCTCGCTGCACATGACCATCCAGACCGCCGTCCTCATCGAGACGCTGGTCGCGCTCGGCGCCGACGTACGCTGGGCTTCGTGCAACATCTTCTCGACCCAGGACCACGCCGCAGCCGCGATCGCCGCCAGCGGCGTTCCGGTCTTCGCCGTCAAGGGTGAGACGCTCGAAGAATACTGGACCTACACGGACAAGATCTTCCAGTGGGCCGACGGTGGCGTCTCGAACATGATCCTCGACGATGGTGGCGACGCCACCATGTACATCCTGCTCGGCGCCCGCGCCGAAGCCGGCGAGGACGTGCTCTCCAACCCGGGCTCCGAGGAAGAAGAAATCCTCGTCGCGCAGATCAAGAAGCGCCTTGCCGCTTCGCCGGGCTGGTTCACCAAGCAGCGCGACGCGATCAAGGGCGTGACCGAGGAAACCACCACCGGCGTCAACCGCCTCTACCAGCTCCAGGCCAAGGGCCTGCTGCCCTTCCCGGCGATCAACGTCAACGACAGCGTCACCAAGTCGAAGTTCGACAACAAGTACGGCTGCAAGGAATCGCTGGTCGACGGCATCCGCCGCGGCACCGACGTGATGATGGCCGGCAAGGTCGCCGTCGTCTGCGGTTACGGCGACGTCGGCAAGGGTTCGGCCGCCTCGCTTTCCGGCGCCGGCGCCCGCGTCAAGGTCACTGAAATCGACCCGATCTGCGCGCTCCAGGCCGCCATGGACGGCTTCGAAGTCGTCCAGCTCGAAGACGTCGTCTCCTCGGCCGACATCTTCATCACGACGACCGGCAACAAGGACGTCATCCGCATGGACCACATGCGCGAGATGAAGGACATGGCGATCGTCGGCAACATCGGCCACTTCGACAACGAGATCCAGGTCTCGGCTCTGCGTAACCTGAAGTGGACGAACATCAAGCCGCAGGTCGACATGATCGAGTTCCCGAAGGGCAACCGCATGATCCTGCTTTCGGAAGGCCGCCTGCTCAACCTCGGCAACGCCACCGGTCACCCGTCCTTCGTGATGTCGGCCTCGTTCTCCAACCAGGTCCTGGCCCAGATCGAGCTCTTCACCAAGGGTGAGAAGTACAAGAACGAAGTCTACGTCCTGCCCAAGGCGCTCGACGAGAAGGTCGCTCGCCTGCACCTCAAGAAGCTCGGCGCCAAGCTTTCGGAACTTTCCGAAGAGCAGGCCGACTACATCGGCGTGAAGACGCAGGGTCCGTTCAAGGCTGAGCACTACCGGTACTAATCCTTACCCGGGCAATCCACAACATCTTGTGGCCGCGTTCTTGACAAGAGAGCGCGGCCGCTTTTTTGGGCCTCTCCCTTCCCGACGATTCGACTAGGAAGTATGCTCTAACCCATTGATTCGTGATGCCGGTGCGGACCTTGGGCATCGCGGATGGGATGTCTTGTCGAATTAGCGGCAAACAGACGGAGACAGACCGGGGATGCAATCGGAACTGACGCGGACCCTTGAACAGGGCCCCGGTGGAACTGTGCAAGGCGCAGCAAGGCCGGCAGCACCCTTCGGACAGACGGGGATGGCAGCGCCATGAACAAAGACCAGACAGATTTTCCGGCCATCCGCCGCAAGGGTCCGAAATTCCTGCGCCGCCTTTTGGCCGGCACCGCCCTTTTCACCGCCACGGACGCTCTCGCCCAGGTTGTCCCGCAAAAGGCCGGCATCTTCGGCTCGTCGGAGGTCGTCACCTTTTCCGTGCTGATCGGCGTCATTTCCGCTGCGATGATCTCGGCGATCTGGCTGATCCGCCAGCGCGGCAACATCGAGGCTGAAAACCGCGAGCTTAGGTCCGACCTTTCCGACGCCAACCAGCGCCTCTCGCGCTACCAGGCGCTGGTCGCCGACAAGAACCGCCGGATCGTCATCTGGGACGGGCTTCTCGAACGCGCCGAACTGCTCGGCCAGCTGCCGGCGGAAACCGGCGCGCCTTCCGACGACCGCGACTTCCTGGCCTTCGGCCGCTGGGTCAAGGCGCAGTCTGCAGGCGAGCTCGAAAAATCGATCGAGGCGCTTCGCACCCAGGCCCGCAGCTTCGATCTCGTCATCGAAACGCAGCGCAACGAAGTGCTGGAAGCCCAGGGACGCGTTTCCGGCGGCCGCGCCTTTGTGCGCTTCATCGCGCTCAACAACATGCGGGCGGAGCTCGCCGAACTGAAGCTCGAACACGACCGGCTCAATATCGCGCTTCGCTCCTTCCATACGCTCCTCGACGCAATCGACCTGCCCGTCTGGCAGCGCGGCACCGACGGCGCGCTCGTCTGGGTCAACGAAGCCTATGCCGACGCCGTCGAGGCACCCGATGTCGCCACCGCCGTCGCGGAAAAGCGCGAGTTGCTTGCGACCGTTGCGCGTGAAAAGATCCGGTCGGTCTCGACGTTCGATACGCCTTTCCACGACAAGGTCTCGACCGTCGTGCGCGGCAACCGCACCTTCTTCGACGTCGTCGACGCCCGCAGCGCCGCCGGTTCGGCCGGTATCGCAGTCGATATTTCGGGGATCGAGGCCGTGCGCGAAGAGCTCAACCGCACGCTCAAGAGCCATGCGGAAACGCTCGACCATCTGGCGACGCCCGTCGCGATCTTCGACGGCAACCAGCGTCTGCAGTTCTACAACCAGGCCTTCCAGCGCCTGTGGAACCTCGATATCGGCTTCCTGGAGCGCAAGCCGGACAATGGCGAAGTGCTCGATCGGCTGCGCGCCGGCGGCCAGCTGCCGGAACAGCTCAACTGGAAACAGTGGAAGGCGAACGCACTATCGGTCTACCAGGCGCTCGATACGCAGAGCGACCTTTGGCACCTGCCGAACGGACAGACATTGCGCGTCTTTGCCACCGCCCGCCCGCAGGGCGGCGTTACCTGGGTGTTCGAGAACCTGACCGAGAAGGTCGACCTCGAAACGCGCTATAACACCCTCGTCCAGGTCCAGGGCGAAACCATCGATCACCTGGCCGAAGGTGTAGCGGTGTTCGGCCCGGACGGCCGCATCCGCCTGTCGAACCCGGCGTTTCGCGCGATCTGGGGCATCAGCGAGGCTGAAGCCAAACCCGGTACGCATATCAAGGCGATCGAGCAGGCCTGCCTGATCTCCTACGACCAGCCCGACGGCTGGAAGCGTTTCACCCACATCATCACCAGCTTCGACGACGAGCGGCCCTCCAGCCGCGGCATTCTCGAACTCAGGACCGGGCTGATTCTCGACTACGCGGTCATCCCGCTGCCGAACGCCCAGACGATGCTGACCTTCGTCAACATTACCGACAGCGTCCGGGTCGAGCGCGCGCTCACCGAAAAGAATGAGGCGCTGCGCAAGGCCGATGCGTTGAAGAACGACTTCGTCCACCACGTCTCCTATGAGCTGCGCTCGCCGCTCACCAACATCATCGGTTTCGCCGATCTCTTGAAGACGCCTGCGTTCGGCGACCTCAACGAGCGCCAGGCAGAGTATGTCGACCATATCGCCACGTCGTCGTCGCTGCTTCTGACGATCGTCAACGACATCCTCGATCTTGCGACCGTCGACGCCGGCATCGTCCAGCTCGACCTTGCCGACATCAGCCTCACCGATTTCCTCGACGACATCGCGTATCAGATGGCCGACCGTCTGACCGAAAGCGGCGTGACGCTCCGGATCGCCGCACCTGATAATCTCGGCCGGATGGTCGCCGATCAGCAGCGCCTGAAGCAGATCTTCGTCAAGCTGCTCACCAATGCCGCGAACTTCGCCCCCGATGGCAGCGTCATCGAACTGGCGTGCCGCCGCGAGGGCAGCGACTTCATCTTCTCGGTCTCCGACAGCGGCCCCGGCATTCCGCAGGACGTGCTCGACACGGTCTTCAACCGCTTTGAAAGCCACGGTCAGCGCGGCGGCGCCGGCCTCGGGCTTTCGATCGTCGAGAGCTTCGTCAGCCTGCATCACGGCACGGTCTCGATCCGCAGCAAGGAAGGCGAAGGCACGGAAGTGACCTGCCGCATCCCTTCGGCCGACGTGCCGGCCACCGTCGCGGCCGAATGATGCCGGCGATCGAGCGCCATCTTGCAAACGAGGCGGCAACGATCGAGCTTGGTGAGGACCTGGCGCTCGCCCTGAAGCCTGGCGACTGCGTCGCTCTTTCGGGCGATCTCGGCGCCGGCAAATCCACACTGGCGCGCGCCTTTCTGAGAGCAGTCGCCGATGACGACGGCCTGGAAGTGCCGAGCCCGACCTTCACGCTGGTCCAGAGCTACGACTTGCGCATACCCGTCGCGCATTTCGACCTTTACCGGCTGGCCGATTCCAGCGAGCTTGACGAACTGGGCTTCGATGAAGCCCTGTCGCAGGGCATCTGCCTGGTCGAATGGCCGGAACGGGCGGACGACGCCCTCCCCTCACGTCGCATCACGCTTGCGATCACCCACGAGAAGGACGGGCGACGCGTCGAAATTTCGGCGCCTGATGACACGCTGCAGCGCATCGCCCGAACGCTTTCGATCCGCGAGTTTCTCGATACGAACGGGCATTCCAAGGCGCGGCGCCGGCACCTGAGCGGCGACGCCTCGATCCGGGCCTATGAGCGCATTTACCCGGCGGACGGCTCCGTTAGCCGGATTCTGATGGATTCGCCGCGGCACAAGCCGGGCCCGATCCTTCAGGACGGAAAGTACTATCAGCAGCTGGCGCATATCGCCGAAGATGTCGTTCCCTTCGTCGCCGTCGACCAGATGCTCATTGCCCGCGGCTTCGCCGCGCCCGAAATCTACGCCCGCGACATCGACCAGGGCATCCTCTTGATCGAAGATCTGGGCTCGGACGGCGTTCTCGATGCGGACGGACAGCCGATCGACGAACGCTACATCGAGAGCGCGCGGCTGCTTGCCCGCCTGCACGCGGAACCGGCCGAGGCCGAGATCAAGGTCGAGCCGACTGTGATACACCGCATTCCGGATTTCGACCGGACGGCGATGAAGATCGAGACGCGGCTTTTGACCGACTGGTATCTGCCCTGGAAACGCGGCGCGCCGGCAAGCGACGACGAGAAGCGCGAATATGGAGAGATCTGGGACGGCCTGATCGACCTCCTGCAGACATCCGAAACGAACCTGCTGCTGCGCGATTTTCACTCGCCGAACATCATCTGGCGCGGGGAACGCGAAGGTCTGAACCGGATCGGCCTCATCGATTTCCAGGACGCAATGATCGGTCCGACTGCCTATGACGTCGCGTCCTTGGTTCAGGATGCCCGCGTCACCATCCCGCCTTCGCTCGCAAGCCGGATGATGGACGCTTATTTCGCCGAACGGCGCGGGGGTGGTAGCTTCGACGAGGCAATGTTCCTTCGCGACTGGCACCTGATGTCGGCGCAGCGCAACTGCAAGCTCGTCGGCATCTGGGTGCGACTGATGCAGCGCGACGGCAAGCCCGGCTACATGAAGCACATGCCGCGCACTTTCGCCTATCTTCAGGCGGCGCTTTCACATGAATCGCTGAAACCCTTGCACGACTGGTGTATGAAGACCGGAATCCTCGTTTCCGAATCAGCGAACTGACAGAGAATCAATGTCGATCAGCAATGCGATGGTGCTCGCCGCGGGCCTCGGCACCCGTCTTCGTCCGATCACCAACACCATGCCAAAGCCGCTCGTCGAGATCGCCGGCAAGCCGATGATCGACTACGTGCTGGACCTCCTGGTGGAGGCCGGCGTCAGCACGGCCGCGGTCAACGTGCATCATTTCGCCGACCTGATGGAAGGCCATCTCAGCCAACGCAGCGCCCCGGAGATCGTGATTTCGGACGAGCGCGAGGCGCTGATGAATTCCGGCGGCGGTCTCGCCAAGGGGCTGAAACTGCTGCCGGAGGGGCCGGTTCTGGTGATGAATGCCGATCTCTTCTGGGTCGGCGAGCCCAAGGGCAAGCCCAGCAACCTGACGCGCCTGGCCGCCGCCTTCGACGCGGAGCGCATGGACATGCTGCTCCTTTGCGTGCGCGACGAGGATACGACCGGCCACAACGGCAAGCGGGATTTCTCGCTGGGTGACGACGGCAAGCTCACGCGCTACGCCGAAGGCCTGCCGAACCCGGTGGTCTATGCCGGCGCGATCGCGCTTCACTCCCGGCTTTTTGCCGACGCGCCCGACGACGCCTTCAATCTCAACATCTACTTCGATCGCGCCGCCGAAGAAGGCCGTCTTTACGGCCTGCTGCTCGACGGTCACTGGATGACGGTCGGAACGCCCGAGGCGATCGGCGAAGCGGAGGCGGCGATCCGCCGCCACCAGCCGGAGGGATGAGCGTGCGTGGCCGCCGGTCCAACGTCTTCACGATCCCGCCCGGCCTCCCCTTCCTGAAGACGCTCGCCGAAAAGCTTTGCGACGGTAGCCTGACGCCGGACTTCCGCTACGACCCGGCCGATCCCCTGCCGCTTGCCGGCGTGACGATCTTCCTGCCGACGCGGCGCTCGGCCCGTGTGCTCCGGTCCGAGTTCGTCGACCTGCTCGGCGGCCGCTCCACCATCCTGCCCACGATCAAGGCGCTCGGCGAGACCGATGACGACAGCGGCTTCTTCGATGCCGGGGTGCCGGCGATCCTCGATCTCGCCCCGCCCCTGCCCGGGACCGCACGCCTGATCGAGCTTGGCCGGCTTATCCTCGCCTGGCGCAACCGGCTGCCGAAGGTGGTGCTCGACATCCATGCGGAGAGCCCGCTGATTGCGCCGGCAAGCCCTGCCGATGCGATCTGGCTCGCGCGCAATCTTGCCGACCTCATCGACGCGATGGAGACGGAAGAGCTCGACTGGGACAAGCTCGACAAGCTCGATGCCGGCGAGCACGCCCTCTGGTGGCAGCTGACGCTCGAATTCCTGAAGATTGCCCGCAGCTACTGGCCGGAACGGCTGGAGGAACTGAAACAATCCTCGCCCGCGCGCCACCGCAACGCGATCCTGCAGGCCGAGACGCAGCGCATCGCCGCCGGCAAGATCGAGGGCCCGATCATCATTGCCGGTTCGACCGGCTCCATTCCCGCAACGGCCACGCTGATTGCCGCCGTGCAGAAGCTGCCCAACGGTACGATCGTGCTGCCTGGCCTCGACCAGACGATGAGCGAGGCCGAATGGGACATGATCGTCGCCGACGCCGCCCTTGACGGCAGGCCGGACCCGGCAAGCCGCAGCCACCCGCAATACGGCTTTTACAGGCTGCTGAAACGCATGGGCGTACTGCGGCCCGACGTGACCGCCCTGGCTGTCGCCGAGGTCGACCTCGACGTCCGTGCCGAGATCCTGTCGCACGCTCTTCTGCCGGCCAAGGCGACCAATGCATGGACCGCGATGCGCAGCGAGCTGGATCCGGCGTTGCTGCAGCAAGCCTTCCAGGATGCAGCCCTCATCGAAACCGCCAACGAACGCGAGGAAGCGGCCGCGATCGCGGTCGCCTTGCGGCTCGCGCTCGAAGGCAGCGACGAGAGCCAGGCAGCGCTGATCACGCCGGACCGCAATCTCGCACGGCGGGTCGGCGCCGAGCTTGCCCGCTTCGGCATCGAGGCCGACGATTCCGCCGGTACGCCTCTCATCGCGACGCCGCAGGGCAGCCTGCTGCGGCTGCTGCTAGAAGCATGTCTGCGCCCCGGCGATCCCGTGCCGTTCGTCGCGCTGCTCAAGCATCCGCTGGCGCGCTTCGGGCTTTCCCGCGACAGGATGCGCGAAGGGGCCGACGCGCTGGAACGCATGGCACTGCGTGGCAGCACCGCGACGGTCGATCTGCTGGCCCTCGGATCCGTGCTCGACGCGGCGATCGTCCGGCACAAGACCGATCGCCATCCACCGGAATGGCGCATCGGCATCGGGGATGACGCGCTTGAGGCGGCCCGCGACGTGGCGGCGAAGATCGGTCTCGCGGTGGCGCCGCTCGCCTCCGCGCTGACGCGCAGCCGGGACGGCAGCCGCGTGTTCTCGGACGAATTTACCTTTGCCGACTGGGCGATGCGCACCGGCGAGGCCCTGGAAGCAGCCTCAGCCGACGAGCGTGGCGACCTCGGTGGGCTTTGGTCCGGAGAGGCCGCCGATACGCTCGCAACTCTCCTTCGCGGCATCATCGAAACCGACGGCCAGATGACCGCGGACGGGCCGCAATGGTGCGATGTCGTCGAAGCCCTGTCGGCCAGCGCCGCGGTCAAGCCTCGCTCCATGCGCCATCCGCGGGTGTTCATCTTCGGCGCGCTGGAATCGCGCCTGCAGAGCATGGACCTGGTGATTCTCGGCGGCCTGAACGAAGGCAATTGGCCGGGCCAGACGGCCAACGATCCGTTCCTGTCGCGCACCATGAAGACGGGGATCGGTCTTGAGCCGCCTGAACGACGCATCGGCCAGCTTGCGCACGACTTCCAGATGGCCTGCGGCACAAGGCGGCTGATCTTCACCCGCTCGATGCGCCAGGGCGCAGCACCCACCGTCGCCTCGCGCTGGCTGCAGCGGCTGCTGGCGCTCGGCGGCGAACGGCTGACGCGAGCGCTGCACGCCAATGGCGCCGACTATCTCGCCTGGGCCCGCATGCTTGACGACGGCGGCCGCCAGCCGCTGGCCGAGCGCCCCGCCCCCAAGCCACCGGCGGACCTGCAGCCGCGCAAGTACTCTTTCAGCGAAGTGTCGCGGCTACGGCGCGACCCCTACGCGATCTATGCGCGACGCATCCTTCGGCTGGATCCGCTGCTGCCGTTCAACAGCGACCCCGGCCCGGCCGAGCGCGGCACGCTCTACCACCAGATCGTCGAGCGTTTCGTACGCGCCGGCGTCGATCTGATGTTGCCTGCGGCGGAAGAGGTCATGCACCGGCTGCTGAACGAGGCTTTCGACGAGGCGCGACTGCCCACCCATATCGACACGATCTGGCGGCCGCGCTTTGCCGCCGTCGGCTTGGCCTTCATCAAATGGGAACGGGACCGCGCCCGCTTCATCCGCCGGTCGCGCACCGAAGTGGCGGCATCGATGGAGCTCGGCGTCGCCGACATGCGGCTGACCGGCATTGCCGACCGGCTCGATACGCTGACCGACGGCAGCGTCGAGATCGTCGACTACAAGACCGGCTCCAGCCCATCGACCAAGGAAGCGCGCGTCCTGCTCGACCCGCAGCTCGCGCTGGAAGCCGCGGCCCTCAAGGCCGGCGCCTTTAAGGACGTGCCGCCCAGCCACCCACAGTCGCTGCTCTATGTCCGGCTCAAACCGGGCGCGCGCTTCAAACCGGAAGCGGTCAACAACGAAGGCAGCAAGTCGAAGGAGACGAAGTCGGCCGATCAGCTTGCGGACGAGTCGCTCGCCGAACTCAGGAAGCTGCTAAGCGCGCTTCTCTCGGGCAAGCATGGCTTTGCCTCGCGCGTGATTGTTCAGAAAGAGCGCGATTATGGCGGCGAATACGACCATCTGGCACGCGTAGCCGAATGGTCGACGGCCGACAGCGAAGAGGAGGATGGCGATGAGGGATGACGACCTCGGCCCCGAACAGGCGACGCCTCAAAGCTGGCTCGACTGGACCTCGCGCCGGCAGTCGCTGGCTTCGGACCCGGACCGCTCCGCCTGGGTGTCGGCCAATGCCGGCTCCGGCAAGACCCACGTGCTGACCCAGCGGGTGATCCGGCTGCTGCTTGCCGGCTGCCGCCCCTCGGCGATCCTCTGCCTAACCTATACCAAGGCGGCGGCCTCCGAAATGTCGAATCGCGTCTTCGAACGGCTGGCCGAATGGGTAACGCTCGACGACGCGACGCTCGAAAAGCGGATCGAGGCGATTGAGGGCGAGCGGCCCGGGCGCTTGAAGCTGCAGGAAGCGCGGCGCCTGTTCGCCCGCGCGCTGGAGACCCCGGGCGGCCTGAAGATCCAGACGATCCATGCCTTTTGCGAGGCGCTGCTGCACCAGTTTCCGCTGGAGGCCAATGTCGCCGGCCATTTCTCGGTTCTCGATGATCGCGCGGCTGCGGTTCTGCTTGCCGATGCGCGCCGACTGCTGCTGACCGCGACCGCGGCCAAGGACGATCCGGCTCTTGCCCACGCCTTTGCCACCGTGCTCGACATCGCCGACGATACCGGCCTGGAAAAGCTGCTGGCCGCAATCGTCGAAAACCGAACCGCGATCCAGGTCTTCCTCGAACATGCCGACGGGCTCGGCGGCACCGAGGCCGAGCTGCGCCGGGCGCTGAAGCTTTCGCCGGAGGAAAGCGTCGACGGCGCCATGGCGACGATCTGGCCCTTGGCGGGCTTGAACGGCGCGGCGCTCGAACGGTACTTCTCGCTCGCCACCAGCGTTGGCGGCACGAAGGTGCTCGACTTTGCGGAGGGGCTGAGGACCGTTTCGAAGATGACGGATCTCAGCGCGCGCTATGACGGGCTCAGGCATCTGTTCTTCACCGGCACGGGCAAGCCGCGGGCGCAATCCGCCTTCCTCAACAAGGCGATGCAGCAGGCTGCCCCCGATCTCATTGACCTCGTGGACGAGGCCTATCGCCATGTCGTCGCCTGCATCGATCACATCAGCATCCTCAGGATGTTCGAGGCGACGCTGGCGGCGCTGACGCTCGCCGAGCGGCTGAATGCCGACTACGAGGAACTGAAGCGACGCCGCAGCCAGCTCGATTTCGAGGATCTGATCAACCGCACGGCGGCGCTCTTTGCCCGCGGCGACGTCAGCGCCTGGGTACACTACAAGCTCGACCAGGGCATCGATCATATCCTCGTCGACGAGGCGCAGGACACCAGCCCGGCCCAATGGACGATCATCCAGGCGCTCGCTTCCGACTTCTTCTCGGGCGAGAGCGCACGCGGTACTGCCCGCACGATGTTTGCCGTCGGTGACGAGAAACAGTCGATCTACTCCTTCCAGGGCGCCCGTCCGGAGCGGTTTTCGCGCGAGAGCCAGGAGACCGAACGGCGGGTGCGCGACGGCGGCAAGGCTTTCGAGCCCATCCGCCTGCAGCTCTCCTTCCGCTCGACCGTCGACGTGCTTTCGGCCGTTGACGCCGTCTTTGCCAATCCGGCGCATGCGCGAGGCCTCAGCGCCCGCAACGAGCCCGTGGTGCATGCTTCGAACCGCATCGGCCATCCCGGCGCCGTCGACATCTGGGACGTGATTGCCGCCGAACCGGTGGATACAGACGAGGAATGGACTGCCGCCTTCGACGCAACGCCGGAGAGTGCGCCGGTCAATATCCTCGCCCGCCGGATCGCAGCCACGCTGGAAAGCTGGATCGGCAAGGAGACGATCGTCGAGAAGGGCGTTCGCCGGCCGATGCGCCCGGGCGACGTGATCGTACTGGTCCGCAAACGCGACGCCTTCGTCAATGCTCTGACGAGAGCACTCAAGCGCCGCAACAACATTCCGGTCGCCGGCGCCGACCGGTTGGTGCTCACCAAGCATATTGCCGTCCAGGACCTGCTCGCCCTCGGGCGGTTCGTGCTGTTGCCGCAGGACGACCTGTCGCTGGCCGCGCTGATGAAAAGCCCGCTGTTCAACCTCGGCGAGGACGCGCTGTTCGAACTCGCGGCGCGGCGCGGCGAAGGCGAAAGCCTCTGGGAGAGGCTGCAGCATGAAGCCGATGACGGCATCCTGTTTCACCAGACGGCGCGAACGCTGAAATCCTACATGGCGCTCGCAAGCCAGCTGGCTCCGCATGACTTCTATGCCCGCGTCCTCGGCGTGCATGGCGGCCGCGCCGCCTTTCTCGCGCGCCTCGGCACCGAGGTCAGCGACATACTCGACGAGTTCCTGACCTTCGCGCTCGACCAGGAAAGAAGCGGCCTGCCCGGCCTGCAGGCCTTCGTCTCGACGCTGGAAATGGAAGCGCCGACGGTCAAGCGCGAGCAGGACAAGGAACGCGATGAAGTTCGGATCATGACCGTGCACGCGGCCAAGGGCCTGGAAGCGCCAGTCGTCTTCCTCGCCGATGGCGGCGGGGCGGCGTTCAGCAACCAGCATGTGCCCTCTCTTCGCTTCCTGGAGCTTGCCCAGAGAGACGGCACCGTCCTGCCGCTTCCGGTGTGGCGCGCGCCGGGCGCGGAATCGAACTCGCTCATCACCGCCGACGGCGAGAGGCTGAAGACGCTGGCTGAGGAAGAATATCGTCGCCTGCTCTATGTCGGCATGACCCGCGCCGCCGACCGCCTGATCGTCTGCGGTTATCGCGGCCAGCGGGCCGCGGCCGATACATGGCACGCTATGGTTCAGGCGAGCCTTGCCGGAGACGAGAGCGGCCGCGGCCACCCGACCAGTTTTCACGCCGGCGGCGAGGAATGGTCCGGCCATGCCTGGCGCGAGAAGCAGCTCGAACGCGATCTGCCCTCCGGCGACGCGCGCTCGGCCGATTCGGGCCGTCCCGCCACCGCCCTGCCAAAGGCGCTTTCGACGCCGCTGCCGCCGCAAAAGCGGCTGCCGCGGCCGCTCAGTCCTTCCGGCGTCGGCATCGCGGTTGACGAGGACGATGGCGATGCGCTCGTCGGCTCGGCTCTTTTCTCGGAAAGGGCCCCGGCAAACCTCTCGATGCTGCGCGGCGCCATCTTGCACCGCCTGCTGCAGGTTCTCCCCTCAATGGCGGGAGACGATCGCCGGGCCGCGGCCGAACGCTATCTCGAGCGATCCGTTCCCAGTTGGCCTTCAGAACAACGCGCTGCACTGATCGCCAGCATCGAAACCGTGCTCGACCATCCGGACCTCGGCGCAGTTTTCTCGGTGAGCAGCCGGGCCGAGGTTTCGGTCATGGGTACGCTGACGCTCGGCAAGCGCGAGCACGCGGTTTCAGGCCGGATCGACCGGCTGGCCGTCCGCGATGGCGTCGTGACGATTGCGGACTTCAAGACCAACAGGCAGGTGCCGGCATCGCCTAACGACATTCCCTTCGCCTACACGGCGCAGCTTGCCATCTACCGCGCGCTCCTGCAGCCGCTTTATCCGGCACATGCGTTTCGATGTGTACTGATCTTCACCGAGGGGCCGGCAATCCACGTCGTTCCCGATCAAGCGCTCGACAGGAGCCTTGAAGACCTCGCGACAAAGTGAGATACCCGATATTGAAAATCCAGCGGTGCCTTCTCACATGAGACACAACATCTGGATACTGCCATTCCGAACGCAAGGAGCAGCCTATGGCTACTGTAAAGGTCGATACGTCCAATTTTCAGCAGGAAGTGCTGAACTCCGCCGAGCCGGTGGTTGTCGATTTCTGGGCTGAATGGTGCGGCCCGTGCAAGATGATCGCCCCGAGCCTCGAGGAAATCTCGAACGAACTGGCCGGCAAGGTCAAGGTTGCCAAGCTCAACATCGACGAAAACCCGGAACTGGCCGCCCAGTACGGCGTTCGCTCGATCCCGACGCTCGCCATGTTCAAGGCCGGCGAAGTGGCTGACATCAAGGTTGGCGCCGCCCCGAAGACGGCCCTGTCCTCGTGGATCTCCACGGCGGTCGCTTAAAGCAAGTTCACTGCTGAAAACGTTGAAAGCCCGGCATGCCGGGCTTTTTTCTTGTCTTAAATCTGGAAGCGGGATGACGGTCCCAGCTGCCGATCACTTCGGCGGCGTGCCGTTGTCGGCAAGCACATCGCCCACCAGATAGAGCGAGCCACCGATCAGGATGCGCGGCGGCGCCGGATCTTCGTCGACCAGATTGGCGATGACCGTCAGCGCCTCGGCAACGGACGAGACCGCCGAAGCCTCGAAGCCGACCGATGCGGCATCACTGGCCAGCGCCACAGGATCAAGCCCAGCATCGGAACCGCGGATCGGAACGGTGAAGACCTGCTCGGCGAGATCGAGGAAGGCGCGGAAGTAGCCGATCGGCTCCTTCGTGTTGATCATGCCGATGATCAGGAACAGGGGGCGCGATTCGCGCTCCTCGAAGGTCGCCATTGCCTCGGCGATGACCTGACCGGCGCCGGGATTGTGGCCGCCGTCGACCCAGATCTCCGCGCCATTGGGCCCGTAATGCGTGAGCTTACCGCTGGTCAGGCGCTGCAGGCGTCCGGGCCATTCGACGCCCGCGAGGCCCCTCTCGATCGCCGCTTCGGAAACATCGAAACCGGCGGCCCGCACCGCGCGGATGGCGGCTGCGGCATTGGCATACTGGTGGCGCCCCGGCAGCTTCGGCAGCGGCAGATCGGCGAGCCCGCCTTCGTCCTGATAGACGAGGCGACCGAACTCCTCATGCGCCATGAAATCCTGGCCATAGACAAACATCGGGCAACCGAGGCGTTCCGCCGTCGAGACGAGCACGTCACGGGCGGCCTCTTCCTCCTGCTGGCCGATTACCACGGGGCAGCCACGCTTCATGATGCCGGCCTTTTCGGCGGCTATCAGCTCCACCCGATCACCGAGATAGGCCTGATGGTCGAGCGAGATCGGCATGACAACCGAGACGGCCGGCCGCGCAATAACGTTGGTCGCGTCGAAGCGGCCGCCGAGACCAACCTCGATGATCGCCACGTCGGCCGGGTGCTCGGCAAAGAGCAGGAAGGTGACGGCGGTCAGGATCTCGAAGACGGTGATCTTCTCGCCGCCATTGGCTTCGGCGACGCGGCGCATGGCATCGGCGAGAACGGGATCGCTGACGAGCCTGCCCTTGCCACCCTTGACGCCCAGGCGATAGCGCTCGTGCCAGTTGACGAGATGCGGCGACGTGTGGACGTGAACGCTGAGGCCGGCTGCTTCGAGGATCGCCCGCGAAAACGCGGTCGCCGAGCCCTTGCCGTTGGTACCGGCGACATGGATCACCGGCGGAAGACGATCCTGGGGATTGCCGAGAGCGGCGAGAAGCCGGGTGATCCTGTCCAGCGACAGGTCGAAGCCCTTGGGGTGAAGGGCGAGAAGTTTTTCGATCTCGTAGCCCGCTTCGCTGGCTTCCACCGCTGCCATCTCTTAACCCCCGCCCCGACACGCTCGGCTGCTACAGCGCGCGCCTTATAGGCCGTCTGCCGATCGCTGTAACGCGCCTTGAGTTGCAGCATCCCCACACACAAGAAATCGCGGAGATGCATTATTTTGTTCTACGCAGTTCGACCAGCCCAGCGCTTATTCAAGCGCTGGCAGCGACCGGCAAGGCGGCCGGCTGCGTGCCGCCGTTGAGCTTCGAGGCTTCCGCCGGCTTCTTCATCAGGATTTTCAGGACCCGAGCGAGCGTCGACGGCAGATCATGGCGCTTGACGACCATGTCGACCATGCCGTGTTCCAGCAGGTATTCCGACGTCTGGAAACCTTCCGGCAGTTTCTCGCGCAGCGTCTGCTCGATCACGCGCTTCCCGGCAAAGCCGATTTCCGCGCCGGGCTCGGCCATGTGAATGTCGCCGAGCATCGCGTAGGATGCGGTGACGCCACCGGTGGTCGGGTTGGTGAGTACGACGATATAGGGGAGGCCGGCTTCCTTCAGCATGTTGACGGCAACCGTGGTGCGCGGCAGCTGCATCAGCGACAGGATGCCTTCCTGCATGCGTGCGCCACCTGAAGCCGGGAAGATGACCAGCGGGCACTTCTCGGCGATCGCCCGTTCGAAGGCCTTGATGATCGCCTCGCCGGCAGCCATGCCGAGCGAGCCGCCAATGAAGTTGAACTCGTGCACGACGGCGACGAGCTTGACGCCCTGGACGCGGCCGAGACCGGCGACGATCGTGTCTTCGAGTTCAGTCTTGGCGCGGCTGTCGCGCAGACGATCGACGTATTTCTTGGAATCGCGGAACTTCAGCGGGTCCTGAGCGACCTTCGGCTGCGGAAACGCTTCAAAGATGCCGCCGTCGAACAGGTCCTTCAACCGCGCCTTGGCCGGCATCTTCATGTGGAAGCCGGATTGCGGGATGACCCACTTGTTCTCCTCGAGATCGCGGTGGAACACCATCTCGCCGGTTTCCGGGCACTTGATCCAGAGATTTTCCGGAACTTCCCGGCGGCCCAGCATCGAGTTGATCTTCGGCCGAACGTAGTTTGTGATCCAGTTCACTTAGTAACTCCTGAAGATTTCCTTCGGGTTGTGCGCGCTAATATAGGCAATTATTCGGCTGCTGCGAGACGTGCGGACCGCACGCCTGCCGAGAGCCCTCTCACCAGCGCTTCGACACCCGGAACCGTCGCATCGGTCGCCTTGCCCTCTTCGGTCAGGCTCGACGCGATCTGGTTGACGATCGCCGTACCGACGACCACGCCATCGGCAGATGCTCCGATGGCCCTTGCATGTTCCGCCGTCTTGACGCCGAAACCGACGCAAACGGGCAGATTGGTGTGTGCCTTGATACGCCCGACGGCGCCGGCGATCAACGACGGATCGGGCAGAGCCGAACCGGTGATGCCGTTCATCGACACGTAATAGACGAAACCGGAGGTGTTTTCGAGGACCTTCGGCAGGCGACGGTCGTCCGTGGTCGGCGTCGCCAGGCGAATGAAGTTGATGCCCTTCTCCAGCGCCGGGATGCAGAGTTCGTCGTCCATCTCCGGCGGCAGGTCGACGACGATCAGGCCGTCAATGCCGGCGGCCAGCGCATCCGTCAGGAAGCGGTCGACGCCGTAGATATAGATCGGGTTGTAATAGCCCATCAGCACGATCGGCGTGCGCTGGTCGTCCTCACGGAAACGGCGGGCGATCTCAAGCGTCTTTGCGAGCGTCTGTCCGCTTTTCAGCGAGCGTTGACCGGCCAGCTGGATCGCCGGGCCATCGGCCATCGGGTCCGAGAAAGGCATGCCGAGTTCGATGACGTCGGCGCCGGCCTTCGGCAGCGCCTTCATGATCGAGACCGACGTCTCGAAATCCGGATCGCCGCCCATGAAATAGGTGACGAGGACCGGACGTCCTTCGGCCGCGACATCGGCAAATCGCTTGTCCATGCGTGCGGTCATGATCTTACTGCCCCATTCCCAGTAACTTGCCGACGGTGAAGATGTCCTTGTCGCCGCGGCCGGAGAGGTTCATCAGGATGATCTCGTCCTTGCCCATTTTTGGCGCGCGCTTGATGACTTCGGCAAGCGCATGCGACGGCTCGAGCGCCGGAATGATGCCTTCGAGACGGGTCAACGTCTGGAACGCCTCAAGCGCTTCGTGGTCCATGATCGGCACGTATTCGACGCGGCCGACATCGTTCAGCCAGGCGTGCTCCGGGCCGATGCCGGGATAGTCGAGACCGGCCGAAATCGAATGGCCTTCCTTGATCTGGCCGTCGCCATCCTGCAGCAGATAGGTGCGGTTGCCATGCAGCACGCCGGGCGAACCGGCTGTGATCGAGGCGCAATGCTCGTCGCCTTCGATGCCCTTACCGCCAGCTTCAACGCCGACGATCTTGACGCTCTCGTCATCGAGGAACGGATGGAAGATGCCGATTGCGTTGGAGCCACCGCCAACGGCGGCAATCACGAGATCCGGCAGCCGGCCTTCGGCGGCGAGCATCTGCTCCTTGGCTTCCTGGCCGATCACCGCTTGGAAATCGCGGACCATCTCCGGATAGGGATGCGGGCCGGCAGCCGTGCCGATCAGGTAGTAGGTGTTGTCGACATTGGTGACCCAGTCACGCAGCGCCTCGTTCATGGCGTCCTTGAGCGTGCCGCTGCCGGCCGTCACCGGCTTTACCTCGGCACCCAAGAGCTTCATGCGGAAGACGTTCGGCGCCTGGCGCTCGACGTCGGTCGCGCCCATGTAGACGACGCAGGGCAGGCCGAAGCGGGCAGCGACGGTTGCCGAAGCCACGCCATGCTGGCCGGCACCGGTCTCAGCGATGATGCGCGTCTTGCCCATGCGCTTGGCAAGCAGGATCTGGCCAATGCAGTTGTTGATCTTGTGCGAGCCGGTGTGGTTCAGCTCTTCGCGCTTGAAGTAGATCTTGGCGCCGCCAAGCTCCGCCGTCAGCCGTTCAGCAAAATAGAGCGGGCTCGGGCGGCCGATATAATGCGCGCCGAGATGCTCCAGCTCCGCCTTGAAGGCCGGATCGTTCTTCGCGTTGTCCCACTCGTTCTGGAGATCGAGGATCAGCGGCATGAGGGTTTCGGCCACGAAGCGGCCACCGAAGATACCGAAACGGCCGTCCTCGTCCGGGCCACCCCGGAAGGAATTCAACTTTGGCGCCTGGTTCACGTCCTGCTCCCTGACCGTGGCATGCCCGCCTCCGCCTGGCGAACGGCATTGAAAAACGATTCCATGAGCTTCAGATCCTTGACGCCCGGCGCGCTCTCGACGCCGGAGGAGATATCGATGGCACGCGCGCTGGTCTGCGCCATGGCCTCGCCAATGTTGTCGGCGTTAAGACCACCGGAAAGCATGTAATCGACGCTTCCGTCAAGCGCATCGAGCAGCTTCCAGTCAAAGGAAACGCCGTTGCCACCGGGCAAATCGGACCCTTTTGGCGGCTTGGCATCGAAGAGGAAGCGATCGGCAATGCCGATATAGGCATCGATCTTTTCAAGGTCAGATGCTTCGCGCACCGAAAGGGCCTTCATGACAGGAAGGCCATACATCGCCTTGACCGTCAGCAGTCGCTCCGCGTCCTCGCTGCCGTGAAGCTGCAGGATATCCGGATTGAGGGCCGAGACGATCTCGTCAAGCTCGTCATTGTCGGCATTCACCGTGACGGCGACGATCTTCGCCTGGCCGCGAATCCTGTCGGCGATGCGACCGGCATCGTCGGGCTCGATGTTCCTGGGGCTCTTCGGGAAAAAGATGAAGCCGACATGGGATGCGCCGAGCGCGACAGCACGCTCGGCCGCTTCCGCGGTCTTCAGCCCGCATATCTTCACTTGGGTTTTCATGAGAAGCGACCTTGCATGAAATGCCGCGCGAGTCGAGCCAAAAACCGACGCAAAAGCGGTCACTCAGCGCCCCTGCACCCGTCCTTTGGCGGGTGCGCGCCCCTTGCGCGGCAGGCGCGCTTTCACCATATGCATTTTACCACAACGGAGAGACTGATGCGCCTGTTGCTCGCGCTTATCCTGCCTTGGCTACAGTTTTTTACCATCGGCCGCCCCTTTGCTGGCCTCATTTGCCTGATCCTGCAGTTGACCCTGATCGGCTGGGTTCCGGCGGCGATCTGGTCGGTCTATGCGCTCAGCCAATACAAGACCGACGAGAAGATCCGTGAAGCGCTGCGCCATCGCGCATAACGCGCCGCTCATCGCCATCCAAGATTCAATCGAAGTCGATCGCGTGAAGCATCGTGCCGTTGCGGCGGAGCCATCGCTTGGCATCGTCCGTATCCGGACACAGCCTCCCACACAGCGCCCAGAAGTCGGGCCCGTGGTTCATTTCCTGCAGATGTGCCACTTCATGCGCAGCGAGATAGGCGATGACCTTTGGCGGCGCCATGACGATGCGCCAGGAAAAACTCAGCGCCCCGTCGGCTGAGCATGATCCCCAGCGGCTGCGCGTGTCCTTGAGCGAAAGCGACTTTGCCCTCCGGCCGATACGGCCGGTATAGATCGCCACCAACCGGTCGAGATCCTGGCGCGCTTCCTTCTTCAGGAAATCGACGATGCGCCGGGTGAGATGTTCCTCGCCACCGCTGACGCGCAGCACCGGTTCGTCATCGATCACGATCGCTTCCGTGAGCCCACGGATCTTGCCGGTGCGCTCGATGCGGTGGGCAACGCCGCGGATGAGGATGGAACCGCCCTCCTCGATCTGGCTTTCGCCGGAGAAGCGGGCGAGCTTGGTCATCAGCCAGCCCTGGTGTCGTGTCAGGAAGGCATTCACCTCGCGCTCGGGGAGGCCCTGCGGCACCGTCATCTTCAGGGCTCGCCCGCCTGGCTCGATGCGCAGCGTCATGCGCGTCGCGCGCGCGTTTTGCTTGATCGTCAGCGGCAGGGACTTGCCGGCGACCTCGATCTGTCGCGTTGTTGCGGGTGGTGCAGGTTGAATGCGCCGCTTGAAGGAAGGGAACATGCAGGCTTTCTAACCGATTCGCGGGGCTTTCGCCTACTGTTCGCTGGTTGGATGCGTGCCGAGAGTGATCCGGCGTTTCATGTGAAACGCCGGAAGCGGTTTCGTCAGGTTAATGGGCTTCGACAATCGGACCCGAGCCACCATTCTTGCGATCGCGCATGAACCGGTCGAACTCTTCCTGGTCCTTGGCGCGGCGAAGCTCGCGCACATAGGTGTCGAATTCTTCGCGCATCTCGTCGAGCTTGCGGCGCTCCTCTTCGAGGCGAGCCAGTTCAGCTTCGCGCCAGTCGTCGAAAGCGACGTTGCCGGTACGATGCGTCCAGTTGGAACGGCGGCCGCCGCGCTTGAAAGCCGAGCACATGCCATCCACCGTATCGTTTGCGTCTTTCTTGAACGTCTTGAGCTTTTCGCCAAAGAGAATGTACGCGAGCATGGCCAGGCCGAGCGGCCAGAAGACCACAAAGCCAAGCACCATCAGGGCGATGGTCGCGGGCGTCCAATCCGGACGGATCATTGCAGATTGGTTCATCTTCAGGATTCCTCGCAATCATCCGGGCCGCCCATGCGACCCGATGAAAACGATGTGGGAAGGCGCCCTTGGCTCTGCAAGACGCCTCCCTCCGGAATCCGACAAACCCTTGACTCTACGCGGTCAAAACGACCCAAGAGCCGGGATCAGGCCGACTTTCCGCCCTTGATCAGCTGCTTTACCGGTTTTGCGTGGCGCGCATGCTCGCGGTGGAACGCGACGATGCGCGGCGCGATTTCGCGGCGGAAGCGAGAGCCGTTGAAGACGCCGTAGTGACCGACATCCGGCTGCATGTAGTGCATACGCATATGATCCGGGATGTTGGTGCAGATGGTCTGCGCCGCCTTCGTCTGGCCAACGCCCGAGATATCGTCGTTCTCGCCTTCGACCGTCAAGAGCGCGACCTTCTTGATCGCGGTCGTGTCGACGCGCTTGCCGCGATGCATCATCTCGCCCTTCGGCAGCGCGTGCTGCATGAACACCACCTGCACGGTCTGCAGGTAGAATTCGGCCGTCAGGTCCATGACCGCGAGATATTCATCATAGAAGTCACGGTGCTTCTCGGCGGCATCGCCGTCGTTTTTCACCAGATGGGCGAAGAACTCCTTGTGGGCGATCAGGTGCCGGTCGAGATTCATCGACATGAAGCCGGAAAGCTGCAGGAAGCCCGGATAGACCATGCGCATGAAGCCTGGCTGCGGCCACGGCACCGGCATGATGACATTGTCACGGAACCATTCGATCGAACGTTCTTCCGCCAGCTGGTTGACGCCGGTCGGGTTGATGCGGGTGTCGATCGGACCGCCCATAAGCGTCATCGTCGCCGGCGACAGCGGATCGTCGGCAGCTTCCATCAGCGCGACGGCGGCAAGCACCGGCACCGCGGGCTGACAAACGCCGATCACATGCGTGTCGGGCCCGAGGAAATGCAGCATCTGGATGACGTAGTCGATGTAGTCATCCAGATCGAAGGTGCCTTCGCTGAGCGGCACCATGCGGGCATCGATCCAGTCGGTGATGTAGATCTCGGAATGCGGAAGCAGGGCTTCCACCGTGCCGCGCAACAGCGTCGCATAGTGGCCGGACATCGGCGCGACGATGAGCACCTTCGGATCGGGTGCGCGGCCCTTGGGAAGCGCACGCTCGAAATGAATGAGGTTGCAGAATGGCGCCCGCCAGACGATGCGTTCGTAGATCGAAACCGATTGACCATCGACCACAGTCTCGGGAAGACCGAACTCCGGCTTGCCATAACGGCGGGTGGAGCGCTCGAACACTTCGAGACCGGCGGCGGCGGCGCGACCGAAATAAGTGTGCGAGACGGGGTTCATCGGATTGCTGAACGCGAGACGCATGGCGTCGGCTGCCGTGCGCCACGGCGCCATCATTGCGTGGTTCAGTTCATAGAGCTGGTAGAACATGGGAAGCGTACCCCTTGGTTCAATCAACGACAACGCCGCTCCCGGTCGGACGCAAGCTTGCGATTGTTTGTCTTGGTGTCCGCAATCGCTGCCAGACTACCATTTTTCTTGTGCAGTGCAACAAATATACCCGTCTCGCCTCGATACAAGGCCTGAAGCCAGAATGAATCTGGATTCCTGACGATTTGCAAACGAGCTTGCTCGAAACTGGCCGTTTTCCGCTGTTTTCGTGCATTGAGGCACGCTGCCTGACGTTTTCAGGAAAATCTGGCGCCTCGCCGCAGCAAAATATGGATACGCTCCCCTGTGGCGATGCAGCAAAGCCGCCATCACTCAGGTGGCCGCCACTTGGATGACTGCCTTCACCAGACCCGTCTTTTCCTCCGCCCATCGCGGCAGATCGGCAACCGCGCCATCGAGCGTGGTGCGGTGGGTGATCAGCGCGTCGATAGGCACAAGGCCGGACGCGATCGACGCGACGACGTGGTCGAAATCCTGCCGGGTCGCGTTGCGGCTGCCGATCAAGGTCATCTCGCGCTTGTGGAACTCCGGATCGGAGAAGCGGATCTCGTCCTTGACGACACTGACGAAGACCAGGGTACCGCCATGGGCGACGTGGGCGAAGGCCGCCTGCATCGAACCACCGTGCCCGGTGGCGTCGAAGACGACATCGAAACCGTCGCCATCCGTCGCAGCGGCAATGCGCGCCGCCGCATCAACATCCACGACGATGCCCTTGGCAAAGCCGAGCTTGCGAGCGGCAAAGTCCAGCCGCTCGGTACTGGTGTCGGCGAGCACCACGTCATGGCCGGCGATGCGAGAGAAGATCGCCGTGCCAAGTCCGATTGGCCCGGCACCGATAACCAGCGCCCGTGACCCGGCATCCGTCGATGCCCGGCGGACCGCATGGGCACCGATCGCCAGGAACTCAACGGTGGCGGCCGCCTCCGGCGACAGACCCTCCGCCGGATAAAGATTACCCTCCGGCACGACGATCTCCTCGCAGAACGCACCGTCGGTATGGACGCCGAGAACCTTGATGGCCGTGCAGCAGTTCGGTTTGCCCTTTCGGCAGGCAATACAAGCGCCACAGGAGAGATAGGGGTTGACCACGACCGGCGTGCCGGGCGCTATCGTCGTCCCTCGCCCGCCAGAAATCACCGTCGCCGAGATCTCGTGGCCCATGACCCGCGGATATTCGAGGAACGGATGTTTGCCGGCGAAGATATGGTAGTCCGTGCCGCAGATGCCGACATGGCTGACGGCAAGGCGGACCCAACCGTCCGGCACGGTTTCGATTGGCGTGCGATCGACGACCTCCAGCCGACCGGGTTGTGGGCAGAGCACGGCTTTCATGGCAATTCTCTCGAGTACGGCGGCGCCTAGCGGGCGCTGCGGCGACGCAATTGGTCGAAATAGACGATGACGATGATCAGCGCGCCGGTGATGATGCGCTGCCAGAACGAGTTGACGTTCAACAGGTTGGCGCCGTTGTTGATCGTTGCGAGGATAAAGGCGCCGAGCAGCGGCCCGTGCACCGAGCCGACGGCCCCAAAGAGGCTGGTGCCGCCGATGACCGACGAGGCGATCGCCTGCAGTTCCCAACCCTCGGCCTGGGTGGCGTTGCCGATGCCGATGCGCGAGGCAAGCAGCAGGCCAACGAAGGCGGCGCAGGTCGACGACAGGATGTAGGCGAGATAGATCGTGCGGTGGACGTTGACGCCGGAGAGACGGGCGGCCTCACTGTTGGAGCCGACGGCGAAGAGATAGCGGCCGAAACGGCTCAAATGCAGGAAGACATAGGCCGGGATCGCCACCACGATCACCATCCAGAACAGGCTGGGAACGCCCAGGAAATCCGCCCGCGAAAAATTGGTGAAGGCCTCATTCGTGATCGAAATGGTCGAGCCATTGGTGATCAAGAGGCCGATACCGCGGAGCGAGGTCAGGGTCGCCAGCGTGATGATGAAGGGCGGCAGGCCCATGCGCACGATGCCGAAGGCGTGGAACGCGCCGATCAGCACACCGAAGGCGAGCGTGAGGATGATGGCGATCCAGAGCGGCACGCCGGCGGCCAGCAGCCAGGCGACGATAACGCTGGTGAAGCCGACCACGGCACCGACCGAAAGGTCGATGCCGGCGGTGATGATAACGAAGGTCTGGCCAACCGCAAGGATCGCCGTCATCGCCCCCTGGCGCAGCAGGTTGCTGATGTTGTTGGGCGTCCAGAAACTGTTGGTCGCGAAGCCCAACAGCAGCCAGAGGAACAGAAGCAACCCCAGGAGGGTAAGGCCGAACAGAATGCTCACGCCCTTGCGTGGTGCCGCGCTGGCGCCGCTCTCCACCGTTTCCGCACTCATCGTCTTCCTCCCTGCATCCTCAAGTTTGTTTTTATCGGTTCAAACGCCAATTGCCTGCGTCAGCACTTCCTCATGGCTCGCGGCGCGATAGTCGTGGCTGGCGACCAGCCGCCCGCGCCGGAACACGTGCAGCCGGTCCGCCAGTTCGTAGACCTCGGGCAGATAGGACGAGATCAGGATGATGCCCGCCCCGTTCTCCAGAAGCCGCGCGAACAGCCGATAGATTTCCGCCTTGGTTCCGACATCGACGCCGACCGTCGGCTCGTCGAAGATGAAAAGCTTGGCGCCGTGGCTCAGCCACTTGCCGATGACGATCTTCTGCTGGTTGCCGCCGGACATGGCGGAGGCCAGCACCCGGCGTGACGGCGTCTTGATCTTCAGGTCGCGAATCTGGCGGTCGGCGTTTTCCCGTTCCTGCTGGCCATTGATCGTCAGACCGCGTGTCAGCCGGTTGAAAACCGGCAGATTGATGTTGAGGCCGATCGGCAGGTTGAGGCAGAGGCCCTGGTCGCGCCGGCTTTCCGGCGCAAGCGCAATGCCGAGGTCCATGGCCTTACGCTCGCTGGCGATCTCAACCTTGCGGCCCTGCCAATAGACCTCACCGGCGGTCGGACGATGGCGGCCATAAAGGCCGAGCGCGAACTCGCTGCGTCCCGCGCCGATCAGCCCATAGAGGCCGACGATCTCGCCGGCGCGCACGGTCAGCGACACATCCTGAAAGCCGGGGCCGCTCAAGTTGCGCGTCTCGACGATCATCTCGCCGGGCGGAAAATGCTCCTTGTGATAGATCTGCTCGATCGTGCGGTTGATCATCAGCGCGATCAGTTCCGCCTCATCGGTCTCGCCGATCTTGCGGGTGCCGACATGGGTGCCGTCACGCAGCACCGAGACACGGTCGGCAAGCTCGAACACTTCCTCCATGCGATGGCTGATATAGACGATCGTCACGCCTTCGGCCTGCAGCCTTCGGATCAGCCGGAAGAGCTGTGCCGATTCCTGGCGGGTGAGATAGGCGGTCGGCTCATCGAAGATCAGAAACTGCGTGCCGCGCATGGCCGCGCGTGCCGTGGCGACAAGCTGCTGCTGGCCGATCGTCAGGCTACCAAGCACGGCACCGGCCGGCAGGTTAAAGCCGAGATCATCCAGCACGCTTTGTGCCGCATCGGTCATGGCGCGCTTGCGCATCAGCCCCTTGCGATTGATCTCGTCGCCGAGAAACATATTGGCCGCGACCGACAGGTGCGCGCAAAGTACGACCTCCTGGTGCACGGCATTGATACCGCGCTCAATAGCCTCCTGCGGCGTGCCAAGCTGAACGGGTTTTCCGCACCAGAAGATTTCACCGGCTGTGCGCTTGATGACGCCGGTCAGAAGCTTGATCAGCGTCGACTTGCCGGCCCCGTTCTCACCGACGATCGCGTGAACTTCACCGGAAAGAAAGGTCAGCGACGCCGGCTTCAAGGCTTCGACGGCACCATACTTCTTCTGCAGGGCGCGCAGCTCCAGGATAGGCTCGCCTTTCGGAACCGGATGGCGTGTCGCCACGTGCAGTCCTTCGGTCCTCCCGTCGCGTGCCTCTTGCAAATCGGTCATCTGCGCATTCCTCCCATCGCAGAGATCGCTTGCGGCCGGTCCTCGTTCCGGCCGCAAGCGGGCGCGGCAGGCTCAACGCCCGCCGCAGCCGTCGTCACTTGACCTTCGGGTTCAAGAGAGCGTCGATCTTCGGCTCGGCCATGTTGGCCTTGGTCACCAGATTGGCGCCGGTATCGACATTCGCCTCGACCTTCTCCTTCTTCGAGACCGCGAGCGCCGTCTTCACGCCATCATAACCCATGCGATAGGGATCCTGAACGACGAGACCGGCCAGAACGCCTTCCTTGAGGAAGCCGACCGTCTTGTCGTCGCTGTCGAAGCCGATCACCTTGATCTTGTCGCCGAGCTTGTTTTCGGCAATTGCCTGGCCGACACCCTGCGCCATGATCAGGTTGGACGCGAAGACGCCGACAAGGTTGGGATTGGCGGTGATCAGGTCGGTCATGATGTTGAGGCCGGTGGTCGCCTGGCCGTCGGCATATTTGTCGACGACGACCTTGAAGCCCGGATACTTGGTCTTGACCTGATCGAGGAAGCCTTCGCGGCGCTGGTCGAGCGAGCCGACGCCCGGAAGGCTGGTGATGATGGCGATCTCACCCTCTTCCTTGCCGCTCATTTCCTTGACCGCCGCAGCGAGACCATCGGCAGCGATGCGGCCGCCCTGGACGTTGTCGGTGGTGAGGAACGACGAGAAGGCCTTGGAGTCGGCACCGGAGTCGATGCCGATGATCGGAACGGCCTTTGCCGCCTCGTCGATCGGCTTGCCGAGCGCCTTGAATTCCGTCGGCGAAATGACGACGGCAGCCGGCGCGCCCGCAACCGCGTTCTCGAGAATGCTGATCTGGCCGTTGATATCGGATTCGGATTGAGCGCCGAGTTCCGGTACGTTGACGCCGAGATCCTTGCCGGCGGCGCGGGCGCCAGCGAGCACGATCTGCCAGTAGAAGGACGTGGTATCCTTGACGATGATCGGGATCGTCACGTCCTGTGCGAAGGAGGCGACCGGCGACATGCCGGCGATCATCGCGGCGCCGGCCAAGGCGGTAAAGGCGCGACGGGTAAGGCTGCTTTTCAGAATGCTCATCCCAGGTTTCTCCTCTTGGTGCACCGTGTTCCACTTCTTGGAGATCGATCGCAGGTGCTGGCTTATCGACCTTTTATCGATAAAAAACATATTGGAATGCTAATACGACAATCCCGGCTTGGCAAGCTGCCGGAACAGCATTTCGGGCGGCGCTTTAGTGCCGTCCGTTAAACCCGAACAGGCTCGTCCCCGAGCTCCGGTGCGACCAGTGTGAACGGCTCGAAGGCGGCGAAATCGGCGGCGGAAAACCGGTGCTCGACGAGCGCCATGTTCCGCGCCAGGCTCTGCGGCTTGGCGGTGCCGAGCAGCACCGAGGCGACCTGCGGACTGGCGAGCGGAAACTGCATGGCGGGTGCGGCAAGCGGCACGTTCATGCCGCGGGCGACCGCGTCCATGGCACCGACCTTTTGCCGGATATCTTCCGTTGCCGGCATGTAGTCGAAATGCGCGCCTTCGACCGGTCCCGTCGCCAGGATGCCCGAATTGAAGACCCCGCCGACGACGAGCGAAGTCTGCTTCTTCTCGCAGAGCGGCAGCAGTTCGGCGACAGCCGACCGGTCGAGCAAGGTGTAACGCCCGGCGAGCAGGATGCAGTCGAGATCGGCCTGACGCAGGACGTCGAGACAGACCGGCACTTCGTTGACGCCAAGACCATAGGCCGCAATCGTTCCCGAGGATTTCAGCTCCTCCAACGCCTTGAGGCCGCCCTCCAGCAACTGCCGCAGATAGATCGTATTGCGGGCGGCGCCATGGGTATAGACGCCGATATCATGCACATAGAGGATATCGATGCGGTTGAGCCCGAGCCTGGCGTAGCTGAACTCGACGGAGCGCATGATGCCGTCATAGCTGTAGTCGTAGGTGACGTCGAAATTGAGCGGCTTCACATAGGAATAGTCCGGCACCTCGTCTTGCGGCACCGGATGGAGGAGACGGCCGACCTTGGTGGAGAGCACGAACTGGTCGCGCGGCTTATCGCGCAGGAAGTCGCCGACGCGGCGCTCGGCAAGGCCGAGGCCGTAGAAGGGCGCAACGTCGAAGTAGCGCATGCCCGACTGCCAGGCAGCGTCCAGGGTCGCCATCGCCGACTCGCGGGTGCATTCGCGGTAGAGGCCGCCAAGACCGGCGGCGCCGAAGCTAAACTCGGTCACCGATAGGTCGGTTCGACCGATCCGTCTCGTCTGCATTTCCCCGTTTCCTCCTCCAAGGATGCCTTACGTACTTAGAGCGTTGCGCCCAGATGCCAGGGCACGAACTCATTATCGCCGTAGCCGAAAAGCTCGCTCTTGGTCTTGCGGCCCGAAGCGGTCTCGATGATCAGGTCGAAGATCTCGCGGCCAAGCCCGGCAATGCTCGCCTCCCCCGAAGCGATCACGCCGCAATCGATATCCATGTCCTCTTCCATCGCCCGGTAGAGCGCCGTGTTGCTGGTAAGCTTGATCGACGGCGCGGGCCGACAGCCGAAACAGCTGCCGCGACCGGTGGTAAAGGCAATGACATTGGCGCCGCCGGCGACCTGGCCAGTGGCCGATACCGGGTCGTAGCCAGGCGTATCCATGAAGACGAGCCCGTGCTCGGTGACGCGTTCGGCATAACGGTAGACCGCGTTCAGCGGCGAGCGGCCGCCCTTGGCGACGGCACCGAGCGATTTTTCGAGGATCGTGGTCAGGCCACCACGTTTGTTGCCCGGCGAAGGATTGTTGTCGAGCGAGGCGCCATGCATCGCCACATAGCTCTCCCACCAGGAAATCAGCCCATCAAGTTTCAGCGCCACCGCTTCGTTGACTGCACGGCTGCGCAACAGGTGCTCGGCGCCATAGATTTCCGAAGTCTCGGAGAGGATCGCCGTGCCGCCGGCCGCGGCAAGGATATCGACCGCAGCACCCAGCGCCGGATTTGCGGTGATGCCCGAAAGCCCATCCGAACCGCCACATTGCAAACCGACGATGATCTCGCTGACCGGGATCGCAATACGGCGTTCCTTGCCGACTTCAGCCGCGATTTCCTCGAGAATGCCCAGCGCCTTTTCAACGGATCGACGCGAGCCGCCGGCTTCCTGGATGTTGAAATGACGTTTCTCCGCGCCGGCGCCGCTCTGGCCATAGAGCGTCAACTGGTTGACCTCGCAGCCGAGGCCGACCATCAGAACGCCGCCGAAATTGACATGGCGGGCGTAGCCGGCGAGGGTTCGGTGCAGATTGGCCATGCCGTCGCCGGTCGAGGACATGCCACAGCCCTGATCGTGCACGATCGGCACGAAACCATCGATACCCTCATATCTCGGGAGAATGCGCCTGTTCGCCTCCTCGGCGATGGCGCGACAGACCGTGGTGGAACAGTTCACGCTGGCGACGACACCGATGTAGTTGCGCGTCGCTGCCCGGCCATCACCTCTTCGATAGCCCATGAAGGTGCGGGCCTTGTCGGCATCGCTTGCCGCTTCCGGCACCCCCTGTGGGCTGATCGCCAAGCGATCCTTGTCGAAGGCGAGGTTGTGGGAGTGCACGTGGTCGCCCGGCGCGATATCGGCGGTCGCCCGGCCGATCGCCTGGGCGTATTTCACGACCGGCTCGCCGGCGCGGATCGGGCGGATCGCGATCTTGTGGCCGGCATCGACTTTCGCTGCTGCATGAACATTGTTCGGCAGGGCGTCGCCAGCGGCAATCGCCAGCGTCGCCACGACGACATTGTCCTCCGGTGCGAGCAGGATGGTGGACGGCGCAGACACCCGGTTTCTCCCAAATGATTTTCGTTCTGTCTTTTATCTACAATAGACAGATAGCCGTCAATGGGTATTATAGCGAAAACATCGGCGGCAGGCCGAGACGCCCCGGAGCGACTTGGGAGGAACAGATGTGGATGACAGACGCAGACAAAACCGGAGCGACGGGATAGAGGAGCCTTCCGCGTAAGCGCAGAAAACTTCGAACGATCCGGACGAAGCCCATGGCAAAGCAGAACACCGTCTTCAAGGATGCCTATAACCGCTGCCTGAAGTTGCTGGCGGACACATCCTCGCTGCCCTCCGAGCCAGAACTCGGACAGATGCTCGGCGTCAGCCGGACGACGGTGCGCGCGATCCTCAGCCGCTTCGAGGAACTGCAGCTGATTGCCTGGGACAAGCGCAAAAAGAGCGTGCTGCGACAACCCCGGCCCGACGATTATTTTCCGACGGAAGAGACGGATTCACTCGCCGAGATCATCGAGCGCAGCTTCATGCGCCGGATTCTCGCCGGCGGCGCCGAACCGGGCATGCAGATCAACGAACTGGAACTGGCGCGCGACATTGGAACCGGCACGACCAGCGTGCGTGAGTTCCTGATCCGCTTCAGCCGCTTCGGCCTGATCGAGAAGCGGCCGAACAGCCATTGGATCCTCAAGGGTTTCACCCGCGAATTCGCGCTGGAACTGACGGAAGTGCGCGAGATGTTCGAACTGCGCTCGGCCGCGCGCTTCGTCTCCCTGCCCGGCGACCATCCGGCCTGGGAAGAGCTTCGGGAAATCGAGGCCCTGCACCGGGACATCCTCGCTGACATCGACAATCGCTACCGGGAGTTCTCCGAGCTCGACGAGCAGTTTCACCTGCTGGTACACAAGGCATCGAGCAACCGGTTCATCGTCGATTTCTACGACATCATCGCGATCGTCTTCCACTATCACTACCAGTGGAACAAGACGAATGCCCGCCAGCGCAACGCCCGCGCGCTCGAAGAACACCTCGCCTATATCGAAGCACTGCGTTCGCACGACCCGGCAAAGGCGGAACAGGCCTGCCGGCGACACCTTCAGTCCGCTCGCGAAACCCTTCTCCAATCCATTCCATAGCCAGCTATCGGAGCCTATGCATGCCGACGCCGATCGTGCAATTCGGGACAAGCCGCTTTCTTCAGGCGCATGCCGATCTCTTCATCAGCGAAGCGTTGACGAAGGGGGAAGCGCCCGGTCCGATCACCATCGTGCAAACGACAGGGTCGAGCGAACGGTCTGGACGCCTTGCAGCCCTTGCCCGGCCGGAAGGCTTTCCCGTCATCATCCGTGGCATCCAGGAAGGCGAGACGATCGACGCGACGCAGCAAGTGACAAGCGTGGCGCGCGCGCTTTCGACCGCTCAAAACTGGGGCGAGATCCGGGCGATTATCGCCGAGGAAGCCGAAATCCTGATCTCCAACACCGGCGATACGGGTTACCAGGTCGGCGACAACGACCTGATAACCGACATTCCGCTTTCCTTTCCGGGTAAGCTGCTCCTGCTCTTGAAGGCGCGTTTCGACGCGGCGCGACGCCCGCTGACGATTCTTCCTTGCGAGCTCGTGTCGCGCAACGGCGACGTGTTGAAGGCGCTGATGCTGCGGCTCGCGGCGGAGCGGATGGGAAACAGCGCCTTTATCGACTGGCTGGACAAGGATGTCGTCTGGGCCAACACGCTGGTCGACCGCATCGTCTCCGAGCCGCTCGAGCCTGCCGGTGCAATTGCCGAACCTTATGCGCTCTGGGCGATCGAAAACCAGTCCGGCCTGCGGCTCCCTTGCATCCATCCGTGCGTGAAGCTCGTGGATGACCTGACGCCTTACGAGAAGCTGAAGCTTCACATTCTCAATCTCGGCCACACGGTACTCGCAGAGCTCTGGCTTAGGCAAGGTCGCGACCAGAACGAGACCGTTCGGGAAATCCTGGCCGACCCCGGCATTGCCGCACACTTGGACAAAATCTACCAATCCGAAGTGATGCCCGCCTTTGCCGCAAAAGGCCTGGAGAGCGAAGCGGCAGACTACGTGACCGCGACGCTGGAACGCTTCAGAAACCCGTTCCTCAACCACCGCCTAGGCGATATCGCCAATCATCATCGCGAAAAGATCGAACGGCGGATCGTCGATTTGCGGCGTTGGAGCCCCGGCGTAGCCATGCCCGAGCTCCAGGCAATCTGCGATCAGTAGCCGGATTCCTGCTTTTTCGGAACCGACGTCGCCTCACCGAGAAACTCCTGGCGTAATGCCGTCGTCGCGCGCACGAGCGAGGTGACATCCGTGCCGATCGCCATGAAATCGGCGCCCATCTCGCGATAGTCTCGCGCCTGCTCGAGATCGAGCGTCATGATGCCCCGCGCCTTGCCGGCCCTCTTGATGCGCTCGAACGCGTCGGCGATCGCCGCGCGCACCTCCGGATGACCCGGCTTGCCGAGGTAACCCATGTCGGCGGCCAGATCGGAGGGGCCGATGAAGAGGCCGTCGACGCCATCGAGCGCGGCAATCTCGTCGATGGCGGCAAGACCTGCGCGGCTCTCGATCTGCAGGATCAGGCAGATTTCGTCGCCGGCGGTCTGAAGATAGTCGCCGATGCGGCCGAACTCCGAGGCCCGCCCGAGGGCGGCGCCGACGCCGCGAATACCATGGGGCGGATAGCGGGTGGCGCGCACCAACTGCTGCGCCTGCGCCAGGCTCTCGACCATCGGGATCAGGAGGGTCTGCACGCCGGTATCGAGGATCTGCTTGATCAACACGGTATCGCCCACCGGCAGGCGAACCATCGGGTGGCTCGCCGATGCGGAGACGGCACGAAACTGCGCCGACAGCAGCGGGATATCGTTCGGCGCATGTTCGCCGTCGATGAGCAGCCAGTCATAGCCGCTGCCGGACACCACTTCGGCCGCATAGGGGCTGGCTAGCGCCACCCAGAGCCCAAGCTGGAAGCGGTTTTCGCGCAGGGCTGCTTTGAAAGGGTTCTTCGGTGCCGGCATGGGTCGTCTCCTCCTGCTATGCGACGGGACGAGCGATGCCTCAATCCCGCAATCACGAGATTTCTACCGGCAAAGAAAAAAACCGGCCAGAACTTTCCGGCCGGTTTTTCAGATTGGGTACCGTATCTTACGCAACGCCGCCGAGGCAGACGTATTTGATCTCGGTGAACTCCTCGATGCCGTAGCGCGAGCCCTCGCGGCCAAGTCCGGAAAGCTTGACGCCGCCGAACGGCGCTTCCGCCGTCGAGATCAGCCCGGTGTTGACGCCGACCATGCCGTATTCCAGCGCTTCGGCGACCCGGAACACCCGCGCCAGGTCCTTGGCGTAGAAATAGGAGGCAAGGCCGAACTCGGTGTCGTTTGCCTGCTCGACCACATCCGCCTCGTCGGTGAAGCGGAAGAGCGGGGCCACCGGCCCGAAGGTTTCCTCGCGTGCAACCGCCATCGCCTGGGTGACGTCGGCCAGAACCGTCGCCTCATAGAAGGTGCCGCCGAGCGTGTGGCGCTTGCCGCCCTGGATGACGCGTGCGCCCTTCGACGTCGCATCGGCGATGTGCTCCTCGACCTTTTCCAGCGCCGCCTTGTCGATCAGCGGGCCAAGGATCACGCCTTCGTCGAGACCGTTGCCGATCTTCAGCTTGGCGACCGCCTTGGCGAGCTTGTCGGAGAAGGCATCATAGACCTTGTCCTGCACATAGATGCGGTTGGCGCACACGCAGGTCTGGCCGTTGTTGCGGAACTTGGCGATCAGCGCGCCTTCGACTGCGGCATCGAGATCGGCATCGTCGAAGACGATGAACGGCGCATTGCCGCCGAGTTCCAGCCCGAGCTTCTTGATGGTGGCGGCACTCTGGCGGTAGAGTTCGGCCCCCACCTCTGTCGAGCCGGTGAAGGTGAGCTTGCGCACGACCGGGTTCGAGGTCATCTCGGCGCCGATCTCGCGGGCAGAACCGGTGATGACGCTGAACAGGCCCTTCGGCAGGCCTGCACGCTCGGCAAGGATCGCAATGGCGATCGCCGAGAACGGCGTCTGGGCAGCCGGCTTCAACACCATGGCGCAGCCGGCGGCAAAGGCCGGGCCGGCCTTGCGGGTGATCATCGCATTGGGGAAGTTCCAGGGCGTGATCGCCGCAACGACGCCGATCGGCTGCTTCATGACCAGGATGCGCTTGTCGGGCTGGTGGCCGGGGATCAGGTCGCCATAGATGCGGCGCGCCTCTTCGGCAAACCACTCGACGAAGCTTGCACCGTAGACAATCTCGCCGGTCGCCTCAGTGAGCGGCTTGCCCTGCTCCAGGGTCAGGATGCGGCCGAGATCGTCCTTGTTCTCGATCATCAGCTCGAACCACTTGCGCAGCACGCCGGCGCGGTCCTTGGCCGTGCGCGCTGCCCAGGTCTTCTGGGCCACGCGCGCGGCCTCGATCGCAGCCCTGGTTTCCTTGGCGCCGAGCTTCGGCACCCGGCCGATGATCTCGCCCGTCGCCGGGTTGTTCACCTCGATCGCGTTTGCCGCGTCCGCCTCGATCCACTCGCCGCCAACGAGGGCTGCCTGGCGAAACAATGATGGGTCTTTAAACGACATGATCCGTCCTCTCTCAAATCCTACAGAACTTATACAACTTTTTTCTTGGAAACGGCAATGACCTCGAGTCGCCGTTTCTGCAATTTCCTGAGGCGCACAAGGCGCGCGGGCGCTCACGTTTCCATGCATCCAACCCGTTTCTTCGCCATCCGTCCTCATGTAGCGTTCGAAACGAATCAAACCATGGGCCACCAGTCGGTCCAGCGGCGTTCCCAGGTTCACGCGACACCGAGAAGAGGCTTGTCCATGACGGCGACCGACAACAGAAAAGCTGACCATCCGATCGATGCTATGTTCATCGAGCGCTGGTCGCCCCGCGCCTTCACCAATGAGGAAATCGACGAAAAGACCCTGCTTTCCTTCTTCGAAGCGGCGCGTTGGGCGCCGTCTGCCAGCAACCGGCAACCCTGGCGCTTCGTCTATGCGCGCCGCGGCACAGATCGCTTCCCGGTGCTGCTCGACACGCTCGACGAGGGAAACCAGCGCTGGGCGAAGAACGCGGCAGCACTTCTGGTCGTGATTTCAAGAACGCATAATGCAGCGCAGAACGGCGAGATGCGGCATGCCTATACCCACGCCTTCGACACTGGGGCGGCCTGGTACAGCCTCGCTTTGCAGGCCTCGCTCGCGGGCTGGCACACCCATGGCATGGCCGGTATCGATCGCGACAGGGCGATGCACGCCCTGAATGTTCCCGAGCACTACCGGGTCGAAGCCGCCGTTGCGATCGGCCGGCTTGCCGATTCCTCGACATTGCCGGACGATCTGCGCGCACGCGAAATCCCGAGCCAACGCAAGCCGGTCGGCGAATTCGCCTTCGAGGGGCAGTTCAAGGGCGAATGAAGCACCAACAAAAAAACCCGGCTCTGAGGCCGGGATTTTCTTTTTATCTCTGCATAGGCCTCGATCAGATGTCGAGGTTTGCGACGCTCAGCGCATTCTCCTGAATGAACTCGCGACGCGGCTCAACCTCGTCTCCCATCAGACGCGAGAACAGGCCATCCGCGTCGGTGGCGTCGGTGACCCGGACCTGCAGCAGCGAGCGGACGTTCGGATCGAGCGTCGTTTCCCAGAGCTGCTCGGCGTTCATCTCACCCAGACCCTTGTAGCGCTGCATCGACAGGCCCTTGCGGCCAGCGGCAAAGATCGCGTCGAGAAGCGCACGCGGGCCGCTGACCTCCTGCGCGCCGTCACGGCGACGCAAAACCGGCGGTGCCGAGTAGATCTCTTTCAACTTTGACGCCAGTTGGTCGATATAGCGGGCATCGGACGAACCGATCAGCGCCATGTCGAGTACGGCGAATTCTTTGACGCCGCGAACCATGCGTTCGAACCGCAACCCGCCTTCGCTGGTAACTGTGCCGGTCCAGCCGCGCTCGGTTTCCTCGGCGATCACGTCGAGGCGACGTGCGATCTCGGCGGCGGTCTTTTCGTACTCGTCGCGCTGGCCGTTGAGCTCGACGTTCAGCGCGCCGGCGATGGCCGCCTGCTCGACAATCGCCCGATTATAGCGCGAGTGAAGCCCGTTCATGAGGTTACGCAAGCGCAGGGCATCGGTGATCACCTCGCGCAGGTCCTGCCCGGCGCGGACTTCGCCCGATTCAAGCTGCAGCGTCGCTTCCTCGAGACCCATCGAAATCAGGTAGTCTTCAAGCGCCTGCTCGTTCTTCAGATACTGCGCCGACTTGCCGCGCGTCACCTTATAGAGCGGCGGCTGGGCGATATAGATGTGCCCGCGCTCGATCAGTTCCGGCATCTGCCGGAAGAAGAAAGTGAGCAACAGGGTGCGGATGTGGGCGCCGTCGACGTCGGCGTCCGTCATGATGATGATCTTGTGGTAACGCAGCTTGTCGGCGTTGAACTCGTCCTTGCCGATCGACGTGCCGAGCGCGGTGATCAGCGTACCGATTTCCTGGCTCGACAGCATCTTGTCGAATCGCGCTCGCTCGACGTTTAGGATCTTGCCGCGCAGCGGCAGGATCGCCTGGTTTTCGCGCGACCGGCCCTGCTTGGCCGAACCACCCGCCGAGTCGCCTTCCACCAGGAAGACTTCGGACTTTGCCGGGTCACGCTCGGAGCAGTCCGCCAGCTTGCCCGGCAGCGACGAGATGTCGAGCGCGCCCTTGCGGCGCGTCAGTTCGCGCGCCTTGCGGGCAGCTTCGCGGGCAGCGGCCGCTTCGACCACCTTGCCGACGAGGATCTTGGCTTCGGTCGGATGTTCTTCGAACCAGGTGCTGAGCGCCTCGTTGACGAGGCTTTCGACCACCGGTCGCACTTCCGACGACACCAACTTGTCCTTGGTCTGCGACGAGAACTTCGGGTCCGGAACCTTGACCGAGAGTACGGCCGTCAGGCCTTCGCGGCAGTCCTCGCCCTGGAGCGTGACCTTTTCTCTCTTCGTAATGCCGGACGTATCGGCATAGGACGTGACCTGCCGGGTCAACGCGCCACGGAAGCCCGCCATATGCGTGCCGCCGTCGCGCTGCGGGATGTTGTTGGTGAAGCAGAGCACGTTTTCGTGATAGCTGTCGTTCCACCACATCGCCACTTCGACGGTGATGCCGTCCTTCTCGCCGCGGATCGATACCGGCTTGTGCACCAGCGGCTTCTTCGCGCGGTCGAGATAGGCGACGTAGGCCTCAAGACCGCCCTCGTACATCATCTCGTCCTGGCGGATGTCCGAATGGCGCTTGTCGGTGAGGATGATATGAACGCCTGAATTCAGGAACGCGAGTTCGCGCAAGCGGTGCTCGAGCGTGTTGTAGTCGAACTCGGTCTTGGTGAAGGTCTCGCTGCTCGGCAGGAACGTCACCTCGGTCCCGGTCTCATCGCCGGCGTCGCCGGTAACGGCGAGAGAGCCGTCAGCGACACCGTGGGTGAAGCTCATCTCGTGAATCTTGCCTGCGCGCCGGATCTTCAGCTTGAGCGAAACCGAAAGCGCATTGACCACCGACACGCCGACGCCGTGCAGGCCGCCCGAAACCTTGTAGGAGTTCTGGTCGAACTTACCGCCGGCGTGCAGCTGGGTCATGATGACCTCGGCCGCCGAGACGCCCTCTTCCTTATGGATGTCAGTCGGGATGCCGCGACCGTTGTCGGTTACCGTCACCGAGCCGTCCGGATTGAGCGACACCGTCACGATGTCGGCATGGCCCGCAAGCGCTTCGTCGATCGCGTTGTCCACCACCTCGTACACCATGTGGTGCAGACCGGAGCCGTCGTCGGTGTCGCCGATATACATGCCCGGCCGCTTGCGTACGGCATCCAGGCCCTTCAGCACCTTGATGGAATCGGCACCATATTCGGCGCTGGCGCCGGTTTCGGTCTCAGGATTGTCGGTCATTCAGCTACGGGTCTTTCCAGGTTCTTCGGACATGGTGATTCGTTGCGAATCACGTCTCGGACGCCTCTTGGACTATAGAAAATTTGTCCAGGGTTCCAAATCCCGGACCGCCGCGCGGCGGCCGGAAACAAGCGTTCATCCCCTGTCATTATCAGGAAATGTGGCTTTTTCCAAAACATCTTGCAGCTTGCGGATCGTCTCCGGAGACAAAGCGCGAATTTGTTCGCTCAATCGGTTGGCAAAGGCCGTGTGCTCCGGCGTCAGACCCGACGTGTCGAGCACCGTTTTTGGCGAGGAGACGTTGGCAATGCGGAACAGATCCTCCGCCTCGTCCCAGATCACGTTGAAGTAACCGGTGACGCGCTGGAGGAAGTCGAAGCTCGGCGCACCGCGCTTTCCATGCTCGAGCGCCGAGAGATAAGCGGCCGAGACGCCGATCGCCTTTGCCATCTCCTTCTGCGACACGCCTTTGCGGCGCCTGAGGTCGCGCAGAGCCTGGCCGAAGGGCGTCATAGCGCGCTGCCTCTCACCCGCGCCAGGCGGACGTAGAGCGCGCCGTCGCCGCCATGGTTACGGGCGGCCGGCTCATAGGACGAAATCAGCGGCCGGAATTCGGGAAGCGAGAACCAGAGTGGCACCGCCCGCTTCAAGGCGCCGTCGCTGCCGAACGAGGTGCCCTTGCCGGTAATGACGAGCACATGTCGCAGCCCCCGCTCGTGCGCCCGCAGCAGAAACTGCAGAAGAAGTCCGTGCGCTTCGCTCTGGATCATGCCGTGCAGGTCGATCCGGCCCTCAAGCACCAGGTGCCCCTTTGCCAGCTTGCGCTTGACCGGCCGCTCCAGTGGATGGTGCACTTTTTCGCCGAGCTTCTTCGTCAGCGCTATGCCCGGCTGCTCGAGAGCTGTTGCCGGCTGTTGCGGCCGCTGCTTGCCCTTCGCCTCTTCCGGAGGTTTTGCCTGTTCGTCCTCGGCCAGAATCTCCATCAGGTCGGCGAGCCGACCGGCCATCGGTCTCGCCGAACGGGCAACCTTGCCCCAGAGAATGCGATCCTCGGCCGAGAGTTTCTTGTCCTTAGCCATGGCCGTAACGGGCCGCGGCCGCCTTGGGAACGAAGACGTAAAAGTCGGCTGCGTTGCGAACCGCTCCGGCCCGCTCACCGGCCTCGAAACCGGATCCGGTAAAGATATCGCCGCGAGCCGGGCCAACGATCGCCGAGCCGGTATCGAGCGCCAGCATCAGACGCTGGAAGGGTTTTCCGTCATCGAGCCGCGTCAGGCTCTCGCTCGCGATAAAGAAAGGAACGCCAAAGGTGTGGATCAGCCGATCAACTGCCAATGAGCGGTTCGGTTCGAGCGAGACCTTGGCGGCGGCAATCGGCCCCAGCCGCTCGTCCTCGACGTCTGCCTCGCGGAAGAAGATGAATGACCGGTTGTGCCAGAGAACCTCATCGACCTCTTCGGGATGCGCTTCCAGCCAGTCGCGAATACTCATCATCGAAACGGTGGCGGCATCGATCTTGCCGCGCTCGATCAGCAATTTGCCAACGGCTGAGAAATAGTGCCCGGTCTTGGCCGAATAAGTGACGCGGCGACGCGAACCATCCGGGAAGCGGAGCCGTGCGGCACCCTGGACATGAACGAAGAAGACCTCGACCTTGGACTTCGCATAGGCGATCTCCAGGCCGCGTCCGGCCAGATGGCCCTGCTCTATCGCTTGCCTGTCCGGATACTCGCTGATCCGGCCACCCTCGGAGAGACCGAAGGCGAAATAGGGATCCATCCCCTCCGGCCGGTTGCCATCGTGAACATCGACCAGATCGACCGGCCGTCGATAGAGCGGATAACGATAGGTCTCGTCCGCTTCGGCGCGAACATCGATCTCGGGCTCGTAAAAGGCCGTGACAAAACCGGAACCCATTTCGGGCACGATCCGGAAGGGGACGAAATGCGCTTCGAAAAACGCCCGTGCGTTCTCTCCGCTACCAACCTGCTGCCGCGAGGCGGAGAAGACCGGCAAAAGATCGTCGACTGAAATCCCGAGAGAGCCCGTGCGATAGGGTTTGGCCGTCGAGACATGCTGGTGACAGCGACGCATCGCCTCGATCACCGCGATCGGATCATCATGTTGCCAGCCCGGAAGCTCGGCGAAACGGGCTGGCTCAAGTCGATAGGACATGGGTACCGCGTCCGCTCAGTTTTCGGATTCGGTGGCGATCAGCTTCCAGTTCGGATCCCGCGAACGAATGTCGCGCGCGAAGGTCCAGAGATCGTTGACCTCCGCAACCGACTCGGCGTCGCCGTCGATCAAACCGCCCTGCTTGTCATACGTCGCCGAAATCAGCTGGCTGACGATGCGAACGGTGATGTTCTCTTCGCTGTCCTTCACTTCGGCGTGAATGATGTCTGCCTTGTCGATGCCGACGAAGGTGGACTTGACGACTTCGCCCTTGCGCTCGCGATCGGTGATCGCCGCGTCGAAGCCCTCATAGACCTCGCGGGACAGCAGATTCTTCAGCGTCTTTCGGTCGCCGTCCGCGAAAGCCATGACGATCATCTCGTAGGCCATCTTGGCGCCGTTGACGAATTCCTTGGGATCGAAACCCTGATCCGCGTCGCTCAGCGCCCGCAGCTGGGTGTTGAGCGTCGTTCCGGTCTTGGCGAAAGCGTCGATCATTTCGTAGCGGTTTGCTTCTTCGTCCGCATTCTCGCGGCGCGGCAGCTGCACGACCTTGCCCTTGTCGCCGTTTTCCGGCCCCTGGCTCATGTCGCGTGGCGAATACGGATCGAACGGCGGCCGCTCGCTCCCGGTCCGGCGGCCCAAGACGCTGCGCAGTTGGAGGAAAATGACCACCGCGGCGATCAGGAAAAAAAACGTGATGAAGTCAAAAGAGCCCATTTCCACCCGGAACCGCTGTTAGAATTTCTCGTGGCTATTCCATATAGTCCGCAAGGATAGATCATTCAAATGGCGATGTCGCACCCTTAGACGGGGATGTGACACCAGGTTTCATTTTCGGGCAGCATCGATGCGTTCATTTCTTATCCCCCTTGCCATCCTCGGGCTTCCGCTGGCCGAGATCGCCGGTTTTGTCGTCGTCGGCCGGGAGATCGGCCTCCTGATGACGTTGCTGCTGGTTCTTGCCAGTGCATTTGTCGGCGTTATCCTGCTGAGAGTCCAGGGATTTACCGTCATTCGGCGAGTGCAGGACGCCACGCGCAACGGTAGCGACCCGGGCCGGGAGGTGCTTGGCGGCGCATTGCTGTTCGTCGCGGCGATCCTGCTGGTGGTGCCGGGCTTCGTCAGCGACGTGATCGGCCTCCTGCTGTTTCTGCCTTTCGTTCGAAATGCGGTTGCCGGTTTCCTGCGCAAGCGAATGACGATCGTGACCGCGGCATCCGGTGCCGGCTGGACACGGCCGCACGAACCGCGCCCCTCGCCGCGCGTCATCGATCTCGATGAGGGCGAATTCTCGCGAACGGACGACGAGGATCCGCCGCAGGTCGGCGATCGCCGCCAGCCCTAGCCAAGAGGCCACGGTGACAGAATGCGCGAACGGCACTCTATCGCCCATATTCCGGAGCATGCTTTCAGCTTTCCGCTTGGAGCAGAAACCCAGCGCCCGCTGGAAAGCGCCAGGCCCGCAGGGTTGTAAGCCCTAGGCCGAAATGCTAGATGGCCTCACCTATTTTTGTCGAGGAACCCTTATGACGACTGATACCGCATCCAACGGCAACGGCAGCGCGCAGCAGAGCCCGACGCTGAACATCCTCGCCCAGTATATCAAGGACCTTTCCTTCGAAAACCCGGGCGCGCCGCGTTCGCTGCAGGCCCGTGACAAGGCGCCGTCGATCAATATCAACGTCAACGTCAATGCCAACCCGCTCGCAGAGAACGATTTCGACGTCGTGCTCTCGCTGAACGCAGAAGCCAAGGACGGCGACCGCGTCCTGTTCAACGTCGAGCTCGCCTATGGCGGCGTCTTCCGCGTTGCCGGCTTCCCGCAGGAGCACATGCTGCCGCTGCTCTTCATCGAGTGCCCGCGCCTGCTGTTCCCGTTCGCCCGTCAGATCGTTGCCGACGCAACCCGCAACGGCGGCTTCCCGCCGCTGATGATCGATCCGATCGATTTCGCGCAGATGTTCGCTCAGCGCATGGCCGAAGAAAAGGTCCGCGCCCAGGTTTCGAACGAAACCGCAAACTGATCGAATTTCAGATTGCTGAAACGAAAAGCCCGGCCAATGTGCCGGGCTTTTTCGTATCTGCCTTAGTCCTGGGGGTCGTATTTTGCCCAGATCGCCTTGGCGCCGATCTTCGCGATCAACGCCGCGTGGGCGGCCAGGTCCGCCTCCGAGAGCCGGTTCGGCAAGGGACGCGGACGCTGGCCGATAAGGATCGGCGCGTCGTCGAGTTCGATTGCCTGATCGGTCGATCTGCTGGACACAAGGCCGAGTGCTGCCTGACGGCCGCCGATCATCTCGATGTAGACTTCCGCCAGCAGTTCGGAGTCGAGAAGCGCGCCGTGCTTGGCGCGGTGCGAGTTGTCGATACCGTAGCGACGGCAAAGCGCGTCCAGCGAGTTCGGCCCCATCGGGTGTTTGCGGCGGGCAAGCGCCAGCGTGTCGGTCACCCGCTCGATGGCGATCGGCGGCATGCCCAGACGCGCAAACTCGGCGTTGATGAAGCCCATGTCGAAGGTGGCGTTGTGCGCGACCCAGCGCGCGTCGCCGAAGAACTCGAGGATCTGGTCGACCACATCGGCAAATGGCGGCTTGTCCTTCAGGGATTCGTCGGTGATCCCGTGGATGGCGAGCGCATCCGGGTGAACCTTGCGGTTGCCGGGATTGATGTAGATGTGCAGCGTGCGGCCGGTCGGAAACTGGTTCTCGAGCTCGACACCGCCGATTTCAATCACCCGGTCCTCGCGATTGTCGAGGCCTGTCGTTTCCGTATCGAAGATGATCTCACGCATCCGCGTCTCCGTTGCTGGCTGCGAGTTGGTCGACGACGGCCTTCACCTGGCCCCGGGTGACGTCGAAACTGTCGCTGGTATCGATGATGTAGTCGGCGCGTTTACGCTTTTCGCTGTCCGGCACCTGACGCGCAAGGATCATCGCAAGTTTTTCCTCGGTCATTCCTGGGCGCTTCAGCGCCCTTTGGCGCTGCAGCTCGGCCGAACAGGTCACGACGACGACGCGATCGACCCGCTTGTCCGCACCCGTTTCAAACAGGAGAGGAATGTCGAGGACGACGAAGGGCGCGCTGGCGGCCTGGTTTTCCGCGAGGAACTCCTGCTCCTTGCCGCGCACCAGCGGATGGACGATCGCCTCAAGCTCGCGCAGCCGTTCCGGCGCCTGCATGAGCTGGCGCGAGAGTTCGGCGCGATCGACTTTTCCATCTTTCGTGCTTCCGGGAAACGCCGCTTCCACCGGCGCCACCGCCTCGCCGCTATAGAGCTGATGCACGACCTCGTCGGCATCGTTCACCGGGACGCCGAAGTCGCGAAACATCTGGGCGGTCGTCGACTTTCCCATGGCAATCGATCCGGTGAGCCCAAGGATAATCATCAGTGCCTGTCCATGTCGTCGATAATCAATTGTCGAAGGTCGGCGTCCACCGTCGGCCGACAGCCGAACCAGAGTTCGAAGCCGGGCACCGCCTGGTGCAGAAGCATGCCCAAACCGTCGACGATCGCAAAGCCCTGCGCCTCTGCCTGCGCCAGGATCGGCGTCTTCAACGGAACATAGACAATATCCGTGACGACTGCGCTCGAAGCCATAACGCCGAAGTCGATCGCCGGTGCTTCGCTGCCGTCCATGCCGAGCGAGGTGGTATTGATGAACAGGCCTGCGCCGGTCATCACGTCCTTGAGTGCGCCCATCGGATGGGCTTCCACCGCCGGACCGAACCGGTCGGCAAGTTCCTGCGCCCGTTCGACGGTGCGATTGACGACATGGATCGTCTTGATGCCGCGATCACGAACAGCCTGGATGATCGCCCGGCTTGCGCCGCCGGCGCCGAGAATGACTGCCGTCGACGTCCGGTCCCAGCCGGCCGCCCGCTCGTCGAGGTTGGCAACGAAGCCGCGGCCGTCGGTATTGGTGGCATGCACCTTTCCGTCCTGAACCCACAGCGTGTTGGCGGCGCCGAGTTCCTGGCTGAGCTCATCCGGCTGATCCACCAGCCGACAGGCCACTTCCTTGTGGGGGATGGTCACATTGCCGCCGCAGAAACCGGATGTCCCGTCCTTGAGGCTGGCAATGAAGGCGGCGAATTCTTCCGGCTTGACCTCGTGCGCGCGATAGCTGCCGGGCAGACCGAGCTGTTTCAGCCAATACCCATGGATCAGCGGCGACCGGGAATGCTTGATCGGATAGCCGGTGACGAAGGCGTGGTTAACAAATGTTTCACGTGAATCACGCATCGATCGTTCCCAGTTCGCGGAGTTTGGCAAGCAGCGGCAACATCGGAAGACCGAGGATGGTGAAGTAGTCGCCCTCGATCTTTTCGAAGAGCTGGATGCCCTCGCCTTCCAGCTGGTAGGCGCCGACGCTCGAAAGCGCCTTTTCGCCGACACGCTCTAGATGACGCTCGACGAAATCTGCCGTCAGCGGGCGCACGGTCATGTGGGCGGAAGACACATGGCGCCAGATGACGTCTTCGCCACGCAAAAGGACGACGGCACTGTTCAGGCGGTGCGTCTGGCCGGAGAGTGAAAGCAGATGTGCGGCAGCTTCCGCCATGGTCTTCGGCTTGTGGTAGACCCGCGACCCCAATGACATTGTCTGATCGGATCCGATCACCAGCGCGTCTGCGAAATACCTGGCGACATCGCGTGCCTTTGCTTCCGCCAGTTCGAGCGCAACGGTTTCGGGCGCAGCGCCTTTATCCTCGAGCGGCTTTTCCAGCGCGCGCTCGTCGATCTCGGCCGCCTTCGCTTCAAAGACCAGGCCGGCATTCTCCAGGAGCGCCCGGCGAAACGGGCTGGCCGAAGCCAGGACGAGCGAAGATGTCATCATTCAAGTTCCCGAATTGTTCGAATCCGCTCTAACGCAGACGTGGACGCAGGGCAACGATTGCCGCTGCCGTTTCCTCTATCGAACGGCGGGTGACATCGATGACCGGCCAATTGTTGCGCGCACAGAGCGACCGGGCATATTTCAGTTCCTCGGTGATCGAGGCCTTGTCGGTGTACTCATCGCCGTGAAAGCCTTGCGTCGTTCCGAGCACCCGGTGCTGGCGCACTTGCGAGATACGGTCGGCCGTCGCGATCAACCCGACGACGAGCGGCTTCGTCGCTTCCATCAATCTTTCAGGCAACGGTACGCCGGGGACAATCGGGATGTTCGCTGTCTTGATGCCACGGTTGGCGAGATAGATGCTGGTCGGCGTCTTCGACGTCCGGCTGATGCCGATGAGGACGACATCCGCGTCGTCGAAATCCGCCGGCAGCTGACCGTCGTCATGGTCCATGGTGAAATTGAGCGCGTCGATGCGCGCGAAATATTCCGCATCCATCACATGCTGAGCACCGGATCTCCGCCGCGACGGGGATCCCAGATAGGACTGAAAGAGGTCGATGATGGGATCCAGCACGGAGACGCAAGGGACGCCCATCTCGCGGCAACGGCGATCGATGATATCGGCGAGTTCGCGGTCGACGATTGTATAGAGAACGATGCCCGGTGCGCCGTCGATCGCGTCGAGAACCTGCAGCAGCTGTTTGCGGTTCCGGATCAGCGGATAGACGTGCTCGAGCGCATGCGAGCTTTGAAATTGGGCCGCGGCGGCGCGCCCGGCCGCAATCAGAGTCTCGCCCGTTGAGTCCGAAATCAGGTGAAGGTGGAAGTAGTTTTTCTTGTTCTCCACGCAATTCTCCTGGTGCTGTTGACAAGCCGGGATGAAACACAGCTAACGACGGGGCCTGGATCCAGGCAAGTGGAAAACAGCCGAGTTATTCACAATTGGGGCTGCGGCGGACATTGTTTCGCGGCGGATGTGGACAAGACTCACGGCGCGGACAAAGTGTCACGGATATCAACTTCTTTTCCACAGGCGCGTCAAAAATCGAACGCGACTTAAAGAACTGATTCAAAATGCCTTTCTGAGATTGACCACGCTGTTTTTCCAGAGATCGAACTCATTGTCCCTTCGCTGGGCGTCGTGATCGCCGGTCGTGGACAAGTCAGTGCGTTGTTTTAATCCTTGATACCCACCGACTCTAAGAAATAGAAACCTTCTAAATATCTTTGATTTTTAATTGGGAGAGACGATCCGTGACCGAAACACGCAGAAAGGTTCTGGAGGTTTTGGCAGGGAAGACGGTGTCACCTCCTCCGATCTGGCTCATGCGCCAGGCGGGACGCTACCTGCCCGAGTACAGGGCAACGCGCGCCGTAGCCGGAAGCTTCCTCGATCTTTGCTACACGCCCGATCTCGCAGTCGAGGTCACGTTGCAGCCGATCCGTCGCTACGCTTTCGATGCCGCCATTCTCTTCTCCGACATCCTGGTCATTCCCGATGCGCTGAAACGCAACGTGCGCTTCGAAGAAGGCCATGGGCCACGAATGGATCCGATCGATGCTGATGGTATCCGTCTCCTGAAGCCTGAGGGCATCGCTGAACACCTCCAGCCGGTCTTTGAGACGGTTTCGCGGTTGCGCGCAGAGCTTCCCTCGGAAACGACGCTGATCGGCTTCTGTGGCGCTCCCTGGACGGTTGCGACGTATATGATCGCCGGACAGGGGACGCCGGACCAGGCCCCTGCCCGTCTCTTCGCGTATCGCAATCCCGAAGCCTTCGATCATCTGCTCGCCTTTCTGGCGGATGTATCGGCTGAATATCTCGTGCGACAGATCGATGCCGGCGCCGATGCCGTGCAGATCTTCGATTCCTGGGCAGGTGTTCTCGGTGAGGAGGAATTCGCCCGCTACGCCGTCAAGCCGGTGCAGCGGATCATCGCCTCCGTTCGGGCGCAGCGGCCGCAGGCAAGGATCATCGCCTTTGCGAAGGGCGCGGGGCAGCTGTTGAACGGATATCGGCAGGCGACCGGTGCTGACGCGATCGGTCTCGACTGGACCGTTCCGCTTTCCTTTGCGAAGGATCTGCAGAAGGAAGGGCCGATACAGGGCAATCTCGATCCGATGCGGGTCGTTGCCGGCGGCGTGGCGCTTGAGGAAGGCATTGACCGCATTCTCGACGCACTCGGTCACGGTCCGCTGATCTTCAATCTCGGCCATGGCATAACGCCGCAGGCCGATCCCGATCATGTCTCGGCGCTGGTTGCCCGGGTTCGTGGAGCGCGGTGATGGCGGAGAAGCAGACCGACCGGGCGCCGGGCAACAGGGCGCGGCTCAGGGCAGCGATCGCGCTTGGTGCGTTCGTGGCGCTTCTCGTCGGTCTGTTCGTCTGGCGCCCGGATGACCTCTATCTCTGGATCAAGGCGCTGCATGTTATCGCCGTGATGTCCTGGATGGCGGCGTTGCTCTACATGCCCAGGCTGTTCATCTACCACACGGATGCGGAACCCGCCTCCGCACAGTCGGAAACCTTCAAGATGATGGAGTTGCGGCTCCTGAAGGTCATCATGAACCCGGCCATGATGATTTCCTGGGTACTCGGGCTTTATCTGGCCTGGAGCGTTTATGGCTTCCAGGGTGGCTGGCTGCATGCCAAGCTTCTGTTCGTGGTGCTGCTGACCGGTGTCCACATGCGTTTCAGCCGTGCTGTGCGCGCCTTTCAGCGCGACGAGAACAGGCACGATGCGCGCTATTGGCGGTTGATGAACGAGGCGCCTACCCTCTTGATGATCCTCATCGTCATCATGGTCGTCGTGAAGCCATTCTGAATTTAATCGATTTGCGGCCTGTCATAGGCGTTTCTAATTTGCGACAGCCCCTTGCAGGGTTTCACGTGAATCGCTATTTTCTGCCATCTCCTCTTCATGGCTTGTGACAAAGACAAGAGCCTGCCCCTTCCTGCTGCAGCTCCCTAACGAATACTCGCCATCTCCCCACTACCCATACCAAACATGGATCCTTCATGGCTGAAATGAAGCTACAAGAACTCAAGAACAAGACGCCGACCGATCTGCTCGCTTTCGCCGAGGAGCTCGAAGTGGAGAACGCCAGCACGATGCGCAAGCAGGAGCTGATGTTCGCAATCCTCAAGATGCTCGCGGCCCAGGATATCGAGATCATCGGTGAAGGCGTCGTTGAAGTGCTCCAGGACGGCTTCGGCTTTCTGCGCTCGGCGAATGCAAACTACCTCCCCGGTCCGGACGATATCTACATCTCGCCCTCCCAGATCCGCCGCTTCTCGCTGAAGACCGGCGACACGGTCGAGGGTCCGATCCGCGGACCGAAGGAAGGCGAGCGCTACTTCGCCCTCCTCAAGGTCAACACCATCAACTTCGATGATCCGGAAAAGATCCGTCACAAGGTTCACTTCGACAACCTGACGCCGCTCTACCCGAACGAGCGCTTCAAGATGGAACTCGACGTTCCGACCTCGAAGGATCTGTCGGCCCGGGTTATCGACCTGGTTGCGCCACTCGGCAAAGGCCAGCGCGGCCTGATCGTCGCTCCGCCGCGCACCGGTAAGACTGTTCTCCTGCAGAACATCGCCCATTCGATCACCGCGAACCATCCGGAATGCTACCTGATCGTTCTCCTGATCGACGAACGTCCCGAAGAAGTGACGGACATGCAGCGCTCGGTGAAGGGCGAAGTCGTGTCCTCGACCTTCGACGAGCCGGCGACCCGTCACGTACAGGTCGCCGAGATGGTGATCGAGAAGGCCAAGCGCCTCGTGGAACACGGCCGTGACGTCGTGATCCTGCTTGACTCGATCACCCGCCTCGGCCGCGCCTACAACACCGTTGTTCCGTCATCGGGCAAGGTCTTGACCGGTGGTGTCGACGCCAATGCTCTGCAGCGCCCGAAGCGCTTCTTCGGTGCCGCCCGTAACATCGAAGAAGGCGGCTCGTTGACGATCATCGCGACGGCGCTGATCGACACCGGCAGCCGCATGGACGAAGTCATCTTCGAAGAGTTCAAGGGCACCGGCAACTCGGAAATCGTGCTCGACCGCAAGGTCGCCGACAAGCGCATCTTCCCGGCGATGGACATTCTCAAGTCCGGTACGCGTAAGGAAGACCTGCTCGTTCCACGCCAGGATCTGCAAAAGATCTTCGTGCTGCGCCGTATTCTGGCGCCGATGGGCACGACCGACGCGATCGAGTTCCTCATCGACAAGCTCAAGCAGACGAAGAACAACGGCGATTTCTTCGACTCGATGAACACCTAAGACGCGTTCATCATCCGACTTTGGGACCGGTCGACCACGCGTCGGCCGGTTTTCTCGTTTCGAAACCTTAGCCGGATTCTCCGGTCATTCGATTCGGTTTTCGCAACAATCTCCGACTAGGCCCGCAATCAGACAGACACCGTTTCTGCTGATTCACGTGAAACACGTGCGCACCGTGAAATACGAGGATACGGCGAGGCCTTGAAATTTCGGCATTCTTTCGGCATAAGCACGCCGACCCATTGAGATAGCGTTTGCCCCGCGTGAGCGCGCTCCGCGAAGCGGAACGATCCGGTCCGGAACTTCGACGATCCCCATTGCATCGACCATCGACGCGCCCTGCGTGTCCGCGGTCTTTTCAGGTGAGCCCATGACAGCGACGCACACGATTTATGCGCTTTCCAGCGGATCTCTGCCCGCCGGCGTCGCAGTCGTGCGTATCAGCGGCGGGCGCACCGAAGCGGTGTTGCAGGCGTTGTGTGGTGGTGTGCCAACACCTCGGTCGGCGACATTGAGATCGATTCGGTTCCGTAACGGCGATGTCATCGACAGCGGCCTTGTTCTCTATTTTCGCGGACCTGCCTCCTTTACAGGAGAAGACTGCGCCGAGCTTCAGATCCATGGTGGTCGGGCGGCAGTAAACGCCTTGCTTGAGGAACTCTCGAAGCTCGAGGGTTTGCGCCATGCGGAAGCCGGTGAGTTTTCGCGCCGCGCCTTCCAGAACGGCAAGCTTGACCTGGTCGAGGTGGAGGGTCTCGCCGACCTGATTGCTGCGGAAACCGAGATGCAGCGCCGGCTCGCGATCGAACACTCCGGCGGTGGACAATCAAAGATCTATGCCGGCTGGGCGAAGCGCTTGACCCATGCGCGGGCGATGATCGAGGCCGAGCTCGATTTTGCCGATGAAGACGATGTGCCGGGCTCGGTCAGCGAGCGCATCTGGCAGGATATGTCCATGCTGTCGCAAGAGATAGCAGCACATATTGCCGATGCGCCGATCGCGGAGATCATCCGCGACGGCCTGAAGATCGTCATCGCCGGTGCGCCGAACGCCGGCAAGTCGAGCTTGCTCAATGCACTGGCCCAGCGTGACATTGCAATCGTCACCGAGATTGCTGGTACGACCCGCGACGTTCTTTCCGTGGACCTTTCCTTAGCCGGATTCTCCGTTAAGCTCTACGATACGGCGGGGCTGCGGGAAACCGACGAGAGAGTAGAGCAAGAAGGTATTCGTCGCGCACGAGAAATTATCGAGAGAGCAGATCTGATCTTGCTGTTGGCCGATGCGCCGGACGGTTTTGATGTCATGTCCGACTTCCCATCCGACACGACGCCCGTGCTACGGGTTGGAACCAAACTTGATCGCGGCAGTGATGGCTGGCGCGAGGGGGCCGTGGATGTGTTGGTCTCGACGAGAACCGGCGAAGGCATGGAGCGACTGCTGGACGCGATCGCGGCGCACCTGCCGGATCTCAGTGGGCGGACCTCGCTGTCGCTGCCTTCGCGGCGGCGCCATGTCGATAGTCTCCGGCAGGCGCAGCGGTCGATCGACGACAGCTTGGCAAGTCAGGACTTGGGGCTGGATATACGCGCGGAACTGTTGCGCCTTGCTGGCGACGCAATTGGACGGATAACCGGCCGCGTGGATGTTGAGAACCTTCTCGATGTGATATTTTCTGAATTCTGTATCGGGAAATAACCAGTAGGCCAGTGCAATACAACGTGTGCGAGTCCTTCGTTGTGTTTCACGTGAAACGATTCGTGCCGGGTCAACCCCGGAGAAGAGGCAATGATGCAATTTGACGTAATCGTCATTGGCGGTGGCCATGCCGGCTGCGAAGCCGCGGCTGCGGCTGCGCGTCTGGGCTCCAACACAGCGTTGATCACGCACAAGGCATCCACGATCGGCGTTATGTCCTGCAACCCGGCGATCGGCGGCTTGGGAAAAGGACATCTGGTCCGCGAGATCGACGCGATGGACGGCTTGATGGGGCGCGTCGCTGATGCCGGCGGTATTCAGTTTCGTTTGCTCAACCGCCGTAAGGGTCCGGCAGTGCGCGGACCGCGTACGCAAGCCGATCGCCGCCTCTATCGCGAAGCCATGCAGCGGGAGATCGCTGCCATCGAGAATCTGACCGTTATCGAGGGCGATGCCTTCGACCTTCTGGAAGAGCAAGGCCGCATCCACGGTGTCGTCATGAAGGACGGCCGCAGCTTTCAAGCGAACTCCGTTGTTCTGACGACGGGCACGTTCTTGAAGGGCCTCATCCATATTGGCGATCAGAAGATACCGGCCGGTCGCGTCGGTGAGGAACCGTCCGTCGGGCTCTCGGGAACCTTGCTGCGTTTTGGGTTGCGGCTCGGCCGCCTGAAGACCGGAACGCCCGCCCGCCTGGATGGACGCACCATTGACTGGGCGCGTGTTGGCCGGCAAGGTCCAGACGAAGATCCCGTGCCCTTCTCGTTCATGACCGACGGGATCGTGAATCGCCAGATCGATTGCGGTGTGACGCGGACGACGGAAGAGACGCACAAGATTATTACCGACAATATCGGCAAGTCGGCGATGTACTCGGGACAGATCGAGGGTGTCGGACCGCGCTATTGTCCGTCCATCGAGGACAAGATCGTACGATTCGGCGAGCGTGATGGCCACCAGATCTTCCTGGAACCGGAGGGTCTCGACGACGATACGATCTACCCGAACGGCATTTCGACGTCGCTGCCGGCTGACATCCAGGAAGCCTTTATCAAGACGATCCCGGGATTGGAGAATGTCGCGATACTGCAGCCTGGTTATGCCATCGAGTACGATCACGTCGACCCGCGTGAACTGAACGCGACCCTTGCCGTCCGCAAGATGCCAGGGCTTTTCCTCGCCGGTCAAATCAACGGTACGACCGGCTATGAGGAAGCCGGCGCGCAAGGTCTTGTTGCCGGCTTGAACGCCGCCTTGGCCGCGACCAACCGTCACGAAATCGTGTTCAGCCGAACGCAGTCCTATATTGGTGTCATGATCGACGACCTGACGTCGCGCGGGATCACCGAGCCCTATCGCATGTTCACCTCCCGCGCGGAGTATCGATTGTCGCTGCGGGCCGACAATGCCGATGCGCGCCTGACACCGCTTGCAATGGAGGTCGGCTGCATCTCGGCTGCGCGGCGCGAACGCTTTGTCGATTGGCGCGCGCGTTTCGACGAAGGACGTGCCCTGTTGAAAGGCCTCTCGGTAACCCCGGCTGAAGGTAACCGTCATGGCCTTAAGCTCAACCAGGATGGCCAACGGCGCACTGCTTTCGAGATCCTGTCCTATCCCGATCAGTCGATTGCCGGCTTGCAGCCCATCTGGCCCGAGCTGTTGTCGATTGGTCCGCGCGTCGTTGAGGCGCTTGAGATCGATGCGGTCTATGCGGTCTATATGGATCGGCAGGCAGCGGATATCGCCGGCATTCAGCGCGAGGAAAATCTTGCCATACCCGATGGCTTCGACTTCGATATGCTCTCGGGCCTCTCCAACGAGCTGAAGCAGAAGCTGAAGCAGCAGGCGCCCCGCAATCTGGCTCACGTGATGAAGGTCGACGGTATGACGCCGGCAGCAGCATCGCTGATCCTGGCGTGGGTGAAGCGTCAGAACCGAACCGTAGAACGTGAAGAAAAGGCCGGCGTACAATGAAGGCGAGTCCAATCGATGTGTTGAACGGACTGCGTGTTTCACGTGAAACGAATGAACGGCTGGAGCATTTTGCCAAGCTCTTTCAGAAGTGGGCGAAGTCGATCAATCTTGTTGCGCCGTCCACTATCGAGGATCTTTGGCGTCGGCACATTGTCGATAGCTTGCAGCTCGCGCAGTTGTCGCCCGGTCCGAAGACCTGGGTCGATCTCGGCAGCGGTGGCGGCTTTCCAGGTGTCATCACGGCGATCTATCTCGCCGAACTTGGCGACGGTTGGGTCCATCTCGTTGAAAGCAACAACAAGAAGGCTGCCTTTCTGCGTGTAGCTCTGGCCGAGACGGGTGCGCGCGGCTCGGTTCACCCGGTTCGAATCGAAGAAGCAGGCGCATTGATTCCCCGCGCGGACGCGGTTTCGGCGCGCGCGCTCGCGGATTTGACCTTGCTGCTCGACTATTCTGCGCCATGGATGACGGCGAAGGAGCAGAAAGCGGTCGCCTACTTCCACAAAGGGCGGGATTACCAGCGCGAAATCGACAAAGCCGTTGGCCGCTATCAGTTTGATCTGGTAAAACATCCAAGCGTGGTCGAGCCGGATTCTGTCGTGCTCGAGATCGCAAATCTGGCGCGCAGGGCCCAGTGATCGCGAGCGGAAACATGTTTGGTGGCAAAAACCGGATCATCACAATCGCAAATCAGAAAGGCGGCGTCGGCAAAACCACGACCGCCATCAATTTGGCGACCGCATTGGCGGCTATCGGCGAACACGTTCTGATCGTTGATCTGGACCCGCAGGGCAACGCCAGCACCGGGCTCGGCATTCAACGCCGCGATCGGAACCTGTCATCCTATGAGCTGATGATGGGATCGCACGGGATCGGCGAGATCGCTCAACAGACAGCCGTTCCGAACCTCTCGATCATTCCATCGACCATGGACCTTCTCGGCGTCGAGATGGAAATTTCGCAGGAACCGGATCGTGTCTTCCGTTTACGCAAGGCCTTGGTTAGCCCCGCCGCGATGGAATATTCCTACGTGCTCGTCGATTGCCCACCATCGTTCAACTTGCTGACGATGAACGCGATGGCGGCCGCCCATTCGGTGCTTGTCCCTCTGCAGTGCGAGTTCTTCGCGCTCGAGGGTCTGAGCCAGCTGCTGGAGACAGTGGATCAGATTCGCCGAACCGTGAATCCGAGCCTGGATATCCAGGGCATCGTCCTGACCATGTTCGATTCGCGCAACAACCTGGCACAGCAGGTTGTTAGCGATGTGCGGACGCATCTCGGCGACAAGGTCTACCACACCCTGATCCCGCGCAATGTTCGCGTCTCGGAAGCGCCTTCCTATGGCAAGCCGGCCATTCTTTATGATCTGAAGTGCGCTGGCAGTCAGGCCTATCTGCAACTGGCCTCCGAAGTCATTCAACGCGAGCGCCAGCGCAAAGCGGCATAATCATTTCGGTAGCGTAATTTAACTCGGGTGACGATATGAACGACGATAGCTCGAAGAGGCGGCTTGGTCGCGGACTGGCCGCGTTGATCGGCGAGATGGATCAGCCGTTGCAAACAGGGGCAGCTGCCCCTGCCCCGGTCAATCCGGATCGGCGCGTGCCGATCGAGTTCGTATCGCGCAACCCGCGCAACCCGCGTCGTCAGTTCGACGAAGCCGAACTCCAGGATCTCGCCAATTCGATCCGTCAGCATGGTATTGTCCAGCCTGTCGTTGCTCGCACCATCGGCGTCGATCGCTACGAGATCATCGCCGGCGAGCGCCGCTGGCGTGCCGCACAACTGGCCGGGTTCACCGAAATCCCGGTTATCATTCGCGACGTCGACGATCGCACGGCGCTTGAAATCGCTATCGTCGAAAACGTCCAGCGCTCGGATCTCAATCCGCTCGACGAAGCGCTTGGCTACGAGCAGTTGATCGCCGAGCACGGCTATACGCAGAACGATCTCGGCGAGATCATCGGCAAGAGCCGAAGCCATGTCGCCAATAGCCTGCGTCTTTTGAAACTGCCGGAACCTGTTCGGGACATGTTGTCGGAAGGCGCGCTTTCGGCTGGACATGCCCGTGCACTCATTCCGACCTCGGATCCGGCTACCCTCGCCCGGACGATCATTGCCAAGGGGCTCTCGGTGCGTGACGCCGAGCGCATCGCGCAGAACGATATTCGCGCGCAGAACGATCCGAATTACGGCAAGACCGTCCGTCGCGACGAGAAGGATGCCGATACGCTAGCGCTCGAGCGCACGTTGTCGGATAGCCTCGGGCTTGAGGTTACCGTGAACCACAAGGCATCCGGTGGTCATTTGCGCATCGCCTACAAGACGCTGGATCAACTGGAAGAAATCTGCCGGCTGCTCGAGCGGCGATAAGCCACTCGTGCGTATTTTTGCTTAGGCGTATTGATGGCGCGTCTCTCCAACGAGCGGCGCGCCTAATTATTTGATATGATGAGATCTTTTGGCGTCCAGTTGAATTTCGGACGGCGAGGTCCACCCATCTCCCTCATGCAGCCTGAAGACCTGTTGGCGAAATTCGAGCACTAGGCTGCGGTAACGGGACTGGGTCGACAGAGGCAGGTCAGCGTCGCGCCGATTGCACCGCGATCGCCATCAGGTTCTGCAGCACCAGGCTTTCCTCCAGGCTCGCACGGCTGCGGCTCTGAAAGATGGTCGTCTGCAGGCGATTGAGCTCGCGGCGGATGGCCGGGCTCGACCAATGCTTCAAGGCTGCCTCGACGATCGGCTTGCGGCGAAAGTGCAGCCCACGCCCCAGCGTCGCGATCACTTGCCCCGCCTGCTGGCGGCTTGCATCCATCTCGGCGCGCATCACATCGAGCTGCTGAAACTGGCGCAGGCACGCCTGCAGCACCAGAAAGGCCGGCGTCTTGGATGTGGTGATCTTCTGCATCGCATGCAGCAATCCATCGAGGTCGCCCTTCAGCACGGCATCGACGGCATCGTCGACGGAGATGGCGCTGGCATCCCCAACGATATCGAGCACGTCTTCTTCGTCCACCGTGGACTTGCCACGGCAGTAGAGCGCAAGCTTGCGCAGCTCGTTTCGTGAGGCCAGGCGGTCGCCACCGAGCGCCTCCAGCAATCGTTGCCGTGCTGCGGTGCTGATGCCCAGCTTCTCGTCGCCGAGTTCCTTGTCGATCAGCGCCTGCAGGCTGCGCGCGTCGTCACTGTAGCAGGCGATACAGGCGACCGAACGCGCGCTCTCGCCGATCTTTCGAAGTGCGGACCCCTTCTTGAGGTCGCCGGCTTCGACGATCACATAGCTTCCGGTCGGTGGCTCGGACGAAAGGATCTGCAACGCATCGACCAGCGGCTTTTCATTGGTCGCGCCACGGACCCAGACGAGCTTTTCTCCACCGAAGAGGCCGATCGAGTTTACTTCATCGAGCAGCCGCCCGGGCGATTGCGTCAGTTCACTGACATCGAGCTTCAACAGGGAAAACGGATCGTCGAGCGGCACGCCGCAACGGGCGGCGATTGCAGAGGCACGCTCGGAGACGAGCCCGCGGTCGGGCCCGTAGAGGATGAAAAGCCGGTAGACTCCGGCTGACTTCTGGAGAAAGGAGTCGAACTCGTGCGACTTGACCTCGCTCATGCCGACACCAGTTAGCGGCTGAGAGCCGCGGCGATGTCGGCCCGGATCAGCTCGGCGAGTTCCTTGGCTGCGCGGTTTTCGCCGTCACGAACGGCGCGCACCTTGGCAAATTCCTGGACCGGGAAGTCAACGAGAGCAACGGCCGTGCGGTTGCCGGACTTGATGGTCTCGCCCGTACCGATCTTCGTCAGATTGTAGTCCGCCTTGACGACGATACGGCCGGCGCCGGCGCGGTCCTTGGCCTGATCGTAGAGCACGCCCATCGACCGGTGGGTGACGGTGAGCGCCAGGTGATACTGCGGATTCACGGGCTCGCCCTGACCACCTGCGGCCAGGAAGATCAGCGCGTTACGCACTTCCTGCTCGACACGGTCGGTGGCTTCGGAAATCTCGATCGCCGCCAGTGCCGTCGAGGTGCCGACTGGGTCGGAATAGAGCGGCCGGACCTGGCAGCCGGCGAGCGCGGTCAACATGAGCGCGCCAGCCAGAACCGGAATCGACCGGATACGGAAACCAGCTCTATCAGACAACGACATTGACGATCCTCTGGGGCACGACGATGATTTTCTTGGGGCTGCTGCCGTTGAGCGCGGACTTGACGGCATCGAGCGCCAGGACGGCGCTTTCGATCGCACTCTGATCCGCATCGCGAGCGATTGTCAAATCAGCGCGCTTCTTGCCATTGATCTGCACCGGCATGGTGATTTCGTTCTCGACGACCAAAGCGGGGTTGAACGCCGGCCAGCCGCGTTCCGCAATCATGCCCTCGCCCCCGACCTCGCGCCAGCATTCCTCGGCGAGGTGCGGCATCATCGGTGCGATGAGGTTGATCAGGATCGTCGTCGCATCCTTCACAGCCCCCGCCAGGGCCGCATCGGCCTTGCCGGCTGCTATCTGGGTCAGCGGTGCGGCAAGCGTGTTCACGAGCTCGTAGATGCGCGCCACGGCCTTGTTGAAGGCAAGCTTGTCGTAGTCGGCCTCGACCGCGCGCAGCGTCTTGTGCGCGGCTTGCGAAACAGCGAGAGCCTCGCCCTCGAGCGCCGGGGCGGCCTCGATTGCCCGCAGCTTCTCGGCCGCTTCGCTGATCAGACGCCACACGCGCTGTACGAAGCGATGCGATCCTTCGACACCGGCTTCCGACCAGATCACGTCACGATCCGGCGGCGAATCGGAGAGAACGAAGAAGCGGGCGGTATCAGCGCCATAGGAAGCGATGATGTCGTCGGGATCGACGACGTTCTTCTTCGACTTCGACATCTTCTCGATCGAGCCGATGGTGATTTCCTCACCGGTTTCGATCAGCGTCGCGCTACGGCGTCCATCGATCTCCTCGATGCGGATCTCGGCCGGCGTCACCCATTCGCGCTGGGCGCCTTCGCCGCGGCTATAGGTTTCATGCACGACCATGCCCTGTGTGAACAGGCCCTTGAACGGCTCGTCGACGGCAACATGGCCGGTGGCCTTCATCGCGCGGGTGAAGAAGCGCGAATAGAGCAGATGCAGGATGGCGTGCTCGATACCGCCGATGTACTGATCGACCGGCAGCCAGTGGTTGGCGACCTTGGGGTCGGTCGGATTGTCTTCCCAGGGTGCGGTGAAGCGCGTGAAATACCAGGACGAATCGACGAAGGTGTCCATCGTGTCGGTCTCGCGACGGGCGTCCTTGCCGCAGTGCGGGCAGGCGACGTGGCGCCAGGTGGCGTGACGGTCGAGCGGATTGCCCGGCTTGTCGAAGGTAACGTCCGGTGGCAGCACGACCGGCAGGTCGGCTTTCGGAACTGGTACGACGCCGCAGTCCTCGCAATGGATGACCGGGATCGGGCAGCCCCAGTAGCGCTGGCGCGAGATGCCCCAGTCACGCAGGCGGAAATTGACCTTGCGCTCGGCACGCGGCGCACCGTCGAGCATTTCCTTCTCGAGCTTCGAAGCAACGGTCTCGAAAGCGTCTTCCGTCGACAGGCCGTCGAGGAAGCGCGAGTTGATCATCACGCCGTCGCCGATATAGGCCTCGTCACCAATGGCGAAGGTCGCGGCATCGCCGTCCCTCGGCATGACGACGGGAACGACCGGCAGGTCATATTTGCGCGCGAAGTCGAGGTCGCGCTGGTCGCCGGAGGGGCAGCCGAAGATGGCGCCCGTGCCGTAGTCCATCAGGACGAAATTGGCGACATAAACCGGCAGCTCCCAGCTCGGATCGAGCGGATGCTTGGCACGGATACCGGTGTCGATACCCTTCTTCTCTGCCGTTTCCAGCGCGGCAAGGGAGGTACCGGCGCGGCGGCATTCCTCGCAGAATGCATCGACCTCAGGGTTGCTGGCCGCCACCTGCCTTGCCAGCGGGTGATCGGCGGCGATCGCCAGGAAGGAGGCGCCGAAGAGCGTGTCCGGACGGGTGGTGTAGACGGTGAGCTCGGTTGCGTCGCCGGCGGTGCCTTCGACGATTTCCCAACGCAGCGACAGGCCCTCGGAGCGGCCGATCCAGTTCTTCTGCATCAGGCGCACCTTCTCGGGCCACTGATCCAGCGTATCGAGCGCGTCGAGCAGTTCCTGGCTGAAGTCGGTGATGCGGAAGAACCATTGGGTCAGTTCGCGCTGTTCGACCAGCGCGCCGGAGCGCCAGCCACGGCCGTCGATCACCTGCTCGTTGGCGAGCACGGTGTTGTCGACCGGGTCCCAGTTGACCTTGGACTGCTTGCGGTAGACGAGGCCCTTTTCCAGGAAGTCCAGGAACAGGTACTGCTGGCGCTGGTAATAGGCGGGGTCACAGGTGGCGAACTCGCGGTTCCAGTCGAGCGACAGGCCCATAACCTTCAGCTGCGCCTTCATCGAGGCGATGTTCTGGTAGGTCCAGCTGGCCGGGTGCACGCCACGCTCCATGGCGGCGTTTTCGGCCGGCATCCCGAAGGCGTCCCAACCCATCGGATGCAGCACGTTGAAGCCGCGGGCGCGCTTGTAGCGCGCTACCACGTCACCCATGGTGTAGTTGCGCACGTGGCCCATGTGGATGCGGCCCGAGGGATAGGGGAACATCTCGAGCACATAGTACTTTTCGCGCGGATCGTCGTTCTCGGTCTGGAAGACCTCGTTCTTGTCCCATTCCTGCTGCCAACGGGGCTCGGCATCACGCGGATTGTATCGTTCGCTAGACATGTCTTTTCGATGTTCCGGAAGTTCTGCGGCGCATAGTGGCGCCTCATGATAGTTGGGGTGACCTTCACCACGAAACCGCCTGACGGTCAAGTTTTTGAAGGGTTTGCCGCGACACTTTGGCGGATTTGAGCCGGTCCATGGCGGAGCGGCCTTGGCAATCGGCTCAACTTTGCCTAAGCCGCTCGGTCAGTGGTTTGGAAATCCCGTGTCGGAGAGCAGGTCCATGGAAGTTCAAGAGCGGTTGCAGGATGTCGTGAGCCGGATTCAGGCAGCGGAGAAGTCTGCCGGTCGCGCCAAGGGTGCCGTCACGCTGGTCGCTGTTTCCAAGACCTTCGACGCCGACGCCATCCGCCCGGTGATTGCCGCCGGGCAGCGGGTCTTCGGCGAGAACCGCGTGCAGGAAGCGCAGGGCAAGTGGCCGGAGCTGAAGGCCGAGACGTCCGGTCTCGAACTGCACCTGATCGGCCCGCTGCAGTCGAACAAGGCGGCAGAAGCCGTCGCGCTGTTCGATGTCATCGAGACGGTCGATCGCGAGAAGATCGCCCGCGCGCTTGCGGCCGAAATGCAGAGGCAGGGCCGGGCGCTTAGGCTCTACGTCCAGGTCAACATCGGGCTGGAGCCGCAGAAGGCCGGCATCGCGCCGGAGGAGACCGTTGCCTTCGTGGATCTCTGCCGCAACGAGCTGGGTCTTTCGATCGAGGGGCTGATGTGCATTCCGCCGGTGGAAGAAAATCCCGGCCCGCATTTTGCCCTGCTCGCGAAGCTGGCTGCTGCCTGCAAGCTCGAGAAGCTGTCGATGGGCATGTCAGGCGACTTCGAGACGGCCGTCCAGTTCGGCGCCACCGGCGTTCGCGTCGGTTCGGCCATTTTCGGCGCACGCTGAGGTCCGTTCGTCACATACCGCTTTCGTCGGGGTTCCCCTCGTTTCTCATTAGCCTATCCTTGTGCACGAGGAGGCCGGACATGTCCGGCAATATGCGCAGGGAGGAACGGACATGGCGAGTCGCTATGCCGACGTGTACGCGGGCTGGAAATCGGATCCGCAGAGTTTCTGGTCAAATGCCGCCAATGCGATCGACTGGTTTGAAAGACCGGCACGTGCATTTGATGCGGACGCTGGCATCTATGGGCACTGGTTCGCCGAAGGCATCACCAATACCTGCTACAATTGCCTGGATCGCCATGTGGCCGCGGGCCGTGGCGAGCAAATCGCCTTCATCTATGACAGTCCCGTCACCGGGCGGGTCGAGCGCATCTCCTATGCGTCTCTGCTCGGCGATGTAGCAGCGCTTGCCGCCGTCTACCGGAAACTCGGCGTTGGCAAGGGCGACCGGATCATCATCTATATGCCGATGATCCCGCAGGCGGCGGTTGCTATGCTGGCGGCTGCGCGCATCGGCGCCGTGCATTCCGTGGTTTTCGGCGGTTTTGCCGCCAACGAGCTCGCCGTACGCATCGACGATTGCCAGGCCAAGCTCATTGTGTCCGCAAGCTGCGGCATCGAACCTGGGCGCACGGTGGCCTACAAGCCGCTGCTGGATGCGGCGCTCGACATCGCGACCCACAAGCCGGCCCATTGCCTCGTCTTCCAACGCGAGATGGCGGAAGCCGCCATGACCGAGGGACGCGACATCGATTTCGCTGCGGCTTTGGCGGCGGCCAAGCAGGCGGGAGAAGAGGTCGGCTGTACTCCGGTCGCCTCGACCGATCCGCTCTATGTGCTCTACACGTCGGGCACGACCGGCCAGCCCAAGGGCGTGGTGCGCGACAATGGCGGCCACATGGTCGCGCTCAAATGGTCGATGGAGAATTTCTTCGGCGTGCAGCCGGGCGAAGTGTTCTGGGCTGCGTCCGATATCGGCTGGGTCGTTGGCCACTCCTATATCGTGTATGGTCCGCTCCTCAACGGCAGCACCTCGATCCTGTTCGAAGGCAAGCCGGTCGGCACGCCGGATCCAGGCACCTATTGGCGCATCATTGCCGAACACGGCGTCGTGGTGATGTTCACCGCGCCGACGGCGCTGAGAGCGATCCGCAAGGAAGATCCGGAGGCTTCCCACGTTCGCCGATACGACCTGTCGAAATTCCGCGCGTTGTTTCTTGCCGGAGAACGGGCGGATCCCGATACGATCCAATGGGCAGAAAACGCGCTCGGCGTGCCCGTCATCGACCATTGGTGGCAGACGGAAACGGGATGGCCCGTGGCGGGAAATCCGATGGGGCTCGGGCTCCTGCCGGTAAAGTACGGTTCTCCGGCGGTTCCGCTGCCGGGATACGACGTCCAGATTCTCGACGATGCCGGACATCCAGTTGGCGCCGGTACGCTCGGCAATGTGGTGGTAAAGCTGCCGCTGCCGCCCGGCTGCCTGCCGACGCTTTGGAATGCTGACCATCGGTTCCGCGCGGCCTATCTCGACGAGTTTCCCGGCTACTACAAGACTGCCGATGCCGGCTACCTCGATAAGGATGGTTACATCTTCATCATGGCGCGGACGGACGACATCATCAACGTGGCTGGCCATCGCCTCTCCACCGGAGCGATGGAGGAGGTCTGCGCCAGCCACCCCGATGTGGCCGAATGCGCCGTGATCGGCATTGCCGACGACCTGAAAGGCCAGGTACCGGCCGGCTTCCTCGTCATCAACTCCAATGTTTCCCGTGAAACGTCGGAGATCGAGCGCGAGGTCATCAGCCTCGTGCGCGAACGCATCGGACCTGTTGCCGCCTTCCGCCTGGCCATCTGCGTCAAGCGGCTGCCGAAGACGCGGTCGGGCAAGATCCTGCGCGCCACGATCCAGAAGATCGCTGACCGCCAGCCCTGGAAGATGCCCGCGACGATCGACGATCCAGTCATCCTCGACGAAATCACCGTTGCGCTGCATGGGCGCGGCATCGGTGTATAACGATTGCTAAGCCGGCTCATGAATCTGCGAGGTGCATTCCGTATTAGGCGTACACAATGGCCGCGAACCAATCGGCGAAACTGGCTGCCGCCTTCGAGCGTGTGAGTTTGGTGATCAGGAAGTAACTCTCGTCCTCCAGGGTGGCGACATCGGACAGGATCACCAGGTCACCGTTTTCGATTTCGCGGCGGAAGACTTCGACCGGGCAAAGCGCCACGCCATGGCCGGCAATGACCGCCGTCGCCAGAAGATTGAAATCCTGGAAAACCGGGCCACGCAACGTCTGCGTGGTCTCCTGCCCTGCCCTTGCCAGCCAATCGCGCCAGCGTGACGTCGTTTCGTCGTGCAGCAGATCGGCAGACGCGATTGCCTCTGGTGTCCTCAACGCGCCTTTCCGCTCGAGATAACGGGGGCTCGCAACCGGCCGATTGATGCGGGAGAACAGCCGATCGGAGCGGGTCCCCTCGCTCTTGTCGGCGCCGAGCGTGATGAGGACGTCGCAGCCGGTTTCCCGCAATTGCTGCTCGGCCATCGCGTAGACGACCTTGACGTCCACCTCGGGGTGACGCTGCAGGAATTCGCCGAGTGCCGGGATCAGCCATCGCGTGGCGATCGAGGGTATGCAGGCAACGCTCACCTGCGCCTTGGCGTTCAGCCGCAGCAACTCCGTTTCCGCGGCGATGCGCTCGAATGACGATGTCAACACGGCGGATAGGTTCTCCGCCTCGGGCGCCAGACTGACCCCACGCTTCTCGCGCATGAAGAGCGGCCGGCCGAACCACGCCTCCAGCAGCCGGATCTGGTGACTGATGGCGGCGTGCGTCACATGCAGTTCGTCACCGGCGCGGGAGAAGCTCGCCAGACGCGCTGCGGCTTCGAAGGCGCGCAGCATGCCGAGTGGGGGCAACATCATCTGTAAGTTTTCCTCATCAAATCCTTGAGGAATCGTCGTTTGATTGGTTGTCGATGTCAACGGATACTGGGCTTCCAACCGAGGCGGGAGAGAGCTTTTCCGTTGGCGGATATTAGGAATATTTACAGATGGAGAGGCCCATGTTCGTCCGCAGCCTGCAGCAGATCGAAGCAACTGATCATTTCGTCGAGTGGGGCAGCGGTACTAGCCACCGCCTGCTCACCGAGAGGGACGGTATGGGTTTCACCGTCTGCCACACGGTGGTGCGCGCCGGAACGGTATCGCTGCTCGAGTACCGCAACCATCTCGAGGCCTGCTATTGCATCGCCGGGCACGGCGAGGTCGAGGACATGCAGGGCAAGGTCTTCCCGATCAACAAGGGTGATATCTACGTGCTGGACCAGCACGACAAACACTATCTTCGCGGTGGCAAGGACGAAGATCTGGTCCTTGTCAGCATTTTCAATCCGCCGCTCAAGGGGACCGAGCGCCACAACCTCAATGATCCATCCGGTTCGGCCTACTGAGCACGTTGCTGAGCACTGACCAACAAAAAAGCCCGGATCGTCGATCCGGGCTTTTTTCATTGGGCTGGACGGCGATCAGTACTGATCGTCTTCGTCCTCGTCCTTGCGGTCCGACGTCAGCGACTTGAGCTTGGCGAAGACGGCATCGGCGTCGATTTCCTTCTCTTCCTCGCGCTCGTAGCTGAAGCCCAGCTTTTCGGTTTCCTGGGCCGATTCCAGCGTCTGGCCGAGTTCGGCAGCCGTCGGCAGCGGACGACCCTTGGAAGCGCGTTCGACTTCGAGGTCGAGGTCGATCTGCGAGCAGAGGCCGAGGGTTACCGGATCCATCGGCGTCAGGTTGGCGGAGTTCCAGTGGGTGCGCTCACGGATCTGCTCGATCGTCGACTTGGTCGTACCGACGAGGCGCGAGATCTGCGCGTCCTTGAGCTCCGGATGGTTGCGAACCAGCCACAGAATGGCGTTCGGGCGATCCTGGCGCTTGGAAACTGGGGTGTAGCGCGGGCCCTTGCGCTTGCTATCAGGTACGCGAACCTTCGGCTCGGACAGCTTCAGCTTGTGGTTGGGGTTGCCTTCGGCGCGCGCGATCTCGTCGCGCGAAAGCTGACCGGTCGCAATCGGGTCGAGGCCCTTGATGCCCTGCGCGGATTCACCGTCGGCGATCGCCTTAACTTCGAGCGGGTGCAGCTTGCAGAACTGCGCGATCTGGTCGAAGGACAGCGCGGTATTGTCAACCAGCCAGACGGCGGTCGCCTTGGGCATAAGCAGTTGCTGAGCCATGGATATAGTCCTTTTGTCCGCCGCGCCGGTGTCGCGGGCCGTGGAGTCTACCACTGATTTCCGGGAAATGTGGGCCTCTATACCGTCGTTGTCGCGAAATTGCAATTCTTCAGTTCCAAATGTCCTTTTGTCTAATTGCGGCGGGCATTTGACCTGCTATGAATGTCCGCGAAACGGGGGAGCCCTAGGAGGGGCGAGCCACACTAGGAATGCGTAGGGAGGAAAATATGTCCGCCAAAATCTATCCGGTGTTGAAGTCTGCCAAGAGCCGGACGCTGCTTGATAACGCCACTTACCTGAAGTGGTACGAGGAGAGCGTTTCCGATCCGGCAAAGTTCTGGGGCAAGCACGGCAAACGGATCGATTGGTTCAAGCCCTATACCAAGGTCAAGAACACGTCCTTCAAAGGCAAGGTCTCGATCAAGTGGTATGAAGACGGCCTTACCAACGTCTCCTACAACTGTATCGACCGCCACCTGAAGACGCATGGCGAAAAGACTGCCATCATCTGGGAAGGCGACAATCCCTATATCGACAAGAAGATCACCTACAACCAGCTCTACGAGCAGGTCTGCCGCCTTGCCAACGTCTTGAAGAAGCATGGCGTCAAGAAGGGCGACCGCGTCACCATCTATATGCCGATGATCCCGGAAGCATCCTATGCGATGCTCGCGTGCGCCCGCATCGGCGCCATCCATTCGGTCGTCTTCGGCGGCTTCTCGCCGGACGCACTTGCTGGCCGTATCGTCGACTGCGAGTCCACCTTCGTCATCACTTGCGACGAGGGCGTGCGCGGCGGCAAGCCGGTCCCGCTCAAGGAAAACACTGATACGGCGATCGACATCGCGGCCAAGCAGCATGTCATCGTCAACAAGGTTCTGGTGGTGCGCCGCACCGGCGGCAAGACCGCCTGGGCACCGGGCCGTGACCTCTGGTACCACCAGGAAATCGCGACCGTGAAGCCGCATTGCGAGCCGGCGAAGATGAAGGCGGAAGATCCGCTGTTTATCCTCTATACCTCTGGCTCGACCGGCAAGCCGAAGGGTGTGCTGCATACGACCGGCGGTTACCTCGTCTATGCATCGATGACGCACGAATATGTCTTCGACTACCGCGATGGCGAGGTCTACTGGTGCACCGCCGACGTCGGCTGGGTCACTGGCCACTCCTATATCGTCTATGGTCCGCTCGCGAATGCGGCGACGACCGTGATGTTCGAAGGTGTGCCGAATTTCCCGGACGCCGGGCGTTTCTGGGAAGTGGTCGACAAGCACAAGGTCAACGTCTTCTACACCGCGCCGACGGCGATCCGCTCGCTGATGGGCGCCGGCGACGACTTCGTCAAGCGCGCCTCGCGCTCGTCGCTTCGCCTGCTCGGTTCGGTCGGCGAGCCGATCAACCCGGAAGCCTGGGAGTGGTATTACAACGTCGTCGGCGAGCAGAAGTCGCCGATCGTCGATACCTGGTGGCAGACCGAGACCGGCGGCATCCTGATCACGCCGCTGCCGGGTGCGACGGATCTCAAGCCCGGTTCGGCCACGCGGCCGTTCTTCGGAGTTCAGCCGCAGCTCGTCGACAACGAAGGCAATGTTCTGGAAGGTGCTGCCGACGGCAACCTCTGCATCACCGACAGCTGGCCGGGCCAGATGCGCACGATCTACGGCGACAATGCGCGTTTCGGTCAGACTTACTTCGCCACCTACAAGGGCAAGTATTTCACCGGTGACGGCTGCCGCCGCGATGAGGACGGCTACTACTGGATCACCGGCCGCGTCGACGATGTCTTGAACGTCTCCGGCCACCGCCTCGGTACGGCCGAAGTCGAATCGGCGCTCGTGTCGCATCATCTCGTCTCCGAAGCGGCCGTCGTCGGCTATCCGCACCCGATCAAGGGCCAGGGCATCTATTGCTATGTTTCACTGATGGCTGGTGAAATCGGCAACGACGAACTGCGCGCCGCCTTGGTGAAGCATGTCCGTTCGGAAATCGGGCCGATCGCGACGCCGGACAAGATCCAGTTCGCTCCGGGCCTGCCGAAGACCCGCTCGGGCAAGATCATGCGCCGCATCCTGCGCAAGATCGCGGAGGATGACTTCGGTGCGCTCGGCGATACCTCGACGCTCGCCGATCCGGCCGTTGTCGATGATCTGATCGCGAACCGCCAGAACAAGGCCTGACCTTGAAAACCGCCGCGCGTCTCTTGGACGTGCGGCGGTTCCCCTCTCGTCGCCAGGTGGCCGTCAAACCATTTCGTGAGCCGGATTCAGATCGAGGTTGCAGGCGCAGGCGCCCGACCTGAACTTAGAAGTCGATCGCCCGACCCTTGATCTCCCAGTCGCCGTAGCGGGCTGGATCTTCACCTCCGCGCCCGCCGATCTCCTGCGGCAGTTCCTTCTTGATCTCCGCCTGACGCCGCTCTTCCGCTTCCTTCAGCGCCCGCACAGCGGCGGGCGGCAGCGGCTTCTTCGGGCGGTCGGCGGCGTTGTCATTGTCGTTCTGCATCTGAACGGTATCCGGATTCGAGCATCAATATTGAAGAATTGGGTGTTTGCACCCATCATATAGGATGCCGTTCCCCGGACGGGAACCCTGATTCACGTGAAACGTAGACGACCCGGAGCCTCCTGATGAACCTTGTCCGCACCGCCATGCTGCTTGCAGTCATGACCGCCCTGTTCATGGCGGTAGGCTTCGCCATTGGCGGACGGGGCGGCATGATGATCGCCTTCGTCATGGCCGCAGGCATGAACTTCTTCTCCTATTGGAACTCGGACAAGATGGTGCTGCGCATGTACCGCGCGCAGGAGGTCGATGAGCGCAGTGCCCCGGAATATTACGGCATCGTGCGTGACCTCGCTCGCAATGCCGGCCTGCCGATGCCGCGCGTCTATGTGATCGATAGCCCGCAGCCGAACGCGTTTGCCACCGGTCGCAATCCGGAGAATGCCGCGGTCGCCGCGTCGACCGGGCTGCTTCACGCTCTCGACTATGACGAGGTCGCCGGCGTGATGGCGCATGAACTCGCGCACGTGCAGAACCGCGATACGCTGACGATGACGCTGACGGCAACCCTTGCCGGCGCGATCTCGATGCTCGGCAACTTTGCCTTCTTCTTCAGCGGCAACCGTGAAAACAACAATCCGCTCGGCTTCATCGGCACGCTTGTCGCGATGATCGTGGCGCCGATGGCGGCAATGCTGGTGCAGATGGCGATCAGCCGGACGCGCGAATACTCGGCCGACCGTCGCGGCGCCGAGATTTGCGGCAAGCCCCTGGCGCTCGCTTCGGCGCTGCAGAAGATCGCAGGCGCCGCCCATCAGATCCACAATGACGATGCCGAGCGCAACCCGGCAACGGCGCATATGTTCATCATCAATCCGCTCTCCGGCGAGCGCATGGACAACCTGTTCTCGACCCATCCGAACACCGAAAACCGCATCGCGGCCCTGCAGCAGATGGCGCAGGAGATGTCTTCGGTCTCGACGCCGCCGGTTCGTGCTGATAATCCCGTGCGCAAATCGCGCTCTGTGCCCTCTACCGGATGGGGTCGCGGTGGTTCCGAACCGCCCAAAGGTCCCTGGTCCTGATGTCTGCAGAAAACAACAACGATTCACGTCCGAAACGATCGCACCGCAACGGCGGCGCAGCGAAATCGAAGAAGCCTGCTCCGGCGCCGCGTGGTCCGGAGAAGCCGGGGTTGAGGGCTCGTCAGGCCGCCGCGAAGATCTTGGCAGCAGTTATCGACCGCAAGACGTCGCTCGACGGCATGCTCGACAGCGAGCACGGCAACCCGGCCTATCGCGAGCTTAACGACGCCGACCGCGCTCTGGTCCGGGCAATACTCAATTCCGCCCTTCGCCATCTCCCGCGCGTGCAGGCTGCGATCAACTCGCTGCTGCAGACGCCCCTACCGGAGGGTGCGCGGGCGCTGGAGCATGTGCTTGCCGTGGCAGCGGCACAGATCCTCTATCTCGACGTGCCCGATCATTCCGCCGTCGATCTCGCCGTCGAACAGGCGCAGAACGATCCGCGCAACCGCCGCTTCGCCAATCTCGTGAACGCCGTGCTGCGGCGCCTGTCGCGCGAAAAGGAAGCCGTTCTCGAAAGCACGCGCCATATTCCGGCGATGCCGGAATGGTTCTTCGAGCGCCTCATTGCCCACTACGGCGCAGCGGCGGCCGAGAAGATCGCCGAGGCGCAGTTGACGCCGGCGGCAATCGATCTTTCCGTCAAATCCGAGCCTGCGGCTTGGGCCGAGCGGCTTGGTGGCACCGTCCTGCCGACCGGCTCTGTGCGGCTCGGCGCATTCTCCGGCTCCATCCCCTCCTTAGCCGGATTCGATGATGGCGGCTGGTGGGTCCAGGACGCGGCTGCATCGATCCCTGCGCGGCTCTTTGGCGACCTCAAGGGCAAGCGGACCGTCGATCTCTGCGCCGCACCGGGCGGCAAGACGGCCCAACTCATTCTTGCTGGCGCCGAAGTGACGGCGCTGGACCAGTCCGGCAGCCGCTTGCGCCGGCTGAAGGGCAATCTCAAGCGGCTGGGGCTCGAGGCCGAGACCAAGGAAGTCAACATGGCGGACTTCCAGCCGGAAGCCCTGTTCGATGCGGCGCTTCTCGACGCTCCCTGCTCCTCGACCGGCACGACACGACGTCACCCTGATGTGTTGTGGACCAAGGGACCGGAAGACATCGAAAAGCTTGCCGACCTGCAGGAGCGGCTGCTTCGTCATGCGCTGACGGTGGTCAAGCCCGGTGGCACCGTCGTCTTCTCGAATTGCTCCCTCGACCCGCGTGAAGGCGAAGAGGTCGTTGCCCGGGTTATCGGTTCCGGCGAAAGCTACGAGCGCGTTCCGATTTCTGCAGCGGATTGGCCGGGGCTCGAGGATGCGATCACGCAGGTCGGCGAAATGCGGACGACGCCGGCCATGCTGCCGCTCGATGCACCGTTTTCGAGCGGCCTCGATGGTTTCTACGCGGCGGTGATTCGGCGCAAATAACAGCGCAAACTGAGCTTTCAGCAGCTGGAACCGGGCCTCAAGGCCCTGTTTCACCGCATCATTTGACGCTTTCGACCGGGAAGCCTATCAAAGATGGCAGGATTGATAAAAGTTTAATGGTCTTCGCGGCACCATGCGGACGCTGGCGCGAGGTCCTGGCGCGCTCCGATGATGTGAGTGATCGTGCCAGAAATGAGGTAACCGGCGGCGTTGATGTTGTTTTCCGGCAGGCGAAGGCTTTCTTACCTGTATGTGCGTGAAGGCTGGCGCCGCGTGTCGCGTCGCCTGTCGATCGGGCGCGTCTCCACTCTGCGCTTTACCGGCTCCACCCCCAATCGCCTGATCGTTGCGCCGACGGATCTGAGGGCCGTCGATCCCTTTGTCGCGGAAGAAATTCTTGCCGGGCGCTTCCCTCTTGCCGGCCGCGTGCTCGACACGGAGGGCGAGTCGCCGTTCGAGATCGATCTGCCGTCGCGCGAATTTGCGGCCCGGCTGCATTCCTTCGGCTGGCTGCGGCACCTGCGGGCGATCCGCGAGGATGCGGGTTTCGTCCGGCTGCGGCAGATCGTCGACGACTGGATCGGCACCCATGGACGCGATCTCGGCGGCATCGCCTGGGATGCGGATATCATGGCGCAGCGCATCATCGCCTGGCTGTCCCATTCGCCGGTGGTGCTGCGCAATGCCGAGCATGGCTTCTACCGCCGTTTCCTGAAAAGCCTGGCGCTGCAGGTGCGCTATCTCAGGCATATCGCCGATACTGTGCGCGACGGCGAGCAGAGGCTTCGGGTGCGGCTTGCGCTTGCCATGGCGTCGGTCTCCATGCCGGCATCGCCGAGCGCCATCCGCAAGGCATCGCGCCATCTCGATCTCGAACTCGACCGCCAGATCCTGCCCGACGGCAGCCACTTCTCGCGTAGTCCGCGCGCGGGTCTTGAGCTGTTGCTGGATCTGCTGCCACTCCGCCAGACCTACGTTAATCTCGGGCATGACGTGCCGTCGCGCCTCATTCCCTGCATCGACCGGATGTACCCGGCCCTGCGCTTCTTCCGGCACCAGGGCGGCGAACTCGCGCTGTTTAATGGTGCTACCTCGGTTCTGGCGCATGAACTGGCGTCGGTGCTGCGCTATGACGAGACGGCCGGCGAGCCCTTCCGCTCGCTGCCGCACGCCCACTACGAACGTATGGCCATGGAAAACACCGTTGTCATCATGGACACCGGCCGGCCGCTTTCCGTAGACCTGTCGCGCAGTGCCCATGCCGGCTGCCTGTCCTTCGAAATGTCCTCGGGCAAGACGCGCTTCGTCGTCAATTCCGGCGCCCCGAAGTTTGCCGGGGAGCGATTCCGCCAGATGGCGCGGATGACGGCTGCCCATTCGACCGTGACGGTCAACGACACGTCGTCGTCGCGCTTCTCGCAATCGCGCTTTCTCGGACCGATCATGACGTCGGGCGTCAAGCACGTGACGGCGGCCCGCAAGGACGAAGCGGGCGGGCTCGAATCGGTGACCGCAAGCCACGATGGCTATCTTGCCGCCTTCGGCCTGGTCCACGAGCGTGGCATCGGTGTGTTGAACGGCGGTCGCATGGTCCGCGGTCGCGACCGGCTGTCGCGCGCCGACGGCAGCGACCCGGAGGCAAGCGATACCGCGATTGCCGTGGCGCGGTTCCACATTCACCCGGCGGTCGCCATTCGCCAGAACAGCGCCCGCGAGATCTTCCTGACGGCGCCGGATGGCGAGATCTGGCTGTTTGCCTGCCAGGATGGTGACCTTGCCGTCGAGGAGGACATCTTCTTTGCCGATCCTTCGGGTATCCGGGCCTCGCAGCAGCTGACGGTGACCTTTGCGATTGCGCAGCAGCCGGAGATCCAGTGGACGTTTTCACGCGCGAACTGAGCCTTCTGTCTTGACGACGGGCACGCCCAAGAAAGCGCCTCAAGTTTTCCGTTCGCGTTTCAGGAGCGATCGCATTGAAGAATTTGGATCGATCCGATCCAGATTCATCGCGATCTTCAGGCCCGGCGAGGTTCCTTCGCCCGGCAAGCTATGCTAACGGGCAGCCATCTCAACCGCCGGAGCTTCCTCCCGGGGCGTCCGGCGCCGCCAAAGGAGCATGGTTGTGGCTGTCGCCTCCAAGAAAATCCCCGCCCCGAACGAGGTTACGGTCCGCACCGCCCTCCTCTCCGTCTCCGACAAGACGGGCGTCGTCGAGCTCGCGCGCGCCCTTAACGAAAAGGGCATTCGGCTCGTTTCGACGGGCGGGACCCACAAGGCACTCTCCGAGGCTGGCCTGCCGGTGAGCGACGTTTCCGAGCTGACCGGCTTTCCCGAGGTCATGGACGGCCGCGTGAAGACGCTGCATCCAGGCGTTCACGGTGGCCTCTTGGCAATCCGTGACGATGCCGATCACGTTGCGGCCATGTCGACGCACGGCATCACCGCCATCGACCTCGCGATCATCAACCTCTATCCCTTCGAAGAGGTCAGGGCCAAGGGCGGCGACTACCCGACGACGGTCGAAAACATCGATATCGGCGGCCCGGCGATGATCCGCGCCTCGGCCAAGAACCATGCCTATGTGACGATCGTCACCGATCCGGCCGACTACCCGGTGCTGCTCGAAGAGCTTGCTTCCGGCAAGACGACCTATGCCTTCCGCCAGAAGATGGCCGCCAAGGCCTATGCCCGGACTGCCGCCTATGACGCGGCCATTTCCAACTGGTTTGCCGAGGCGCTCGACACCCCGATGCCGCGCCATCGCGTCATCGGCGGCGTCCTGAAGGAAGAAATGCGCTACGGCGAAAACCCGCACCAGAAGGCGGGCTTTTATCTCACCGGAGAGAACCGCCCGGGTGTCGCCACCGCGACGCTGCTGCAGGGCAAGCAGCTCTCTTACAACAACATCAACGACACGGATGCCGCCTTCGAGCTGGTGGCCGAGTTCCTGCCCGAGAAGGCACCGGCGGTCGCGATCATCAAGCATGCCAACCCTTGCGGCGTCGCGACCGCGCCGACGCTTGCCGAAGCCTATCGCCGAGCGCTTGCCTGCGATTCCACCTCGGCTTTCGGCGGCATCATCGCGCTCAACCAGGAGCTCGATGCGGAGACGGCCGAAGAGATCGTCAAGCTCTTCACCGAAGTGATCATCGCGCCTTCGGTCAGCGATGCGGCCAAGGCCGTGATTGCCCGCAAGCCGAACCTGCGCCTGCTTGCGACCGGTGGCCTGCCGGATCCGCGCATTCCGGGTCTTGCCGCAAAGACCGTCTCGGGCGGCCTGCTCGTGCAGACGCGCGACAACGGCATGGTCGAGGATCTCGAACTCAAGGTCGTCACCAAGCGCGCGCCGACGCCCCAGGAACTCGAAGACATGAAGTTCGCCTTCAAGGTGGCCAAGCACGTGAAGTCGAATGCGATCGTTTATGCCAAGGACGGCCAGACGGCCGGCATCGGCGCCGGCCAGATGAGCCGTGTCGATTCCGCCCGCATCGCCGCGATCAAGGCCGAAGAAGCCGCAAAGGCGCTGGGCCTTGCAACGCCGCTCACCAAGGGTTCGGCTGTTGCCTCCGAAGCCTTCCTGCCGTTTGCCGACGGCCTGCTCTCGGCGATCGCCGCGGGTGCTACGGCCGTCATCCAGCCGGGCGGCTCCATGCGTGACGAAGAGGTGATTGCGGCTGCGAACGAGCATGGCGTCGCCATGGTCTTCACCGGCATGCGCCACTTCCGCCACTAAGATCGTCGGGGCGGGCGCTGGGCGTCTGTCCGGAATTGGCCGCTAAGGCCCAACAGTCAGAAGCCGTCGCTTCCCCAGGACGCGGCGGCTTTTTTGCGACCGTCATCGGCCGGATAGGGCGTGCGCAGAAGGATCAGCAGGCCGATCACCAGAAAAGCAATCAGCGCCATCATGCCGATCCGTGCCGAGCCGGTGGCAAGCGTGATCGTGGCAACGGATGCGGGGGCGAGGAACGAGGTGGCCCGGCCGGACAGCGCATAGAGGCCGAAGTAGCGACCGGCCTCGTCGAGGCTGACGCTGCGGGCGAGGTAGGAGCGCGACGAGGCCTGAACGGGGCCGAAGGCGACACCGACGAGCAGGCCGTAGAGAATGTAGGCCTTTTCGGCGGCCGTGCCGAACAGGCCGCCGGTATCTTCCATCGACAGCGGCAGCAGCCCGAACAGCGTGAAGCCGGGGCCCGTCGAGACGATGCCGATCGTGGCAATCGTCAGGCAGATCAGGCTGGCGGTGACGATCACCTTGGAGCCAAGGTGCGCATCCAGCCAGCTGGCGCAGAGGCAGCCGCCGATCGCGACGACGTTGAGAATGATGCCGTAGACGCCGAGCTCCAGGGTCTGCCAGGCGAACATCGCGGCCGCGAAGGTGCCGCCGAGTGCCAGCAGACCATTGACGCCGTCCTGGAAGACCATGCGCGCGATCAGGAAGCGCAGGATCCCACGCCTTTCCCGAAGCTCGACGAGCGTGCCCTTGAGCTCCCTGAGGCCCGTGACGGTTGCCTTGCCGAGCGACATCGCCGCCTTGGTGGCATCGGGCGTGAACAGGAACATCGGCAGGATAAAGACGAGGTACCAGACGGCGGAGATCGGGCCGGTGATGCGTGCATCCTCCCCTTTTGCCGGATCCAGGCCGAACAGAGGGTCGATGCCAAGTGCCGTCTTGCCGGTCTCAGGACTTCCGGCAAGCAAGGCCACGACGGCGACCAGCACGATCATGCCGCCGAGATAGCCGAGCCCCCAGGCGATGTTGGAAATGCGCCCCACGTCCTTCTCCGGCACCAGACGGGGCATCATCGAATCGTTGAAGACGATCGAGAACTCGGCCGCGACCGTCGCGAGGATCATGAAGATCGCCGGATAGAGGATCGGCGAGCCGGGGGCTGCGAACCAGAGCATAGCCAGCGATGCGATCTTGATGACGGCGAAGAAGGCGATCCAGGGTTTGCGCGGCCCGGTGGCGTCGGCGATCGAGCCGAGCACCGGCGAAAGAACCGCGATGATGATGCCCGAAACCGTGAGCGTGTAGCCCCACATCGCCTGGCCGACCGCATGGTCCTCCGTCAGCCGCGATACGAAATAGGGGCCGAAGATGAAGGTCGTGATGACGGTGAAGAAGGGCTGCGCGGCCCAGTCGAACAGCATCCAGCCGCCGATGCCCGCACGGGACGTGCGTGGCTGGTCTTCAGTCCCCTCGGCCGAAATCTGCAAAGTCCCCTCCCGAAACGACTGCGCCACGCGTCCCCTCGAACGCGCGGCGCAGCCTATCTTCAATTGAACCGATTCCAAAAGGTCTGGAACCGGACGCGGGCGAAAAAACTGCCCGCATCCTCTTTGGTACCGTTACTTGGCCCTTCCGCGTGCCAGGTCGTTGAGGAGACCTGCAGCGACGGTGATCTTGGCAAGCGTCGTTTCACCCTTCTCGGTCAGAAGGCGCAGCTGGCCAGTCGCCTGGGCGACACGGACGCGCTCGCTTTCTTCCCAGGCCGCAACCGGGTTGCGCTCCTTCTTCTGCTCGCGCAGGGCTGCCGCGGTGATATCCCGGCGTGCCGCCGCGATATCGGATACGGCGCGTGACAGAGCCATGGCCTCGAACTGCTCGGTTGCCGGAACGCGATCGGATGCCGCCAGCAGACGGTTGATGCGAAGCGTGTCGGTGACGGCGAAATAACCTTGCGCCGTGCGGCTCAGCGTCTCGCCGGTTTCTGCGGCAATCTGCATGATCTCGGGCACCAGCGTCATCAGCGCCAGTTCCGAGATTTCCTCGGCGAGCTTGGCGGGAACGCCACCCTCGACGAAGGCTGCCGTCTTCAACCGGGCTTCTTCGGCGCTCTCGCCGGACACTGCAGTGCGCATGGTCGCACGCAGCTTCTGCAGGCCGTCGCCGAGGCGCGATACGGCCTCGGAGACCGAGCCGGTCGCCGCATGGGTGCGCAGCGCCCGCTCGGTGACGAGCGTGAAGATGCGGCCGACTTCCTGGTAGAGGATGTTCTGCAGGCCGCCGCCGATCTTGTTGTCGAGCGCGTCGATCTCGTCATAGATCCGCGGCAGGTCGAAGCCGTCGAGCGCCAGCACCGCCGCCTTGACGACGTCGGCCGAGAGGAAGCCGGTGGCGTCCGTCAGGGTCGAGACAAAGGCCGGACCACCGCGGTTGATGACCTCGTTGGCGAGGATCGTCGCGATGATTTCGCGGCGCAGGCGGTGACCGTGGATATCGCCGGCATAAGCCTTGCGCATCTTGCCCGGGAAGTAACGCTCGAGCGTCGCCGTGAAGTACGGATCGTCGGGCAGCTCGCTCGCAATCAGCTCATCGAAGAGAACGAGCTTGGAGTAGGAGAGCAGCACGCCGATTTCCGGGCGGGTCAATGGCTTGCCCGCCTGGTAACGCTCGGTCATGGCCTGGTCGGTCGGCAGCGTCTCGACCTTGCGGTTGAGATGGCCGTCGGCCTCCAGCCGGGTCATGAGCCGGCCGAGCGTCGTGCGGTTGCCGAGCCCTTGCATGGCGGTCAGAGAGATCGCCAGCGACTGCTCGTAGTTGTTGCGCAGCACCAGGTGGCCCACTTCCTCGGTCATCGAGGCGAGCAGCGTGTTGCGCTTCGGACGGGTCAGGCGGCCATCGCGCATGGCGGAAGCCAGCGCGATCTTGATGTTGACCTCGACGTCGGACGAGTTGACGCCCGCCGAGTTGTCGATGGCATCCGAGTTGCAGCGGCCGCCATTGAGGCCGAAGCCGATGCGGCCCTTCTGGGTGACGCCGAGGTTGGCGCCCTCGCCGATGACGCGGGCGCGGACCTCTTCGGCTGCCACGCGAATGGCGTCGTTGGCGCGATCGCCAACTTCGGCGTCCGTTTCGTTGCTGCCGCGCACATAGGTGCCGATACCGCCGAACCAGAGCAGGTCGACCTGGCTCTTCAGGATCGCGTTCATGATCTCGAAGGGCGTTGCCTTCTGCTTGTCGAGGCCGATGGCGGCCATCGCCTCAGGCGTCAACGTCACCGACTTCTCGGCACGCGAGATGATCATCGCGCCGTTCGAAAGCGTCTTGCGGTCATAGTCCTGCCAGCTCGAACGCGGCAGGTCGAACATGCGCTTGCGCTCGGCAAAGGACCCATCGATATCCGGATTCGGATCGATGAAGATATCGCGATGATCGAAGGCTGCGATGAGGCGGATCTTCTCGGACAGAAGCATGCCGTTGCCGAAGACGTCGCCCGACATGTCGCCAACGCCGGCAACGGTGAAGGGCGTCGTCTGGATGTCGGTATCCATCTCACGGAAGTGCCGCTTGACGGTTTCCCAGGCGCCGCGGGCGGTGATGCCCATCTTCTTGTGGTCGTAACCGGCAGAACCGCCCGATGCGAAGGCGTCGTCGAGCCAGAAGCCCGCTTCCTGTGCAAGGCCGTTGGCCGTGTCGGAGAAGGTCGCGGTGCCCTTGTCGGCAGCAACGACGAAGTAAGGGTCGTCGCCGTCATGGCGCTGCGTGTCGGCCGGCGGCACGACATCCTGGCCGACGATGTTGTCGGTGACCGACAGCAGCGTGCGGATGAAGGTCTTGTAGGCTTCGGTGCCGGCCTTGAAGATTTCGTCGCGGGTGCCGCCCACCGGAAGCAGCTTCGGATAGAAGCCGCCCTTGGCGCCGACGGGCACGATAACGGCGTTCTTGACCTGCTGCGCCTTCACCAGACCGAGCACTTCCGTGCGGTAGTCCTGGGCACGGTCCGACCAGCGCAGACCGCCGCGGGCGACCTTGCCGAAGCGCAGGTGCACGCCCTCGACCTCGGTGCCGTAGACGAAGATTTCGCGGAACGGATGCGGTTCCGGCAGACCGTCGAGCTGCTTCGGGTCCAGCTTGAAGGCGAGCACCGCGCGCGGCTTGCCGTCGGCGTCATGCTGGAAGTAGTTGGTCCGGAGCGTCGCTTCGATCGCGTTGACGTAGCGTCGCAGAATCCGGTCCTCGTCGAGGCTCGGAACGGCCGAGAGCGCGTCCTCGATCGCCGACAGCAGCGCGTTGCACTTCTTGGCGCGCGGCTTTTCCTCGAGCTTCGGATCCATACGGGTCACAAACAGCTTGAAGATATCGGCGGCAATCGCCGGATACTTGTTCAGCGTGTCGGCGATATAGCCCTGAGAGTAGGTGATGCCGGCCTGTCGCAGATAGCGGGCATAGGCGCGCAGCACCGTCACTTCGCGGGCGTTGAGGCCCGCAAGCAGGATCAGCCGGTTGAAGTTGTCGTCCTCGATCGCGCCGTTCCAGGCGGCCAGGAACGCCTCTTCCAGCGCCGGGCCGGATTTTTCGAGGTTCAGCGCAAGGCCATCACGATGGATCAGCTCCATGTCGTGCAGCACGACCTTGCGCTTCTCTTCGCCATGGGCATTGACGCCGATGTCGTAGGTCTGTTCGCTGATGACCCGGAAGCCGAGGTTTTCAAGCAAAGGTACGCGGCGCGAAAGCGACACGGGTTCGCTGGCGTGGAAGATCTTGAGCTCGGCGGTGTCCGGCCGCGAGACGGCGCGGGGATAGTGGTAGAACTCGATGCGGATCGGATCCGGGCCCTTGCAGGCGGCGATGTCGGCCAGATCGGCATAGGCTTCAGCCGGCGTGAAGAACGACTGGTAGGCATTGTCGACATCGAGCTCGATGCCGTCCTTGCGGGCAAGCAGGTCGAACCGGTCGATCCAGCGGGTGACGATGCCGCGAACGGCTTCTTCGAGCTTGGCCTGCGGAATGCGCGGCGTCTTGCCGGCGGAGCGGCCGATGATGAAGTGGACGCGGGCAAGGCCCCCTTCCGGGAAGGCCGGGTAGTAGGCGGAGACGCGGCCGTCATAGACCGTCTTCAGGTAGTCGCCGATCTTTTCGCGCACATCCGAATCGTACTGTTCGCGCGGCACGAAGACGATGACCGAGACGAAGCGGTCGAAATGGTCGATGCGTGGCAGCACGCGGATGCGCGGCCGGTCGCCGAGTTCGTTGATCTGTTCGCAGAAAGCGGCGAGCAGGCCGACATCGATCTGGAAGAGATCGTCGCGCGGATAGGATTCGAGCGTGTTGTCGAGCATCTTGCCGGAATGGCTCTGCGGATCGTAGCCGAAGTGATCGACGATCTTTTCGATCTTGTGGCGCAGCAGCGGGATCTCGGCCGCCTGGCGGGTATACGCCGAGGAGGTGAAGAGGCCAACGATGCGCAGTTCTCCGGCGACATTGCCGTCGGCGTCGAAGCGCTTGACACCGATATAATCCATATAGGCGCGGCGATGGACGACCGACTTGACGTTGGCCTTGGTGACGATCAGGAAATCCGGGCTTTCGAGGAAGGCGAGAATTTCAGGCGTAGTCAGCACCGCGTCCTTGCCCTGGCGCAGCACGCGCACATCGGGATTGGAGAGCATGCCGAGGCCCCTGCCCTTGCCGCGCTCGACCATCGCCTTTCCGCCCTTGCCGGAATAGGTGTATTCGCGCATGCCGAGGAAGGTGAAGTTGTTGTCACGCAACCAGCGGAGGAAGGCAAGCGCCTCGTCGCGGTCGCTCTTCTTGCGCGAGGCGTTATAGGCCTCCAGTTCCTGCATCGCATGATCGAGCAGCGCGGTCATCGCTGGCCAGTCGTGCACAGCCTGGTGCACCTGCTCCAGCACGTCGCGAATGCGGTTGCTGAGCTGTTCGGCCTCGACGGGGGCCAGCTTCGTCAGGTGGATCTGGATATGGCTGACGCGGTGCGACGGATCGCTTTCCTCTTCGGGATCGAAGAGCTTTGCCGGCTTGCCCGGCTCCTTGACCAGGATGGGGTGGATCGCGAGGTGAATGTCACGGTGGGTGCTGGTGATTTCCCCCATGACCGAATCATAGAGGAACGGCATGTTGCGTTCGGTGACCGCGATGATCGACACCTCGGTGCCGCCAGGTGCTACACCGGCGACGGTTTCGACGGAAACCTGCGGCTTGCCGCCATCCCAGCGGGCGAGTTCCTGATAGGCATGGGCGGCCGTCAGCGCCAGCATGTCCGCCGAATAGAGATCGAGGTCATCGTTGCTGGCCCCACCGAAGAGGATCTCCGGCGCCAGCGCCTCGACGCCCAGTTTGATGGCGGCCGCCTTCGCTGCGTCGATGTGTCTGTCCCGCTTCGGATTGTATTTCACGCCCATGAAGTCTCTCCCATTCATGATAGGCCAAACCCTATCAGAACCATGGCTAATGGCGACCGCTTTTTACGCTGATTTCGGCAAAATCGAGCCCAAAATCGGAGAATTTCACGTGAAAACAGCTTAAATCCATTTAAATCGAAGGTAATTTCGCGAAAATTGCTCGAAAATCGAAGAAAAAGCACGAAAACGCCAGAGGCTTCTCCGGAGCCTATCTGCCATCGGCTGTTGACAGGGGGGTGACAGTCGGGTGAACAGAGTTTCGAGATCGTAGGATTGGACTGGTCGATGCCCGAAATGCCTTCCCTGCCCGGCGCCGTCATCGTCATCTCGAGCCATGTCGTGCGCGGCAAGGTGGGCAACAGGGCCGTGGTCTTCGCGCTTGAAACTCTGGGGCATCCAGTCTGGGCCCTGCCGACCGTCATCCTCCCCTGGCATCCGGGCCACGGCCGCTCGACGCGGGTCACCATTTCCGATCAGGATTTCGGGTCGGTGATCGATGACCTCATTGCAGCACCCTGGGCCGGAGAGGTGCGTGCCGTGCTTTCGGGCTACCTCGGCTCGGCCGGACAGGCCGAAAGCGTGGCCCGGCTGGTGACGGCGCTGAAGGAGCGCAATCCCAAACTGATCTACGCCTGCGACCCCGTGATCGGCGATGCTGGCGGTCTCTATGTGCCGGAAACCACGGCGGTTGCCATTCGCGACCGGTTGCTGCCGCTTGCAAATCTCGCGACCCCGAACCGTTACGAGCTTGCCTGGCTTGCCGGGGCGACGTTGGAGACGAACACGGCGATCCTTGATGCAGCGCTCGGCCTCGGTCCGGCCCGCGTCTTGGTGACGTCTGCCGTGCCGATGATGAGCGGCGGGACCGGCAATCTCTTTCTCTCGGGCAACCACGCCCTGCTTGCCGAACATCGTTTGGTCGAAAACCCGCCGAATGGTACGGGCGACCTGTTGGCGGCGGTGTTTCTCGCCCGGATCCTTGAAGGACTTTCAGAGGAACGCGCCTTGCAGATGGCGACTGCGAGCGTATTTGAGATCATCGCGCGGAGCGTCAAGCGCGGCGCGGATGAACTGACCATCGAGCAGGACGCGTCGAGCCTATCGACGCCAATGGCGATGGTGCAGATGCGCCGACTGGTTCATCCGAATCAGATGCGGCGCAAGTGAAGAAGCTGTTCACGGACCGCCACCCCTATGGCATCGTGGATTGAATTTTAGATCGCGATCATTTTCATGACGGAGGCGCAGGTGGGCGAAAGCCGGCCATGCCGCCTTGAAGCACGAGCGGAGCAATCGATGGACAAGCAGCAGCAGCGTTTTCCGGACTATCTTCTGAACGGCTACCACAACTTCATGAACGGTCGCTTCAGCGAGCAGCAGAAACGCTACAAGGCGCTGGCGGAAACCGGGCAAAAGCCGAAGACGATGGTGATTGCCTGTTGCGACTCGCGCGCTGCGCCGGAAACGATCTTCGACAGCGGCCCGGGCGAACTCTTCGTCGTGCGCAACGTCGCCAATCTCATGCCGCCCTACGAGCCGGATGGTCACTACCACTCCACTTCGGCAGCCCTCGAGTTCGCCGTGCAGTCGCTGCGCGTCAGCGACATCGTCGTCATGGGCCATGGCCGCTGCGGTGGTATCAAAGCGGCACTCGATCCCGATGCGGAGCCTCTGTCACCGGGCGATTTCATCGGTCGCTGGATGCATCTGCTGAGGCCCGCGGCTGAGCAGATCCAGAGCAACGACGTGATGACGCAGGCGGAGCGCCAGCGTGCGCTCGAGCGGGTTTCGATCCGCAACTCGCTTGCCAATCTGCGCACTTTCCCGTGCGTCCAGATCCTCGAGGCCAAGGGCAAGCTCCACCTGCACGGCGCCTGGTTCGACATCTCGACCGGCGAACTCTGGGTGATGGACCCGGTGACGGGCGACTTCTCCCGCCCGGGAATGTAATCGGTCAGCAAAAAAGGCCCGGCTCTTTCGAACCGGGCCCTTTGTCTGGTTGGTTATGCGTTCCGAAGGACGAAAATCCTAGAGACCGTCGATCTCGGCGCCGATGATGGCGATCGCCTGCTGGTAGACGCTTGCGGCGTTCCAGCCCTGGATCGCAGCGAAGTTCGCCTGGCCCTGCTGATAGCCGGCGCCCGGCTGCCAGCCATGGCCGCGCAGGAAATTGGCGGTGGATGCCAGCGCGTCGGCCTTGGAGCGAACCATGTCGACATGGCCGTTGCCATCTCCATCGACGCCGTATTTCAGGACGTTGGCGGGCAGGAACTGGGTCTGGCCGATCTCGCCGTGGGCGGCGCCACGCGCATCCGGGCTCAGATCGCCGCGCTGCACGAGCTGCAGGGCCGCATAGAGCTGGTTGGTGAAGTAGTCCGAGCGACGGCAGTCATAGGCCAGCGTCGAAACGGCCGAGAGCGTGTGCTCCTTGCCCATGAAACCGCCGAAGCCGGTTTCCATGCCCCAGATGGCAATCAGCGGGCCAGCCGGCACGCCGTAGCGCCGCTCGATGCTGGTAAAGAGTGCGGCGTTCTGCTGCTTCATCTTCTTGCCGCGGGAAATGATAACCTGGCCGCCGCGCTTCTGCATGAACTGCTCGAGCGACAGCTTGAAGCTCTTCTGGCCGCGGTCGGCGCGGATCGTCGCCTTGTTGTAGGAGACGCCGGAGAGTGCACGGTCGAGCACCTGCGGGCTGATGCCGTTGCCGGAGGCCTGCTGCTTGAAGTTCTGCACCCAGGCCTCAAAGCCGCTTCCATCATTGCCGCATTGGGCGGCCGATGCCACCGCCGGAAAAACTGCAGTCGAAATCAGGGCGGCAAGCCCCACTGCTGCGCACTTCGCCCTGTGCATGAAATACCCCGTCATAGCCCGAATCTCGTTGCTCTTAAAAATGCCAGCCTTCGCCGGCCGTGTCACCTACCGCAAGCGGCAGGTAACTTTATCGTGGTTTCACGTGAATCCGGGAAGGATCGGCCCCTCGTGAAACAGGAAACCCGCCAGGCTCGAAAGAGCCTGGCGGGAGTGAGTGGTTCTAATGCCGTTTTCAGGCAGCCTGCTTGCGCGGCTTGATGAGGCCACGATTGACCAGCAGCTCGGCAATCTGGATCGCGTTCAGAGCGGCACCCTTGCGCAGGTTGTCGGAAACGACCCACAGGTTGAGGCCGTTCTCGACGGTTGCGTCTTCGCGGATGCGCGAGATGTAGGTCGCATCTTCGCCGGCGCACTCGTAAGGCGTGACGTAGCCGCCGTTCTCGTGCTTGTCGACGACGAGGCAACCCGGCGCTTCGCGCAGGATGTCGCGCGCTTCGTCAGCGGTGATCTCGTTTTCGAACTCGATGTTCACCGATTCCGAATGGCCGATGAAGACGGGAACGCGCACGGCGGTGCAGGTCACCTTGATCTTCGGGTCGAGCATCTTCTTGGTCTCGGCGAGAACCTTCCACTCTTCCTTCGTGTAGCCGTCTTCCATGAACACGTCGATGTGCGGAATGACGTTGAAGGCGATGCGCTTGGTGAACTTCTTCGATTCGATGGGGTCGGCGACGAACACCGCGCGGGTCTGGTTGAAGAGTTCGTCCATGCCGTCCTTGCCGGCGCCGGAAACCGACTGGTAGGTCGAGACGACGACGCGCTTGATCTTGGCGTGGTCGTGCAGCGGCTTCAGCGCGACGACGAGCTGGGCGGTCGAGCAATTCGGGTTGGCGATGATGTTCTTCTTGGTGAACTGCGCGATCGCGTCCGGGTTCACTTCCGGAACGATCAGCGGCACTTCGGCGTCGTAGCGCCAGGCCGAGGAGTTGTCGATGACGACGCAGCCCTGCTGGCCGATCTTCGGCGAATACTTCAGCGATACGGCGCCGCCAGCCGACATCAGGCAGATATCGGTGTCGGAGAAGTCGTAGTTTTCGAGGTTCTTGACCTTGAGGGTCTTGTCGCCGAAGGAAACTTCGGTGCCCTGGGAGCGGGCGGAAGCGAGGGCGACCACTTCATCCGCGGGAAAGCCGCGTTCGGAAAGGATGTTCAGCATCTCCCGGCCGACATTGCCGGTGGCGCCTGCGACTGCAATCTTGAAACCCATGATCTAAGCTCTCTTTTCTGTCTCTCCTCGTCGGGTGAGGGGGAAACCGCGCGACCTGCCGCGAGGGTTCCTGTCCCCGGCCAAACCGGGGAGAGAGCGGAGGGCCAGAGACGTCAGACGGTTTTCGTCGTCGTTTTGGCCGTTGTTTTGCAAGCGAACGAAAAATCGACATCCTGCCCCGCGGCAAGAGCCGGCAGGATCAAAGCAGCGATGGCTGGACCGATCGGTCGCATGGTGGTGATTTCCTCGTTCGTCGCTGCTCTTACGCGGTTTTGGGGAAGAGTCAAGACATTGCCGCGCGCCGGCACGCCCCCGCCCTGCCCGCGATCGATCGCCGCATTAGACGAAAGTCATAAGCCGAAAGCATCTCTGCCTGTGATGACACTTTTCTGACATCCTCATTTCAGGCGCACCACGTCCGGACGTTCGAGGGAGGAATGCTGGACCAGCCAATGGGCGTTCCTTTGGAGTGGAGGATTATCAAAATGGCAAATGTCGCGACAGCGGACGACGCAAAAACGCGTCCGATGACCGGCGAGGAGAAGAAGGTCATCTTCGCCTCGTCGCTCGGTACCGTCTTCGAATGGTACGATTTCTATCTCTACGGTTCGCTCGCCGTCTACATCGGCGCGACCTTCTTCAGTTCCTACCCGGAAACGACGCGTAACATCTTCGCGCTTCTGGCCTTTGCCGCGGGCTTCCTGGTTCGCCCGTTCGGCGCGCTCGTCTTCGGTCGCCTGGGTGACCTCGTTGGCCGCAAATATACCTTCCTCGTGACGATCCTGATCATGGGTCTGTCGACCTTCCTGGTCGGCATCCTGCCCGGCGCTGCCTCGATCGGCATTGCCGCGCCGATCCTGCTCATCGTGCTGCGCATGCTGCAGGGCCTGGCGCTCGGCGGCGAATATGGCGGTGCGGCAACCTACGTGGCCGAACACGCGCCGCATGGGCGTCGCGGCTACTTCACGTCCTGGATCCAGACCACGGCGACGCTCGGTCTGTTCCTGTCGCTGGTGGTGATCCTGCTCGTGCAGTTCGCGCTCGGCAAGGACGCCTTCGCCGCCTGGGGCTGGCGCATTCCGTTCCTGCTGTCGTGCGTGCTTCTCGGCATTTCCGTCTGGATCCGTCTGAAGATGAACGAATCGCCGGCCTTCAAGAAAATGAAGGAAGAGGGCAAGGGCTCCAAGGCGCCGCTTCGAGAAGCCTTCGGCCAGTGGAAGAACGCCAAGATCGCGCTTCTGGCGCTGTTCGGTGCCGTCGTCGGACAAGCCGTGGTCTGGTACTCCGGTCAGTTCTACGCGCTGTTCTTCCTGACCGGCGTCCTGAAAGTAGACGGTCAGTCGGCCAACATCATGGTCGCCGCCTCGCTTTTGATCGGCACGGGCTTCTTCGTGCTCTTCGGCTGGCTCTCCGACAAGATCGGCCGCAAGCCGATCATCATGGCCGGTCTGCTGCTTGCGATGCTCACCTACTTCCCGCTGTTCAAGGCGCTGACCTGGGCCGGTAACCCTGCACTCGCTGAAGCCCAGGCAACCGTTCGCGCAACGGTGACCGCGGCTCCCGGCGACTGCAAATTCCAGTTCAACCCGACGGGCACGGCGAAGTTTACCACCTCGTGCGACATCGCAACCGCGTTCCTCACCAAGAACTCCGTTCCCTACGACGTCGTCACGACGGCAGCAGCGGGCACGGCGGCGACGGTCAAGGTCGGCGACACCACGATCAACAGCTACGACGCAGTCGCTGCTGGCGATGGTGCCAAGGCCGCCAACGCCGCCTTCGAAAAGCAGACCAACATGGCGCTCCACAATGCCGGCTACCCACTGGTTCGTGGCGCGGCAAAGGTTCCGGACGCCAAGCTTGACGGTTTTGTCACCGCCAACCCGGAACTGTCGCTTGACGCAGCCGCTGTCCGCGGCGGCGAAAAGACCATGGTTCCGGCCGAAAAGCTCATCGCCGACAAGCTGCTGACCAAGGATGAAGTGGGCGCTGCCACCGAAATGGCCGTCTACACGATCGCCGGCGGCGGCACCTACGCGATGGTCGCGGATCCTGCCAACGTCAACTGGACGACAATCATCGCGGTGCTCACCGTGCTCGTCATCTACGTGACGATGGTCTACGGCCCGATCGCAGCCCTGCTGGTCGAACTCTTCCCGACCCGCATCCGCTACACCGGCATGTCGCTGCCCTACCACATCGGCAACGGCTGGTTCGGCGGTCTGCTTCCGGCAACGGCCTTCGCGATGAGTGCTGCCCAGGGCGATATCTACTACGGCCTCTGGTACCCGATCGTCTTTGCAGGGATCACGCTGGTCATCGGCCTCCTGTTCCTGCCGGAAACGAAGGATCGCGACATCCACGCGATGGATTAAGCCCGGCGCTCCCGGAGAGAACAAATCCCGGGAGCACCTCAAATCTTCCCCGAGCTATTATGGCTCTCCTGACTCCGGCGCGGTCTTCCGCGCCGGCTTTTTTATTGGGTCGGCTCGCTGCGTCCGGCAAGCGGCCAACCGCCCGGGCCGAGGCGAAACAGGCGACCGTATTTGGCGAAGACAAACGCCATCATCACCGATGTCCAAAGGCCGAGCAGCAGCCCGGCGGCGACGTCGCTCGGATAGTGTGCGCCAACGATGACGCGGGAAACACCGATCGTCAGCGCCAGGACCAGAAAGAGTGGCCTCAGTCTCGGCAGCAGCATGGCGAAGACGCCGAAAAACGCACCGGCCGCAGTCGAGTGCCCGGACGGAAAGCTCTCATAGAGATCACTGGCGGCGAACGGCGTCAGGCTGTAGGCGCCGAGCTCGGCAAAGAGTTCCGGTCGTGCCCGGCCGATCAGGAGCTTCAGCGTATGCACCAACGCGCTGGCGGTGCCGATCGTCAAAAGGAAATAGGCGGCGAGGTCGCGGGCAGTGCGCGCCTTGTTTTGAAGCGCCCCCTGGCTTGCCGCCCGGCGCAGCACGAAGGCCCCCGCAAGCAGGATACCGGAAAGATAGATCATCCAGCCAAAGGTACCGAAATCGGTGATCCTTTCATTGAAGGTGACGATGTTGTCCGGCAGGCCTTGCGCGCGCTGTGACAGGAACGGATCGAGCGGGATGAGCGCGAACACGAGGATGGCTGTTGTCAGCACGATCCATCCGGTGGCCGCAAGTGGTCGGTTCATGGTTCTCCCATCCTGCCACCCAGTCGCGCGGCAATTGTCTGTTCCTGTCGGGGCACGATGCAGGGCGCTTCCCGCGCCAGACGGCCCCGGTCCGTCTTTTCCCGATGTGTCGGTTCTTTTGGCAAATTCAAGGCCGTGAAATGCAAAACACCTCCGGATGCGCTCCGGAGGTGTTGGTTTTCGTAGGCCTGTTGGCGTCAGCGTGACGCCGATCCGGGATCGGTTGTCGCTTACGCCGACAGCGCCTTGAACTCGGCAAGGATGGCGTCGCCCATCTCGGTGGTGCCGACCTTCCGTGCGCCTTCGGCCATGATGTCGCCGGTGCGGATGCCCTGGTCGAGCACGGTGGCGATCGCCTTCTCCAGATTGTCGGCTTCCGCCACCAGGTTGAAGGAATAGCGCAGGCACATGGCAAACGAGGCGATCATCGCGATCGGGTTGGCGATGCCCTTGCCGGCAATGTCCGGCGCCGAGCCATGCACCGGCTCATAGAGCGCCTTGCGCTTGCCGCTGACACCATCCGGTGCGCCGAGCGAGGCCGAGGGCAGCATGCCGAGCGAACCGGTGAGCATCGCCGCCACGTCCGACAGCATGTCGCCGAACAGGTTGTCGGTGACGATGACG
>NZ_LMJM01000022.1:119625-119902 GCF_001429005.1 Ensifer sp. Root954
ACGCTTCTGGCCGTTGCCGAGATCGACGATCTCCTTCGGCTCGCCGAAATAGACGCCACCGGTCAATTCGCGCACGATCAGGATGTCTAGGCCTTCGACCAGTTCCGGTTTGAGCGACGAGGCGGCGGAAAGCGCCGGGTAGCAGATCGCCGGGCGCAGGTTGGCGAAGAGCTCGAGATCCTTGCGCAGGCGCAGCAGACCGGCTTCCGGGCGAACCTCGTAGGGCACCGCATCCCACTTCGGACCGCCGACGGCGCCGAACAGCACCGCATCGGCG
>NZ_LMJM01000022.1:119999-441357 GCF_001429005.1 Ensifer sp. Root954
CAGAAGGAAGAGGTTGCGCACAGTCATGGATAGTCCTTCTCGCGGGGGGAAAACTCGGCCGCGTTCTAGCGCAACTTCGTATCGAGGGAAATCGGCGAAACGAAAGATTTGTGCGCGGCCGCGAGCGGAACGTTCCCTACGGAACAGCTGATCGGCCGGGGCACTGCGATGATGGTCTAGAAGCCGTCTACCTGCCTGGCCGTCGATCCCTCGAGGAGAAAAACATGCGCAATTTCGTTCACGCCGTCGCCGCCCATATCCGCGCCACGACCAAGAACCTGACCTTTACTGGCCGGCCTTCCGGCAAGCGCTCACCCGCGTCGTCCTATAGTTGGCTTAGCTTTCCTCTTGACTGAAACGGTGCCTCCGGATCGAATGCGGGTAACACAACTGGGAACCCGCCATGTCCGAGACGCTGCTGATTGGAGCCTTTCTCGCCGCACTCTCCTATGTCCTTATTCCCGGACCGGCGTTTCTGGCGCTGCTCGGCATTGGCGCCGGCCAGGGGCGCAAGGCAGGCGCCTTGTTCATGGGCGGACACCTTGCCGGTGACGTTCTCTGGTCGACCCTGGCGCTGGTCGCAATCGTCGGCGCGCGCTCCGTCGGCACGACGATTTTCGATATCCTCGGTCTCTTCTGCGGCGCCTATCTCGGCTGGATCGGCTGGACGGCATTGCGCGCACGCCCCGCCGGCGAGAACCGCGCGCTCGTGACAGTCGAGCGTCCTTTGAGGCGCGGACTGATTTTCGGACTCACCAATCCCAAGGGCTATCCGGTAGCGCTCGCAACCTTCACGGCGCTGCTTGCCAGCTCGGCCAACGCGCTCGAGTTCGATGCGCTGCCGGCGCTGCTCGGCGTCTCGCTGATCGGATTTCTCGTGGCCGATCTGATCCTGATCGTCATCATCGGCACCTCCGTCGTGCGGCGTTTCTACCGACGCCACGAACTCGCGATCGTCCGGCTCTCCGGTCTCCTGTTCATCGGCTTTGCCGTTCAGGCGGTCTGGCACGCTGCCCCCGGGCTTCTCGGTTTGCGCAGGCCTTGACGGCAAGCCCCCTCACGACCACCTCCATTGCCTCCGCGTCCTGATGTCATAGATCAGCGACGCCCCTCCCCGGCCCCGCGTCGGACCGCATGCGAAAGGATTTCTGATGACCACCAGCACCCCGCTCAATCCCGCGCTCACCGCATGGACCGGCCACGAAGGCCTGCCGCGTTTCGACCTGGTGAAGGACGAGGATTTTGCTCCGGCGTTCGACGCGGCTTTCAGGGAACATGAGGCGGAGATCGACGCGATTGCCGAAAACCCGGCGGCGCCGACCTTCGAAAACACGATCATTGCGCTGGAGATCGCCGGTGACGGACTGTCGCGCGTATCCTCGATCTTCTGGAACAAGGCCGGCGCCGACACCAACGAGACGATCCAGGCGCTGGAGCGCGATATCGCGCCGAAGATGTCCCGGCACTATTCGAAAATCGGCATGAATGCGGCGCTGTTCAAGCGCATCGACACGCTGTGGGAAGGGCGCGCAGGGCTTGGCCTCGATCTTGAAGCGACGCGCGTACTCGAGCGCCACTGGAAGGGTTTCGTCAAATCCGGCGCCAAGCTCGCAAAGCCGGAGCAGGAGCGGCTGGCAGCGATCAACGAGAAACTCGCCGGTCTCGGCGCCAGGTTCGGGCAGAACGTGCTCGCCGATGAGAAGAGCTGGGTACTGTTCCTGGAGAGCGAGGAACAGCTCGCCGGCCTGCCGGACTTCCTGCGCGACGCCATGGCGGCGGTTGCCGAAGACCGCGGCCAGAAGGGCAAGTATGCCGTCACCCTGTCGCGCTCGATCATCGAACCGTTCCTGACCTTCTCCGACAATCGCGAGCTTCGCGAGCAGGCCTTCCGCGCCTGGATCGCGCGCGGTGAAAATGGCGGCGACACCGACAATCGCGGGCTGATCGCCGAGATGCTGGCGCTGCGGGCCGAAAAGGCGAAGCTGCTCGGCTATGATAACTTCGCGTCGCTGAAGCTCGACGATACCATGGCGAAGACGCCCACTGCCGTGAACGGCCTGCTGATGCAAGTCTGGGAAAAGGCGGTTGCCCGCGCCCGCGAGGAAGAGGCCGAGCTTGCCCGGCTCGTTGCCGACGAGGGCCGCAATCACGACGTCATGCCCTGGGACTGGCGCCATTACGCCGAGAAGCTCCGCGCCGAGAAGTTCAATTTCTCCGAAGGCGAACTCAAGCCTTACCTGCAGCTCGAAAAGATCATCGAGGCCTGCTTCGATGTCGCCAAGCGTCTGTTCGGCATTACCGCGACGGAGAAGAAGGGCATTGCCGCCTACCATCCCGACGTGCGCGTCTTCGAGGTCAAGGATGCATCCGGCAAGCTGGTGGCATTGTTCCTTGGCGACTACTTCGCCCGGTCTTCGAAGCGCTCCGGTGCGTGGATGAGTTCGTTCCAGTCGCAGCACAAGCTCAAGCTGAAGAATGGCGCCGAAGGCGAGCTGCCGATCATCTACAACGTCTGCAATTTCGCCAAGCCCGCCGAGGGCAAGCCGGCGCTGCTGTCGCTCGATGATGCCCGAACGCTCTTCCACGAGTTCGGGCACGCATTGCATGGCATGCTATCCAACGTCACCTACCCTTCGGTGTCCGGCACGGGTGTGTCGCGTGACTTCGTCGAGCTGCCGTCGCAGCTTTACGAACATTGGCTGACGGTGCCGGAGATCCTGAAGCGTTATGCGGTGCACTACCAGACCGGCGAGCCGATGCCGCAGGCGCTGCTCGACAAGGTGCTGGCGGCGCGAACCTTCAACTCGGGCTTCGCAACAGTCGAGTTCACGTCGTCCGCACTGGTCGATATGGCCTATCATACGGCCGCGGTGACGGCGGAACCGATGGCGCTCGAAGCCAAGAAGCTCGATGAGATCGGCATGCCGAAATCCATTGTCATGCGCCATCGCAGCCCGCACTTCCTGCACGTCTTCTCGGGCGACGGCTACTCGGCCGGCTACTATTCCTACATGTGGTCGGAAGTGCTCGACGCCGATGCCTTCGCCGCCTTCGAGGAAACCGGCAACGCCTTCGATCCGGCCATGGCCGCCCGCCTCAAGGACAACATCTATTCGGTCGGCGGCTCGATCGATCCGGAGGATGCCTACAAGGCCTTTCGCGGCAAACTGCCGAGCCCGGATGCGATGCTCGCGAAAAAGGGCCTGGCTGCCTGAGCCATGCCAATTGCCGATCACGCCATCCGGCGTGATCGGTTGTTCCAAAGTCCCCGCACTGTCTCGCAAGCAGCCTCGAAGTCGTCGTGATTGCGCACACTGACAAGGGCGGCCGCCGCCGTCGTAATGATGGTGGTTTCCGCGCGCTCGTCGCGGGCAGCACCAGTCCAAACCGCCTGCCAGTATTCGCGGCTGCTCAAGCCGGTGCGCGGTTCGGCCAGCGGCGCGATTTTCGCGGGAATGATGACGTCGGAGGCTTCGCCGCCGACAAGGCGGAAAAGGGGCGTCTGGCGGTAGGGCGTGAACTCAGCGTGGTCGCGGGTGTTGCCGAGGATCGTCAACTCTCTCGTGCCGAGCAGCATGGCGATGTCGCGGCTGAGCGTGCGGCTCGAGGGATTGGCGACTCCGAGCAGGCTTGTCCGTCCGCCCATCGGATTGATGAGGTGAATGGCGGCGTTTAGCGGCATGCGCATCTCCATCAGCCGATAGAGCCCCAGCAAGCGATAGACCTGCGGCGCAAAGGCCGAGAGCGGCAGATAGGCGATGCCTGCCGACCGAAGCGCTGTCTTGGCGGCCGTGATCGACGTGCAGATCGGGATGCCGGCTGCGGAAGCGGCCACCTCCAGCTTGTGCCGATCCGTACCCTCCTCACCGTAGCTTCCATGCAGCACGACGCGATGCCCGGCATCGACGACAAGCCGTGCCGCATGGAGGAACCAGGGCGCAGTCTTCAATTTGGGCGAGAGGTAGCAGGGCCAATCGAGGTCGGCGATGCCGTTTCCCGGTTCAATTGCGCCGATATGGCGGCGCATGGCGCTCACGAAACCGGCCACCTCCACCGCCGTCGGTCCGCGATAATGCAGCACCGTCATCAGCGCACCGATCTGCACCGGGTCCGCTTCGCCGGCAAGGATGATCGCCAGCGCGTCCTCGGCCTCCTCTTTGCTCAAGGGGCGGCTGCGGCCGGCGCCGGTGCCGACAGTCGCGATGCAGCGAGCCAATCGTCGTTCAGGGGCGGCATCGTCCCCGATTTCGGCCAGCTTTGCGGCGAACTGTTCCGGTGCCGGCTCCCCCTCAAGCAGGCGGCTTGGCCGGGCCGCCAGCGGTGGTGCGTCGGTCAGTGCCTGCCCTCCCCAGCCGGCGTGACCTGTCTGTGTGGGTGCGGACGCAGAGCCAGCGGAGCGTGCGTCAAGCAGGGCTTCGGTCTCTGCGGCAAGAGCGCGCACGCGTAGCCGCAGAGACTCGGCAAGCGGGGTCGGGCGCAGGCCATGACCTGTGCGCAGGAACAGCGGATCGGCATAGTCCTCACGCAATTGACCGAGCAAGCGGCTCATTGCCGAGGGCTGCAGACCGACGCTTGAAGCGGCACGGCTGACGCTGTTTTCGCGTAGCAGTGCGTCCAGCGCCAGGAGCAGGCGCAGCTTGCTCAGATCCGTCTGACGTTCGTTGGAGGCCGACGCGCCTCCTGTCACGCTCGCCGTTGCTTTCGCCATGGTTCCGTCCCGCCTTTCTGTCTCATTCGGCATATTCGCGGGCGCTGTTTTGCGTCGTTTCGTATTTGGAACGGTTCCAAAACAGCGTCGTTGACCGTCTCCCTCGCCAATAACTAAGTGGAGTTCATTACTCAAGATATATGCGGGGCGAAGATGATGAAGCGGATGGGGCCTGAGACCGAAACCGAGGGGCAGCGGCAAGGGGCCCGCTGGAACCGGTGCGGCTCGGCCGGATGGTCACGTCGTTTCGTCTGCGCCTGCCTCGCCGGCACGGCGCTGACGGTGCCGACGGAAGCCTTGGCACAGAAGGCCAAGGAAAAGGAGAAGGCGACCGAACTCGAGCAGATTGTGGTGACGGCGACCGGGTTCGAGCAAAACGTCAAGGATGCGCCGGCGAGCATCACGGTGATCTCGGGCGAAGACCTGCAAAAGCGGTCGTTCCGCGATCTCACCGATGCGCTTTGCGACGCGCAAGGGGTTGCGGTGACCGGTGTCGCCAACGAGCGCGACATCTTCATCCGCGGCCTGCCCGGCTCCTACACGCTGATTCTTGTCGACGGAAAGCGCCAGAGCACGCGTGACGCGCGCACCAATGGCAACTCCGGTTTCGAGCAGAGCTTCATTCCGCCGGCCGCCGCCATCGAGCGTATCGAGATCGTCCGTGGGCCGATGTCGTCGCTCTACGGTTCTGATGCCATGGGTGGGGTCATCAACATCATCACCCGCAAGGTCGCCGACAGCTGGACCGGCTCGTTCACCACCGACGGCACGATGCAGCAGCACAAGCAGTTCGGCAATTCGGGCCAAATGTCGTTCTACACCAGCGGGCCGATCCTGAAAGACACGCTCGGCGTACAGATCTGGGGCCGCGGCCTGAAGCGCAGTGAGGACAGGTTCCTTTCCGGCATCACCGGTTCGAAGGAATACGATCTGACGGCGCGGCTTTCCTATACGCCGAACGAGGATCATGACTTCTTCCTCGAAGGCGGGACCGCACGGCTTCGCCGCGATGCCAATGTCGGCAAGACGATCGAGCCCGGACCGCGCGCGGTCAGCACCTACAACGACAACGACCGCGATCACTGGTCGTTCTCCCATACGGGGCGCTGGGGACCGACGACGTCTGACTTCTCCATCCTGCAGGAATGGGCGGAGCGCCGGACCTACAACTACAGCCAGGCAGACGGTCGCTTCGTCAAGCAGCCGCGCGCGCCCGAGGTGCGCAACACCGTTATCGACGGCAAGTTCACCACCCCCTTCGATCTCGGCGGCAGCCACACGCTGGTGACTGGCGGGCAATATTTCGAGGCGCGGCTTTCCGACCAGAACCCGGGTCGACGCACGGGCTTGAACGAGACCTTCTCGGCGACGCAATGGGCGCTGTTTGCCGAAGACGAATGGCGCATGGTCGATGACTTCGCGCTGACCACGGGCCTGCGTCTCGATCATCATGAGGAATATGGCTACCACTTGAGTCCGCGCATCTACGGCGTCTGGAACGCGACCGACATGCTGACGGTAAAGGGCGGCATTTCCACCGGCTTCCGTGCGCCCGATATCCGCAGCATTGCGCCGGGTTATGCCTATACGACCGGCGGTGGCGGTTGCTCCTATGGTCCGACCGGCACCTGCGGCGTGATCATCGCCGACCCGAACCTGAAGGCCGAATCGAGCACGAGCTATGAAATCGGCGCGGTTTGGGACAATGGCGACGTCATTCTCGGCGGTACCTATTTCTATACGGATTTCCGGGACAAGATCTCCAACTCGATGGTGCTGGATTCGGCCGGCAATCCGGTGCGCTGGAGCGAGGACCCGAACTACCGCCTCTGGTACAACTACAATATCGACGACGCGATCATTCAGGGCGTCGAGCTGACCGCGACCTGGAATGCGACGCCGGATCTGACACTTCGCGCGAGCTACACCTACACGCAGTCCGAACAGAAGACCGGCACCTTTGCCGGCTTCCCGCTGGCGCGCACGCCGGAACACATGGCCAATCTCAGGGCTGATTGGTACACGCCGGTCGAAGGGCTAGAAGCCTGGGCTTCCGTCAACTATCACGGCGAAGAGATCGCCGCCGGCCCGCGCATCGGCACCAACGGCAAGCCGGTGACGATCAACGGCCAGCAGGGCCGCAAGTACGACGCCTATACGACGGTCGATATCGGCACGAAATATGATGTCGGCGAGGGCCTGACGCTGAACGCCGCGGTCTACAATCTCTTCGACAAGGAAGTCGAGCAGACCGATTTCAACACGGTTATGGAAGGCCGCCGCTTCTGGATGAGCCTAACGGCAACATTCTGATCATCCGGCCGGTCCCTGCCCGGCTCCTGATCGAAAACAGACGGCGCCCGGAAGGCGCCGTCTGTCATTTCTCAAGCGCCGCTCTTTCTCAGGCGCTTTGGTCCACGCCGAGGGTCGATAGCAGGCTTTTCATTCTCTGAAGCGCCAGTTCCGGCCGGTCGAGCACATTGGCGCGGTCGGCGAGGCGGAAGATATCGGCGTAGTGCAGCACCCCGCGGGCGGACTGCATGCCGGCGGGCATGGTGAAGTGGCGCTGGTGGCCGTTCAGCCAGGCGAGGAGAACGACGCCGGCCTTGTAATACTGTGTCGGCGCCTCGAAGATCTTGCGGGACAGGGGCACGGTCGGCTCGATCACGCCGCGGAAGGTGGCAAGATCGTCCTTCGCCAGCGCCGCGAGTGCCTTGGAGGCGGAGGGCGCCACCGCATCGAAGATGCCGAGCAACGCGTGGCTGTACTTCGTGCCGTCGCCCTCGATCAGTTCGGCATAGTTGAAGTCGTCGCCGGTAAAGCAGAGCACGCCTTCGGGCAGGCGATTGCGCAGTGCCACTTCCTTGGCGTTGTCGAGCAGCGAAATCTTGATGCCTTCGACCTTGTCGCGGTTGGCTTCGATGATCGAGAGCACCGTATCGAGCGCCTGGTCGAAATTCTCCGAACCCCAATAGCCCCGAAGTTGCGGATCGAACATGTCGCCGAGCCAATGCAACACCACCTTGTGCCTGGTCTGGCCGAGGATGCGGCCATAGACGAAGCGATAGTCGTCGGCCGATTGCGCGACGCGGGCGAGCGCCCGGCTTGCCATCATGATCGCCCTGCCCCCCTCGCCTTCGACGAAGCCGACCTGTTCCTCATAGGCGGCAATCACATCGTCAAGCGAGCGTGCATCGGTGGGCGCAAGATGGTCGGTGCCGGCGCCACAGGCAAGATCGGCGCCCGCTACCTGCCGCGCATCGCTGAGCGATCGGCGGATCAGCTCCTGCGCGCCCGGCCAGGCAAGGCCCATGCCGCGTTGGGCGGTGTCCATCGCCTCGGCGATTTTGAAACCCAGGCTCCAGAGGTGATGGCGAAACGCCATCGTCGCGTCCCAGTCGATCACCGGGTTGCCCCAGGGATCGAGATCCTTGAGCGGATCCGAGACCACATGGGCGGCTGCATAGGCGATGCGGTTGAAGGTCGGCGGCGTGTTGGGCCGTTCGATCGGCGTTCCGGTCAGGCGGTACTGTTCAAGCGAGCCGTCTTGGCGCGGCAGCGTCAGGCTTGTCATTGGGGTTGCTCTCCTCCGCGGACGTTTGTTCTGGAATACTTTGGATCGTTCCAAATGGCAAGCGGCAATGTTTTTCAGGCGAGGCGATCCTCCTCCAGACGATTGCGGATCTCCGATAATATCATTTAAATTCAATTAAGTAATCCGTCAAACCGCAGATCTCTACGCTTCTCAAGGTGCCTTTTGTCTAGACCGAGCGCGGCTGGACGTGAAAAAAGTGATCAGCCAACTCTTGACGAAATTGGAACGTTCCAATTATGAAAGAAGAAAGCAGGCAGAAGAATTCGGGAGGATGCTGTGGTCAAGGAGAGGGTAACGGTCATCGATATTGCGCACGCTGCCGGCGTGTCGAAGTCGACCGTGTCGCTCGTTCTTCAGGGCAGCTCGCTCGTCAATGAGGCGACGCGCGCCAAGGTGAATGCCGCCATCCGCGATCTCGGCTATGTCTATAATCGCGGCGCTGCCAATCTTCGGCAATCGAAGTCCAAGATCATCGGCATCGTCGTCAACGATCTCACCAACAGCTTCTTTGCGGAACTCGCCGTCGGCGTCGATGCGGTCGTGCAATCGGCAGGCTTCGTGCAGTTTCTTGCCAATACCGGCGAAAAGATCGAGCGCCAGCGCGAAGTGGTCGCGTCGATGCGCGAGCATGGCGTTTCCGGCCTGATCATCTCGCCGGCGCGTGGCACCGAAGCGGCCGATCTTGCGCCTTTGGTCGAGAGCGGCATTCCCGTCGTGCTCGTCGTCCGCGACATTGCCGGTGCAAATGTCTCTTCGCTGATCTCCGACAACCACGCTGGTGCCGTGGCCGCGGTGCGTCATCTGATCGAACGTGGTCACCAGCGCATCGCCTTCCTCGGCGGCTTTTCCGACACCGCCGTCTTCGAGGCGCGCATGCGCGGCTACCGCGATGCGCTCGTCGAGGCCGGCATCCCGGTTTCGGAATCGCTGATCATCGGTTCGGCGCCGTCGCGTGCCGGCGGGGTGACGGCGGTAGAGCAGGCGATGATGCTCGCCGACCGGCCGACGGCCGCACTCTGCTTCAATGATGCGGTCGCTTTCGGCGTCTGCGATGGCCTGAGGGCCCGGCGGCTTGAGCCGGGTGCCGATTTTGCCGTTATCGGTTTCGACGACGTGATCGAGGCGAAGACAGCAGTTCCGGCGCTGACGACGGTGTCCGTCGATCCGCAAGGCATGGGCCAACGGGCGGCCGAACTGCTGTTGAAGCAGATCAAGGCCGGTAAGGCGGAGCCGGAGGCCATCGTCGGTTCGGTTCGTCTCGTCGTTCGCCAGAGCTGCGGCGCAGCAGTCGAGAGAAAAAGGGAGGCACTGGCATGACACGGTGGGGTCTGATCGGCGCAAGCACGATTGCGCGCGAATGGGTGATCGGCGCAATCCGCGCCGCCGGAGGCGAGGTCGTCTCCGTCATGAGCACGAGCGCGGAGCGCGGCGCGGCTTACGCCGAGGAGAACGGCATCGCCAAGTCGGTGACCACTGTTGCCGAACTCGTCGGCGATCCCGATGTCGATGCCGTCTATGTCTCCACCACCAATGAATTGCATCGCGAGCAGACGCTGGCGGCGATCGCTGCCGGCAAGCACGTGCTCTGCGAGAAGCCGCTGGCGATGACGCTGGAGGATGCGCGCGACATGGTGAGCGCAGCGCAGGAAGCGGGTGTCGTTCTTGCTACCAACCACCACCTGCGCAATGCCGCCAGCCACCGCGCAATGCGCGATGCGATCGCCGAGGGCAGGATCGGCCGGCCGATTGCAGCCCGCGTCTTCCACGCCGTCTATCTGCCGCCGCATCTCCAGGGCTGGCGACTGGAGAGGCCGGACGCCGGCGGCGGCGTCATTCTCGACATCACCGTGCATGACGCCGATACGCTGCGCTTCATCCTCAACGACGATCCGATCGAGGCCGTTGCCATCAGTCACAGTGCCGGCATGGGCAAGGAAGGCCTGGAGGATGGCGTCATGGGTGTCATCCACTTCCGCTCCGGCGTCATCGCACAGTTCCACGATGCCTTCACCACCAAATACGCAGAGACCGGTCTTGAGGTGCATGGCACCGAAGGATCGCTGATCGGCCGCAACGTGATGACGCAGAAGCCGACAGGCACGGTGACGCTGCGCAACGCCGATGGCGAGAGCGAGCTGACGCTCGACCACCGCAATCTCTACGAAACAGCGCTTTCCGCTTTCCATGCCGCTGCCCAAGGCAACGGCCGTCCATCTGCGACGGGCGAGGATGGCGTCTGGTCGCTGGCAACGGGCCTTGCCGTCGTCAAGGCGGCGGCCACTGGCCAGGCCGTGGCGATCGAAACGGGACTTTGAACTCATGTCGATGAACAAGCACATCTCGCCGGCCGAAGCGGCTGCCCTGATCCCGGATGGCGCGGTGGTTTCGGTCTCCTCGTCCAGCGGCCTCGGCTGCCCGGATCTGATGCTCAAGGCGATCGGCGAGCGGTTCGAGACGACCGGCCACCCACGCGACTTGACGACGCTGCATCCGATTGCCGCCGGCGACATGAGCGGCATCAAGGGCGTCGACTATATCGCCAAGAAGGGTCTGCTGAAGAAGATCATCGGCGGCTCCTATCCCTCGGGTCCGTCGAGTGCGGAACCGCCGTTGATCTGGCAGATGATCGGCGCTGACGAAATGGCAGCCTACAACGTGCCCTCCGGCATCCTCTTCGACATGCACCGCGAGGCGGCGGCCAAGCGCCCGGGCGTGATGACCAAGATCGGCCTCGACACCTTCGTCGATCCGTCGCGCGAAGGCTGCGCCATGAATGCTTCGGCCGCGGCTGAGCCCGTGGTTAAGAAGGTCTCGTTCGAAGGCGAGGACTGGCTCTATTTCAAGGCGATCGCGCCGCAAGTGGCGATCATCCGCGCGACGACGGCGGACGAGCGCGGCAATCTCACTTATGAGCACGAGGGCGCCTATCTCGGTGGTCTCGACCAGGCGCTCGCTGCCCGCAACAATGGCGGCATCGTCATTGCCCAGGTCAAGCGCATCACCAAGGAAGGCTCACTGAAACCCCACGACGTGCGCGTGCCGGGCGTGCTGGTGGATTATGTCATTGTCGATCCCGACCAGAAACAGACGACCCAGACGCTTTACGATCCGGCGATTTCCGGCGAGATCTTCCGGCCGCTCGACAGTTTCCGGGTGCCGGAATTCAATATCCAGAAGGTCATTGCCCGCCGCGTGGCGCAGGAGCTTGAAGCCGGCAGCGCCGTCAATCTCGGCTTCGGCATTTCGGCCAATGTGCCGCGCATCCTGCTCGAAGAGGGGCTGCACGGTGCGGTCACCTGGGTGATCGAGCAGGGCGCTGTCGGCGGCGTGCCGCTGCTCGACTTCGCCTTCGGCTGCGCGTCCAATGCCGATGCCTTCATGCCCTCGCCCTACCAGTTCACCTATTTCCAGGGCGCCGGCTTCGATGCCTCGCTGCTCTCCTTCCTTGAGATCGATCGCAACGGCTCGGTCAACGTGTCGAAACTCTCTTTCCGCCCGCATGTGACGGCCGGCGCCGGCGGTTTCGTCGACATAACGGCACGGGCGAAGAAGATCGTCTTCTCCGGCATGTTCAATGCCGGCGCCAAGCTCGCGGTCGCCGACGGCAAACTGGTGATCGAGAGGGAAGGCAAGCTGAAGAAGCTGGTCAACGAGGTCGAACACGTCACCTTCTCAGGCCGTCGCGGCATCGAGCAGGGCCAGGACATCACCTATGTCACCGAGCGCTGCGTGATGAAGCTGACGCCCGAGGGCGTGATGCTGACCGAGATCGCGCCGGGGGTCGACCTGCAGGCGCATATTCTCGACCAGTCGGAATTCCCACTGATCGTTTCCGACAGACTGAAGACCATGGATGCGGGTCTGTTCCAGGATGCATTGCTTGGTCTTGAACTGCCGAAGAAGCCGGCGCGCCGGCTTCAGGGAGGCGACCGTGGCTGAAGGCCGTATCCGCATCGAGGTTGATGGACCGATCGCGACCATGACGGTTGCCCGTCCGGACAAGCTCAATGCCTTCGATATCGACATGCTGAAGGCGTTGGCATCGGCTTGCGACGAGATTGAAGCCGACCGCAATGTGCGTGTCGTCATCCTCACCGGCGAGGGCAAGGCATTTTCGGCCGGCGGTGACATCAAGGCCTGGGGCGGCATGGATGCGCCTGCCTTCGGGCATGACTGGGTACGGTTCGGCCACCGCGTGTTCGAGCGGCTGGCGACGCTGCGCATGCCCGTCATCGCCGCTCTTAACGGCCATGCGCTTGGCGGCGGGCTGGAACTGGCGGCAGCCGCCGATATCCGGCTGGCCGAAGCGCAGATCAAGATCGGCCTGCCGGAGACGAGCCTCGGCATGGTTCCCGGCTGGTCGGGCACGCAGCGCCTCGTCTCTCGCTTTGGCGCCCAGATCGTCAGGCGCATGGTGCTTGGCGGCGAGATGTTCACCGCCGAGGCTGCTCTGCGCGAAGGTCTGGTCGATGCCGTCGTCGAGACGGGCACGGTGCTTTCAGCTGCCCGCGATTACGCGGCGCGTGTCGCCAAGCGCGGGCCTGCGGCGCTTGAGATTTCGAAACTGATGCTCGCTTCGGCGAATGGCGAAGACAACGGATCCGCAGTCGAAGCGCTCGGCTCGATCCTTGTCGCCAAGACCGGCGACCTCAAGGAAGGTGTCGCCGCCTTCTCCGAAAAGCGTGAAGCCCAATTCAAGGGAGAATGGTAATGACCGTGCTCGTGAAACCCAAGCCGATCGACGGCCAAAAGGTTCGCGCCTTCCAGATGCTGATCGACGGCAAATGGGTGGACAGCGCCGAGGGCCGTACGATCGAGCGCGTGGCGCCGGGCCACGGCGTCGTCGTCAGCCGCTATCAGGCGGGCACCAAGGCCGACGCCGAAAAAGCGATTGCTGCCGCACGCCGTGCCTTCGACGAGGGCACCTGGCCGCGCATGACCGCTTCGCAGCGTTCGCTGGTGCTTTTGCGCGCAGCCGATATCATTGCCGAGCGCGCCGATGAGCTTGCCTATCTCGATGCGATCGAATCCGGCAAGCCGATCAGCCAAGCCAAGGGCGAACTCGGCGGTGCCGCCGATATCTGGCGCTACGCCGCGGCTCTCGCCCGCGATCTGCATGGCGAAAGCTACAACACGCTCGGTGACGGTACACTTGGCGTCGTGCTGCGCGAGGCGATCGGTGTCGTCTCGATCATCACGCCCTGGAATTTCCCGTTCCTGATCGTCAGCCAGAAGCTGCCCTTTGCGCTGGCCGCCGGCTGCACCACTGTCGTCAAGCCGTCCGAGCTGACCTCGGCCTCGACGCTGCTGCTCGGTGAAATCCTCGAAGCCGCCGGCGTTCCCGCCGGCGTGGTCAACATCATCACCGGCACGGGGCCGGAGGTCGGCGCGCCAATGACGACGCATCCGGATGTCGACATGGTGTCCTTCACCGGCTCGACCGGCGTCGGCCGCCTGACCATGGCCAATGCTGCCCAGACGCTGAAGAAGGTCTCGCTGGAACTCGGCGGCAAGAACCCGCAGATCGTTTTCCCCGACGCCAATCTCGACGAATTCATCGATGCCGCCGTCTTCGGCGCCTATTTCAATGCCGGCGAATGCTGCAATGCCGGCTCGCGATTGATCCTGCACCGTGACATCGCCGACGAGGTGACGCGCCGCATCGCCGAGCTCTCGGCCAAGGTGAAGGTCGGCGATCCGCTCAATCCGGAAACCCAGGTCGGCGCAATCATCACGCCGCAGCATCTGGAAAAGATCGCCAGCTATGTTTCTGCTGCTTCGAAGGATGGCGCTGCGGTTGCCCATGGCGGCACCGCGCTCGATCTCGGCATGGGCCAGTTCATGGCTCCGACGATCCTTTCTTCCGTGCGCCCGGACATGGCGGTGGCGCGCGAAGAAGTGTTCGGCCCGGTTCTCTCGGTGCTGACCTTCGAGACGACGGAAGAGGCGATCGGCATCGCCAATGCGATCGACTATGGTCTTTCGGCCGGTGTGTGGAGCCGCGACTTCGACACCTGCCTGACGATCGGCCGCCGCGTGCGCGCCGGCACCATCTGGATGAACACCTTCATGGATGGCGCGTCGGAACTGCCCTTCGGCGGCTACCGCCAGTCCGGCCTGGGCCGCGAACTCGGCCGGCATTCGGTCGAGGATTACACCGAGACCAAGACGCTCAACATGCATATGGGGCCGCGTACCGGCTGGTGGATGCCGCGCTAAGGCTGAAACAGGGGAGGAGAGGACATGCGGACGATGGGGAGAACATTGGGGCAGGAGGCAGCGTCACGTGACGCCGCCTTGCGTGCCGTGTTCGCCCGCTTAGCCGGCCGCGCCGAAGCTCGATGGGATCTGCGGACAGAGCAGCAGCTGCAGCTTGCTGACGTCGCTTTCGCCGCCGATCTTCTGCAGGAGCACCCGGCCCATGTCCTCGCCGGTCGCCGTCAGGTCCTCGTAGATCGTCTCGACCTGCGGCTGGATGGCGCTCAGGAGATGCGAGGTCTGCTTGGCGACGATGTCGTATTCGCGTCCGAGCGTCAGCCCGCAATCGCTCATGCCGGTGATGGTTGCGAGCGCGCAGACTTCGCCGCCGCACATGAAACTGTCCGGCGGATCGGGCTCGGCATAGCGCTGGCGCACGCGGTCGCGGATGGCGCCTGCCGGGCTGTCGAGATCGATGCCCGAGAGGATTTCGTAGGCGCAGCCCGCCTCGCGCACGGCGGTCATGAAGCCGTGCTGAAGATGGCCGGCAAAGGTGAAATCGGCGGGACCGCTGATCAGTGCGGGCTTGCGCCTGCCCTTGGCGATCAGGCGCTTCGTCGCCTGGTACGAGAAGGTGAAGTTGTCGTAGTCGACATAGGGATGTGGGGTGGAAAGCTCCGTGCGCCCATGGGTGACGAAGGGAAAGCCGAGATCGGACAGCAATCGGACCCGGGGATCGAGCGGTTCCGTGCGCGAGAAGATCAGGCCATCGGCCATCGCGTTGCGGGTGATGTAGTTGACCGCTTCGACATTGGTCGAGTTCAGGAAGTTCGGCATGACGATCAGGTGGTAGGCCGTGCCCTGAAGTGCCTTGGCGATGCCGCTCATGATCGAGGTGCCGTAGCCGAGGATTTCCTCGTGCGGGTCGAGCAGCACGCCGATGACATTGGTGCGGCCGGTCTTCAGGCGCTGGGCGGCGCGGTCGGGCGAATAGCCGATCTCGTCTGCGACCTCGCGCACTCGCTTGCGGGTATCGAGCGAGATCTGCGGCGCATCGGAAAGGGCACGCGAAACGGTGGTGACCGCAAGGCCGGTGATTTCCGCGATCGTGCGAAGGGTCGGCTTGCCGCGCTTGACGGCAGAACCAATGTCTTCGGCGTGGGCGGGCTTGGAGGGATCGGCCAATGCTAGTCTTTCTGAACGCGGGCGGGAGCGGTGTTTGTATCGTGGTGCGAGGGCTTAGGCAATCGAATCATGAAAACGTTTTAAATCTCGCATCGCGGCATGGCTTGCTGCACCGCAATAGCTAATGTGAGCTATATAATTCAGTAAATTCAAACTGTTCCGAAGGTGCTAAAATACAAAATGGCGGAATGCTTGACTTGCTGAATTTATAACGTTTTAAATGGCCAGCCGCTGGCTGAAGCGGCGCGAATTCCGGGGTGGAGGAGGTTCCGCCTCGTTAACTTGCAAACGGGAGGAAAACGATGCGCAAGTTGATGACGACGACGGCCGTTGTGGCGCTGATGATGGCGGCCACCGCCGCGCGCGCAGCCGAAAATGTGGAAGTTCTGCACTGGTGGACATCCGGTGGCGAAGCCGCCGCACTCGACGTTCTGAAGAAGGACCTGGAAAGCAAGGGCATCACCTGGACCGACATGCCGGTTGCCGGCGGTGGCGGTACGGAAGCGATGACGGTTCTGCGCGCTCGCGTCACCGCAGGCAACGCTCCGACCGCCGTGCAGATGCTCGGCTTCGACATTCTCGACTGGGCCAAGGAAGGCGCACTCGGCAACCTCGACGAGACCGCTTCCAAGGAAGGCTGGGACAAGGTGATCCCGACCGCCCTGCAGCAATTCTCGAAGTATGACGGCCACTGGATCGCAGCGCCGGTCAACGTGCATTCGACCAACTGGGTCTGGATCAACAAGGCCGCCCTCGACAAGGCTGGCGGCAAGGAGCCGACCAACTGGGACGAACTGGTTGCCCTGCTCGACAACTTCAAGGCCCAGGGGATCACCCCGATCGCCCATGGCGGCCAGCCCTGGCAGGATGCGACGATCTTCGACGCCGTCGTGCTTTCGCTCGGCACCGACTTCTACAAGCAGGCTTTCATCGATCTCGACCCGGCAGCGCTCGGCGGCGACAAGATGAAGGAAGCCTTCGACCGCATGACGAAACTGCGCTCCTATGTCGACGACAACTTCTCGGGCCGTGACTGGAACCTCGCCTCCGCCATGGTCATCGAGAACAAGGCCGGCCTGCAGTTCATGGGCGACTGGGCCAAGGGCGAATTCCTGAAGGCCAAGAAGGTGCCGGGCACCGATTTCGTCTGCATGCGCTTCCCGGGTACGCAAGGGTCCGTGACCTTCAACTCCGACCAGTTCGCGATGTTCAAGGTTGCCGACGACAAGGTTCCGGCCCAGCTCGCCATGGCTTCGGCGATCGAAAGCCCGACCTTCCAGTCGGCCTTCAACGTGGTCAAGGGCTCGGTCCCGGCCCGCACCGACGTTCCGGACACGGACTTCGACGCCTGCGGCAAGAAGGGCATCAAGGACCTGGCAGAAGCCAACACCAACGGCAAGCTCTTCGGCTCCATGGCCCATGGCCATGCCAACCCGGCTGCCGTCAAGAACGCGATCTACGACGTCGTGACGCGCGAGTTCAACGGCGAACTGACGTCCGAAGAGGCCGTCAAGGAACTGGTCTCGGCCGTCGAGGCCGCGAAGTAAAGGGCTCGCTCCGGGGCGCACTCTAGGCGCCCCGGACACCCCATTCCGACATGCAGGCGCCGTCGAACCGCCGTGGCCAACAGGACGCGGGGAGGGGCGCTTTGATACCCAGAACCTCGCGCGGATGCCGATATCAGGGATTTCCCGACGGCCGCGCCAGAAGTGGTGAACGTTCATGGATAGCCGCAGTCGCCTGCAGGACCTGATACCGAAGCTGGTGCTTGCCCCGAGCTTCCTCATCGTCCTGATCTTTGTCTATGGCTTTATTGCCTATACCGGCTTTCTGTCGATGACGGACAGCAAGATGCTGCCGTCCTACAATTTCGTCGGGTTAAGCAATTATTCGAAGCTGTGGGCGCTGCCGCACTGGTGGCGGGCGGTGAGCAACCTGGCGATCTTCGCCGCGCTCTATATCGCCATCTGCTCCGTGCTCGGCCTTGGGCTGGCAATCCTGCTCGACCAGAAGATCCGGGCCGAAGGCTTCCTGCGGCCGATCTACCTCTACCCGATGGCACTCTCGTTCATCGTGACCGGAACGGCCTGGAAGTGGTTCCTCGATCCCGGCATCGGCCTTGAGAACACCATGCACCTCTGGGGCTGGGAGAGCTTCTCGTTCAACTGGATCAAGGACCGCAACTACGCGATCTACTGCGTCGTCATTGCCGCGGTGTGGCAGTCGACCGGCTTCATCATGGCGATGTTCCTTGCGGGCCTTCGCGGCGTCGACAACGAGATCATCAAGGCAGCGCAGATCGACGGCGCCAAGACCTCGACGATCTATCGCCGGATCATCATTCCCCTGATGCGGCCGGTGTTTCTCTCCGCATTCGTGGTGCTCGCGCATCTGGCGATCAAGGCCTACGACCTGATCATCGCGCTCACGGGCGGCGGTCCCGGCCAGGCGACCGAACTGCCGGCGACCTTCATGTATTCCTACACCTTCACCCGCAACCAGATGGGCATCGGCGCGTCCTCGGCGATCATCATGCTGGTGATGATCTTCTCGATCATCGTTCCCTATCTCTATTCCGAAATCCGGGGAGCACGACGCTGATGAGCGCTCCGAGCCCAGACAACATCATTTCGCACAACCGCCTCACCCGCGCGTTGATCTACACCGCGCTGATCCTCTTTGCGCTCTATTCGCTGTTGCCGCTCTACGTCATGCTGGTGAACTCGGTGAAGCCGCTCGACGAGATCCGCCAGGGCGGCATGCTCAACCTGCCGCAGACCTTTACGGTCGAGCCGTGGCTTCAGGCCTGGTCGACGGCGCAGATCGGCGTGCAGCCGACCGGCCTGAAACCCTTCTTCATCAACTCGATCCTGATGGTCGTGCCGGCCGTAGCAATCTCGACGATCATCGGCGCACTCAATGGCTACGTGCTGACGAAGTGGCGCTTTCCCGGTGCCAACATCTTCTTCGGCATGCTGCTGCTCTCGTGCTTCATCCCGTTCCAGATCGTGCTGATCCCGATGGCACGCATCCTCGGCATCCTTGGGATAGCCGGTTCGATCTGGGGCCTGATCTTCGTCCATGTGATCTACGGCATCGGCTTCACGACGCTCTATTTCCGCAACTACTACGAGGCCTTCCCGACCGAGCTGGTGCGCGCAGCGCAGATCGACGGCGCCAGCTTCTTCCAGATCTTCTGGCGCATCCTGTTGCCGTCCTCCGGTCCGATCATCGTCGTCTCGGTCATCTGGCAGTTCACCAACATCTGGAACGACTTCCTGTTCGGCGCGTCCTTCTCAGGCCCCTATTCGACGCCGATGACGGTCGCGCTGAACAACCTCGTTTCGTCCTCGACAGGCGTCAAGGAATACAACGTCCACTTCGCGGGCGCGATCCTCGCCGCCCTGCCAACGCTCATCGTCTACATCGTGTCCGGCCGCTACTTCGTTCGCGGGCTGATGTCGGGCGCCGTGAAAGGATAAGCTCATGTCTTTCTTGAAAATCAGCAACCTGCGCAAATCCTATGGCTCGCTCGAGATCCTGAAGGATATCAACCTGGAGATCGAAGAAGGCGGCTTCCTGGTGCTGGTCGGCCCCTCGGGCTGCGGCAAGTCCACACTTCTCAACACCATTGCCGGTCTGGAGCCGATCACATCGGGCGAGATCGCCATCAACGGTCGCTCGGTTGCCGATCTGCATCCCTCGAAGCGCGACATCGCCATGGTGTTCCAGTCCTACGCGCTCTACCCGAACATGACGGTTGCCGGAAACATCGCCTTCGGCATGGAAATCCGCGGCGTGCCGAAGGAGGAGCGCGAAAAGGCGATCAAGCAGGTCTCGGAAATGCTGCAGATCGGCCATCTGCTCGATCGCAAGCCGAGCCAGCTCTCGGGCGGCCAGCGCCAGCGCGTCGCCATGGGCCGAGCGCTGGTGCGCAACCCGCAGGTCTTCCTGTTCGACGAGCCGCTCTCCAACCTCGACGCAAAGCTGCGCGTCGACATGCGCACCGAAATCAAGCGGCTGCACAACCGCATGAAGACGACGATCGTCTACGTGACCCACGACCAGATCGAGGCGATGACGCTGGCGACCAAGATCGCGGTGCTGAAGGACGGCGTGCTGCAGCAGTTCGGGACGCCGGCCGAGATCTACAACAACCCGGCCAACATGTTCGTCGCCGACTTCATGGGCTCGCCGGCGATGAACCTGCTGACGGCGCGGATCGAAAAGAGCGGCTCCGACATTGCGGTCACGCTGACGCGTCCGAATGCCGAGCCGCTGAAGCTTGCGGTGCCTCAGGCCAACGGCGCACTGTCTGCCTATGCCGGCAAGGACGTCGTCTTCGGCATCCGTCCGGAAGCGCTGACCGATCCTGATGGCGCCGACCGCAATGCCAAGGTGGTCGCCGAGGGCGAGTGCCTGATCGAGGTGGTCGAGCCGGCCGGCTCCGATACCTTTGCGGTCACCCGTCTCGGCGGCAAGGAAATCGTTGCCCGGCTCAGGGCCGACGCCCGCATCGCGCCCGGGCAGACCTCGCGCCTTGCCTTCAATCTCGACAAGGCGGTGTTCTTCGATCCGCAGAGCCAGCAGCGGATCGCGTAACCAACGATGCAGGAGCAGCCGGACATCGTCATTATCGGGTCGGGGATCGGCGGCTCCACGCTTGCGGCGGGGCTTGCCGGCTCCGGCGCCCGCATCGCCATCCTCGAGCGTGGCGACCGCCTGCCCGATACGCCGGAGGCGCGCAGCTACAGCTCGATCTTCGTCAAGGGCCACTTCCGCCCGAGGGAGATGTGGCGCGAACCCGACGGCACCGAGTTCAACCCCGGAAACTTCTACTTCGTCGGCGGCAATTCCAAGCTCTTCGGTGCGGTGCTCCTGCGCTACCGGGCCGAAGATTTCACCGAGATGCAGCATCTCGGCGGCGTTTCGCCGGCGTGGCCTTTTCCTTACGAGGAGCTGGAGCCCTGGTACGGCAAGGCCGAGCAGCTGTTCGAGGTGCGCGGCGAATTGGGCGACGACCCGACGGAGCCGTTCCACAGCTCGCCTTACACTTTCGGCCCGGTGCCGGACGAGCCGGCGATTGCGCGGGCCCGTGCAGAGCTGAAGGCGCAGGGGCTCAATCCGGCAACGCTGCCGCTCGGCGTCGACATCGACGCCTGGCTTGCCGGCGGGCGCACGCCCTGGGACGGGTTTCCGAACACCGGCAACGGCAAGATGGACGCTGAAACCGCATCGCTCGCTTCCGCACTGAAGGATCCCAATATCGAGCTGATCACCTCGGCGCATGTCGACACGCTGGAGGCGGGACCCGGCGGCCGGATCGAGGCGATCCACTACACCCACAGGGGCGAGAAGAAGAAGCTGTCGCCGAAGCTGGTAATCCTGTCGGCGGGCGCGATCAATTCGGCCGCCATCCTCTTGCGCTCCGGCGACGGCAAGGGGCTCGCCAACGCCTCCGACCAGGTCGGCCGCAACTTCATGAACCACAATTGCAGCGCCATGCTGGCAATCAACCCGTTCAAGCGCAACGACAGCATCTACCAGAAGACGCTGATGCTGAACGACTATTACCTCACCGGCGGCAGGGATGGCCTGCCGCTCGGCAACGTCCAGCTGCTCGGCAAGATCAACGGCGACATCCTCAAGGCCAATGCCCCCCTCTGGGCGCCGCGGTTTGCCTTCGATTTCATGGCCGGCCATGCGGTCGACTGGTACATGATGACGGAGGACCTGCCGAACCCGGAAAGCCGCATCATGGTCGACGGCAACGGCATCATCATGCAGTGGCGACGCTCGAACATGGAAGCGCTGTCCGGGCTCGAAACGAAAATGCGCGCGCATTTCAAGGCGGCCGGTTATCCGATCGTGCTGTCCCAGGCTTTCGACAAACGTACGCCGTCACACCAGTGCGGAACGGTGCGGATGGGCAAAGACCCGAAAGACGCACCGCTCGACACCTATTGCCGCGCCTTCGACCACCCGAACCTCTTCGTCGTCGACGCGAGCTTCCTGCCGACATCGGCGGCCGTCAATCCGGCGCTGACCGTTGCCGCTCAGGCGCTCAGGGTCGCCGACCATATCGCCACTAGGGAGTTTCGATCATGACGTCATCGACGCGCCCCGTCGCCATCGTCACCGGCGGCCGCCGCGGCATCGGTCTCGGCGTCGCCCGTGCGCTCGCCCGCGAGGGCTTCGATATTGCGCTCACCGGCCTCGGTGCGGCGGACGCGACGACCGCCCAGACGCTGTCGGAACTTTCCGGCGACCACGGCCGGGCGATCTACATCGAAGCGAACCTTGCCGATATCAGCGGCCATGCGGCGACTGTCGAGCGTGTTCGCGCGGAGCTCGGTCCGATCCGCTGCCTCGTCAACAATGCCGGCATCGCCTCGGTGATGCGGGGTGATTTCCTCGATCTGCTGCCGGAAAATTTCGACACGATCGTCGCCACCAACCTGCGGGGAACGGTATTCTTCACCCAGGCCGTGCTCGTCTCGATGCTGACGGATCCGGCTGATGTAGCACCGCGGTCGATCATCAACATCACCTCGGTTTCGGCAACGATGACGTCGCCCGAGCGGCTCGACTATTGCATGACCAAGGCCGGCCTTGCCGCCTTCAGCCAGGGGCTGGCGCTCAGGCTTGCCAATACCGGCATCTCGGTTTTCGAGATCCGGCCGGGTATCATCCGCTCCGACATGACCGCCGGCGTCTCGGCGAAATACGATGGCTTGATCGACGGCGGGTTGGTGCCGATGCGGCGCTGGGGCGAGCCCGATGACATAGGCAATATCGCGGCCGGCCTTGCCGGCGGCAAATTCGGCTTTGCCACCGGCTCGGTCATCCAGGCGGATGGCGGCCTGTCGATCGGCCGTCTCTAGGAAACGCGCAGGATTATTGAGGCTCGCAAGCGGGCAGGATTTGAATTGAACACGTCGAAAATTTGGAACGTTCCAAATTGGTGGCGGCGGAGGGAAGACAGGGAATGAGCTACGACTACATCATCACCGGCGCCGGCCCGGCCGGCTGCGTTCTCGCCAATCGCCTCTCCGAGGATCCATCGGTCCGTGTCCTTTTGCTGGAGGCCGGTGGCGGCGACTGGAATCCGCTGTTTCATATGCCGGCCGGTTTTGCCAAGATGACCAAGGGCGTTGCCAGCTGGGGCTGGGAGACCGTGCCGCAGAAGCACATGAAGGGCAGGGTGCTACGCTATACCCAGGCCAAGGTCATCGGTGGTGGCTCGTCGATCAATGCCCAGCTCTATACCCGCGGCAACGCCGCCGACTACGACCTCTGGGCGTCCGAAGACGGCTGCACCGGCTGGGACTATCGCAGCGTGCTTCCCTATTTCAAGCGCTCAGAAGACAACCAGCGCTTTGCCGACGACTATCACGCCTATGGCGGCCCGCTCGGTGTCTCGATGCCCACGGCGGCGCTGCCGATCTGCGACGCCTATATCCGCGCCGGTCAGGAACTAGGCATTCCCTACAATAATGATTTCAACGGTCGCCAGCAGGCGGGCGTCGGCTTCTATCAGCTCACCCAGCGCAATCGCCGCCGCTCGAGCGCATCGCTTGCCTATCTTTCGCCGATCAAGGATCGCCGCAATCTGACGGTTCGCACCGGCGCGCGCGTGGCGCGGATCGTGCTTGAGGGTACGCGTGCCGTCGGCGTCGAAGTCGTCACCGGCAAGGGCAGCGAGATCATCCGGGCGGAGCGCGAGGTGCTGGTAACTTCCGGCGCCATCGGTTCGCCCAAGCTCTTGTTGCAGTCCGGCATTGGGCCTGCCGATCACCTGAAATCGGTGGGTGTCGCGGTAAAACATGACCTACCGGGTGTCGGCGGCAACCTGCAGGATCACCTCGATCTCTTTGTCATTTCCGAATGCACCGGCGACCACACGTATGATGGCGTCGCAAAACTCCATCGTACGCTATGGGCCGGCCTGCAATATGTACTCTTCCGCTCGGGCCCGGTGGCGTCGTCGCTGTTTGAGACCGGTGGCTTCTGGTATGCCGATCCGAACGCCCGCTCGCCCGATATCCAGTTCCATCTCGGTCTCGGCTCGGGCATCGAGGCGGGCGTCGAAAAGCTGAAGAATGCCGGCGTGACGCTGAACTCCGCCTATCTGCATCCGCGCTCGCGCGGAACGGTGCGGCTTTCCTCCTCCGATCCGGCGGCAGCGCCGCTGATCGATCCCAACTACTGGGAGGATCCGCATGATCGCAGGATGTCCATCGAAGGCCTGAAGATCGCCCGCGAGATCATGCAGCAGGCGGCGCTAAAGCCCTTCGTGCTGGCGGAGCGCCTGCCGGGCAATTCGGTCGTCAGCGATGAGCAGTTCTTCGACTACGGCTGCGCCAACGCCAAGACCGACCATCACCCCGTCGGCACCTGCAAGATGGGCACGGACGCGATGGCGGTGGTCGGGCTCGATCTCAAGGTGCGTGGCCTTGAAGGCCTGCGCGTCTGCGACAGCTCGGTGATGCCGCGCGTTCCCTCTTGCAACACCAACGGGCCGACGATCATGATGGGGGAGAAGGGCGCCGACATCATCCGCGAGCGCCAGCCCCTGCCGCCGGCGATCTTCGCCCACGAACGCAACGACAGCCGCCCGCGCGCCCGCGCCGATATCCGTTGAGGTCCCCATGATCCGCCATTGTGTCTTCATTCGCTTCCGCCCCGAAATCTCCAGCGAGGAGAAGGCGGTGATCTTCGGGGAGATTGCCGCGCTGAAGGCCCGGCTACAGGGATTTCTTGCCGCCCATATCGGCGCCAATGTCAGCCCGGAAGTGGGCATGGACAAGGGCTTTGCCGAAGGCTTCATCGTCGACTTCACTGACGCGGCGGCGCGCGATGCCTATCTGGAAGACGAGGAGCACCGCAAGACCGGCGCCAAGATCGTTGCTGCGGCCGAGGGCGGCATTGCCGGCATCTTCGTCTACGATCTCGAAATCGCCGGCTGAGGGACGCCATGATCGATGCGCGCCTCTTCCTGACCCGGCTTTTCGAGGAAGCCGTTCGAGCCGCCGATCCTTATGAGGCGATCAAGGCGCATCTGCCCGCCCCGCCGAAAGGGCGGACGGTGGTCGTCGGCGCGGGCAAGGCGGCAAGCCAGATGGCCGCCGCCTTCGAGAAGCTCTGGAAGCATCCCTTCTCCGGAACGGTCGTCGCCCGTCATGGACCGATCGAACAGTGTGAGACGATCACTGTGCTGCAGTCGGCTCATCCGGTGCCGGATGAGGCGGGGCTTGCTGCCTCGGATGCCTTGCTGAAGGCCGTGGCCGGTTTGACGGCGGACGATCTGGTCATCGCGCTGATTTCCGGTGGCGGCTCGGCCCTGCTCCCGGCGCCGCCTGAGGGTTTGACGCTCGCCGACGAGATCGCCGTCAACAAGGCGCTGCTTGCCTCCGGCGCGCCGATCTCGGCTATGAACGTCGTTCGCAAGCACGTGTCGCGGATAAAGGGCGGGCGGCTCGCTGCAGCCGCCTTTCCGGCGCGTGTCGTTAGTCTGGTCGTTTCGGACGTACCCGGCGACAACCCGGCCTTCGTCGCTTCGGGGCCGACCGTTCCGGATCGCAGCATGGCGGCCGAGGCGCTGGAGATCGTTGCCCGCTATCGCATGGAACTTCCCGACCAGGTGGTGACGCATCTGCGCTCGGAGGCCGCTGCAGCGCCCGATCCGGACAATCCGCGGTTTGCCGCGCATGAGTGTCACGTCGTTGCTTCGGCAAGCGTTTCGCTCGAAGCGGCGGCGGCCAAGGCGCGCGAACTCGGCATCGAGGCGCATATACTCTCGGACGCGATCGAGGGTGAAGCGCGCGATATCGGTCGCATGCATGCAGCGCTTGCCCGCGAAGTGGCGCTGAGAGACCGGCCGTTCGGCAAGCCGGTCGTACTGCTTTCCGGTGGTGAGACGACGGTGACGATTTCGGGCAAGGACTACGGCAAGGGCGGGCGCAACAGCGAGTTCCTGTTGTCGCTGGCGCTCGATATCGACGGCGTGTCGGGGATCGATGCGCTTGCCGCCGATACGGACGGCATCGACGGCTCCGAAGACAATGCCGGTGCCTTTGCAAATGGGCAGAGCATTGCCCGCATGCGGGCGGCTGGCATCGATCCACGTCTACATCTTACCCGGCACGACGCCTGGTCGGCCTTTGACGTGAGCGGCGATCTCTTCGTGCCAGGACCGACCGGAACCAACGTCAACGATTTCCGGGCGCTGTTGATCCGTTAGGACGCGCCTCGCGCGTAGAGACGTTAGCCGGATTCAGGTGTGCAATCGAAACGCAGACGCCGCCGCCGAGATCTTCGGCGGCGGCGTTGCCTTGTCGTGCGTCGCTTGGGCTTACTTGGCGCGCTTCAGCGCATCGCCGAGGATCGAGACGATCTCGCCAAAATGTTTCTCTTCGGCGATCAGCGGCGGCGAGAAGGCGATGATGTCGCCGGTGACGCGGATCAGCAGGCCCTTCTCGAAGCAATCGACAAAGACGTCGTAGGCGCGGGCGCCAATTGCGCCGTCGCGCGACTGCAACTCGATGCCGGCGATCAGGCCGATCGTGCGGATGTCGATTACATGAGGCAGGCCCTTGAGCGAGTGCATGGCGTCGTGCCAGGCGTCCTGCAGCTCGACGGCGCGGGTCATGAGGCCCTCGTCGCGGTAGATGTCGAGCGTGGCGATACCGGCAGCGCAGGCGGCCGGATGGCCGGAATAGGTGTAGCCGTGGAAGAGCTCGATCGCGTTTTCGGGCCCATGCATCAGCGCGTCATGCACCTTGCGGCTGGCAAAGACCGCGCCCATCGGGATCGCACCGTTGGTGAGACCCTTGGCCGCCGTCACCATATCCGGGGTTACACCGAAGAAGTCGGTGGCAAAGGCGGCGCCGAGGCGGCCGAAGCCGGTGATGACTTCGTCGAAGATCAACAGGATGCCGTGCTTGTCGCAGATGGCGCGCAGACGCTCAAGATATCCCTTCGGCGGGATCAGCACGCCGGTTGAGCCGGCGACCGGCTCGACGATGCAGGCGGCGATGGTTTCGGCGCCATGCAGCGCCACCAGCCGCTCGAGATCGTCGGCAAGCTCGGCGCCGTGTTCCGGCTGGCCCTTGACGAAGGCGTTCTTCGCGGGGTCATGCGTGTGGCGCAGGTGGTCGGAGCCAGGAAGCTGCGGGAAGACGCGGCGGTTGTTGAGGATGCCACCGACCGAAATGCCGCCGAAGCCGACACCGTGATAGCCGCGTTCTCGGCCGATCAGGCGCGTGCGGGTGCCCTGGCCGATCGCGCGCTGATAGGCGATCGCCATCTTCAGGGCCGTGTCGACCGATTCAGAACCCGAACCGGTGAAGAAGACGCGGTCGAGCTTCTGGCCTTCCGGACCCGGCGCGATTTCGGCGAGGCGCTCGGCGAAGTCGAAAGCAATGGGATGGCCCATCTGGAAAGACGGGGCGAAATCCATGGTCGACAGCTGGCGCTCGACGGCCGAGGCGATCTGACGGCGGCCATGGCCAGCGTTGACGCACCAGAGCCCGGCGGTACCGTCGAGGATCGTGCGGCCATCGGTGCTGGTGTAGTGCATCCCTTCGGCGGACGCGAGCAGGCGCGGAGCCTGCTTGAACTGCCGGTTGGCGGTAAACGGCATCCAATAGCTGTCGAGAACGGGGGCGTTGGGTTTGGTGTGCTGGTTCATGGCATCCTCCTGAGTTCGGCGATTGACGCCATGATTTGATTTGCCAAACAAGTCCTTTTCTGATGTCAGTTAAGTCATTGAAATTTATTGTACCGTTGTAGCGTTTTTGCGCTATTTCGAACAACCTGAACACCAAGGGTTCGGATCATATGACCGTCGATATCGGAAACCGGCTTCGTCATCTCCGCCTGATGCACAATCTGTCGCAGCGCGAACTGGCCAAGCGCGCCGGCGTCACCAATTCGACGATCTCGCTGATCGAGTCGAACGCCTCCAATCCTTCCGTCGGTGCGCTGAAGCGTATTCTCGACGGCATTCCGATTGGGCTTGCGGAATTCTTCTCCTTCGAACCGGAACGACCGCGCAAGGCGTTCTATGCGGCGGAGGAACTGGTCGAGATCGGCAAGGGGCCGATTTCCTACCGGCAGATCGGCGAAAACCTCTTCGGCCGCAGCCTGCAGATCCTGAAAGAGGTCTATCAGCCGGGCGCCGACACAGGGAAGGTACCGCTGGTGCATGACGGCGAGGAAGGGGGCATCGTGTTGTCGGGCCGTATCGAGGTCACCGTCGACGATGAGCGGCGGATCCTGGGACCGGGGGATGCCTATTATTTTGAAAGCCGGCGGCCGCATCGTTTCCGCTGCGTCGGGCCGGTGCCTTGCGAAGTGATCAGCGCCTGCACGCCGCCGACGTTCTAGGAGCGGACGGCGCCGAGGCGCCGTCCGGAGTTCGTCAAGAAAGCCGAGCGCAGGCGTCGGCGATGCGCTTGAGCGCTTCCTTCAGTTCCGCTTCCGAGGTCGCATAGGAAATGCGGAAGAACGGCGAGAGACCGAAGGCCGAGCCCGGAACAACGGCGACATGGGCGTCGTCGAGCAGGTAGGCGCAGAAGTCCGTATCCGTTGCGATTGCCTTGCCCGAGGGCGTGACCTTGCCGAGCATGCCGGCGCAGCCGGAGAAGGTGTAGAAGGCACCTTCCGGGACGCGGCAATCGAGACCGTCGATGGCATTGAGGCCGGTAACGACGAGATCGCGGCGGCGCTGGAAGCTGGCGGTCCGTTCCTTCAGGAACTCCTGCGGACCAGTCAGCGCGGCAACCGAAGCGGCCTGGCTGACGGAGGAGGGGCAGGAGGTCGCCTGGCTCTGGACGACAGCCATCGCCTTGATCAGGTCGCGCGGACCGCCGGCATAGCCGATGCGCCAGCCGGTCATGGCATAGGCCTTGGAGACGCCGTTGACCGTGAGCGTGCGGTCCTTGAGGCGGGGCTCGAGCTGGGCCGGGGTGACGAAGCGGAAGCCGTCATAGACGATGTGCTCGTACATGTCGTCGACCAGCAGCCACACATGCGGATGCTTGAGGAGCACGTCGAGCAGCGGCCGGTAGTCGCTCGCGCTGTAGGCGGCACCCGACGGGTTCGAAGGCGAGTTTAAAAGCACCCAGCGCGTCTTCGGCGTGATTGCAGCCTCGAGCTTGTCGGCGGTCAGCCGGAAGCCGGAGGAGGCGTCGCAGGGGATCAGAACCGGCGTGCCTTCGCAGATCTGGACGATATCCGAATAGGAGGTCCAGTAGGGCGTCGGGATGACAACCTCGTCGCCCGGATTGATCGACGCCATCATGGCGTTGAACAGGATCTGCTTGGCGCCGGTCGAAACCGTGATCTCGTCCTGCTCGTAGGCAAGGCCGTTTTCACGCTGGAACTTTTCGCGGATCGCCTTCTTCAGTTCCGGCGTGCCGTCGAGGGCGGTGTACTTGGTGTCACCGCGCTTGATCGCCTCGCAGGCGGCGTCCTTGACGAAGTCGGGTGTGTCGAAATCCGGCTCGCCCGCACCGAGGATGATGACCGGCTTGCCTTCGCGCTTCATGGCCTGCGCGCGGGCGCCGATCTTCAGGATTTCGGACACTCCGATCGAGGAGATCCGCGAGGCGGGCTCAAAGCCCGCCTCCTTGACCGTTGCGTTGATGGTCATGGTCTCTACCTACCTGGGTGCGCCGATTATTCGATGTCGAACGACACGCCCTGCGCCAGCGGCAGAGCCTTCGAATAGTTCACCGTGTTCGTGGCGCGACGCATGTAGGCCTTCCACGAGTCCGAACCGGATTCGCGGCCGCCGCCGGTTTCCTTCTCACCGCCGAAGGCGCCACCGATTTCGGCGCCCGAGGTGCCGATGTTGACGTTGGCGATACCGCAATCCGAGCCATCGACGGCGAGGAAGCGCTCGGATTCCTGCATGTCGCGGGTGAAGATCGAGGACGACAGGCCGGCTGCGACTGCATTGTGATCGGCAACGACGGCGTCGAAGTCGCTGTACTTCATGACGTAGAGGATCGGCGCGAAGGTTTCTTCGAGAACCGGTCCGGCCTGCTTGGGCATTTCGACGAGAGCGGGCTTGGCGTAGTAGCCGTTGTCATAACCGAGCTCGACGCGCTCGCCGCCAGTGACGGTGCCGCCATGCGACTTGGCTTCAGCGATTGCCTTCTGCATGCCGTCGAAGGCAGCCTTGTCGACAAGCGGGCCGACGAGGGCGGTGGTTTCGAGCGGGTTACCGACGGAGACCGAACCGTAGGCCTTCTTCAGGCGCGGAACGAGCTGGTCGTAGACGCTTTCATGCACGAACAGGCGGCGCATGGTGGTGCAACGCTGGCCGGCGGTGCCCATGGCGCCGAAGGCGATGGCGCGCAGCGCCATGTCGAGATCGGCCGACGGGCAGACGATGCCGGCATTGTTGCCGCCGAGCTCGAGGATGGCGCGGGCAAAGCGCTTGGCGAGGCGCGGACCGACGTCGCGGCCCATGCGCGTCGAGCCGGTGGCCGATACGAGCGGAACCTTGGGGTTGTCGACGAGAACTTCACCGACGGTGCGGTCACCGATCAGGACCTGCGACAGGCCTTCCGGCGCATCGCCGAAGCGGGCGAGCGCGCGCTCGAAGATCGCCTGCGAGGCAAGCGCCGTGAGCGGGGTCTTTTCAGACGGCTTCCAGACGACGGAGTTGCCGCAGACGAGCGCCAGTGCGGTGTTCCACGACCAGACGGCGACCGGGAAGTTGAAGGCGGAGATAACGCCGACGACGCCGAGCGGGTGCCAGGTTTCCATCATGCGGTGGCCGGGACGCTCGGTGGCGATCGTCAGACCGTAGAGCTGGCGGGAAAGGCCGACTGCGAAATCGCAGATGTCGATCATTTCCTGCACTTCGCCGAGGCCTTCGGAGGTGATCTTGCCGGCTTCGATCGAAACCAGGCGGCCGAGGTCGGCCTTGAAGGCGCGCAGTTCTTCGCCGAGCAGGCGGATCAGTTCGCCGCGCTTCGGGGCGGGAACCAGGCGCCAGGCCTTGAAGGCTTCATGCGCCTGGTCGATCTTGGCGGCGGCTTCAGCGGCCGAAACCGTCTTGAGGGCCGCGATCTTCTCGCCGGTGACCGGGCTATAGGAAGGCATGTCGCCGCCGGTGTAGAGTTCCTTGGCGACGCCCATCTTTTCGAGAAGCGCGGCGGCTTCCTTGGTCACGTCGACTTTCTTGGTTGCGATGTTCATGGTCTGACTCCCGTTTTATTGGTTTAGATCATTCGTTGGAGCGAAATGTCGGCGGAAGACCGCACACACTTTCCTCATTCCGCTCTGGCCTATCCGAAACGCACACTGCCGAGCTTTCCCGGCGAGGTCAGCGTCTTCAGGCCCGCGGCCATGTCCTTGAGTTTGTCTGGTGTATAAAAGTCGTAATAGGCCTGATTGCGGCGGCCGATCGCATGTTCCGCGCTGAAGCTGCCGTGATATTCCTCGACGGCGACGGCGAAAACCCATTCGCGTAGCCGGGGTTCGAAAGTCTCGTCCTTGAGAAGGTCGCTGTTCTTCGGCACGACGAGGTTGAAGTGCACGCCACCGTCGCCGATATGGCCGAAATCGCAGACGGTCACGTCGGGGAATTTCGAGGGCATTTCGGCCTTCATATGGTCGCAGAAGGCCATGATGTCACCCCGGCGGAAGGAGACATCGAAGGCGATCAGCTTGCCCAGGTGCTTGACGCCCTCAGACAGCGCGTGGCGTAGGGCCCAGATTTCGTGCGGCGGACCGACGAAGGCGTCGGCGAGCGGTGCCTCGTCCATCTCCCAGATTTCGGCCAGCGCCGTTTCCAGCACGGCGTCGAGCGACTGTTCGCCTTCGCGCGGTGCCCAGGTGCGGCTGATCTCGGCGAGGATGACGTAGTCAGGGACTTGGCCAGCCTGGAACGGGTTTTTCAGCGACGGCACGTGGGCAAAGGCTGCCTTGACGGCATTGCTCGACATGCCCTCGAAGGCCGAAAGGTAGGCGCCGAGGCGTTCTTCCATGGCGCGCAGCAGCGGCATCACATGGGCGCCGCTCGCCGGAACCAGCAGTGCCGTTGCCGTCTGCTGCGGCAGGCGCTCGAGGTTGAGCACGCATTCGGTGACGATGCCGAAGGCGCCCGAGGTGCCGACGAAGATCTGCTTCCAGTCAACGCCGGTGTTGTTCTTGCGCAAGTCGCATTGCAGGTCGAGCACGGTGCCGTCCGCGTCGGCCAGCACCACCTTGAGGCCGAGCGTGTTTCGGCGCACGTCGCCGTATTTCAGGAAGCGTGAGCCGCCGGTATTGGTGGCGATCATGCCGCCGATGCGCGGGTCGGCGCCGAGATCGATCGGGAAGAACAGGCCGTGCTCTTCCAGCCGCCGGTTGAGATCGGACAGCCGGAAGCCGGCGTCGAGCCGAACCGAGCGGTTGTCGAGGTCGAGTTCGAAGCGTTTTGCCAGCCGGTCGAGGCTGAGGATGGCTTCGTCGCCCGACTGATCCGGCGTCGAGCCGGAGACGAGGCCGGTGTTGCCGGACTGCGGGATCAGCGCGATGCCGTTGGTGACGCAATAGGCGACAGCGGCGGAAACCTCTTCGGTCGTCGCCGGCCGCAGCACGAGCGGCGTCCGGCCGCGATCATAGCGCGCGCCGGTCTCGTAGGCTTCCAGGTCTTCCGGACGCGTGACGACACCCTTGTCTCCAAGGATGTCGGTGAGCGCGTCGATGTGCAGTTGCTCGATCATCAGGGAAGCATCATTCCGCAGCGATGGCGCCGGTCAAGGCCTGAATGCAGCTTTCGATCGAAGCCTGCTCGATACCGGCATAGTGATCGAACTCGTTGAGCACGGTCGCACCGAGATCGGCCTCGAAGCGCTTCTGGTTCGGGCTGGCGACGAAATCCTGCTGCGCCCCGTCGCCGAGGTTCGACTGGAAGATGCCCGCGGCGCTGACCGGCAGGAAGTCTTCATAGACGATCGCGTCGAACTGGACGAGGCCGGCGGCGATCAACGCTTCGATGTCGTGCTTGCCGGAGACGCCGGCCTTGCGGCCTTTTTCCGTCAGCGAATAGCTGAAGTAGCCGAGCCCGGCTTCGCGGATGCCTGCCCAGGTGTCCGGGAAAGGCTCGAAAGCCCCGGCAAGTGCCGCTTCGTATTCGCGCGCGTTGGAACCGTCGGCCGCCGGGCGGACGATCTTGCGCGAGGCGTCGAGCAGTTCGTCGTAAAGTGCGCGGCCCTTGGGTGTCAGCGCGATGCCGCGCTGTTCGATCTCGCCGAAGCGGGCGGTGTGCGAACCCTCCTTCCAGGTGCCGTCGGCATCCTTGAAGGAAACCGGCTCTTCGAGCGCCTTGAACGAGGTCTGGCGCAACAGGATCGGGCACTTGCGGGTCGGCGGGCCTTCGACGACAGCCTTCGGGGCAATCGCGTATTCCGGCATCAGCGCCTGTACCTTGTCGATGTCGAGCGTGCGCGGCGTCAGGTGGTTGATGTGGGGGCCTTTGAAGGAGACGACGTCGGCGATCAGGCGATGGGCGTCATGCAGGCGCTTGTACATGTCGGGGCTGACATTGGCCTTGTCGTGCCAACGAAATGTTTCGAGCACTTCCGAGACGAATCGCTCTGCATCCACCTTGTCGAGACCGCCGTCGCGCTCGGCCTTTTCCGTGAGTTCGACGGCGCCGGCGGTGAAGATCTGGCGCGCGGCCAGAATAACTTCGGCTTCGGCACGCAGCGCTTCATCGGCGATGAGGTCGAGACGGAGCAGCGAGGTGAAGACGCGGAACGGATTACGCTTCAACGCGGCGTCGCCGACCGGGCGGAAGGCGGTTGAATGCACGGGAACGCCAGCGGTCGAGAGATCGTAGTAGCCGACCGGGTACATGCCCATGACGGCAAAGACGCGGCGCATCATAGCGAGTTCGGCGGGGGTGCCGAGCCGAATCGCGCCGTGGCGCTCCTCGGAGATGCGGTCGAGCGAATCCGTCGCGTCGAGGCGCTCCTTCAGTTTGGGGTCGGCGGCGAGCGTATCGTCGTTGACCTTGGCGACCAGCTCCATCAGCGTGCCGTAGGCCGGCACCTCTTCGCGGTACATGACCGACATGGCTGCGGAAAAGGCCGAGCGGATGTCGTCGGCGGATACGAAACTATTCTCTTTCACTGGGGCTCGCCTCGCGCTATGGGTGAAGGACAAGGTCATTCTCATTTCGGATCATATCCGATCGAACTGGCCATTGATCGCGTTGCTTCTGACTATGTTGATGCGAGGGCGGAATGAAGTTGAGCCGAAGACTGGTTCCCGACGTGACGACGCTGCAGGCGTTCGAATGCGCCGCGCGACACGGCAGCTTCACGCAGGCCGCAGCCGAACTGAACCTCACGCAGAGCGCCGTCAGTCGCCAGATCAAGGATCTCGAAAACCAGCTCGGGGTGCTCCTGTTCGAGCGTGTGCGCCAGCGTGTGATCCTGTCGGATGCCGGGCAGAAGTTTCTGCCGGAGGTGCGCCGCCTGCTCAACCAAACCGAGGAACTGATGGTGCGGGCGATGGCGTCTGCCCGGGCGGATTCAACGCTCTCGATCGCGTCATTGCCGACTTTCGGCAGCCGCTGGCTGGTGCCGCGTCTCCCCGATTTCCTCAAGCGCCATCCGGACACGGTGATCAACATCGCCTCGCGCTCTGCGCCGTTCGATTTCGAGGAGCAGAATTTCGATCTGGCTATCCATTACGGGCAGCCGGTCTGGGCGCGCGCCACCTGCAGCTATCTCTGCAGTGAGATCATCGTGCCCGCCGCAAGTCCCGCCATGCTGGCAACCCATCCGGTTGCCTCCCCTGAAGATATCGTCACGGGGCCGATGCTCCATCTCGCCACAAGGCCAAAACTCTGGGCGCAATGGTTCGAGGCCAACGACATGGACGGGCGCGGCGCTTATCGCGGCAACCGTTTCGATCAGTTTTCCATGGTGATCGAGGCGGCGACCGCCGGGCTCGGCTTTGCTCTTTTGCCACGCTACCTGATCGAGCAGGAAATTGCCGCCGGCACGCTGCAGATCGTGCTCGACCGGCCGATGCAGACGGAAAACAGCTATTACCTCGCCGTGCCCGAGGGCAAGCTCGAAAACCCGATCAGCCTGGCGTTTCGCGAGTGGATCACCGAGCAGGTGGGCTGACCTGCGGTGCTTTTGTCGAAAATTCGTGGGAACCTTCCTCGCCCCATCACGTTTCGCCTCGTCTGCCACCCGCGATGAAGCTTGAAAGAGTGCATTTGAAAGAGTTGTATCGAAGTGCCACTGGGGGCGCGCACAGCGGCCGGTTCCGGCTTGATTCGGCTGTGCGCAAAACGTCCGATCTTGTATGAGCAATCCTTGCAAGCTGTTGGCACCACGGCTAAAAAATGCCATTTTCATGCATCACCGCGGCCTTGAAAACCAATGCGCCGCCGGCTTTGCGATCTCCGATGCCCAGTCGAGGGCGGTGCCTGTTACCGCCAGATCCCGGTTTCCCGGGAAATGACGGTGGATGGGAGGACACATGACCGTGTCTAGCAACGCGCCGGCTCAGCCTGATTTCTCAGGACCGCAGCCAACCCGGCACCCCGACGAGGGCCGGGCCGATCAACCCCGGTTGGATTCAGAACCCGTACCCATGCAGCTCCAAACTACGCCGCCCACCTCACCGCGCGAACCGGAAGCGAAGCAGATCGATTACAACGATTCGATCCGCTCCACCTTCTTTTCGATGGAGGACCTCCGGCAATGCGGCGAGGATCTCGCGGCCAAGGGTGTCTCCTCGCTGCCGGGCTTCTTCCCGTTCGAGTTCCGTCCGCGGCATCGCGAGAACGAGAACGAGATCCTGCGCGTCTACCGGGCGACGGCCGCGGACGTCGAGGCCGGGGCAACGATCACGCCGGCCGCCGAATGGCTGCTCGACAACCATCACGTCGTCGAAGAGGCGATCCAGGAAGTGCGGCGCGATTTCCCGCGCCGGTTCTATCGCCAGCTCCCGACGATTTCGGTTTCGGGCACGGTGATCCCGCGCACCATGGCGCTCGCCTGGCTCTACGCTGCCCACACCCACAGCACGGTGACGCGCGAAAGCATCACGGCGATGGTCGAGGGCTTCCAGAAGCACGAGACCTTCAAGATCGGCGAACTCTGGGCCTTGCCGTCGATCCTGCGCTTCGTGCTGATCGAAAATTTGCGGCGGATTGCCATCCGCGTCGAACGCTCGCGCGGCATGCGGCGCAAGGCAAACGACGTCGCCGACCAGATCATTCGCCTCAGCGATCCGGAAAAGTCGCGCACGCTGCTTGCGGAATCGGAAGCGCTGGCGGCCGACAACACCTTCGTCGCGCAGCTGCTCTACCGCATGCGTGACGGGTCGCAGACCTCAGGCGCCGTGATCGGCTGGATCGAGGATCAGCTCGAGAAGCGCGGCAGCGACGTCGAAAGCGCGCTGGTCGCCGAGCAGAACCGCCTGTCGTCCGGCAATGCGACGATGAGCAACATCATCCGCAGCCTGCGTGAGATCGACGACACCGACTGGGCCGTCTGGTTCGAAAGCGTCAGCAAGATCGATGCGGCGCTGCGTGAAGGCTCCGATTATGCGGCGCTCGATTTCGGGTCGCGCAACAAGTACCGCGACACGATCGAAAAGCTGGCGCGCCGTTCGGGGCACAGCGAATTCGAAGTGACGCAAATCGCCATCCAGATGGTGCGCGAGGCGGAAGTCGCGGCCGAGACGGAAGCGCCGCTGCAGCAGCCGAATGTCGGATCCTTCCTCGTCGGCAAGCAACGCAAGCTTCTGGAAAAGAAGATCAGCTACCGGCCGTCGGTGCTGCAGACCATCATTCGCCTCAGCCGCAGGCTCGATTGGTTTGCGATCGCCGGGCCGAACATCCTTCTGACCATCCTGGCGATGATCGCCGTCTACTCCTTCGTCAGCCCGATGGCGATCCCGAGTGGCGCGAAGCTGATCATGCTGCTGCTCTTCGCGCTGCCGGCCTCGGAAGGCGCGATGGGCCTGTTCAACACGCTGGTGACGCTGTTCGTCAAACCGTCGCGGCTGGTCGGCTACGAGTTCCTCGACGGGATCCCCGAGGACGCCCGCACGCTCGTTGCGGTGCCGTGCCTGATTTCCAAGCGCGATCACGTCGACGAACTGGTGCGCAATCTCGAGGTTCACTATCTCGCCAACCCGCGCGGCGAGATCTACTTTGCACTGGTCAGCGACTGGGCTGACAGCAAGGACGAGGAATCGAGCACCGACGCCGATGTGCTCGATTATGCCAAGCGCGAGATCGCTCAGCTCTCGGCGCGTTATGCCTATGACGGCAAGACCCGATTCTACCTGCTGCATCGCCGCCGCCTGTATAACGAGCAGGAAGGCGTGTGGATGGGCTGGGAGCGCAAGCGCGGCAAGCTGCACGAGCTGAACATGCTCTTGCGCGGTGACCGCGATACCTCGTTCCTGCAGGGCGCCAACACGGTGCCGGACAACGTTCAGTACGTGATGACGCTCGATTCCGACACGCGCCTGATGCGCGATGCGGTGACGAAGCTCGTCGGCAAGATGTACCATCCGATCAACCGTCCGGTTGTCGATCCGAAGACGCAGAACGTGATCGCCGGCTACAGCCTGCTGCAGCCGCGCGTCACGCCGTCGCTGACGACGGGCAGCGAAGCCTCCGCCTTCCAGCGCATCTTCTCCTCCAACCGCGGCATCGACCCTTACGTCTTCACCGTTTCGGACGTCTATCAGGACATTGCCGGCGAAGGCAGCTTCACCGGCAAGGGCCTCTATCATGTCGACGCCTTCGAGGCGGCGCTGAAGGGGCGCATCCAGGAAAACGCCGTTCTCAGCCACGACCTGCTCGAAGGCTCCTACGTGCGTTGCGCGCTGGTGACCGACGTGGAACTCGTCGAGGACTTCCCGACCCGCTACGAGGTGGAAATGTCGCGCCAGCATCGCTGGGCGCGCGGCGACTGGCAGCTGCTGCCCTATATCTTCAATCTGTCGAACGGGCTGTCGATGCTCGGACGCTGGAAGATGTACGACAACCTGCGCCGCTCGCTGATCCCGCTTGCCTGGCTCGTCGCCTCGGTCATGGGCTGGTACTACATGGAGCCGACCGAAGCGCTGATCTGGCAAATCGTGCTGATCTTCAGCCTGTTCGTGGCGCCGACGCTGTCGCTGATCAACGGCCTCCTGCCGCGCCGCAACGACATCGTTGCCCGAGCGCACCTGCATGCGGTGTTGAACGAAGTCCGTGCCGCCAACGCGCAGGTCGCGCTGCGCATCGTCTTCATCGCCCACAATGCGGCGATGATGGGCGACGCCATCGTGCGTTCGCTCTACCGCACGTTCGTCAGCGGCAAACTGATGCTGGAATGGCGCACGGCCGCGCAGGTGCAGAGCGCCGGCCACGGCACCATTGGCGACTATTACCGCGCCATGTGGGTTGCGCCGGCGCTGTCGGCGATCTCGCTGGCCCTTGCGGCGATTTCCGACACCGGCCTGCCCTTCATCGGCATTCCCTTTGCGCTGCTGTGGGCCCTGTCTCCAGCCGTTGCCTGGTTCGTCAGCCAGTCGGCCGAAACCGAAGACCAGCTTGTCGTTTCCGATGAGGCGATCGACGAGATGCGCCTGATCGCGCGCCGCACCTGGCGATACTTCGAGACCTTCGTCACCGCCGAGCAGCACTTCCTGCCGCCGGACAACTTCCAGGAAACGCCGCAACCGGTTCTCGCCGAGCGGACGTCGCCGACGAATATCGGCGTCTATCTGCTCTCCGTCATGTCGGCGCGCGATTTCGGCTGGATCGGCTTCGAGGAGACGATCAACCGGCTGGAGCAGACGATCGCCACCATCGACCGGATGCCGAAATATCGCGGCCACCTGTTCAACTGGTACCGGACGAATACGCTCGAAACCATGGAGCCGCGCTACATTTCGTCGGTCGACAGCGGCAATCTGGCCGGTCATCTGATCGCCGTGTCGTCGATGTGTCGCGACTGGGCCGAAGCGCCGTCGGCGCATGTCCAGGGCAGTCTCACCGGTATCGGCGACGTCGCTGCGATCCTTCAGGAAGTGCTGCGCGACCTGCCCGACGACCGCAAGACGGTGCGTCCGTTGCGTCGCCTGATCGAGGAGCGCATCGTCGGCTTCCAGAACGCGCTCGCCGCGATCATGCGCGAACACGAGTTCGCTTCGATCCGGGTGATCAACCTAGCCGTTCTGGCGCGCGACATGCACAAGCTCACCGTCAATCTCGACCATGAGGTGCGCACGCCGCAAAGCAGCGAAGTGACGAAGTGGGCCAACTCGCTCGTCACCACCTGCGAAGCCCATATCGCCGATGGCGTCTTCGATCTCGGCGCAATCGAATCGCTGCGCCAGCGCCTGCTGGTCATGAAGGACCGGGCACGCGACATCGCCTTCTCGATGGATTTCGGTTTCCTGTTCCGTCCGGAGCGGCGCCTGCTGTCGATCGGCTTCCGCGTCAACGCCAACGAGCTCGACGAGGCCTGCTACGACCTTCTTGCGTCGGAAGCCCGTCTCACCAGCCTGTTTGCCATCGCCAAGGGCGATCTTCCGACGGAGCACTGGTACAAGCTCGGCCGGCCGATCGTGCCGATCGGCGCACGCGGTGCGCTGATCTCCTGGTCCGGCTCGATGTTCGAATACCTGATGCCGCCGCTGGTCATGCAGGAGCGTCAGGGTGGTATCCTCAACCAGACCAACAATCTGGTCGTGAAGGAACAGATCAATCACGGCCGTCGCCTCGGCACGCCGTGGGGCATCTCGGAAGCCGCCTTCAACGCGCGTGACCACGAGCTCACCTACCAATACACCAACTTCGGTGTGCCGACGCTCGGCCTCAAGCGTGGTCTCGGCCAGAACGCGGTCATCGCGCCCTACGCCTCGATCCTCGCCTGCATGTACGATCCGAAGTCGGCGCTCGCCAACCTCGGGCGTCTCCGCGAGGTCGGCGCGCTCGGCGCATACGGCTACCACGACGCCGTCGACTTCACGCCGACGCGCGTGCCTGAGGGCCAGAAGTGCGCGGTGGTTCGCAACTACTATGCCCACCACCATGGCATGTCGATCGCGGCTGTCGCCAACGTCGTCTTCAACGGCCGCCTGCGCGAGTGGTTCCACGCCGATCCGGTGATCGAAGCCGCCGAACTGCTGTTGCAGGAAAAGGCGCCGCGCGACATTCCGATCATGAATGCCAAGCGCGAGCCGGAATCGGTCGGCAAGGGCCAGGACGATCTCCTGCGCCCTGAGGTCCGCATCATCGAGAACCCGCTTTCGCAGGACCGCGAGACCGTGTTCCTCTCCAACGGCCACTACTCGGTGATGCTGACGGCCAACGGCGCCGGTTACGCCCGCTGGAACGGCCAGTCGGTTACCCGCTGGAAGCCGGATCCGGTCGAGGACCGTACCGGTACCTTCATCTTCCTGCGCGATACGACGACCGGCGACTGGTGGTCGGCGACGTCGGAGCCGCGACGCGCGGCCGGTGAGAAGATGCTTACGCGCTTCGGCGACGACAAGGCGGAATTCGTCAAGACCGTCGGTGATCTCACCAGCGAGGTGGAATGCATCGTCGCCACCGAACACGATGCCGAAGGGCGCCGGGTCATGCTGCTCAACACCGGCACCCAGGACCGCTTCATCGAAGTGACCTCCTATGCCGAGCCTGTGCTTTCGACAGACGAGGCCGACAGCGCACACCCGGCGTTTTCGAAGATGTTCCTGCGCACGGAAATCAGCCGCCGCGGCGATGTCATCCGCGTCAGCCGCAACAAGCGCAGTTCCGGCGATCCGGACATGGAAGTGGCGCATCTCGTCACTGACAATGCCGGCAGCGACCGCCATACGGAAGCCGAGACCGACCGTCGCCGCTTCATCGGCCCGGGCCGCACGCTTGCCGAAGCCGCTGCCTTCGATACGGATGCGGTGCTTTCCGGCACGGACGGCTTCACGCTCGATCCGATCATGTCGCTGCGCCGGGTCGTGCGCGTACCCGCCGGCAAGAAGGTCAGCGTCGTCTTCTGGACGATCGCCGCCCCGAGCCGCGAAGAGGTCGATCGCGCGATCGATCGCTACCGCCATCCGGAGACCTTCAACCAGGAGCTCATCCACGCCTGGACCCGCAGCCAGGTGCAGATGCGCCATGTCGGCGTGACCTCGCAGGAAGCGGCAAGCTTCCAGATGCTCGGCCGCTACCTCGTCTATCCGGACATGCATCTGCGCGCCGATTCGGCGACGGTTCAGGCCGGCCTGGATTCTCAGTCGAAGCTCTGGCCGCTGGCGATTTCGGGCGACTACCCGATCTTCTGCCTGCGCATCAATGACGACGGCGATCTCGGCATCGCCCGTGAGGCGCTGCGCGCCCAGGAATACCTGCGCGCCCGCGGCATCACCGCCGATCTCGTCATCATCAACGAGCGCGCCTCGTCCTATGCCCAGGACATGCAGCACGCGCTCGACTCCATGTGCGAGAACCTGAGGCTTCGCGGTCTCTCGGACGGTCCGCGCCAGCACATCTTCTCGGTGCGCCGCGACCTGATGGAGGCGGAGACGTGGTCGACCTTGCTGTCGGCCTCGCGCGCGGTCTTCCATGCCCGCAACGGCACGATCTCCGACCAGATCGCCCGCGCCAACTCGCTCTATTCGCCGGCACCGGTGAAAGGCTCCGAAAAGAGCGCCGAGTTCTCAGGCCCGCTGCTGGCAGCGCCGCAGGAGGACGCGGATGCCGCTCCGGCGGAAATCAAGGGCGATGGCCTTTCCTTCTGGAACGGCTTCGGCGGTTTCGCCGATGGCGGTCGCGAATACGTCGTGCGCCTGCGCGGCGGCGAAGCGACGCCGCAGCCGTGGATCAATGTCATCTCCAATGATGCTTTCGGCTTCCACATCTCGGCCGAGGGTGCGGCCTATTCCTGGAGCCGCAACTCGCGCGACTACCAGCTGACGCCGTGGACCAATGATACGGTCGTCAACCGGCCGGGCGAAGCCATCTTCATCCGCGACATGGCAAGCGGCACGGTCGCCACGCCCTATGCGGCGCTCTCGCGCCGCCGTTCCGTCGTCTTCGAGACGGCGCACGGGCTCGGCTATTCGATCTTCCGCAGCACCCAGGACGACCTTGAGATCGAGGTCGTCCAGACGGTGCATCGCAACCTGCCGGCCAAGCTCGTCCGCGTGTCTGTCCGCAACCGTGCGGCGTCTGCGCGGCAGTTGAGGCTCTACGGCTACAACGAGTGGGTACTTGGCAACAACCGTGCCCGTTCGGCGCCCTTCGTCCTTTCGAAATGGGACGAGACGGCCGAGGCGCTGGTGGCGACCAACCCTTACAGCATCGATTTTGCCGGCCGATCCGCCTTCTTCGCCGTCGATGGCGGCGATGCGGCCGGCTACACCGCCAGCCGCCGGGAGTTCCTGGGCGCGATCGGCGGCATTCTGGCGCCGCAGGCGGTCACTTCGGGTGCCGATCTTTCGGGCTCCGTCGATGTCGACGGCGATCCTTGCGCGGTGGTCGCAACGGACATTTCCATCGAGCCCGGTGCCGAACGGCAGGTCACGTTCATCCTCGGCGATACCGATACGGACGATCAGGTTCGAGCCATCATCGGCGAACTGCGTGAGACCGCGTTCGACACGGTGCTTGAGGCGAACAAGACGTTCTGGCGCGAATTCACCGACATCGTGAAGGTGGAAACGCCGGATCCGGCCTTCAACGCCATGATCAACAACTGGCTGCCCTATCAGAGCCTCGGTTGCCGCATCATGGCGCGCTCGGCCTTCTATCAGGCAAGCGGTGCCTTCGGTTTCCGCGACCAGTTGCAGGATACGCTGGCGTTCCTGATCCATCGTCCGGAACTCGCCCGGGCACAGATCCTCAACGCTGCCTCCCGCCAGTTTACCGAAGGCGACGTGCAGCATTGGTGGCTGCCGGGAACCGGCGCCGGCGTGCGCACGATGATCTCCGACGACGTCGTCTGGCTCGCCCATGCCGTGACCCGCTATTGCACGGTGACCGGCACGTCCGATCTCCTTGCCGAGAAGCTTGCCTTCATCACTGGCCCGGCGCTCGAAGCGGGGCAGCACGACGCCTTCTACAAGCCGGAGATTTCCGAAGAGGTCGGCGACGTCTACGAGCATTGCGCCCGTGCACTCGATCTTGCGATCAAGCGGACCGGTGAGAACGGCCTGCCACTGTTCCTTGCCGGCGACTGGAACGATGGCATGAACCGGGTCGGCGAGAAGGGGCAAGGCACGAGCACCTGGCTCGGCTGGTTCCTCGCCGGCACGCTGCGTGGCTTCCTGCCCTTCGCGCGCGAGCGCAAGGACGAGGCGCGCATCACGCGCTGGGAGGCGCATCTCGAAGCGCTCAAGAAGGCGCTCGCGACCGCCGGCTGGGATGGCGACTACTACCGTCGCGGCTATTACGACGATGGCACGCCGCTTGGCACCAGTGAGGCTCTGGAGTGCCGGATCGATTCGATCGCTCAGTCCTGGAGCGTGCTTTCGGGCGAAGGCGACGAGCAGCGTTCGCTGAAGGCGATGGACGCGGTCATGGCTGAACTGGTCGACCCCGACCAGCGCATCGTGCGGCTGTTCACACCGCCGCTCGAGCGGACGTCGCAGGATCCGGGCTACATCAAGGCCTATCCGCCCGGCGTGCGCGAGAATGGCGGGCAATATACTCATGCCGCCACCTGGGTCGCCCTGGCCTTCGCCGAACAGGGCAGGGCGGAAGAGGCCTGGCGGGTCTTCCAGATGCTGAATCCGATCTCGCATGCCGAAAACCGCGAAGCGGCGGAACACTATCGCGTCGAGCCCTATGTCGTTGCCGCCGATATCTACGGCGAAGGCGATCTGGCGGGGCGTGGCGGCTGGACCTGGTATACGGGATCTGCCGGCTGGCTCTACCGTGTCGGCGTCGAGGGCATCCTCGGCATTCGCCGGCAGGGCGACAGGCTGGTCATCCGTCCAGTGCTGCCGGCAGCCTGGAACGGCTACTCGGCCGAAGTGACGCTCAATGGCGCGCGGCACAAGATTTCGGTCGAACGCGACAAGAAAAGTGGCGAGCCGATCGTCAGCGTCAACAATAGTGTCACAAAAAACGCGCATGAAGGCATTTTGCTGTAACGGCCGGCATTGAAGACAGGATGAAACCGGCTTTGTTCCCGCAAGGGCAAGGCCGGTTTTTCTTTGCGGATTTGCCGGCAGCGCGACCTCGACGGCTGAGCGTCGTGCAGGAATTCAAAGTCCTACAGCGACCTTTGCGCGTCTGATAAGACGCGCGGCGCTGTAGATTTCGTGAGCGGGGTGCCGGGCGGGAAACCGCCTGCAGATGGCCTCCCACTCTCCTTCATGGTGCCGGGCATCGCGCGAAAGGCGGGACGTCGGTACCCGTTTCAACAGGGATGGGGCAGGGGCGCCAAATCCTGGAAAACGGACCGCATGCTGCAAAAGACTTTTCAGGGTGGCGTCGACCCGATGTCCGCCCGATTGGTTCCGAAGGAGCGTGACACACGCCTTGATGTGTTCAGGGCGCTGTGTCTCCTGACGATTTTCGTCAATCACGTTCCCGGGCAATATCTCGAATACCTGACCCACAAGAACTTCGGCTTTTCCGATTCCGCTGAAGCTTTCGTCCTAATCTCGGGCCTCTCGGTCGGGATCGCCTATGGCGGCAAGTTCGTCTCCGGCGGTCGGCTGGCCATGACGCTCAAAATCTGGCGCCGGGCCCTGGCGCTTTACGTCGCCCACATCATGACGAGCATCGTAACGCTGGCGATCTTTGCCGGCGGCGCGATCTACTTCGGAAGGCAGGACCTGATCGGCGAGATCAACATCCGCCCGATGGTGGAGCAGACGGAGCAGGGCATCGTTGCCATGGTGCTCTTGGGACATCAGCTCGGCTACAACAACATCCTGTCGATGTATGCGGCGCTGTTCCTGCTGCTGCCGGGCATCCTCTGGCTGAACGGCGTCAGCAAGAAACTGCTGCTTCTGCTCTCGGCCGCGCTGTGGTTCGCCGCGGGCATCTTCAAGTTCGTGCCGTCGAACTTCCTCGACGAGGGCTACTGGTTTCTCAATCCCTGGTCCTGGCAGTTCCTGTTCGTCATCGGCGTGGTGATGATGACCTATGTGCGCAACGGCGGATCGCTGCCGCGCTGGCCCTGGCTGATCATGCTGTCCTGTGCCTATCTTGCCGTTTCCGCCGTCTGGGTCTTGTTCTCGTTCTGGAGCATCGACCTCTCCTTCGGTCTTCCGGCCGTTCTGACAGGCTTCGATAAGACCTTCCTGTCCACGCCGCGATTGCTGCATGTGCTGGCGCTCGGCTACGTCATCGCGGTGACGCCTCGGATCAGCAACCTCGCCAAACTCGACCGCGACCATCCGCTGGCGGTGGTCGGCCGGCATTCGCTACCGATCTTCATCTTCGGCACGATCCTGGCGATGTCCGGCCAGGTGCTGCTGTTCGTGACGGGGAAGAACCCGGTCTTCGGCAGCCTCTTCGTGCTCGCCGGCATCGGCCTGCACTTTGCCTATGCCTATTATCTCGAATGGCTGCGCGGCATCGCGTCTGCCAAACCGCTAAGGGCGGCGTAGCAAACGCCGCCCTTGACCGTGCGTCAGCGTCAGGTTCTTGAACCCAGTGCCAGGCGGCAGGCAAGCCCCGTGAACACGCCGGCGAGAAGGTACTGCGGCAGTTTCGGGAAACGCCGGAAGCCGGAAAGTCTTGCGCGCAGATGGCTGCCGACAAGGATGACAGTGCCGTTCACCAGCAAGCCGATCCCGTTCAGGATGGTCGCAAGCAGAAGCATCTGCAGGACCATCGACCCGCCATTCGGGTGCACGAACTGGGGAAACAGGGCCAGCACGAACAGCGCCATCTTCGGATTGAGCAGGTTGGTCATCAGTCCCTCGCCGAAGACCCGCCGGCGTGAGAGCCGCTTGAGCGTCGACGTCGGGGACGCGCCCGAGGAATGCGAACGCACCGTCTTCCAGGCGAGATAAAGCAGATAGGCGCAGCCCGCCCAGCGCACGATCTCATAGGCAACCGGTACGGTGAGGAAGAGCTGCGAGAGGCCGAGCGCCGCCGCGAGCGCATGGCAGTAGGTGCCAAGCGCGATGCCGGCATAGGTGAGAAACCCGACGGCACGGCCCTGGCTGAGGCTGCGAGACGCAATCAGCAGCATTTGCGGTCAGCACGAGGCTTGCGGCGGCAAACAGAGCGATGGTGGAGATATCCGGCATTGGTGATTCCCTTGGAATTGAAGCCGGAATTCCCGTCTACCAACAATTTGGCGAATGACAAGACTTCCCGATGCGGCGCTTGTCCAAAAAGAAAAGCCACCCGCGGCTGACCGCGGGTGGCTTGATGTACGATTTGCCTGACGTCGGGCGAGCGTTACGCTGCCGTGTGGCTCATACGGACGTCGTCGTCCGTCAGGATGCCGCTGGCGCGGAGCAGGGCTGCAAAGCGGCCGTTGCTCTGGCTGAGCTCGTTGAAACCGCCCATCTCGACGATTCGGCCCTGGTCCATGAAGACCACCAGGTCGGCCTCGCGCACCGTCGACAGGCGGTGGGCGATGATGAAGGTCGTGCGGTTCTTGCGCAGCGCATCGATCGCATCCTTGACGCGGTTCTCGGTCTCGACGTCGAGCGCGCTGGTCGCCTCGTCGAGCACCAGGATCGGCGCGTTCTTGAGGATGGCGCGAGCGATGGCCACACGCTGGCGCTCGCCACCCGACAGACGGTTGCCGCGCTCGCCGACGACCGTATCGTAACCGGTCGTGCGGCCCTCGATGAAGTCGCAGGCAGCAGCCGCTTCGGCGGCAGCCATGACTTCCTCGATCGTCGCGTCGTCACGGCCAAGCCGGATGTTTTCCGAGATCGAGCGGTTCATCAGGCCCGCATCCTGGAAGACGGTGGCGATCGAACGGCGCAGCGACTTGCGCGTCACCTTCGAGATGTCGTTGCCGTCGATCAGGATCTGGCCGTCGCGCGGATCGTGGACGCGTTGCAAGAGGTTGACGAGCGTCGTCTTGCCGGCACCCGTCGGGCCGACGATGGCGATCGTCTGGCCGGCCTTGGCGGTGAACGAGACGTTGTGCACGCCCTGGTTCGTGTTGGCAAAGTCGAAGGAGACGTTGCGGAACTCGACCTCGCCGACAACCGGAGGCAGCTCGGTCGCACCGGCCGGCTCGTCGCGTTCGCGCACGGCGTCTTCGAGGGTGAAGAAGTCCTCGAGCTTGGCACGAGCTTCGAAGATCTGCGTGACGAAGGCTTTCATCTGGTCGAGGCGGCCGATCAGCAGGTTGGCAAAGCCGATGAAGGCGATGACTTCGCCGACGCCGAGTTCGCCGCGCTGCACCAGCACGGTACCGATCACGAGGATCGCCATCATCGAGATGGTCGAGGCGACGCGGTTCAGCCCGCTTGCGAGTGCCCACCAGTCGAGTACCGGGAACTGGGCCGAGATCAGCCGCTCGGTGAACTTCTTCAGCTCGCGGGTTTCAGCCTCGATGCGGTTGTAGCTGTGCACAACCGAAACGTTGCTGATCGCGTCGGAAACGTGCGAGAAAACCGTGTGGTAGTGGTTCTCGACCGAAGCCTGGCCCTCCTTGGTGCGGCTCATGACCACCTTGCTGATCACCACATAGAGCGCGCCGAGTACGACGAGCACGAGCGACAGGCGCACGTCCATGGCAAAGGCGGTCGGAACGAGCAGAACGAGGGCGACGGCGGTCGCCAGATGCTGGCGCATGAATTCGAGCCAGAGACCGAAGAGGGTTTCGCAGGCGCGAAGCAGCGTGTGCAGGGCGTTGGACGTGCCGCGCTGGCTATGCCAGGCAAGCGGCATGGAAACGATGCGGCCGAAGGCTTCCGTCAGGAGCGTGGCGCGGCGGCCATGGGCCAGCCGGTCGGCCTCGCGGGCGACGAGCACGAAGGCGACGGTGTTGAAGACGCCGAGACCTGCCCACATGAGCAGCATCGGCGTGACTTCGCCCTTCGACGAGATGGCGTCGATGATACGACCGAACAGGATCGGTTCGGCAATTGTGATCGCTGCCAGAACGACGTTGGCAAGCACGATCGCTGAGACGCGAAACTTGTGAACCGCAAGATACTGGAGCGCTCTTGCATACACCTGGAACAATGACACTGTCTCACCCCTTCCGGGTACCGGATTTGACGCGCCGCAGACCTTCTGCGGCGGATGCACCCGCGTCCTCGAGGTTCCTCATGGCGAGCATTGAAGCCTCGCACCGTTAGAGCACTCGGGGCCGCGCTGAGACGGTCTTTTGCGGCAATGGGAAGCCGTAGCCGGACGCAGGACAGCCACTCGTTTTCCCGTTTCGCTCGTCTGTGAGCTTGGCGAGAATATTCATAGTCTGCTATCTGTCGTGCCAACTCCGATTTCTTGCATATTTCGCATAAGACCGGGCGTGGTATGACGGATTATCGCGGGTGCAACATGAATGGTCGCTGAACGGTGCCTTTATGTCCGGATTCGGAAATGCGACCATATGCATCGACCTGGAAGGTGATCCATGAACATTACGCTGCTCGTACAGTTTCTCGCGCTTCTGGAGGAGATGAAGACACGCGAAGAAATCATCCCGGAATTCGAGCGCCTGCTCGATCGCTGCGGCTTCGACTTCTACGGCGTCGTGCGCCAGCCCAAGCCGCATGATAACCCGCTGAGGCTGCTGCTTGCCGGTCGCTGGCCCGAGGGCTGGCCACAGATCTATATCCGCAAGAAGTTCGTGGTGATCGACCCGACCATCCGCTATCTCGGCCATGCCCAGCGTGGTTTCCGCTGGCGCGATACGCTGTTTGCTTTCCGCTCCGATCCGCATCGCAAGCGCATGGAAAGCATGATGATCGAGGCCCGCAACCACGGTCTCTACGACGGCTACATCTTCCCGGTGCACGGCCGGCGCGGTCTGCTCGGCAACCTGACGGTCGGCGGCCGCGTCGTCGACCTGAGCCCTGTCGAGATCAGCCTGTTCGACTCGATCGCCAAGCGGCTGTTCTGGAAGCTCTTGGACCTGACCGACCCCGAGGTTTCGGCCGAACTCGGTTCGCGCGTCGAAGTGCAAATGACGCGGCGCGAAATGGAAGCCCTCAATTATCTCGCCGACGGACTGACCTCCAACGACATCGGCAAGGTGCTGGATATTTCGAGCCACACGGTCGATTGGTACATGAACGGAATCCAGGAAAAGCTGAAGGCCAAGAACCGCCACCACGTCGTGGCGATCGCCTTCCGCCTCGGCCTGATTTCCTAAAGTCGAAAGGCATTCGGTTTCCTGTCGCATCTGAAATTGCGCTCTGCCCGGTGACCCGCTAATACTTTATTTCGCGGGTGCAGCATTTCCCGCAATATCAAGTCATTGAGGAGACCGACTTGCCTATCTCGAAGATCCTTGTTGCCAACCGTTCTGAAATTGCCATCCGCGTCTTTCGCGCTGCAAACGAACTCGGTCTGAAAACGGTCGCGATATGGGCGGAAGAGGACAAACTCGCGCTGCACCGCTTTAAAGCGGATGAAAGCTACCAGATCGGCCGCGGCCCGCATCTTGCGCGCGACCTCGGCCCGATCGAAAGCTACCTGTCGATCGAGGAAGTGATCCGCGTCGCCAAACTCTCGGGTGCCGACGCCATTCATCCGGGCTACGGCCTGCTGTCGGAAAGCCCGGAATTCGTCGATGCCTGTGACGCCGCCGGCATCATTTTCATTGGTCCGCGCCCGGCGACGATGCGCCAGCTCGGCAACAAGGTCGCAGCCCGCAACCTCGCCATTTCCGTCGGCGTTCCGGTCGTGCCGGCCACCGATCCGCTGCCGGACGACGAAAAGGAAATCCATCGCCTGGCCGCCGAGATCGGCTACCCGGTCATGCTCAAGGCCTCCTGGGGCGGCGGCGGACGCGGCATGCGCGCCATTCGCGATCCGAAGGATCTGATCCGCGAGGTGACGGAAGCCAAGCGCGAGGCCAAGGCCGCCTTCGGCAAGGACGAGGTCTATCTCGAAAAGCTGGTCGAACGCGCCCGCCACGTCGAAAGCCAGATCCTCGGCGACACCCACGGCAATGTCGTGCATCTTTTCGAGCGCGACTGCTCCATCCAGCGCCGTAACCAGAAGGTCGTCGAGCGCGCGCCGGCGCCCTACCTCTCCGATGCGCAGCGGCAGGAACTGGCCAACTACTCGCTGAAGATCGCCAAGGCGACCAACTACATCGGCGCCGGCACCGTCGAGTATCTGATGGATGTGAACACCGGCAAGTTCTACTTCATCGAAGTGAACCCGCGCATCCAGGTCGAACACACCGTCACCGAAGTGGTGACCGGCATCGACATCGTCAAGGCGCAGATCCACATTCTCGACGGCGAGGCGATCGGCACGCCGCAATCGGGTGTGCCTGACCAGGCTGACATCCGCCTCAACGGCCACGCGCTGCAGTGCCGCATCACCACGGAAGATCCGGAACAGAACTTCATTCCCGACTACGGCCGCATCACCGGCTATCGTTCGGCGGCCGGTTTCGGCATCCGTCTCGACGGCGGCACGGCCTATACCGGCGCCTACATCACCCGCTACTACGATCCGCTGCTGGTGAAGGTCACGGCCTCGGGCAGCACGCCTCAGGAAGCGATCAGCCGCATGGACCGGGCGCTGCGCGAATTCCGTATCCGCGGTGTGGCGACCAACCTCACCTTCCTCGAGGCGATCATCGGCCACGAGCAGTTCCGCAACAACACCTACACCACCCGCTTCATCGATACGACGCCGGAACTCTTCCAGCAGGTCCGGCGCCAGGACCGTGCGACGAAACTCTTGACCTATCTCGCCGACGTCACCGTCAACGGTCATCCGGAGGCCAAGGGCCGTCCGAAGCCGCCGGCGGATGCGGCCAAGCCCGTCGTGCCGTTCATCCAGGGCGAAATCCCCGCCGGTACCAAGCAGAAGCTCGACGCGCTCGGCCCGAAGAAATTCGCCGAGTGGGTGCGCGGTGAAAAGCAGGTTTTCCTGACCGATACGACGATGCGCGACGGCCATCAGTCGCTGCTTGCGACCCGCATGCGTACGCATGACATCGCCCGCGTCGCCGGCACCTATGCTCGTGCCCTGCCGCAGTTGTTCTCGCTCGAATGCTGGGGTGGTGCGACCTTCGACGTTTCCATGCGCTTCCTCACCGAGGACCCGTGGGATCGTCTCGCCCGCATTCGCGAGGACGCGCCGAACCTGCTGCTGCAGATGCTTTTGCGCGGCGCCAACGGCGTCGGCTACAAGAACTACCCCGACAACGTCGTGAAGTACTTCGTGCGCCAGGCGGCGAAGGGCGGTATTGACGTCTTCCGCGTCTTCGACTGCCTCAACTGGGTCGACAACATGCGCGTGTCGATGGAGGCCGTTGCTGAAGAGAACCGCATCTGCGAGGCGGCAATCTGCTACACCGGCGACATCCTGAACTCGGCCCGCCCGAAGTACGATCTCAAGTACTACACGGCATTGGCGGCCGAGCTCGAAAAGGCCGGCGCGCACATGATCGCCGTCAAGGACATGGCGGGCCTGTTGAAGCCGGCCGCCGCGCGCGTGCTGTTCAAGGCGCTGCGCGAAGCGACGGACCTGCCGATCCACTTCCACACCCACGACACCTCGGGCATTGCGGCTGCGACCGTGCTTGCCGCCGTCGACAGCGGCGTCGATGTGGTCGATGCGGCGATGGACGCACTCTCCGGCAACACCTCCCAGCCCTGCCTCGGCTCGATCGTTGAGGCGCTGCGCGGCTCGGAGCGTGATCCGGGCCTCGATCCCGAATGGATCCGCCGCATCTCCTTCTATTGGGAAGCAGTGCGTTACCAGTACGCCGCCTTCGAAAGCGACCTCAAGGGACCGGCGTCGGAAGTCTACTTGCACGAAATGCCGGGCGGTCAGTTCACCAACCTCAAGGAGCAGGCCCGTTCGCTCGGGCTGGAAACCAAGTGGCACCGCGTTGCCCAGGCCTATGCCGATGCCAACCAGATGTTCGGCGACATCGTCAAGGTGACGCCGTCCTCCAAGGTGGTCGGCGACATGGCGCTGATGATGGTCTCGCAAGACCTGACGGTTGCCGACGTCGAGAACCCGGCCAAGGATATCGCCTTCCCGGATTCGGTCGTCTCGATGCTGAAGGGCGATCTCGGTCAGCCGCCGGGCGGCTGGCCGGAAGCGCTGCAGAAGAAGGCGCTGAAGGGCGAGAAGGCTTACACCGCCGTTCCCGGCTCGCTGCTGCCGCCGGCCGATCTCGACGCGGAGCGCAAGGCGATCGAGGACAAGCTCGAGCGCAAGGTCGACGACTTCGAGTTCGCCTCCTACCTGATGTACCCGAAGGTCTTCACCGATTACGCGGTCGCGGCCGACACCTATGGTCCGGTCAGCGTGCTGCCGACGCCGGCCTATTTCTATGGGCTTGGACCGGGCGAGGAGCTGCAGCCGGAGATCGAGCGCGGCAAGTCGCTGGTTATCCTGCACCAGGCCAAGAGCGAGCCGGACGAGAAGGGCATGGTCAAGGTGTTCTTCGAACTCAACGGCCAGCCGCGCCTGATCAAGGTTCCGGACCGCAACCGCAGTGCGACGAGCGCCGTGCGCCGCAAGGCCGAGGGCGGCAACGCCGCCCAGCTCGGCGCGCCGATGCCGGGCGTCATCTCGACCGTCGCGGTTCATCCGGGCCAGGCGGTTAAGGCCGGTGACGTGCTACTCTCGATCGAGGCGATGAAGATGGAAACGGCGCTGCATGCCGAGAAGGACGGCACGGTCGCCGAAGTTCTGGTGCGCGCCGGCGACCAGATCGACGCCAAGGACCTGCTGATCGTCTTCGACGCGTAAGCGTTTGCCACACGGACAGACAAAAACGGCCGGATGCGAATACGGCCGTTTTTGTTTTGCGATGGATGAGACGACGGCTGCTTAGCGCCTAGGCCAATGGAACCGGTCCCAATGCTTCCCTTCAGATCTCGTAGTCGTGCGGAGCGCTGAGCGAGGCAATGAACTTCTTCGTTCGCTCGCGCTCGGGCGCCGAGAAGATCGTCTTTGGCGCGCCGCTTTCGACGATGAGGCCGCCGTCGAGGAAGATCACCTTGTCGGCAACGCGCGAGGCGAGCCGGAGGTCGTGGGTGGCCATGACCATGGTGGTGCCTTCGCGGGCAAGCCGGCTCAGGACTTCGACCACTTCTTCCGCCAGTTCAGGGTCGAGCGCCGAGGTCGGCTCGTCGCAGAGAAGCACGCGCGGCGAAGGGGCAAGGGCACGGGCGATCGCCACGCGCTGCTGCTGGCCGCCGGAAAGTGTTGCCGGCCAGGCGTCGGCCTTGTGCGCCATGCCGACCTTTTCGAGCAGTTCCATTGCCCGGGTCTTTGCCCTGTCCGCCGGCCATTTCAGCACGGTGACGAGGCCTTCCATGACATTGCCGAGTGCGGTCTGGTGCGGGAAGAGCTGGAAGTTCTGGAACACCATGCCGGTCTGCCGGCGCAGACGCTGGATCGCCGTCCAGCCGATCTTGCGGCCAGGGGCGAATTCAAGCTTCTCGTCGCCAAGCCTGATCGATCCGGAGGTCGGGATCTCCAGAAGGTTGATGCAGCGCAACAGCGTGCTCTTGCCGCCGCCGGACGGGCCGACCAGCGCGGTCACAGTGCCCTCGGCGAGCGTCACGGAAATATCCTTCAGCACGAGATTGTCGCCGAAGCGCTTTTCGATGTGGGAGAGCTCGATCATGTGCGTGCCTCCAGGAAGCCGCCATAGCGGGCGAAGCGTCGCTCCAGCCTGACCTGCAGGGCGGAAAGAACGGAGCTCATGGCAAGATAGATCAGCGCCGCCTCGATGTAGAGGATCAGCGGCTCGTAGGTGGTGGCGACGATGCGCTGCGCTGTCTGGAACATCTCGGGCACGGTAATGGCGGCGGCAAGCGACGTATCCTTCACCAGCGAGATGAATGTGTTCGACAATGGCGGCACGGCGACGCGGGCTGCCTGCGGCAGGATCGTGCGGCGCATCGCCTGGCTCCAGCTCATGCCGATCGAATAGGCTGCCTCCCATTGTCCGCGCGGGACCGACGAAATCACCGCGCGAATGATCTCGGAGGTGTAGGCGCCGACATTCAGCGAGAAGCCGATGAGCGCTGCGGTGAAGGCGTCGAGCAGGATGCCGGCGCTCGGCAGGCCGTAAAAGATCACGAACAGTTGGACCAGCAACGGCGTGCCGCGGATCACCCAGACGTAAAAGCGCGCGATCCAGGCGACCGGTGCCGGCCCGAAGAGCCGGGCGACGGCGGTGACGAGCCCCAGGATCAGGCCGAAGATGAAGGAAAGCAGCGTCAGGGGGATGGTAAAGGTCAGGCCGGCCCAGAGCAGGGACGGCAAGGATTCCAGCATCAGTGGGAGCCAGGTGGTCAAGGGCGAGCCTTTCAAAAAGCGCGATCCGCCCCGGGGTCCGGAACGGATCGCTTTTTCATAGCCGAGAATGGCCGGCTGAGAAACCGGCCGAGGGCCCAGTGATCGGGTTACTTCGAGACGTCGGCGCCGAAGTACTTCTGCGAGATCTTGTCGTAGGTGCCGTCGGCCTTGATGTCGACGAGCGCCTTGTTGATCGCCTCGAGAAGCTCCGGCTCGCCCTTGCGGATGATGATGCCGGAGAAGTCGGCATCGGCCTGCTCAGCGGCGATCCTGACCGGGGCGTCAGGCTTCTTCTTCTTGAAGTCGAGGAAGGAGAGGCTGTCGTTGATCGTCGCGTCGGTACGGCCGGTCAAGACGAGTTGGATCGACTGGTCGAAGCCGTCGGTGCCGACGAGTTCGGCGCCGGACGCGGTTGCGAGCTTGCCGAAGTTGCTGGTCAGCGACTGGGCCGACTTCTTGCCCTTGAGATCGGCAAAGCCCTTGATCTCCTCGTTGTCGCTCTTGACGATCAGCACGGCCTTGGAGGCGATATAGGGTTCGGAGAAGTCGTACTTCTTCTTGCGCTCCTCGGTGATGCCGACCTGGTTGATGACCGTGTCGTAGCGGTTGGCGTCGAGGCCGGCGATCAGGCCGTCCCACTTGCCTTCGAGGAATTCAGCCTTGACGCCGAGCTTCTCGGCGACGGCGTGGCCGATCTCCACGTCGAAGCCGACGAGCGCGCCGGAGGCGTCGTGATAGGTGAACGGGGCATAGGTGCCCTCGGTGCCGATCTTCAGGACACCGGCAGATTTGATCGCATCGAGGTTCTCGCCGGCTTCAGCGGAGCCAAGTGCGGCAACCTGCATCAGAGCGGCGGCAAACAGCGTGGGGAGGAGTTTCATCGTGATTTTCCATCTTCTTTCTTGCCCGGCCCGTCGTCCGGATTGAGCGGACAATCGCATAAAAAATCGGCGATCTGAGCGTATAAAACACCAATTCCTGAGCGTTTTGATGAAGAATTTTCCTCGAATTGACCCCGATTGCGCGCAAAAGCCACGGTTTGTCGAAATTCGCGCGCCGCTCCGATTTGGGCGCTGCGCCGGCTTGAAAACGGTTTCAAAAGTTGCTATGCACATTTATCGCGATTCATGCACGTTTATACACGGTTAGTGAAAATGTCAGGCGAACTCCTTCTTCGTGAGCGAAAGACGCTGATCCAGGAGCGGTTGAAGGCCAATGGCCGGGTGCTGGCTGCTGATCTTGCGGCTGAGCTTAGCGTTTCCGAAGACACGATCCGCCGTGATCTCCGGGAAATGGCGGCGGCAGGACTGTGCGAGCGCGTCTATGGTGGCGCACTTCCGGTCGCGCCGGCGGCCCATAGCACATTGCGAGAACGGGTGGCGATGGCGCCGGAACGCAAGGCGGCTCTGGCGCGTACGGCGGTCGGCCTGATCAAGCCTGATATGACCGTGTTCCTCGATGCCGGCTCGACCAATCTTGCGATCGCGCAACTGATCGAGCCGGAACTGCCGGTCACCGTCGTCACCAACACACCGCTGATTGCCGTTGCGCTCATGGAGAAGCCTGGCGTCGATCTGATCCTGCTCGGCGGCCCGCTCAACCGTGCCGTCGGTGCGGCGATCAGTGCGCGGGCTCAGCGCGATGTGGAACGGCTCCGGCCCGATCTCTGCTTTCTCGGTACGTGCGGCGCCGATGCCGCTGCGGGCCTGACGGCGATCTATTTCGAGGATGCGGAATTCAAGCGGCTCATTGCGTTGCGAAGCCGGCGCCTGGTTGTCGCCGTCACCAGCGACAAGCTCGGTACGGCCGCGGCGCACGGGGTCGTCGATATCAATGACAAGGTGACGCTGCTGCTCGAGGCGGATGCGTCGGCGGAGCATCGGGCGGCCTTCGAGGCGGCGGGGGCAGAGATCCTGATAGCGGGAGAGACGGAATGACGACGATCACGCATGTGGCGCTCTGGACGCGGGACCTCGAGGCGATTGCCAGCTTCTGGTCGTCCTTCTTCGGCGCCGAAGTCGGCGAGATCTATGAAAGCCGACGGCGGCCGGGCTTTCGCTCGCGGTTCCTGACGCTTGGCGACGGGCCGGCATTCGAGATCATGGAAGGCCCCTGGGTTGGGCCGGCCGATCCGGCTGAAGAACGTACCGGCCTTGCCCATGTGGCGCTGTCGCTCGGCAGCGAGCAGGCGGTCGAGGCGATGGCCGCGCGCGCCGAGGCTAAGGGCATTCTGGTCGCAAAACCGCGATGGACCGGCGATGGCTTCTATGAGGCTGTTGTTCGCGACCCCGATGGAAATCTGATCGAAATCACAATTTGAGCCGGGCGACCCGGCACAGAGGCAAGACCATGGACCAACGTTCTCCTTCCGCGACCGTCCGCCAGGGCTACATGACCCGCAACCGGCTGGCGGTTTCGCTGCTCTTCCTATTGAACGGCTTCGTCATCGGCAGTTGGGCGCCGAAGATCCCGGAATTCAAGGACCGGCTCGGCATCAGCGAAAGCGTGCTCGGCCTGTTGATCCTGATGTTCGGTATTGGCTCGCTGGTGCTCATGCCGATTGCCGGCGGCTATATCGCCCGTGTGGGGTCGCAGAAGGTGGTCAAGGTCACCGCCATCATCCTGTCGCCGTTGCTTCTGCTTCTGACGCTTGTCCCCGATGTCTGGACGGCGGCTGTCGCCATGTTCCTGCTTGGCGGTTTTGCCGGCGCGATGGACGTCGCGATGAACGCCAATGCGGTCGAGGTCGAGAAATCCATGCGCCGGGCGATCATGTCGTCCTGCCATGCCTATTGGAGCCTCGGCGGCCTTATCGGTGCCGGTATCGGCGGCTTCCTCATGGCCCGCTTCGGTGTGCTGCCGCATGTCCTCGTCGTCACTGCGATCTGCCTGGTGCTGATCGTCGCCGCTTGGCCGATGATCCTGGCCGACAAGCCGCATCCGGGCGCAGCCAAGGAAAAGCTGCGCCTGCCGATGACGCCGCTCCCCTGGCTGATCGGCATCATGGCGCTGTTCTCGATGGTGCCTGAGGGCACAGTGCTCGACTGGGGTGCGCTTTATCTGCGCAACGAGCTTGGCGCCTCCGTTGAGCTTTCCGGCTTCGGCTTTGCCGCCTTCTCCGCCACCATGGCGACCATGCGTTTTGCCGGCGATTTCGTGCGGGATCGCTTCGGCGCCAAACGGACGCTCCGCATCTGCACCGTCACGGCACTCGGCGGCATGATCGTCGCGGGCACGGCGCCCAATGCCTATATCGCCATCCTCGGCTTTGCGATCGCCGGCATCGGCATCTCCAACATGGTGCCGATCGCGTTTTCGGCCGCCGGCAACATGCCGGGCCTGCAGCCGGGCATCGGGCTCTCGGTCGCGACCTTCATGGGCTATTCCGGCATGCTGTTCGCGCCGTCGCTGATCGGCTTCGTTGCCGAGCATACGGGCTTTGCCATCATCTTCGCCTCGGTGCCGCTGCTCTTCATCGTCGTGCTTCTCTTGTCGCACCATGCGGTCCATGCGGATCACGCTAAGGGGCACTGAGACGGAACAGCGCCATCAAATCGCCGTCAGGGCATGATGTCGCCGTTGACAATCAGGCTTTCCTCATCCACCTGATGGGCAAATGGCCAGGGCGAGTTGAGGAAAGTCCATGTGGGTTCTGCCCGCATCCTCGCCCGGCTCAGTGACCCACGAAGAGGCCTTCATGTCTTCCGCCTTCGATTTCGATCCGCAGCCCCGCCGCGCCTCCGTCGCCGTCGATGTCGGCGGCGTCATCGTCGGGGGCGGCGCACCGGTCGTGGTCCAGTCGATGACCAACACCGATACGGCCGATATCGATGGGACCGTGGCCCAGGTGGCCGCGCTGCACAGGGCCGGTTCGGAACTGGTGCGCATCACCGTCGACCGCGACGAGAGTGCGGCGGCGGTGCCGAAGATCCGCGAGCGGCTCGAGCGCCTTGGTCTCGACGTGCCGCTCGTCGGCGACTTCCACTATATCGGCCACAAGCTGCTTGCCGATCATCCGGCCTGCGCCGAGGCGCTGGCGAAGTATCGCATCAATCCGGGCAATGTCGGGTTCAAGGACAAGAAGGACAAGCAGTTCGCCGAGATCGTCGAGATGGCGATCCGCTACGACAAGCCGGTGCGCATCGGCGTCAACTGGGGTTCGCTCGACCAGGAACTGCTGACGCGGCTGATGGACGAGAACAAGGCGAACGGTTTTCCGCTGACGGCGCAAGAGGTGACGCGCGAGACGATCGTGCAGTCGGCGCTGCTCTCGGCGGAACTCGCCGAAGAGATCGGTCTGCCGCGCAACCGCATCATCCTTTCGGCCAAGGTTTCCGGCGTTCAGGACCTGATCGCCGTCTATGCCATGTTGTCGGCCCGCTCGGACCACGCACTGCATCTCGGCCTCACCGAGGCCGGCATGGGCACGAAGGGCATCGTCGCCTCGTCCGCTTCGCTCGGCATCCTCATGCAGCAGGGCATCGGCGATACGATCCGCATTTCGCTGACGCCTGAGCCCGGCGGCGACCGCACCCGCGAGGTGCAGGTGGCGCAGGAATTGCTGCAGGTCATGGGTTTCCGTCAGTTCATCCCTGTTGTTGCCGCCTGTCCCGGCTGCGGACGCACCACGTCCACGGTGTTCCAGGAACTCGCCCAGAAGATCCAGGACGACATCCGCCGCAACATGCCGGTCTGGCGCGAGAAGTATCCCGGCGTCGAGGGCCTGAAGGTCGCGGTCATGGGCTGCATCGTCAACGGCCCGGGCGAAAGCAAACATGCCGATATCGGCATCTCTTTGCCCGGCACCGGCGAAATGCCGGCCGCCCCCGTCTTCATCGACGGCGAGAAGGCAATGACACTGCGCGGCCCCAACATTGCCGGCGACTTCGAGACGCTGGTTTCCGACTATATCGAGAAGCGCTACGGCCGCGGCCAGGCGGCCGCTGAGTAAGCAGCCGCGCTTTGTCCACGCTGTGGCCTCAGAGCCGTGATGTCAGCAGCTTGAAGCCGGCAAAGGCGAAGAAGCCGGCCATCAGGCTCTCGATCAACCGCCTGGACTTGAGATAAGCGCGGTGTACCGGCGTGAGCGAGAAGACGATCGCAAAGCCGCAGAAGGTCATCAGACCCAAGACCATGCAGCCGCCGATAAAAGTGGCGGTAACGCCGACCGGCGCGCCCGCGGGCATGCCGAGTGACACCAGCATGATCCAGGAGAAGATCGCCTTGGGGTTCGTCAGGTGGATGCCGAGCCCCTTGAGATAGAGCCGCTTCAGCGAGGTCTGCACCTTTGCCGTCGGTACGATCGCGCTCTTGTCGCTGCGCATGGCGGCGCGTAGCGCGTTATAGGCGAGCCAGAAGAGATAGCAGGCGCCGGCGATCTTGAGCACGATGATCGCGTGGCCATAGGCGCGGATCAGCGCCGAGAGACCGGAGGCCGTCAGCATTGCCCAGGTGTAACTTCCCGTCAGAACGCCAAGGGCAAGCGCCAGGCCCGCCTTTCGTCCCTGGCTGACCGAGGTGGTGATGATCGCCAGGATCGCCGGCCCCGGCGATGCGGTCGCGATCAGATAGGCGGTCCAGGCAATGAGAAGCTGCGGCAGATAGGGCGTCAGGTCGAACATGTAAGACAAGCTCCGGCTCGGTCGCCGGAGGCTAGATCAGTCCATCGCTTGTTTGAAACGGCGAAAATGTCACCGAGACAACTTAGAGGATCTCGTCTAGCGCCTCGATCAGGCGCGCGCATTCGGCATCGGTGCCGATGGTGATGCGCAGGAAATCGGAGATGCGCGGCTTGGCGAAATGGCGCACCAGCACGGCGCGCTCGCGGAGCGCCTTCATCAGCGTTTCTCCGCGATGGCCGGGATGCCGTGCGAAAACGAAGTTTGCCGACGAAGGCAGCACCTCGAAGCCGCGCGCTGTCAGTTCGGCCGTGAGCCGGTCGCGCGACGCGATGATCTTGGCGCGAGTGTCCTCGAACCAGGCTTCATCCTCGATCGCGGCGATGGCGCCGGCCTGGGCCGGGCGGCCGAGCGGATAGGAGTTGAAGCTGTCCTTCACCCGCTCCAGCGCCTCGATCAGCGGGCGCTGGCCAATGGCGAAGCCGACGCGCAAGCCCGCAAGTGCGCGCGACTTGGAGAAGGTCTGGACCACCAAGAGGTTCTCGTATTTCGAAACCAGTTCTGCGGCCGACTGGCCGCCGAAATCGACATAGGCCTCGTCGATGACGACGGGCTGGTCCGGATGGCTTGCGACCAGCCGCTTGATGTCGGCGAGCGGCAAAGCGATGCCGGTCGGGGCATTCGGGTTCGGCAGGATGATCGCGCCGCAGGGTCGGTCGTAGTCGGCGAGATCGATCTCGAAGCGATCGCTGAGCGGGATCTCGACCGTGTCGATCTCGAAGAGCCGCGCATAGGTCGAATAGAAGCTGTAGGAGATATCCGGATAGAGCAGCGGCGCGTCGTGCTTCAGCAAGCCGGCGAAGATGTGCGCCAGCACCTCGTCCGAGCCGTTGCCGACGAAGACTTCTTCGGCGGTCACGCCATAGCGTACGGCGATGGCCTGGCGCAGCTTCAGCGCCAGCGGGTCCGGATAAAGGCGAAGATCGCTGCTCGCTGCCGCGGCGATCGCGTCGAGCACCTTCTCAGACGGACCGTAGGGGCATTCGTTGGTGTTGAGCTTCACCAGGTTGGCGATGCGCGGCTGTTCGCCAGGCACGTAGGGCTTCAGCTTGGAGACGATCGGCGACCAGTATTTGCTCATGGATCTAGCTCCTGCGATTGGCGATGAAACGGGCGGCTTCGACGAGAATGGCCGAGCGCGCTCCATAGGGCGCAAGCAGCGCTTCGGCTTCGACGACCAGTTGCTCCAGCCGGTCTTCCGCCCAGGTCTGGCCGTTGAGCGCGACCAGCGTGCCCTTGCCACGGGCGGCGTCCTTGCCGGTTGCCTTGCCCATGGTCTCCGCATCCGCGGTAAGGTCGAGCAGGTCGTCGGCAAGCTGGAAGGCAAGGCCGATCTTTTCGCCGAAGGCGCGAAGCCGCGCGCGGTCCTCCTTCGCGGCGCCGGCGACGATGGCGCCAGCCTCGCAGGCAAATCGGATCAGGGCACCTGTCTTCATCGCCTGCAGCGTGACGATCCCGGCCTCGTCCGGTGGCGACTTTTCCGCGGCCAGGTCGAGCGCCTGTCCGCCGGCCATGCCGCCGTGGCCGGCGGCGCGTCCGAGCGCCAGGACCAGCTCCACCTTCTGCGCATCCGAAAGCGCTGTTTCGGGTGCTGCGATGATGTCGAAGGCAAAGGTCAGCAGGCTGTCGCCGGCAAGAATCGCCGTCGCCTCGTCGAAGGCCCTGTGCACGGTCGGCTGGCCGCGGCGCATGTCGTCGTCGTCCATCGCCGGCAGGTCGTCATGGACCAGCGAATAGCAATGCACGCATTCGAGTGCCGCGCCGACGCGCAAGGCCGCATCGCGATTGCCGCCGAGCAGATCGGCGCATTCGATCACCAGGAAGGGGCGCAGACGCTTGCCGCCGTTCAGCACGCCGTGGCGCATGGCCGCGAGCAGGTTTGCCGGCCGGGCGATTTCGTCGGCTTCCGTCGTCTGGCCGAGCAGACGTTCCAGCAGACCCTCGACGGTGCGGGCATTGGTGGCGAGGCGACGGGTAAAAGGCGATGTGTCCTGGCTCATGCGCGCTCTTTGACATGGGCGAAGAGGGCTTTCAACGGGGATTCGTGTCGCAGCCGCGCGCTTTCCCTGGGACAGCCTTCTCCGCGCCTTGCCTTTTGCCAGAAAGCCCGTTCAACTCTGCCTGCGCATGCACTAAGAGAAGCGGATGGACAGCGAGGTGAACAGTCAGGCCGCGAACGTCGTTCCGGAAGCGCGCGAGGAGGGCGAATTGCCTTCCAGTCGCTGGTCTTCGCTTCGCCGGACGTTGCGCACGCGTCGCCGCCAGATCCTCCTGGCTGTTCTGGGCTTTCTCGTCCTTCCTTACGCGCTGATCGTTCTCTACCTGGTGGAGTTCATCCATCCCGTCTCGACGCTCATGCTGCGCGATCTCGTGCTGCTGCGCGGCTACGATCGGCAATGGGTCGAGTTCGATGATATCGCCCCGGTTCTGGTGCAGTCGGTGATGATGTCGGAGGACGGGCAGTTTTGCGCGCATGACGGCGTCGACTGGGGCCAGATGCGGGGCGTGGTCGAGGATGCGCTCGAAGGGGAATCGACCCGCGGCGCGAGCACCATTCCGATGCAGACGGTCAAGAACCTCTATCTCTGGAACGGTCGCTCCTTCCTGCGCAAGGGCATGGAACTGCCGCTGGCGGTCGCCGCCGACTTCGTGTGGAGCAAGCGGCGGATGATGGAGATCTATCTGAACATCGCCGAATGGGGCGACGGGATCTATGGTATCGAGGCGGCCGCCCGCCATCATTTCGGGGTTTCGGCGTCGAAGCTCTCGCGCCGGCAGGCGGCGCTGCTTGCGGTGTCGCTGCCCAATCCGAAGGAGCGCAACGCCGGAAAACCAGGCCGCGGTCTCAAGCGTCTGGCGAACCTGATCGAGCGCCGCGCCAGCCGCTCCGGCGGTTACATCACCTGCCTTTATAATTAGGATCAGACCTTTTCATTGGATGGGCTCGTCGGGCGATGTCATGCTCGCGTTGTAGAGTTCTGCCATCTGGGCCTCTCTCCCTTCGAAAGGCCCGATTGCTCCATGACCTTGATTTCCCCCTCGCTTCTCGCCCTTGGCCGCAGCGCCAACGATGCCCCGCCGAGACATCTCGGAACGCGCTACAACACCGAAGGCCAGTTCCTTTCGGAACCGGGCAACACGGTTGTGTCTCACGTTGCCGCCGGATCGCCGTCCGAGGCCGCCGTGCTTGCGGTGCGCGACCGGGTGATGGCGATGCCCGAGGCGGGGCAGTTCGCCTTTACCCACCCGTCCAGCCTGCACATGACGATCTTCCAGGGCATCATCGAACACCGCCGGAAGCTCCCTTACTGGCCGGCCGACATGCCGCTCGATACGCCGATCGAGGTGATGACGGCGCACTATTGCGAACGGCTTGCGCATTTTGCGCCGCTGGAGCAGTTCCGCGCCCGCGTGACCGAGATCACGCCGACGGGCCTTGCGCTCGAAGGCGACGGTGCCGCCGACCGCGCCTGTCTCAAGGCCTGGCGCGACGCTTTCGCGGAAGCCTTCGGCTATCGCCATCCGGATCATGACGACTACCAATTCCACATCACCTATGCTTACCCCGTCGACTGGCTCGACGATGCGGCGCTGCCGCGCTGGCAGGCGATGCTGGACGAGCAGCTCGCTTTTCTGCGCGAGCAGGCGCCGGTGATCGCGCTCGATCCGCCGGCCTTCTGCTCGTTCGAGGACATGAACCATTTCGAGGAACTGATCGTTTTCTCGGAGAGACCAGCAATCAAGGAACAGAAATGACCGGACTTACACTCTATGTCGGCAACAAGAACTATTCGTCCTGGTCGATGCGGCCATGGATCGCGATGACGGCAGTCGGCATCGATTTCTCGGACGTGGTCATTCCGTTCGATTTCGCCGCCGGCAATCCGGAGATCCGGGCGATCTCGCCGACCGGAAAGGTGCCGCTGCTGCGCCACGGGGACCTGCTTATCTGGGAATCGCTGGCGATCATCGAATATGTCGCCGAACTCTTTCCCGACGCCGGGCTGTGGCCGGCCGACCCTCAGGCGCGCGCCCGGGCGCGCAGCTATTCGATGGAGATGCTGTCCGGTTTTCGCGCTCTGCGTGGTGCCTGCCCGATGAACATCCGTCGGCCAAAGCAGGCGCTGGACGTTGGCGCGGACGTCCGCGCGGACGTGGCACGTATCGAGCAGATCTGGACGGAGGCGCTTGCGCGTTCCGGTGGCCCGTTCCTCTTCGGGTCCTTCAGCGCGGCCGATGCGATGTACGCGCCTGTGGTTAACCGCTTCGACGTCTACGATCTCGTTGCGGATCGAGAAACGCTCGGCTACATGAACCGCGTGAAGGCACATCCGGCGTTCCTGAAATGGGAGGAGGCCGCCCGCGCAGAGCCGTGGGTCGTCGCCGAAGACGAGGTCTGAAAAGGTCGAGTCGAAAAATTGCCCGTGGGGACTGGTCAAACGGCAGTTGTCCATGTATAAGCGCGCCAAATTTCCGTGATTAACATCTGTTTTACACGGCCATTTCGGCTGCTGAACAGTGTTTGCCCGATAAGTGGAGAATGAAATGGCTGTACCTAAAAGAAAAACGAGCCCGTCCAAGCGTGGCATGCGCCGTTCGGCTGACGCTCTGAAGACCCCGACCTACGTCGAAGACAAGAACTCCGGCGAACTGCGTCGCCCGCACCACATCGACCTGAAGACCGGCATGTACCGTGGCCGTCAGGTTCTGACCCCGAAGGAAAGCGCATAAGCGTTTCCGTTCGCGGGTTAGGTTCAAAGGGCTGGCTCTGCCGGCCCTTTTGTTTTGCATCTGACATGATCTTGCTTGGACGCCGTGGTATCGCTGGCGCCTTGCGTGACGACGCCGCATATACATGGTCCACCATAAACGCGGTCAAGGAGTTCTGATGCTTGCTGCCATACCGCTGCTGATCCTACCTTTTGCAATCTACAATCTCGCGATGATCGGAATGTTCGGCGGCCTCGCCGGCCTGAACGCCGACATGGTGTCGCTCTCCATGCTATCAGGCGCGACCTGGACGATGCGCTTCGGCGACCTTCTGATCGTCGGCGCCCTGCTGCTGCTCTTCGTCGAATTGCTGAAAGCGACGCGCACGAGCAGCCGCGCACTGATGGATCATCTGCTCTCGATGATCCTGTTCATCGTCTTTTTGATCGAATTTCTGCTGCTCGCACCGGCGGCAACGCAGCTCTTCTTCATCCTGACGACCATCAGCTTCATCGATGTTATCGCCGGCTTTGCCGTGTCGATGCGCTCGGCCGGCCGGGACGTGTCGATCGGCCTCTAGGTCCAGATGGTTCGGGGCGACGCCGCCCCGATTTCCGCGATCTCTGTTCAGGTGAGGTGAAGGCAGGAACCGTATTCCTGCCTGGTGGTCCTGCTTAGCCGAGATTGTCGAGCTTGGTCTGGAGCGCGCGAAGCTGCTCCTTCAGCTCGTCGATATCCTTGGCTTCGGCCTTCTTTGTTTCCTTCACGGGCGGCGCGGTGATGAAGGGCGAAAACATCTGCATGGCCTGATGGAACATCTCGGTGTTGCGACGCACCTGCTCTTCGACAAGTTGCAGCGGAACCTGCAGGTTTTTGCCGAGCGGCGTGTCGCCGAAGGCCTTGTTGATCTGCTCGCGCATCTGCGACTGCTGCTCGGTGAAAGCCTGCATCGAGTGTTCGAGATAGCTCGGCACCACCATCTGCATCTGGTCGCCGTAGAACGAGATCAGCTGGCGCAGGAAGGAGATCGGCAGCAGCGTGTTGCCGGTCTTGGACTCCTGCTCGAAGATGATCTGCGTCAGCACGGAATGGGTGATGTCCTCGCCGGATTTTGCATCCTGAACGATGAAGTCCTCACCCTTCTTCACCATCACAGCCAGGTCGTCGAGCGTGACATAGGTGCTGGTCCCGGTGTTGTAGAGCCGCCGGTTTGCATATTTTTTGATAACGATCTGGCCTTCGTGCTTCGCCATCAGGGTCTCCTCTCCCCCATCATCCCGTCTTTATTGCGTTTTTCAGAGTATCCGCAAAAGCGCGCCGCTGACAATGTCTTTGTGCGTTGCGGCGACGCAAGTGCAAAATCTTGCGGTTGCGTTTTAGGTGACGCTTTTGTGGCACTGCATCAAGGCGTTTGACTTGCGTCGCGCGCTTTGCCAGTCTGCCTGCATTAGGCAAGAAGATCTGAGGAAACGTCCCATGAGCAATCCCTCCATCGTGATCGCCAGCGCCGGCCGCACCGCGGTCGGTTCCTTCAACGGTGCCTTTGGCAATACGCCGGCGCATGAACTTGGCGCTGCCGTCATCAAGGGCGTGCTCGAGCGCGCAGGCGTCGAGGCTGCCGAGGTCGACGAGGTGATCCTCGGCCAGGTGCTGCAGGCCGGCGAAGGCCAGAACCCGGCGCGCCAGGCGGCGATGAAGGCGGGCGTTCCTCAGGAAAAGACCGCCTGGGGCATGAACCAGCTTTGCGGCTCGGGCCTGCGCGCCGTCGCGCTCGGCATGCAGCAGATTGCAACCGGTGATGCTGAGATCATCGTCGCCGGCGGCATGGAGTCCATGTCGATGGCGCCGCATTGCTCGCATCTTCGCGGCGGCGTGAAGATGGGCGACTTCAAGATGATCGACACGATGATCAAGGACGGCCTGACCGACGCCTTCTACGGTTATCACATGGGCATCACCGCCGAGAACGTCGCTCGCCAGTGGCAGCTCAGCCGCGAGGAGCAGGATGCGTTCGCGCTCGCCTCGCAGAACAAGGCCGAAGCCGCCCAGAAGGCCGGGCGCTTTGCCGACGAGATCATTCCCTTCATCGTCAAGGGTCGCAAGGGCGACGTCACCGTCGACCAGGACGAATATATCCGCCACGGCGCAACGCTCGATCAGATGACGAAGCTGCGCCCCGCCTTCGACAAGGAAGGCACGGTCACCGCCGGCAACGCTTCCGGCCTCAATGACGGCGCCGCAGCCACCCTGCTGATGACCGAGGCGCAGGCCTCCAAGCGCGGCATCCAGCCGCTTGCCCGTATCGTTTCCTGGGCAACCGCCGGCGTCGATCCGCAGGTCATGGGCACCGGCCCGATCCCGGCGTCGCGCAAGGCGTTGGCAAGGGCCGGCTGGGCGATCGGCGATGTCGAGCTGGTGGAGGCCAACGAAGCCTTCGCTGCCCAGGCCTGCGCGGTCAACAAAGACCTCGGCTGGGATCCGTCGATCGTCAACGTCAATGGCGGCGCGATCGCCATCGGTCACCCGATCGGCGCTTCCGGCGCCCGCGTGCTCAACACGCTGCTTTTCGAAATGAAGCGCCGCGGCGTTTCCAAGGGGCTTGCAACCCTCTGCATCGGCGGCGGCATGGGCGTCGCCATGTGCGTCGAGCGGCTCTGATCGGTCTGGCGGCATGAACAGCGCCAGGTGGGTTCCATTTTCCCTGCTTCTGGCCGGTTCGCCGATCGTTTCTGCACATGCCAATCCCGCGCCTCTCGATGAGGCGCGGCTGGTAGAGTGCATGCTGGAACATACGACTTCCGACGAGGAGAGCGTTTTCAAGGACGTGATGGTCGCGGCCTTGAGAGATGACAGCGGCGCATTGAAGGTGTCGCTGGAGCAGCTCTCCGCGGTGATGATGGGCCTCGCGCTGGAGAAGTGCGAGGTGGCTCTGTCCGCGCTGGCTACGCCGCAGTTTCAAGCGGCCGCCGGGCTCTACGGGCAACAGGTCGGCGAAAAGCTGATGCAGAAGGCATTCGAAAAACTGAACTGATCAAGTGGGAGGCGCATATGAGCAGGGTAGCATTGGTCACGGGTGGGTCGCGCGGCATTGGTGCGGCAATTTCCATCGCACTCAAGAATGCCGGCTACAAGGTGGCTGCCAACTATGCCGGCAATGACGAGAAGGCTCAGGCCTTCAAGCAGGAAACCGGCATCCCGGTCTACAAATGGGACGTTTCCAACTATCAGGCCTGTGCCGAGGGCATCGCCAAGGTCGAGGCCGATCTCGGTCCGGTCGATGTGCTCGTCAACAATGCCGGCATCACCCGCGATGCCATGTTTCACAAGATGACGCCGGAGCAATGGGGTGAGGTGATCGGAACCAATCTCACCGGTCTCTTCAACATGACGCATCCGCTTTGGTCGGCCATGCGCGACCGTGGCTTCGGTCGCGTCATCAACATCTCGTCGATCAACGGCCAGAAGGGCCAGATGGGGCAGGCCAACTATTCGGCGGCCAAGGCCGGCGATCTCGGCTTCACCAAGTCGCTCGCCCAGGAAGGGGCTGCCAAGGGCATTACCGTGAACGCGATCTGCCCCGGCTATATCGGCACGGAGATGGTGCGGGCGGTGCCGGAGAAGGTGCTCAACGAGCGCATCATCCCGCAGATCCCGGTCGGCCGCCTCGGCGAACCGGAAGAAATCGCCCGCTGCGTGGTGTTCCTCGCCTCCGACGATGCCGGCTTCATCACCGGCTCGACGATTTCGGCGAACGGCGGACAGTTTTTCGTCTGAGCATCAGACAAGCCGAACATTACCGGACGGCGCCTTTCGAGGCGCCGTTTCCATGCGGCGGCAGCGCTGAGAATCCCGCTCGAAATCCTGAAGTTGCGCTGGCAGTTCCGTTGCCGGAGTGGGGCGTAGACACTATATCTTGTGGAGAACAAAGGTGGAATGACGCGCGGTCTGCGAGTCGCTGCCGAATGTTCCCGCACTGGTCGCGACTCTAAACTGCGATTCTCATTCTCTCCCTTGGGTGAATCCCTGACGAATTTCGTGAAAAATTTTCCAGGCTTTCCAGAGTCTTGGATTCGGAATCCTTTGATCTGTCTGGCGGTGGCACAGCCAGGATTCAGGCGAGTCGCGGGCCCTGACGTGCGGAATCAGTGCCAGATTCAGCATGTGGTGCAACGTTCGGTGTTGAAATCTATATGTAGTCGTGAACATACAGTGAATCACAACGAGTCGTCGATTCGTCGCCGATTCGTTCCGCGGCTGTTCCAATTGTCGATTGCGCCGACCACAACAGGTGGTGCAATGGGCTGAGAGATGCCAAGCGATGGTTTTAGTTGTCGGCGCCCCTTGCGTTTGGCTCGGTGCGTGGGCATGTGTTTGCCGCCAGCGTGAAAAGACGCTGCCGTAATTTCTGAATGCCCGGGATCGATGACGTGTCCGTTCACCCCATGATCCTGAGCGGCCGCGGTGTCACCGCGGTGCTCGGGCCTACCAATACCGGCAAGACGCACTACGCGATCGAGCGCATGATTGCGCACGACAGCGGCGTCATAGGCCTGCCGCTGCGGCTTCTCGCGCGCGAGGTCTATACGCGCCTGGTCGAAAGGGTCGGCCACCACAATGTCGCGCTGATCACCGGCGAGGAAAAGATCACCCCGCATCGCGCGCGCTATTCGGTCTGCACCGTCGAGGCCATGCCGCGCGAGACGACGGCGTCCTTCGTCGCGATCGATGAAGTGCAGCTTGCCGGAGATCTCGAGCGCGGCCATATCTTCACGGACCGGATCCTGCACCTGCGCGGTCGCGGCGAGACGCTGCTGCTTGGTGCCGGAACGATGCGGCCGATCCTCGAGCAGTTGCTGCCCGGCATCACCGTCGTCGAGCGACCGCGCATGTCGCAACTGCTCTATGCCGGTTCGAAGAAGATAACCCGTCTGCCGCACCGCACGGCGATCGTCGCCTTCTCTGCCGACGAGGTCTATGCGATCGCCGAGCTGATCCGCCGCCAGCGTGGCGGTGCCGCCGTCGTGCTCGGCGCGCTGTCGCCGCGCACGCGCAATGCGCAGGTGGCGCTCTACCAGGAAGGTGACGTCGAATACCTGGTCGCGACCGACGCGATCGGCATGGGCCTCAATCTCGACGTCGACCATGTCGCCTTCGCGCAGGACCGCAAGTTCGACGGCTATCAGTTCCGCAATCTCAACCCGGCCGAACTCGCGCAGATCGCCGGCCGCGCCGGCCGGCACTTGCGTGACGGTACGTTCGGTGTGACCGGCCGCGTCGATCCCTTCGACAACGAGCTGGTCCACCGTATCGAGGCGCATGAGTTCGATCCGGTGAAGGTGCTACAGTGGCGCTCGAAGGCGTTCGACTACGCGTCGATTGCCGCTCTGAAGAAGAGTCTTGAGGCCGCGCCGACGGTTCCCGGCCTTGCCCGGGCGCTACCTGCGGTAGACCAGCAGGCGTTCGAGCATTTGGCCCGCTACCCTGAGGTCGTCGACATCACGACCAATGCCGAGCGGGTGGAAAAACTGTGGGAAGCCTGCGCGCTGCCGGACTATCGGCGCATTACACCGGCTCAACATGCCGACTTGATCTCGACGATCTACGCGGATCTTGTCCGCCGCGGTACCGTAAACGAAGATTTCATGGCCGAGCAGGTCAGGCGGGCCGATCATACGGACGGTGAGATCGACACACTTTCGGCGCGAATCGCGCAGATCAGGACATGGACTTATGTGTCGAACCGGCCAGGATGGCTGGCCGATCCGACACACTGGCAAGAAAAGACGCGGGAAATTGAAGATCGATTATCCGACGCACTACATGAACGGTTGACGAAACGCTTTGTTGATCGCAGGACATCTGTGCTCATGAAGCGCCTGAGAGAGAATGCTATGCTGGAAGCTGAAATCAGTGTGAATGGTGATGTCTTCGTTGAAGGTCATCACGTAGGACAACTAACCGGTTTCCGGTTTACGCTGGCGACCGGCGGCGATGGCCCGGATGCCAAGGCTGTGCAGGGTGCTGCCCAGAAGGCGCTGGCGCTCGAGTTTGAGGCACGCGCCGCGCGGCTGCATGCTTCCGGCAACAACGACCTGGCGCTTTCGTCGGATGGTCTTGTGCGCTGGCTCGGCGATCCCGTCGCCCGTCTGACGGCAAGCGACCACGTCATGCGCCCGCGCGTCATCCTGCTGGCCGATGATCAGCTGCAGGCGAACGCCCGCGAGCACGTTCTGGCGCGCATCGAGCGTTTCGTGAACCATCACATCGGAACGGTCTTGAAGCCGCTCGACGATATTTCACGCGCTGAAGATCTCGAAGGTCTCGCCAAGGGCCTCGCCTTCCAGCTCGTCGAAAACCTCGGCGTGCTGTTCCGCCGCGATGTCGCAGACGACGTCAAGTCGCTCGACCAGGACGGTCGCGCTTCGATCCGCAAGTACGGCGTTCGCTTCGGCGCCTACCACATCTTCCTGCCGGCGCTCCTGAAGCCGGCTCCGGCCGAACTCATCACGCTCCTCTGGGCGCTGAAGAACGACGGCCTCGACAAGCCCGGCTATGGCGACCTCATCCCGATGCTCGCCGCCGGCCGTACGTCTGTCGTTACCGATCCGTCTTTCGAGCGGACCTTCTACAAGCTCGCCGGTTTCCGCTTCCTCGGAAAGCGTGCGGTGCGCATCGATATCCTCGAGCGCCTCGCTGACCTCATCCGACCGCTCCTTCAGTGGAAACCGGGCACGCAGCCGCGTCCGGAAGGCGCCTATGACGGCCGCCGCTTTACAGCGACCACCTCCATGCTCTCGATCCTCGGTGCAACGCCCGACGACATGGAAGAGATCCTGAAGGGCCTCGGCTACCGCGCAGACAGCGTCAAGGCCGAGGAGGCCCAGGCCTTCCTCATGGGCCAGGATGGTGGTGCTGCGGCTGCTGCCGCCGCTTCCGAACCGGTCGCTGCGGTTGATGACGCCGATGCCGGCGACAGTGCGGCAGAAGCCGAGACTGCAGTCGTCGAGGCACCTGCTGCCGAGGCCGAAAAGGCCGAAGCTGACGTTGCCGTCGCTGCCGACGGGGCCCAGCCTGCTGAGGCTCAGGTGACCGAGACCCAAGTGACGGAGACCGGCGAGCCGGTCGAAGCCAAACCCGTTCTGCTCTGGCGTCCCGGCACCCGTCAGGACAACCAGCGCCAGGGCGGTGGCCGCCACGAGGGCGACCAGCGTCGCGGCGGTCAGCGCCACGGGCGTGGCCAGGGCCAGGGCCAGGGCGAAGGACGTGAAGGCGGGCGCAAGGGTGGTCAGCAGGCGCGTGGTAAGCGCCATGACGGTGGCAAGCCGGAAGGCGGCCCGCGTCAGGATCGCGGCGAGCGTCATGATCGTCACGACCGCGGCGGCAAGCCGGGTCAGGGCAAATTCGAGGCGCGTCCGCCGCGTCGCGAAAAGCCGTTGGATCCGGATTCGCCCTTCGCCAAGCTTGCTGCTCTCAAGGAGCAGATGAAGAAGTAAGGTAGACCATGGAAAAACAGCCTGCGTCCAACCCGGCATCGCGCCAGCGTCTCGACAAGTGGCTGTTTTTCACGCGGCTGATCAAATCCCGATCGCTTGCGCAAAAGGCGATCGAGGATGGCCGTGTCGCCGTCAATGACGAGCGCGTGACGCAGTCGTCGTTTCAATTGAAGACGGGCGATATGCTCGAACTTGCGCTCGACCGGCGCAGTCTGATCGTCCGGGTCCTGGGCCCGGGTGAGCGGCGCGGTCCCTATGAGGAAGCGCGTCTGCTTTACGACGATCTGACGCCAGAGCAGCCGAAGGAGAAATTGTCGGCCTACGAGCTTGCCACGCGCGAGCGCGGAGCGGGCCGGCCGACGAAGAAGGAGCGGCGGGAAACCGATCGGCTAAAGCCCGATTTCGATCCGCGCGAGGACTGATGGGCGCCGCGAACCCTGCCCGCCGCTGGCTGTAAAACACGACGCGCTTTTGCGCGACAGCCTTTAGAAAACTCTGCCTTTGCCGTGGCGTTTCGCGCATTGAATATTCTTGCAAAGGGTCCATAAAGCCTTTACCTGACAGACCCACGTTGGGTGCATCGGGTTTGCTTCGGCAGCTATGTGCGCCGGACATTCCTAGCATGCGCGGACGACGAGCATCACCATTGATTGCCGTCTGCCATCAAACGTGAGCATTGGCTGGAGTACCTCATGACGTATGTCGTGACCGACAATTGCATTCGCTGCAAGTATACGGACTGTGTCGAAGTCTGCCCCGTGGACTGCTTCTACGAGGGTGAGAATTTCCTCGTCATTCATCCCGACGAGTGCATCGATTGTGGCGTTTGCGAGCCGGAATGTCCTGCCGAGGCGATCAAGCCGGATACCGAGCCGGGTCTTGATATGTGGCTGAAACTGAACGCGGATTTCGCTTCGAAGTGGCCGAACATCACCGTCAAGCGCGACCCGATGCCGGAAGCGAAGGAGATGGACGGCGTCGAAGCCAAGTACGAGAAGTTCTTCTCGACCGAGCCGGGCCAGGGCGACTGAGACGAAGCGGTCGCCGCCGTTCGTCGAGGCTGACGAAGCAAAGCTGCCCCCGGGGCGCAAAGCTGGGGAAAACACGAGCCGCGCTCGCAGTTGCGAGAATGGTGGCTTGATGGCTGCCATGCAGCAAATTATTGATTTCGGCACTTTTTTGTGATAGGTTCCTTCTACTGATCCACAGAGGGTGTTTTTGCGCGCCCGAAAACCATCACGAAAGCAAACGATCTCCAAAACGCGGTTTCTCCCTAGTACGCAACATGGCGTTGCTCTGTTGTGACCGCATTTTATGAGGCTGTTTGCATTCCTTGGACGGACCAGGATGTACCCACCCGGCGGTATCCCCGTCTATCCCGGGCCTCACTGACCCGGCCCCGGCCAGAATGGCCGGCGCGAAACAGGGAGTTTTTGAAACGAATGACGACCCAGCAGAAAAAATCTTCGACACGCCAGGGCTTCAAGACCGGTGAATCGATCGTCTATCCGGCCCACGGCGTTGGCCAGATCGTGGCGATCGAAGAGCAGGAAGTCGCCGGCATGAAGCTTGAGCTTTTTGTCATCGATTTCGAGAAGGACAAGATGCGCCTGAAAGTGCCAGTGGCCAAGGCCGTCAGCATCGGCATGCGCAAGCTCTCCGAAACCGATTTCGTCGACCGCGCGTTGAAGGTTGTGCAGGGCAAGGCTCGCGTGAAGCGCACCATGTGGTCGCGCCGCGCCCAGGAATACGATGCCAAGATCAATTCCGGCGACCTGATTTCCATCGCGGAAGTCGTGCGCGATCTCTACCGCGCCGAAAACCAGCCGGAACAGTCCTATTCCGAACGCCAGCTCTACGAAGCTGCCCTCGACCGCATGGCGCGCGAAATCGCTGCCGTCAACAAGATGTCGGAAACCGAAGCTGTTCGCCTCGTCGAGGCCAACCTCAGCAAGGGTCCGAAGCGCGGCAAGGCGATCGACGAAGACGACGCTCAGGACGAAGCTGCATAAGCTGTCCGACTGCACTGAGACTTCCAAAAAGCCCGGCCATCGCGCCGGGCTTTTTCTTTGATCGCATGGAACTTTTGCCGTCCGGGCGCATTTATAAAGGCCGGCAGAAGCGCGCCGCTTTCGCGCCGGGCGATCTTGCTTCTGTGATCCCGTCACCGTTCAGGTTCGTGACTTCGAAGTTAGGGCGCCGCGTCGTTTCTTCAAGTTTCGACATCGCGGCGCGAGACGCCCCCTGCTGCCGGACACTGCATCCGTCCGGCCTTTTGGACTTCACACGCAATGGCGCCCGGCGCCAGTCACGGAGTGATCGATGAAGACTCTCACTGCAGACCGGCGGATGATCAAGATCGCAATGGAGGCGCCATATCTCGAGCGCGACGAGGAGCACAAGCTGGCGCAAGCCTGGCGAAACGACAACGATCAGGAAGCCCGCAACAAGATCGCCATGTCGCATATGCGTCTGGTGATCTCGATGGCCGCGAAGTTTCGCAATTTCGGCCTGCCCATGGGCGATCTCGTCCAGGAGGGCCATATCGGTCTCCTGGAGGCGGCGGCCCGTTTCGAGCCGAGCCGCGAGGTCCGCTTCTCCACCTATGCCACCTGGTGGATCCGGGCGTCGATGCAGGACTATGTCCTGCGCAACTGGTCGATCGTCCGCGGTGGCACCAGTTCGGCGCAGAAGGCCCTGTTCTTCAACCTTCGGCGTCTTCGCGCCCGGCTTGCCCAGGGCGACAGGCAGCTTACATCGCAGGCTATGCATGAGGAGATTGCGGCTGCCCTCGGCGTCAGCATCGCCGACGTGCAGACGATGGATGCACGTCTCTCTGGCAGCGACACCTCGCTGCAGGCGCCGGTCGGCGGCAGTGATTCCGATGGCGGTGAACGGCTGGATTTCCTCGCCAGCGACGCGCCGCTGCCGGACGAGCAGGTGAGCGAGATGATCGACGGCGAACGGGCTCGTGTGTGGCTGCGCGACGCGCTGTGCGCGCTGACGGAGCGCGAAATGCGCATCATCCGCGCCCGGCGGCTGACGGAAGAAGGAGCGACGCTCGAAGAGCTCGGCATCGATCTCGGCATATCCAAGGAACGTGTGCGGCAGATCGAAACTCGGGCGCTGGAGAAGCTCCGGGCGGCCTTGGCGACGCGAGCGCCGGCGCTGACCGCAGGCATTCATTGACCGCCTGACGTCGACCGTCTGCCGCCATGCCCGTACTATTCGCCGGAACCCCGCATTGCGCCGGGAAGCGGCACTGTCCGCTGTCAATTTGGCGATGACGATTGGCGCAGCGTGCTTTCGTTCGTGACCGTTCAGGCGCCTCGCGACGTGCTTGCCTAGCAGATGGCAGGCAATTCACGCTCGCAACCGAACGTGCTTCAGCTGCGCCTGTCTCAATCCTATTCGGAAACGATCTTCACCCTGTCGCCCGGCTTCACCGTCGAGCTGACCTGCATCGCATTGATCACCCGGAAGAGGTCGAGCTTACGATCGGTTCCCATCATGCGGGCCGACAACGTGGTGATCGTGTCGCCGGGCCGGACCGTCACCACCCGGATCCGCAGCGGCTTCAGCGACTGCGTCTCAGCGGCCGTCATGCGGCGGAACGTGCTGCGCAACTGGTTTGCGGTCGGCTCGAGTGCGCTCGACCCCTTGGGCACGGCGGTCAGGAAGCGGTAGATCCGCGTGTCGATGCGGATGACCGTCACGTCGAAATCCCAGCGGTCGGCGGAGGCGCGCGCGGTTGCCGCTTCCAGGCCGTTGACGCTGATCTGCCGGATCGTGTCGGGCTTCAGGCCGGTGACCCAGCCGCTGGCGATATAGTCCGTCAGGCTTCGGCCGCCCGTGTCGGCGACGCCATCGAAGCGCACGGCGATGTCGCCGGCGCCGGTCGCCAGAACCGCTTCGGCCTTGTTGTCGATCTGGAACCCGGCGGGCACGTCGAAGCGGATGCCGAGTTGGCCGTGCAGGAAGGTCTGGCCGCGCACGTAGCCCTCCTGCGGGCTGTCGCCATAGAGCAGGCCGTCGATGCCGGCGAGATAATAGTCGCGACCGCGGTCGCCGCTGGTGCCTTCCGGACCGAAGGCGCGGGCGTGCCGACGCGCGAGATCGACACGCTGCGGCGCGTTCGGGTGGCTCGACAGGAAGTCGAGGCTCTGGTCGGATTCCGGATCGACCGCCGTGAAGCGGCTATAGGCGGCCATCGAATCGAGGAAGCGCGCCGCTGCATAGGGGTCGTAGCCGGCTTCGCCGAGCATGCGCACGCCGATCACGTCGGCCTGAAGTTCCTGGTTGCGCGAGAAGGCCGCGAGCCGGAGCTTGCCGCGCGCGAGCGCCTGCTTGCCGGCGATATCGGAGGAGAGGACTTCGGAGACCACGCGGCTGGCGATCACTTCGGCTTCCTCGCGCTGCTGACGCTCGATGCCGTGGTTGGCGGTGACGTGCGCCATCTCGTGCGACAGCACGGCTGCGACCTCGGAGGCATCGTTGGCAAGCGCCAGCAGGCCGCGGGTGACATAGAGATAACCACCGGGCAGCGCGAAGGCGTTGATCGCCGGCGAGTTCAGGATGGTGATGCGGTAGGACTGCTGCGGATTCTCGGAGACCGCCGTCAGCGCGCCGGTGATGCGCGCGACCAGGCGCTCAGTCTTGGCGTCCTTGTACTCGCCGCCGTAGCTTGCGACGATGCGCGGATGTTCGCGCGCGCCCAGCTGCGCCCGCGGATCGTTCTTCTGAACTTCCTCGACGATCTGCGGATTGGAGGAGGGCGAAACGGTCGGCTGGTAGGTCTGCTCGATCACGGATTGGCATGCGGAAAGGAGCGTGGTCGCAAGCAATGCAACCACGGCGCGTCCACGCAGCCGTCCGCCCTTCGGCGGGAACCGGTCGTGTGTGACTGTATGCCTCTCCATGCCTCAGCCCGTTCCCATCCATCGCTCCGCCCGCATCCTGCGGACAAGTGGAACGACAGCGTTGAAAGTCCTACTTTTTCAGCCCGGCAGCGTTGCTCTGCCGCGACCTCTCAGTCCTGGTCTTGCTGTATCTGATTTCAGCGCCACCTGCCTAGTTTGTCTCGGTAGAAATAGTTGCCCCGTGGTATCACGGCAACGGATGCGGGAATATTCGCGCCCTTGCCGGATATTTCGCGCGTCGCATGGCGCCGCGGTCAAATTGTGGCAATCGGCCAAGGGCGTGGAGAATCCGATCCGTCCTTCAAGTATTGCCGAGAAAGCGGTCGATCGCCGCATTGTCCCGCCGCGCCAGGAAGCGGTCGAGGGTGTCGTTTGCGATGATACGCCCCTGGTCGAGAAAAAGCACGCCGTCGGCCAGGGCCTTCACGTCTTCGGGATGGTGTGTGATCACCAGGATCGTGTTGCCTTCCTCCTCGTGCAGTTCCCGCAGGAGCGTGCGCATGCCGGCGCGCATGCCGGGATCAAGCGCTGCGAAGGGCTCGTCGAGCAGCAGCACGGGGCGCTTTCGCACAAGCGCGCGGGCGAGGGCGACGCGCTGGCGCTCGCCGCCTGAAAGCGTCGGCGGCAGCCTTTTCCCGAAGCCTTCGAGCCCGACGCGGCGGAGCGCGTCTTCAATCTTCTCGCGGTCGGTTGCGCTCAGCCGAAGCGCCGGGTCGATGCCGAGGCCGATGTTGGTCGCGACGTCGAGATGGGCGAAAAGGTTGTTGTCCTGGAAGATCATCGAGACCGGCCGTTCCGACGGCGCCCGATCGGCAACGTTCTCGCCGAGAATGCGCACCTCGCCGCGATCGGGATCCTCGAACCCGGCAATGAGGTGGAGCAGCGTCGATTTGCCGGAACCCGAGGCACCGGCGACGGCGACGATGCCCCCCTTGGCGATGGTGCAATCGAAGGTGAGCTTGGCCGTTTCAAAACGGACCTCGACATCGCGCAACTCTATCGCGGGAACGGGATCGATCATGCTTTGCGTCCTTCCGGCCGGCTGTCATTGGCCGTGCCGAGGATGGTGAATATCAGGCAGAGAAGCCCGAGGAAAAGGGCGAGACCGGCGGCGTCGGCGGTGCGGTAGCTCCCCATACGGCTATAGAGCAGCCACGGCAGCGTCACCATGTCTTGGCTGCCGAAGAGAGCGACGGCGCCGAGGTCGCCGAGCGACAGCGCCATGGCGAAGGAAAGGGCCATCAATAGCGGCTTGCGCAGCGCCGGAAAGTCGATCCATCGCAGACGATCGAAACCACGAATGCCAAGGCTTGCCGTCAGCCGTTCGGACCGTGCCGCATGGGTCGCCATTGCCGGCGCGAGGATGCGGTGGACGAAGGGCAGCGCCATCAGCGCGTTGATCGCAACGACGATGGCAGGTGCAAAGCGCGCGACGTCACCGAAGGGACGCAAAAGCAGGAACCATCCGGCGCCGAGCACCACCGGCGGTACCAAGAGGATCAGCGAGGTGCTGGCACCGACGGCACCGGCAAAGCCGTGGGAGAGCGACGTCGCGTGACGCGGCGCGGTGGCGGTTGCCGCCGCCCGGATCATCACGGCTGCGATGGTGACGGAGGCGAGTGCCGAGGCGAGCGCGATTGCCGCACTCGTCAGCAGCGCCCGGTGCACCGCCGGATCGCGGGCGAGCTTCAGCAGATCGGCTTCGAGTCCGGAGATGAGAACCGCGACCAGCGGCGCGCCGAGAAACAGAAAGGCAAGCGTGATCCAGGTGCCATCACTCAGGCGCGCGATCCTTGACGCGCCATCGAAACGGCGCACGGTGCGGCCACCGGTCATGCCCTCTTCCGGCTCGGTCGCCAGATGACGAAGCAGGAGCAGCAGCAGGCCGGTCATGGCGATCTGCAGGGCTGACAGCGCGATCGCGCGCGGCGGATCGAAATCGAAACGCAGCGCCTGGTAGATCGCCACTTCGATTGTGCTGGCCGCAGGCCCGCCGCCGAGCGTCAGCACGAGGGTGAAGCTGGTGGCGCAGAGCATGAAGACGAGGCCGGCGGCACCCGGCAGGAGGCCGCGCAGGACGGGCCATTCGATGAAGCGAAAGAGTGCCCGTGACGGCATGCCGAGATTGGCGGCGCTGCGCCAGTATTCGGCGGGGATGCGCTCGAGCCCGGCCAGGAACAGGCGCGCCGCAAGCGGCATGTTGAAGAAGACGTGGGCAAGCAGGATGCCGAACAGGCCGTAAATGCTGACGGGCTGCGCGAGGCCGAGCCAGCGCAGGCCGGAATTGAGGAAACCCTGCCGCCCCCAGATCTCGATCAGCCCGAGTGCGCCAACCAGAACCGGCAGTCCGAGTGGCAGCGCCATCAAGCGCAGCAGCCAGATGCGGCCGGGGAACTGCGGCCGTCGCGCCAGCGCCCGGGCGACGGGGATGGCAAAGAGCACCGACAGCAACGTCGAGAGGGTCGCCTGCAGCAGCGTGAAGCGGGTGACGCGCCAGATGTAGGCGTCGAACAGCGCATCGTCGCTCGCGCCGCCCGTCTGGCTCAGCAAGGCGACGATCGCAAGACCGACGAAAAGTACGAAGACGCCGAGGCAGGCTGCCCCGGCGACCACTGTCATGCGATTTTCGCGCAGTGCGAACAATCCGGCCTCAGTTCTTGCTCATGGCGGCAAGCCATTCATCGATCCAGGCCTTGCGGTTCTTGGCGACTTCCTCCGAGGGCAGGAGGAAGGTGTTTTCCGGCTTGACCAGCTTGTCGAAGGCGTCCGGCAGCGGCTCCTTGGTCGCTGCGACCGGCATCATCCAGTTCGTCGTCGGGATGATCGACTGGAAGTCCGGACCGGTCATGAAGGCGAGGAACTGCTTTGCCAGTTCCGGCTCCTTGGCGTTCTTGGTCATGCCGGCGACTTCGATCTGGATGTAGTGCCCTTCGGAGAAGGCAGCGGCCTGGTAGCGCTCGGTGTTTTCCGCGACCATGTGGTAGGCCGGCGACGTGGTGTAGGACAGCACCATCGGCGCCTCGCCCTTTGTGAAGAGGCCATAGGCTTCCGACCAGCCGGGGGTGACGGTCAGAACGCGGTCCTTCAGCTTCGTCCAGGCGGCACCCGCCTCATCGCCATAGACGGCCTTGACCCAGAGCAGGAGGCCGAGGCCCGGCGTCGATGTACGCGGATCCTCGATGACGATCTTCTGCGACGGGTCGCCTTCTACCAGCTCCTTCAGGCTCTTCGGCGGCGTCTTCAGCGTCTCGGTGTCGTAGACGACGGCGAAGTGGCCGTAGTCATAGGGCAGGAACGTGTCGTCGGAGAAGTTGCCGGGAACGGTGACGCCGGTTGCCTCGACGCCGTGCGGCGCGAAGAAGCCCGTTGCCTTGGCTTCCGCAACGAGGTTGGTGTCGAGACCAAGCACGATGTCGGCCTTGGAGGCCTCGCCTTCGAGCTTCAGGCGGGTGAGCAGCTCGACGCCGTCGGCCACGCCGACATAGTTGACCTTGCATTCGCAGGTCTTCTCGAAGGCTTCTGCGACCTTGGCGCCCGGGCCCCATTCGGTGATGAAGCTCTCATAGGTGTACACCGTCAGCGTCTTGTCGGCGGCGGTCGCGGCGCCGGAGAAAACAAGGCTCGCGGCCGTCGCAAGGGCTAGCCGGCTAAAGAATTTAAGTTGCGATGAATTGCACATGGCGAGGACCTCTCTCCCAAAGTTCGTTGTTGCATGGGAAAAGGGCGTATCGATCCGATCGCGTCTAATCCCTCCGCCGGTATGAGCCGGATCAGGTTCCGCGGGTTGGCGTTTTGACGCCTCTCAGCCTCCGGCCGCAATGCGGTCGGGAGGCACCCCGTTAGAGCGGCAAGAGATTTACCGCTGCCTCGGTCCCATGGCAAGCGATGTTTACGGCGAAGCTAGGGGACGCCTGGCCAGCACAATGGCGCGTGTTTGCGTATGCCGCCAACTGCGCTACACAACGGCAGCGAGGAGGAAATGTCATGCCCGATATGCTTGTTCGACTTTATGCCCTGCCGGCTGAACCTCAGTCGAAGCTTGGCCTTGGCGTCAGCATTCGCCGCGCCATGGCGCCGGAGCGCCGCCTGGTTGTTTCCTGGATCGAAAGGACTTTCGGTGCCGGATGGGCGGGCGAGGCGGAAGCCGCCTTTTCCTCCACCCCGACGCGCATGCACGTCGCTGTCCATGACGAAAAGATCGTCGGCTTTTCCTGCCACGACGTAACGGCACTCGGCTTCTTCGGTCCGACCGGCGTCGACGAAAGCATGCGCGGGCAGGGGATCGGTGAGGCACTGTTGCTTGCAAGCCTCACGGCGATGCGCGAGGCCGGCTATGGCTACGCGATTATCGGCGGCGTCGGGCCGGCGAAGTTCTACGAGCGGGTGGCCGGCGCCGTCGAAATTCCGGATTCGACCCCCGGCATTTATGCCGGCATGCTTTTCCCCGATCCGGTGCCCGAGGGGCATTGATGGTCTGACCAAAATATCGAGAACCGCTCGTTCGACGGTTTTCTTCGTTTTCCTTCGGCGGTCCTTTGCGCTATGGGCTTTGCCATGGCTCGATCGACCTTCACCATTCTGCTTGGCGGCGCCCTTTCGCTGACCGACCGGCTGGCTCACCAGCTGACCGCAAGTCGCTTCATTGCGGCTGACGGCGGCATGCGCCATGCCCGATTGCTCGGCATCGTGCCGGATGTCTGGGTCGGTGATTTCGACTCGACCGAGGAAGCCCTTCTTGCGGACTACACCTCCGTCCCGCGCGAGCCCTATCCGGCGGCAAAGGCCGCGACGGACGGGGAGATCGCGGTCGAGGCGGCGTTGTCGCGTGGAGCCGATCGCCTGATTTTCGCCGGCGCCCTCGGCGGTACCCGCAGCGATCACGCCTTCATGCACCTGCTGCATGCCGTCGCCCTTGCCGAGCGTGGCCTTTCCGTGTTGATGACCTCGGGCGAGGAAGAGGCCTATCCGCTGCTGGCCGGCTCGCTCGACCTCGACCTACCCAAGGGCTGCCTCTTCTCGGTGCTCGGGTTGACCGAGCTTACCGGTCTTTCGATCGTCAATGCGCGCTATCCGCTCGACGATTTCACCTTGCCGTTCGGCTCGTCCCGAACCGTTTCCAACGTTGCGGAGGGTCCCCTTCGCTTCACTCTCCAGAGCGGTCGCGCCATTGTGCTCGCCCGCCCCTATGATCTTTCCGGAGCCTGAGCCTTGGCGCCTCCCATTCTGAAACTCGACGACATCTTCCTCACCTTCGGCGGCGCGCCGCTGCTAGCCGGCGCCAATTTTCAAGTCGAACCGGGTGACCGCATCTGTCTGGTCGGCCGCAACGGCTCGGGCAAGTCGACGCTGATGAAGATTGCCGCGGGTCTGGCCGAGGCGCAGTCGGGCGAAATCTTCCGCCATCCCTCCGCGACCATCCGCTATCTGCACCAGGCGCCGGATTTCGACGGCTACGACACCGTGCAGGCCTATGCCGAGGCAGGACTCGGCCCGAGTGACGATCCCTATCGCGTCGCCTATCTGCTGCAGCACCTGGGGTTGACCGGCGAGGAAGACCCGAAGCGCCTTTCGGGCGGCGAAGCGCGTCGCGCGGCGCTTGCCCGCGTCATGGCGCCGGAGCCGGATATCCTGCTGCTCGACGAGCCGACCAACCATCTCGACCTGCCGACGATCGAATGGCTGGAAGACGAACTGATCCGCAGCCGTTCGGCGCTCGTTCTGATCTCGCACGACCGGCGCTTCCTGGAAAAGGTCTCGACCGCGACCGTCTGGCTCGACCGTGGCCAGTCGCGGCGGCTCGACCGCGGCTTTGCCCATTTCGAGGCTTGGCGCGACGAGGTGCTGGAGGCCGAGGAGCTGGAGCAGCACAAGCTCGGCAAGGCGATCGAGCGCGAGGAACATTGGCTGCGCTACGGCGTGACCGCACGGCGCAAGCGCAACATGCGCCGCCTCGGTGAGCTGCAGACCATGCGGGCGACCTATCGCGGCCACAAGGGGCCGCAGGGAACGGTACAGGCGACGGCCGCCGACGCCAAGGAATCGGGCAAGCTGGTGATCGAGGCGGAGAAGGTCACCAAGGCCTATGGCGAGCGTACCATCGTCGCGCCGTTCTCGATCCGCGTGCATCGCGGCGACCGCATCGGTCTGGTCGGCCCGAACGGCGCCGGCAAGACGACGCTCCTGAAGATCCTGACCGGGCAGATCGAACCGGATACGGGCACGGTCAAGCTCGGCACCAATCTCGAAATCGCGACGCTTGACCAGAAGCGCGAAGACCTCAATCTCGACGACACGCTGGCGCACTACCTGACGGACGGGCGCGGCGACAACCTGCTGGTCAATGGCGAGCAGCGCCACGTCACCGGCTACATGAAGGACTTCCTGTTCCAGCCGGAGCAGGCGCGCACCCCGATCCGCGAGCTTTCGGGCGGCGAGCGCGCAAGGCTGATGCTGGCGCGCATCCTCGCGCGCGCAACCAATCTTCTGATCCTCGACGAGCCGACCAACGATCTCGACATCGAGACGCTCGACCTCCTGCAGGAGATCGTCGCCGGTTTTGCCGGAACTGTCATCCTCGTCAGCCACGACCGCGACTTCCTCGACCGCACCGTCACCTCGACGATTGCGCCGGCCAATCCGGAGGCGCCGGATGGACGCTGGATCGAGTATGCCGGCGGCTATTCCGACATGATGGCGCAGCGCAAGGGCGCGATCGAGGAGAAGCGCAAGGCCGAGAAGGCGGAAAAGGCCAAGGCCGAGGCGGCGGCCCCTGTCGCCGAAGCGCCGAAGGCTGCAAAGGGTAAGCTTTCCTACAAGCAGAAATTCGCGCTCGAAAACCTGCCTAAAGAGATTGCCAAGGCGGAAGCCGAGGCTGCCAAGCGCGAAGAAAAGATGGCGGACCCCAATCTTTTCACAAAAGATCCAAATGCTTTTGCGAAGCTGGCGCAGGAGCTGGAAAAGCTGCGTGCCGACCTCGCTCGCATGGAAGAGGAATGGCTGGAGCTCGAAATGCTGCGCGAGGAGCTTGAGGGCTGAGACACAACAAAGACGGTCCCGCGCGGGATTGCGAAGGTAATACGTTGAATCCTTGCGAGTTTTACCGTTAAACTGGCAAGGGAAAGATGGCCTTCCGCGTTGAACGTTTTCACAGGGTATGATAAGTAAAACTTATTATATCACCTGTGAACGATCATGATGCCCTTCAAGCTAGAATCCGAAACCATTGGAATGCTTCTGACCGATGTCTCGCGCCTCTTGCGCGGGGCCTTCGACCGCAAGGTCAATGCCATGGATCTGGGCATCACGCCTGGCGAGGCGCGCACGCTGATCCAGGTGGCGCTCACCGAGGGCATCAAACAGGCCGAAATCGCCACACGCATGGGCATTGAGCCGATGACGCTGTCGGCCTATCTCGACAGGCTGGAGGCGAACGGGCTCGTCGCCCGCGTTCCCGATCCGGCGGATCGCCGCGCCAAGAATGTCGTCATCACCGAAAAGGCCGGTCCGTTGTTCAACGAGCTGATGACCGGTCTTCGCGAAATGATGGATGCCTATACGGAAGGGCTGGACTCGGAAGCGCGCGCGCTTCTCTGTTCCAATCTGCGCATCCTGCGTGACAATTTGCGTCAACTCGATCCGTGCCTTGCCGGTAAGGAGACAGCGGAGAAGGCCGAAGTCCGGGTCGGAGCCGCGCAATGACGCGTCGCATGAGCGAGCGGCGCACAAGCATCATCGGTGCCTTCCTGGTGGCGCTCGGCCCCGTTTCCATGGCGCTGTATACGCCGGCGATGCCTGAACTGGTGCGCGCCTTCTCCTCCAGCGAAGCGGCGATCAAGATGACGCTGTCGCTCTATTTCGCCGGCTTCGCCTTTGCCCAGTTGGTGTCTGGCACGCTCTCCGATGTCATCGGTCGCCGCCGCGCGACGCTGATCTTCATGGCGATCTACCTCGTCGGTAGCCTGATGGCGGCCTTTGCGCCTTCCGTCGCGGTGCTTTTGGCCGGCCGCCTGGTGCAGGGCATCGGCGCCTCCGTCGGGATGACCGTGGCGCGGGCGATCGTGCGCGACCAGTTCACCGGGACTGAGGCCGCACGCATCATGAACATGATCGGCATGATGCTGGCCCTCGGACCCGCCGTGTCCCCGACGCTTGGCGGCCTGGCGCTCGGTCTCTTCGGGTGGCAGTCGATCTTCTTCCTGATGGTCGGCTTTGCCGCCATGGCCTGTCTCACCGTGCAGTTTTTCATGGCCGAGACCGCGACCCCGGATCCGGCCAAGGGCCACCTGAAGCCCATCCTTGCGGCCTATCGGCGGTTGGTGAGCGACAGCCGCTTCGTTTCCTCGACACTTGTGATCGGCGGAGCGGTCGGCGCACTTTATGCCTGGGCGACCATGCTGCCCTTCGTACTGATCAATGCGGTGGGGCTGACACCGACCGAGTTCGGCGTCGGCATGCTGATGCAGTCGGGCCTTTTCTTTTCGGGAACCGTGGTGGTGCGGCTGCTGATGCGGCGTTTCACGCCGCAGGCGCTGGTGCCGGCCGGCCTCGTCTTCATCGGTGCGGCCAGCCTCGCGCTTGCCTACACCATGCACATTCTGCAGCCGAGCTTCCTCTCGGTCATGCTGCCGATCGGGATTTATGCCTTCGGCATCGCCTTCGTCATGCCCTATATGATGACGGCGGCGATGGCGCCGTTTCCGGACATCGCTGGCACGGCGTCGGCAGTGATGGGTTTCGTACAGATGGGCTCGGGGCTGCTTGGTGGCGCGATCGCCGCTGCGGTCGGCGCTCCGGTGCTGGCGCTCGGCACGATCATTCCATGCTTCGGCCTCGTCTGCATCCTGAGCTATGTCTGGTATAGCCGCAATGTTCGCTCGCAGCCGCTCGCCGTGCCGGTCAAGGATCCGCTTTCGGAAGCGGCGGAGTAGAAATCTGGTGCGGCATCGGCATCGATACCGCTTCGGCCTGCATATGAAAAAGCCTCCGCGAACGGGTCGCGGAGGCTTCTTTTTTCAGAACGCGTCGTCTTAGCGGTTGCGCGCGGCCAGCGTGCGCAGGCGCAGCGCGTTGAGCTTGATGAAGCCGGCGGCATCCTTCTGGTCGTAGGCGCCCTGGTCGTCCTCGAAGGTGACGAGCTTGTCGGAGTAGAGCGACTTGTCGCTCTCACGGCCGATGACCATGACGTTGCCCTTGTAGAGCTTCAACGTCACTTCGCCTTCGACATGCTCCTGGCTCTTGTCGATTGCGGCCTGCAGCATCTCGCGCTCCGGTGAGAACCAGAAGCCGTAATAGATCAGCTCGGCGTAGCGCGGCATCAGCTCGTCCTTGAGGTGGGCGGCGCCGCGGTCGAGCGTGATGCTCTCGATTGCGCGGTGCGCGGAGAGCAGGATGGTGCCGCCGGGGGTCTCGTAGACGCCGCGCGACTTCATGCCGACGAAGCGGTTCTCGACGAGGTCGAGACGGCCGATGCCGTTGTCGCGGCCGTACTCGTTGAGCTTGGCAAGCAGGGTTGCCGGCGACAGGCGTACGCCGTTGATCGAGACGGCGTCACCGCGCTCGAAGCCGATCTTGATGACGGTGGCCTGGTCGGGAGCGGCTTCCGGCGAGATCGTGCGCATGTGCACGTACTCAGGGGCTTCCAGTGCCGGGTCTTCGAGAACCTTGCCCTCGGAGGAGGAGTGCAGCAGGTTGGCATCGACGGAGAACGGCGCTTCGCCCTTCTTGTCCTTGGCAACCGGGATCTGGTGCTTCTCGGCGAATTCGAGCAGGTCGGTGCGGCTCTTGAACGACCAGTCGCGCCACGGCGCGATGATCTTGATGTCCGGGTTCAGCGCATAGGCGGAAAGCTCGAAGCGAACCTGGTCGTTGCCCTTGCCGGTCGCGCCATGGGCGATCGCGTCGGCGCCGGTCTTCTTGGCGATATCGATCAGGTGCTTGGAGATCAGCGGGCGGGCGATCGAGGTGCCGAGCAGGTAGACGCCTTCATAGACGGCGTTGGCGCGGAACATCGGGAAGACGAAATCCTTGACGAATTCCTCGCGGACGTCCTCGATGTAGATCTCCTTGATGCCGAGCATTTCGGCCTTCTTGCGGGCCGGCTCGAGCTCTTCGCCCTGGCCGAGGTCGGCGGTGAAGGTGACGACTTCCGCGCCGAGTTCGGTCTGCAGCCACTTCAGGATGATCGAGGTGTCGAGACCGCCCGAATAGGCGAGAACGACCTTTTTCACGTCTTTATGCGATGCCATGGTTTCCGTCCGTCTGGTCTTGGGGAGGGCGGCGATGCCGCGTGCAAATCTGCGGCACTTTAGCCAGAACCTGCGGCGATACAAGCGCTAGAACGCTTGACGATGCGAATCCGCTGGCAAAAGCGCAGGCGCAGGATTACTCGAGGCGACCCCCGTGCCGAGGAAACGACCATGGACTTCATCCCCAGCCTGCCGACCCTCCTGACCTTTGCGGCTGCGACGCTGCTTCTGGCGGCCACACCCGGTCCCGACATGACGCTTTCGATCAGCCGGGCGCTCGCCCAGGGCAAGAAGGCCGCGCTCTTCGTCGTGCTCGGCACCAGCTTCGGCATCGTCGTGCATACGCTGCTCGTCGCGTTCGGCATCTCGGCGCTGATCACCGCCTCGCCAACCGCATTCACCATCCTCAAGACCGGCGGTGCCGCCTACCTGCTCTGGCTTGCGGTGCAGGCGATGCGCTTCGGCTCCAGCATTTCGGTGCAGAAGGTCGAGCCGACGGAAGGCAAGGCGCTTGCCAACATCTCGGCCGGCTTCTGGGTGAACCTGTTGAACCCCAAGGTCATCATCTTCTTCATGACTTTCCTGCCGCAGTTCGTCAGCGCCGGTGATCCCTCGGTCACCGGCAAGCTTCTGTTCCTCGGCCTGTTCTTCATCACCATCGGCATGCCGGTGAACATGCTGGTCGTCTTCACCGCCGACTGGCTTGCCTCCTGGCTGCAGCGCAACAAGGGCGTGATGCGGGCACTTGATTTCAGCTTCGCCGGCGTCTTCTCGGTGTTTGCGGTGAAGATCTTCATGACGACGGCTCGGTAAACAAAAACAAAAAGCCCGGACATCTTGGATGCCCGGGCCTTGTTGTGAATTAGTCTTCTGTACTCAGCCGATCAGCAGCGCATCGTCGTCGAGCGTCTGGCCGCGGATGCGGCGGAACATGGCGATCAGGTCCTCGACCTGCAGTTCCTTGCGGCTGTCGCCGGCGACGTCGAGAACGATCTCGCCGCCGTGGAGCATGATGGTGCGGTGGCCGTAGTCGAGTGCCTGGCGCATCGAATGGGTGACCATCATCGTCGTCAGCTTGCGCTCGGAGACGATCTTCTGCGTCAGGTTCATCACGAACTCGGCCATGCCAGGGTCGAGGGCTGCCGTATGCTCGTCGAGCAGCAGCACTTCGGAGCCTGCGAGCGTCGCCATGACCAGCGAGACCGCCTGGCGTTGGCCACCGGACAGAAGGTCCATGCGGTCGCCCATGCGGTTTTCAAGGCCGAGGTTGAGCTCGGCGATGCGTTCGCGGAAATGTTCGCGGCGCTTCGGGCCGAGGGCTGCGGTGAGGCCGCGGGCTTCGCCACGCTTGGCGGCGAGTGCCAGGTTTTCCTCGATCGAGAGCGCGCCGCAGCTGCCGGTCAGCGGATCCTGGAAGACGCGAGCGACGAGGCCCGCGCGCGCAGCGGTACCCTTGCGGCTGACGTCTGTCTTGCCGATCGTCACCTGGCCGGCACTCGGCAGCACGTCGCCGGCGAGCACGCCGAGCAACGTCGACTTGCCGGCGCCGTTGGAGCCGATGACGGTGACGAAGGAGCCTTGCTCGATCGTCAGGCTGACGCCGTTCAGCGCCTGCTTCTGCAGCGGCGTGCCCTTGCCGAAGATGACCTCGATGTTGTTGACGCTGATCATGCCGCACCTCCACGACGCAGACGGGGAAGGACGAGGGCGAAGGTGACGAGTGCCGCGGTCACGAAGTTGAGGTCGGAGGCCTGCAGCCCGAGCATGTCGGTCGACAGCGCCAGCTGGATCGCTATGCGGTAGAGGATCGAGCCGAGCACGCAGCCGATCAGCGCAATCAGGATGCCGCGGGCACCGAGCAGCGTCTCGCCGATGATGACCGCCGCGAGCCCGACGACGATGGTGCCGACACCCGAGGTGACGTCGGCAAAGCCGTTGGTCTGGGCGAACAGAGCGCCACCGAAGGCGACGAGCGCGTTGGAGATCGCCATGCCGAGATAGATCTGACGGTTGGTGTCGACGCCCTGTGCGCGGGCCATGCGGGCATTGGCGCCAGTGGCGCGCATCGCAAGGCCGGCATCGCTCTCAAGGAAGCGCCAGACGATGATGACGGCGACGACCACGAGCACTCCGATAAACAGCGGCCGGACGTAGAAATCGCGCAAGCCGAGGCCGTAGAAGGGTGACAGCATCGTGTCGGCGTTGATCAGCGCGACGTTCGGCTTGCCCATGACGCGCAGGTTGACCGAGAACAGCGCGATCATCGTCAGGATCGAGGCGAGCAGGTTGAGGATCTTGAAGCGCACGTTGAGCATCGCCGTGACGATGCCGGCTGCGGCACCCGCGACCATCGCCACGCAGGCGGCAAGCCACGGATTGACGCCGGCGATGATCAGCACTGCGGTGACGGCGGCGCCCAGCGGAAACGATCCGTCGACCGTGAGGTCGGGAAAATCGAGAACCCGGAATGCGAGAAAGACGCCGAGGGCAACGAAGGCATAGACCAGCCCCAGCTCCACGGCTCCCCAGAAAGCAATTAGACTCAACCCCAGACCCTCTTTTCTACCTGTCGCGCCTGATTGTGCTTATGAGCGCGACGCTCCCGCTTGGCACATGGGGCGCACGGCCGGGCGCATGTGCGGCTTAGAAACTTGGAGCGGCCTCCGGTATTCCGGGCCCCTCATAGCGAACCGCCCCCGTATGGAACGGAGGCGGGCAAAACGCAACAAACTTGAACCTGAAAAGGCCGAAAGCCTTATTCAACGACGCGGGTTGCGCGCTTTACGACACTTTCCGGAAGGGTGACGCCCATTTTCTCGGCGGCCTTCTTGTTGATCACCAGGTCGGAACCGGCGGCAACCTTGACGCCGATATCACCCGGGTTTTCGCCCTTGAGGATGCGAACGACGATTTCGCCAGTCTGCTTGCCGACGTCGTAGTAGTTGAAGCCGAGGGCTGCGAGCGAGCCGCGGGCAACCGAGTCCGTGTCGGCGGTGAAGAGCGGCAGCTTGGCTTCTTCGGCGACGGCGACGGCACCTTCAAGCGCGGAGATGATCGTATTGTCGGTGGGCACGTAAATCGCATCGGCGCGGCCGACGAGGGCACGGGCAGCACCCTGGACTTCAGCCGATTTGGTCGCGGCGGACTCGACGACGGTCAGGCCGGCCTTTTCGGCCTCGGTCTTCAGCACCGCGAGCAGCGAAACGGAGTTGGCTTCGCCGGAATTGTAGAGGTAGCCGATCGACTTGGCGTTCGGCAGGATTTCCTTGATCAGGGCGACGTGTTCGGCAACCGGCGACATGTCGGAGAGGCCGGTGACGTTACCGCCGGGCTTGTCCATGTCCTTGACCAGCTGGGCGCCGATCGGGTCGGAAACGGCGGTGAAGACGACCGGGATATCGCGGGTCGAGGAGACGACCGCCTGGGCCGACGGCGTCGAGATCGGAACGATCACGTTCGGCGCTTCGCCTGCGAACTGGCGGGCGATCTGCGCGGCGGTCGCCGGGTTGCCCTGGGCTGACTCGTAGATGAATTTGAGGTTCTCGCCTTCCTTGTAGCCGGCGGCGGTCAGCGCGTCCTTCACGCCGTCGCGTGCCGCGTCGAGTGCCGGATGCTCGACGATCGCGGTTACGGCGACGGTCACCTCATCGGCACGGGCGGGCAGGGTGAATGCCACCGTGGCGGCAAGGGCGATGAGAAGTGAGCGCATGGGTTGTCCTCCAATTGATGTCCCGCTTTCTTAGGAAACCGATGACATGAAATCAATCGATAGGAACTGCATCACCCATCAAAGTTCTTCATCGATGGGTGAGGGGCGAGGAACGAAGGACCCGAGGAGGCGCTTCGTCTCAATCTTCGCCGTGATTGGCGATCATCATCGCTTCGAAGGCGAGGCGGTCGACCTTGCGCATGCGCTCGGATTCCGACTTCAGCTGGCCGCAGGCGGCAAGGATGTCGCGGCCGCGTGGTGTGCGGATCGGCGAGGCGTAGCCGGCCTGGTTGATGAAGTCGGCAAACTTCTCGATGTGCTCCCAGTCGGAACACTGGTAGTTGGTGCCCGGCCAGGGGTTGAAGGGGATGAGGTTGATCTTCGCGGGCACACCCTTCAGGAGCTTCACCAACTGCTTGGCGTCTTCGAGGCTGTCGTTGACGTCCTTCAGCATCACGTATTCGAAGGTGATGCGGCGGGCGTTGGAAAGGCCGGGATAGGCGCGGCAGGCGTCCATCAGTTCCTTCAGCGGGTACTTCTTGTTGATCGGCACCAGCATGTCGCGCAGGTCGTCGCGCACGGCATGCAGCGAGATCGCCAGCATGACGCCGATCTCTTCGCCGGTGCGATAGATTTCCGGCACGATGCCTGAGGTCGACAGCGTGATGCGGCGCTTGGACAGCGACAGGCCTTCGCCGTCAGAGGCGATCAGAAGGGCGGTCTTGACCTGCTCGAAATTATAGAGCGGCTCGCCCATGCCCATCATCACGATGTTGGTGATCTTGCGGCCTTCGGCCGGCACGATCGCGCCCTGCGGGGTGTCGCGCTCCGGGAAGTCGCCGAGCCGGTCGCGGGCAAGCAGCAGCTGCGCGAGGATTTCCTCGGCCGTCAGGTTGCGCACCAGCTTCTGGGTGCCGGTGTGACAGAAGGAGCAGGTGAGCGTGCAGCCGACCTGGCTCGAAATGCAGAGCGTGCCGCGGCCTTCCTCGGGAATGTAGACGGTCTCGATCTCGACCGGTCGTCCGGCGCCGCGCGCCGGGAAGCGCAACAGCCACTTGCGGGTGCCGTCGCCGGAAATCTGTTCCTCGACGATCTCCGGGCGCGCAATGGTGAAATGCTGCTTCAGCATCTCGCGCATGTCCTTGGACACGTTCGTCATGTGATCGAAGTCGGAGACGCCGCGCACGTAGAGCCAGTGCCAGAGCTGGCTGACGCGCATCTTGACCTGGCGTTCCGGCACGCCCTTTTCGACCAGTGCCTTGGCCATGTCCTCGCGCAGAAGTCCGATCAGCGACGGCTTTTCCGCCTCTACGGCTGCGCGCACCTGCGGCGCCTTGGCGATTTCCACCCGGTTCAGAATTTCAGTGGCTGCCATGCTCATGATGTCCTGTCATGCGGCGAGAGGCCGTCCGGAGAGCGGGTCCGGAAATCGTCCTGATGCGCGAATTGAAATCGGTCGAGCCATCGAAAGCGGCCTATCGGGGCGCGGAGGCTCTCAAGTTGGCCGCCCTTTAGCATTGTTTTGGCCGGGAGTCACGAGGCGGGCCCCTTGAACGCAAAAGGCCGGCTTTGCAGCCGGCCCCTACGCGTGACTTTCGGTCTCGCGATTACTTGCAGGCTTCGATCTGCTTCAGCGCAGCGGAGATGCCCGAGAGCGAGTAGGAGTAGGAGGTCGCGGTACCCTTGCGCGACTTGGCGTTGACCGACATGGCCTTGCCGTTCTTCATGGCGGCAACCAGTGCCGGCTCTTCGGCAGCATTTTCGACCCAGGCCGAATTGCCCTTGGTGAACATCACGAAGGTGCGGCCGTCGATGACGACGTTGACCTTGGAGTTTTCCTGCAGAGCATAGCCCATCATTGCCTGAGGCTCGTAGCTGATGTTCTGGCCGGGGCGCTGGGAAACGAGGAAGAAGATGTCGCCATGGTCGACGCCGGCCGGGCTCTTTTCCTTCGGAACCGAAAGGACGTAGCAGACCTTGCCGCCGCCGGCATTGTAGGAATAGGCGCCCCATGCGTTGAACTGCTGGATGCGCGTCGGAGACTGGGCGGCAGCCATGCTGGCGGTGGCCAGAACGAGTGCGATTGCGGTTGCGATCTTTCTTACAAACATGAGGTCCTGCCGCTTTTCTTGCTTTTCGATCACCCGAAACAGGTCAGACGGGCGACGCGTAGTCATGATTTGATTTGTTTTGACTTAATTCAGGTTACCAAACCGTCAACGGTGGCCGAAAACCGCGGCTTTAGCCCCGAAATGGAGCGGTTAGCCCCATCGCACAGTGCCTTTCGACCGCCGATTCGCGCCTTCGCCGAACCGGGCTCGATCGAGGATGCGCGTTGCCTCGGAATGCCCGTTCCAGAAGGTTTCCTGCCCCAAGCCATTGCATGGCGTCAGCCGCACCAAAGCGCGCGACCAGCGTCACTTGCAGATCTATGCCACAAAGAATTAGGCAAGAGTTTGACTTTCGGGCGGGAATGCGGCGCCACAACCGGACAGGCGGCGTCCGGCGTCAGCTCTCCGGCGTATCGGCCAGCGTATCGTCGGCCTTGGTATAGTGCGTTTCCTTGATCTGCCCGCTGATGGCAGCAAAGGCCGCGGTCAAGACGGCAACGTCATCGGAGAAGCCGACGACGGCCAGCACGTCGGGGATGATATCGATCGGCAGCACGAAATAGGCGAGGGCTGCAAGCAGGATGCCGCGGGTGCGTGTCGGGGTCTTCGGATCGATGGCGCAGTAATAGGCGGCAACCAGGTCGCGGCTGAATGGGATCTGGCGGGCAGCTCGGCGAAAGGTCGGCCAGAAGCGGCGCTTCACGCGCTTTTCCCGCCGCTCCTGCTCGGATTCTTCGCCAGGCAAGAGAATTTCACCAATCTTGATGTCGTCCATCGTCCCGCTTCCGCTATATTCTCGGGCGCCAGGCGTTCTCGTGAACGCGCGGCGCTCCGGCGCTTTCAATATGGGAATTCCGCGTCCTATTTCAAATGATCGGGCATGCGGCCTGCCGCAGCCTTGTCCATGCGCGCCGCCAGCTTGAAGTCGAGTTCGCTCAATCCGCCGGCGTCATGGGTCGTCAGCGTCACGTCGACGCGATTGTAGACGTTGAACCATTCCGGGTGATGGTTGAGCTTCTCGGCGACGATCGCGCATTCGGTCATGAAGCCGAAGGCCTCGACGAAGTTCTTGAAGCGGAACGCCTTCCAGATCGAGTTGCCGTCTTCGGCCCGCACCCAACCTTCCATCTTGTGAAGGTTGTCGGCAATCGTCGCTTCGTCCAGTCTCTCCGCTGCCATCGCTTGTGTCCTCCCATGCGCCTGTTCGAAGCCCGAGCTGTCGCGTATAAGCGTCAACTGTCTCCAGCCTTCGAATCTGAATAGCATGAAACCGGTCAGAGTTCTTTTCGTTTGTCTCGGCAACATCTGCCGGTCGCCGCTTGCCGAGGGCGTGTTGCGCGCATTGGCGAAGCAAAAGGGATTGGCTGTAGCGCTGGAGATCGATTCGGCCGGAACCGGCGCCTGGCATATCGGCGATCCGCCAGACCGGCGATCGATAGAGACGGCGCGGCGGCACGGCATCGATATTTCTACACTGTGCGGACGCCAGGTGGCGGCGGCAGATTTCAGTGATTTCGACCTCATCCTCGGCATGGACGAGAACAATGTCCGCACGCTGAAAAGGCTCGCGCCGGATGGCACGGCGCAGAAGGTGCATCTCTTTCTCGATTATGCGTCAGGCGACCTGCGGGACGTGCCGGATCCCTATTACGAAGGGCGGGAAGCCTTCGAGGCGCTTTACCAAATGCTGGAGGCCGGATGTTCGTCGTTGCTCGAAAGGCTCGGCGAACGCACCTCGTGAAGCGGGAAAACCTCTTCCGTCAGGTACGGTCCGCCGCCGACTGAATCGCGCGACGAGAGCAGCACGAAGCGGGAGACCGTGAACAGCGAGGTCATGAAGTTGCCGCGCCCCGAGAGGTACTCGACCACGTCTTCGACACGGCTGGAGCGCAGCCGCGCCAGCGTCACGTGCGGGGTGAACTTGCGCGGGTCCGGCCCCAGTCCGAGCCTTTGGCAGATGCGCTCGATTTCGGCCTGCAGCGCATACATTTCCGGATGGTTGGTAACGCCGGCCCAGACCGAGTGGGGCTTCTTCGAGCCGAAGGCGCCGGTGCCGTTCAGTTGCAGTTGGAATTCAGGACGTTCGATGCGATCGAGCTTGTCGATAATCTCGTCGGCGGTGCGCCAGTCGACGTCACCGATGAAGCGCAGGGTGATGTGGTAGTTCTCCACATCGATCCAGCGAGCTCCGGGAAGACCTCCGCGCAGCAATGAAAGACTCATTGCAGCATTGCGCGGAATTTCGAGGGCGGTGAATAGTCTCGGCATGGCGAGCTCCCCGAATCTCTTGCAGATGTCTTAGCGAATCACGCATCGCATCTGCACGCAACTGGTATTTGACGCTTCAGAATATTAACGTTGCCTTAACTGTGGACGATGTCATCACTCCGTCTTGTTCAGCGTTGCCAGAAACCGCTCGACGACGGGCAGGGCCTTCTCGACCATGACGCCGACGCCGTCGCCATTGGGATGCATGCCGTCTTCGAGCTTGAGCTTGGCCTCCGTCACCACGCCGTCGAGAAAGAACGGATAGAGTTCCAGCCCATATTTTTTGGCGAGTTCCGGATAGATCGGGTTGAAGCGGGCGGCGTAGTCGGCGCCCATGTTCGGCGGCGCCATCATGCCGGCGAGCAGCACGGCGATGCCGCGGTCCTTCAGCCGGGTGATCATCGCCTCGATGTTCTTGCGGGTCTCTTCAGGCGCGATGCCGCGCAACGCGTCGTTGGCGCCAAGCTCGAGGATCACGCCCTTGGTACCATCCGGCACCGACCAGTCGATGCGGGCAAGACCGCCGGAACTCGTGTCGCCGGAAACGCCGGCGTTCGCGATCGTCACGTCGAAGCCCTTTTCCTTCAGCGCCTTTTCGAGCCGGGCCGGGAAGGCGTCCTCCGGCGGGAGCTGATAACCCGCCATCAGGCTGTCGCCGAACCCGATGAGGCTGATCGTCTCGGCGCGTGCCGTCCATGATAACGCAAATGTCATCATCAGTGCCAAGAAAACCCGTTGAAATCCTTTTAATGCCATGGGCCTTTTCCTAAATCCCGAATGCCGTTTCTGTTCCCCACTTCGTTTCATATAGGGTTGTTTCGCTTGGCCAGCACCATCATCGAACTTAAAAACGCGGATCTGACGCTGGGCGAGGCGGCCGCCTCGGTGCATGTGCTGAAAGGCATGAGCCTGACGATCAATGCCGGAGAATCGGTCGGCATCGTCGGCCCGTCCGGTTCAGGCAAGTCGACTTTGCTGATGGTGCTTGCCGGGCTCGAGCGGCTGGATCGCGGCGAGATCGTCATCGACGGCACGCCGCTGCACCGGCTCGACGAGGACCGGGTGGCGGACTTTCGCGGGCGCAACATCGGCATCGTCTTCCAGTCCTTCCACCTCATTCCCAACATGACGGCACTCGAAAACGTCGCCGTGCCGCTCGAACTGGCCAATGTGTCGGGCGCCTTCGAGATCGCGCGCAAGGAGCTTGTCGCCGTCGGCCTCGGCGAGCGGCTCAGCCATTATCCCGGCCAGCTCTCGGGCGGTGAGCAGCAGCGCGTTGCGATCGCCCGGGCGCTTGCGCCCTCGCCGAAGCTTCTGATCGCCGACGAACCAACCGGCAACCTCGACGCTGAAACCGGACGGCAGATCGCCGATCTGCTTTTCGCCGAACAGCGTGACCGCGGCATGACACTCGTGCTCGTGACCCATGACGCCGCCCTTGCCGACCGCTGCGCGCGGCAGGTGCGGGTGCGCTCGGGCGAGATCGTTGCCGGCGGCGCCGCGGACCCCGTGGCCGTGGCGTCGGTCCAGCAGGCGGCCTCGGCATGATCGGCGCGCCTTCGGTACGGCTGCGGCCGCTGCTTGCCCTGCGGCTGGCGCTGCGTGAAATGCGCGGCGGGCTCAAGGGCTTCTACATCTTCCTCGCCTGCATTGCGCTGGGTACGGCGGCGATTGCCGGCGTCAACTCGCTGTCGCAGTCGATCACAGCGACGATCGCATCGCAGGGTCAGGAACTGCTCGCCGGCGATATTCGCTTCGAGCTTAACAATCGTGTCGCAACGACCGAAGAGCGCGCCTATCTCGATGGTCTTGGGACCGTTGCGGTTTCCGCTGGCCTGAGATCTATGGCGCGGCTGCCCGACGGTTCCAATCAAGCCCTGGTGGAACTGAAGGCCGTCGATGCGGCCTATCCGCTCTATGGCGCGCTGGAAAGCCAACCCGACAGGCCGCTGCACGACCTCATCGCACGCGACGGCGATGTCTTCGGTGCGGTCGTGGCGCCTCTGCTGCTCGACCGCCTGGACGTTAAGGTCGGAGACGAAATCCTTCTCGGCAACGCCCGTGTCCGGATCGCCGGCACGATCACGCGCGAGCCGGATGCGCTTTCCGACGGCTTCGGCTTCGCGCCCCGCCTGATGGTCTCGGACGAAGCCCTGGCGGCGACGGGACTGGTGCAGACCGGAAGCCTCGTCGAGCACACATACAAGGTGAAGCTCGCCGATCCGGCAGGGGTCGCGGCCGTTCGCACCGAGGCGGAGAAAAGCCAGCCGGCTGCCGGCTGGTCGATCCGCACCAGCGGCAACGCAGCACCGGCGCTGACGGCCAACATCACGCGTTTCTCGCAGTTCCTGACGCTTGTCGGCCTGACGGCACTGATCGTCGGCGGCGTCGGCGTCGCCAATGCGGTGCGCGCCTATCTCGATGCCAAGCGCAGCGTGATCGCGACCTTCAAATGCCTGGGCGCGCCCGCTGCGTTGGTGGCGATGATCTATCTCGCACAGATCCTGATGATCGCCTTGATCGGCATCGTCATCGGGCTCGTGCTCGGGGCTCTGATCCCCTTTGTCGCGGCGCAGTTCCTGGCCGACCTGCTGCCGATTTCGACCGCATTCCATCTCTATCCGGGCGCGCTCGGGCTTGCCGCCCTGTTCGGCGTGCTGACGGCGCTGACCTTCGCCATCCTGCCGCTCGGACGGGCGCGCGCCATTCCTGCGACCGCACTCTTCCGCCAGCAGGGTTTCGACCCCTCGGGTTTTCCGGCCTGGCCCTATCTGCTCGGCGCCGTCGCGTGTCTTGCCGCGCTCGCCGGCTTGGCGATCTTTACGGCTTACGACCGCTATATTTCGCTCGTCTTCCTCGGCGCGATTGCCTTCGCCTTCATCGTGCTCAGGGCCGTTGCGCTCGCGATCGCCTGGCTCGCGCGCCGCAGCCCGCGGGTCAATTCGCCGGCTCTCAGACTGGCGATCGGCAACATTCATCGTCCGGGTGCGCTGACCTCCTCGGTGGTGCTGTCGCTTGGGCTCGGTCTGGCGCTTCTGGTGACGCTGGCGCTGATCGACGGCAATCTGCGCCGCGAACTCACCGGAAGCATGGCGGAGCGAGCGCCGAATTTCTTCTTCGTCGATATCCAGGGCAGCGAGATTGAAGGTTTCCGCTCGGTGCTGAACCAGGCGATCCCGAAGGGCAAGGTCATCGAGGTGCCGATGCTGCGCGGCCGCATCACCGCCTTCAACGGTGAGGACGTGAACAGCCGCAACGTGCCGCCTGCGGGCCAATGGGTGCTGCGCGGCGACCGCGGTATCACCTACGCCAAAAACAAGCCGGAGAATTCGACGCTGTCCGAAGGCGCCTGGTGGCCGGCCGACTACAGCGGCGAACCCCTGGTTTCCTTCTCGTCCGAGGAGGCCGGCGAACTCGGCCTGAAGATCGGCGATACGGTCACCGTCAATGTGCTCGGCCGCAACATCACCGCCAAGATTGCCAACTTCCGCAATGTCGAGTGGGAATCGCTGTCGATCAACTTCGTCATGGTGTTCTCGCCGAACACCTTTGCCGGCGCGCCGCATGCCTGGCTGGCGACTGTGATCGATCCGTCGGCGACGCCGGAAGAGGAGGCGGCGGTCCTGAAGGCCGTCACCAATGCCTATCCGACGATCACCAGCGTACGGGTGAAGGACGCTCTCGACATTGTGAATGGGCTACTCGGTCAGCTGGCAACGGCTATCCGGGCGGCCGCGGCCGTGGCGCTCGTCGCCTCCGTGCTGGTGCTGGCCGGCGCGCTTGCGGCCGGCAACCGGGCGCGCGTCCATGATGCGGTGGTCCTGAAGACGCTGGGGGCAACGCGGGTGACGCTGATCAAGGCGTTCAGCTACGAATACGCGATCCTCGGTCTTGCAACCGCAGTTTTTGCGCTGTTTGCCGGCGGTATCGCCGCCTGGTTCGTCGTCAACCGCATCATGACGCTGCCGTCGAGCTTCCTGCCCGACGTGGCGATCGTGACGGTTGTGGCAGCGCTGGTGATGACGGTCGGCATCGGACTTGCCGGTACATGGCGCATTCTCGGGCAGAAGGCGGCGCCGGTCCTGCGCGAACTTTGACCGGGCCGAGTTAACCGTAAATCCCTATTGCGCCGGTCTGAATCGGTCCGGTGCAACGGAATCCGGGAGTGCCGGGTCTTGTGTGCAGCGGGTTTCGGCATCATATTTGTCCACAGGCATGCTGGAGCTCCGCAGCGGCGCCTGGGCGTGGAAGCTCATCTTCCAGGGCGATATTCGCCGCCCGACACCGTAACTTCCACCGGAGCTTGAATGAGGAAACAATGGCTGATCTGAGAAATTACCAAACCCGAATGTCGCCCGCCGGCGCTCAGGCGGGTGCCGTGATTGACGAAGGCCTTCGCGCATACATGCTGAAGGTCTACAACCTGATGGCGCTTGGTCTGGCGATCACTGGCGTCGCGGCCTACCTGGCCTTCCAAATGGCGTTTTCGGATGGCCAGCTGACTGCCTTCGGTGCTGCGATCTATACGAGCCCGCTGAAGTGGGTGGTGATGCTGGCGCCGCTGGCGCTCGTGTTCTTCATGAGCTTCCGCATCAATAGCATGAGCGTTTCTGCCGCGCAGACGACGTTCTGGATCTATGCGGCCCTGATGGGCCTGTCGCTGTCGTCGATCTTCCTGATCTACACCGGCCAGAGCATCGTTCAGACGTTCTTCGTGACGGCCGCCTCGTTCGGCGCCCTGTCGCTTTACGGCTACACCACGAAGAAGGACCTGTCCGGTATGGGCTCGTTCCTGATCATGGGTCTGTTCGGCGTCATCATCGCGTCGATCGTCAACATCTTCCTCGCCTCTTCGGCGCTCGCCTTCGCGATCAGCGTGATCGGCGTGCTGATCTTCGCAGGCCTCACCGCCTACGACACGCAGAAGATCAAGGAAATGTACTACGAAGCCGATGACAGCACCGTTGCCGGCCGCAAGGCGATCATGGGCGCGCTGACGCTCTACCTCGACTTCATCAACCTGTTCATGTTCCTGCTCCAGTTCATGGGCAACCGGAACAACTAAGTCTGAACAGCACACGGAAAAGGCGGCTTCGGCCGCCTTTTTTGTTTGCTGAAGCAGCTTGAAAGCGTCCGGACTCCGTGGGAGTGAAAGGACGACGAAACCTTGGGATCAAAGTCTTTAGCCATGTCCCTGACCCTGCGCGACGCCACCCTGGCCGATCTTCCCGTTATCACCGAGATCTATCGCGAATCCGTGTTGCACGGCGTTGCGACCTACGAGATCAACCCGCCATCCGAAAAGGAGATGCGGGCCCGGTTCGAAACGATCATCGGCAGCGGCTACCCGTACATGGTTGCGGTAGACGCGGGCGGGACGATCATCGGTTATGCCTACGCATCCGGCTTCCGCACGCGCACGGCCTATCGTTTCCTGGTCGAGGATTCCATCTACCTGGCGCCGGAAGCGCGCGGCAAGGGTGCCGGCAAGGCGCTGCTGGTCGAGCTCGTCCGGCGTTGCACTGAACTCGGCTTCCGCCAGATGGTCGCGGTGATCGGCGGTGCCCATCCGGCCTCGATCGCCGTGCACCGGTCGCTCGGCTTCGAACTCCAGGGCACGATGAAAGCGACCGGCTTCAAGCATGGCCGCTGGCTCGACACGACGATCATGCAGCTCGCGCTCGGCGAGGGCCAGGCGACCGACCCGCCGGAAGACGTCTATCCGGACACCCTCTACCAGTGACCATCGCTTGCTGAAGAATGTCAGTCGGCGAAGCGCCTCGCAGCGCGCCGTAGGCAGGTCGTGCCGTTGCTGCCCGTGACGTCGGCGTGCGTCTCCTGATGGCACCCTTTCCCGGGTGGTCAGGTTTCCACCAGCCTCAGCACCTTGTCGAATACCTTGAGCACCTGGGCGAGCTCGTGACCGCGCTTCAGGATCGTGCCGTGAATGTTCAGCACGCTATAGGCGCCCTGTTTCGCGGCCAGTTTCGGGTTCTTCTCGATCCGGTAGAGCGGCATTTCGCCCGAACGCTTGAACACTGAGAAGACCGCGCGGTCCCTCAGGTGGTCGATCGCGTAGTCCCGCCACTCGCCTTCGCCGACCATACGGCCGTAGACCCACAGGATCTGATCCAATTCGCGACGATGGAAAGTGATGGGGGGAGCGTTCTTGGCGTTCTTGTATTCGTGAAGATCGACGACCACTTCGGAAGTGGTCTCGCGCTGATGGCGCGCCTCGCCTTGCGGCAAATCCGGCTCATCGGTCATCGGCAATCCGGCCTTCTGTTGTGACAGAACGATTACAGTGTGCCTGACACGAGCCGAAAAGCAAGCTGGAAGCCATGGGACGATGAGGTCATTTCTTGCCTCTGCCCCATTTCAGTCAAACCGGCGCCCCAATTCATCGCAAAACTCGCGGGCGCTGACGGACAGAGTCGTTGCCACCGTATGTCCGGTCAGATCGTCATGCTGCGGGAGTTCACCGAACGCAGTTATGGCCGGTTCGGTCCGGTAACTTCGAACCCTCAGCCCCAGCCCCTCGATGCTGCCGGGCCGAACCAACCCCTTGCGCTTCGCCGTCCCTACAATTTGCCCTGAGGGCCGGCGAGCACGGCCGCAGCGCCGATGATGGCACCCGGCGTTTCCTTGTCCTTCATCGATTGCAGCAGGATCGCGCAGCCGCTGTTTCCCGGGCGCTCGGTCAGCACCGTCGCCGGCAGCGTAAAGGACGCGGGCTGGCCGTCCCACATGCCGATCGTCTGTATGTCACGCACCGCATGCCAATAGGGGACTTCCTTGCCGCTGTTCTCCCCCTTCTCCATCTTCACGATCTTGGCGCGGTCGAAATAGACGACGACGACATTGGCCTTGCCGATGCCGCTACCGATTGTGATCTGGATTTCTTCGCCGAGGATCTTGGCGTCGACGGGAACGGCAAGCCCTTTGCCTTCCGCCTTCATCGTTTCCAGCCGCGTCTTGATTGCCTGCAGGTTGCCGCCGTTCAAGTGGTCGCGGCCGTTCAGGATTGCCTGGGGCGTGTAGACGCCGTTGCGCCCGAGCATGCGCGCATAGGCATATTGCCGCTCGGTGTTTTCCTTCGATGCCAGCGTGTCGGCCCAGCCGAGATAGTTCCAGTAGTCGACGTGATAGGCGAGCGCCACCACATCGCCCTCGTCGACCAGCGACTTCAGCGCCGCATCCGCCGGCGGACAGGACGAACAGCCCTGGCTGGTAAACAGTTCGACAACGCCCTTGACCGCCTGTTTCTCCTGCGCCCCGGCAGGGGCACCGGCGGCTGCGAGCAGCCCGAAAGCCAGTGCAACAGGGCGAATGAAAGAACGGTCTGCGGATGTCATGGCGTCACTTCGTTACCGGCCGGCGGCCTACTCCTTGTGGGGGAGTTCACTACATACGACGCCCCTGCATCAACGGGAAGTCACGTTGGAGTGAGGTGGCAAGTGAGCGCGACCCGGCACCGGATCGTCGGCAGGTGCACCTCAAAGAAAGAGCCGGGGCGCCTTTCGGCGTCCCGGCTCCAGAGCCTTGTATGCGCTCGCGCGATTAAGCGGCGAGGTCGCGCAGAACCGTCTGCAGGATGCCACCGTTGTTGACGTAGGTCACTTCATCCAGCGTATCGATACGGCAGACGAGCGTCACATCTTTCACGCTGCCGTCGCCGTAGGTTACCTTGGCAACGCGCTTTTCGCGCGGCTGGACATTGGCGAGGTTTTCGATCGTGACGATCTCATCGCCCTTGAGGCCAAGCGATTCCCAGGTCGTGCCTTCCTCGAAGACGAAGGGAATGACACCCATGCCGACGAGGTTCGAGCGGTGGATACGCTCGAAGGACTGCGCGATGACGGCCTTGACGCCGAGCAGGTTGGTGCCCTTGGCAGCCCAGTCGCGCGACGAACCGTTGCCGTATTCGACGCCGGCGAAGATGACGAGCGGAACGCCCTCTTCCTTGTACTGCATGGCGGCGTCGTAAATCGACATCTCTTCCTTGGACGGATAGTGGATGGTGTAGCCACCTTCCTTGCCGTTCGGGCCGAGCATGTGGTTGCGGATGCGGATGTTGGCAAACGTGCCGCGCATCATCACCTCATGGTTGCCACGACGCGTGCCGTACTGGTTGAAGTCGGCAACGCCGACGCCGTGACCGATGAGGTAGGCACCGGCCGGCGAGGCCGCCTTGATCGAACCGGCCGGCGAGATGTGGTCGGTGGTGATCTTGTCGCCGAAGAGACCAAGCACGCGGGCGCCCTTGATGTCGGAGATGCCCGAACCGGACTTGCCCATGCCGACGAAGTAGGGCGGGTTCTGCACGTAGGTCGAACCGTCGTCCCAGGCATAGGTCTGGCCCGGAGGAACCTGAACGGCCTGCCAGTTTTCGTCGCCCTTGAACACGTCGGCGTACTTGGTCGCGTAAAGTTCGCGGGTGACGTACTTGAAGATGAACTCCTGGATTTCCTTGGAGGTCGGCCAGATGTCCTTGAGGAAGACCGGCTTGCCGTCCTGGTCTTCGCCGAGCGGCTCGTTGGTCAGGTCCTTCTGGACGGAACCTGCAAGCGCGTAGGCGACGACGAGCGGCGGCGAAGCGAGGTAGTTCGCCTGGACGTCCGGCGAAATGCGGCCTTCGAAGTTACGGTTGCCCGAGAGAACGCCGGCGGCGATCAGGCCCTTGTCGTTGATCGTCTTCGAGATCGGCGCCGGCAGCGGGCCGGAGTTGCCGATGCAGGTCGTGCAGCCGAAGCCGACGAGGTTGAAGCCGAGCGCGTCGAGGTCCTTCTGCAGGCCGGACTTGGCGAGATATTCGCCGACGACCTGCGATCCCGGTGCGAGCGAGGTCTTGACCCACGGCTTGGACTTCAGGCCCTTGGCGACCGCGTTGCGGGCGAGCAGGCCGGCAGCGATCAGGACCGACGGGTTGGAGGTGTTGGTGCAGGACGTGATCGCAGCGATGGCAACGTCGCCATGGCCGAGATCGAAATCGGTACCTTCGACGGCATAGCGGTTCGAAAGCTGGCCCGGCTTCTTGTAGTCGCCTTCAAGCGAGGTTGCGAAGCCCGATGCGATGCTTTCGAGCGGGATGCGGCCTTCCGGACGCTTCGGGCCAGCCATGGCCGGAACGACGTCGCCGAGGTCGAGTTCGAGCGTGTCGGTGAAGACGAGCTCGGAACCGTCACCGTCACGCCACATGCCCTGAGCCTTGGAATAGGCTTCGACCAGCGCGATGCGCTGCTCTTCACGGCCGGACATGGTGAGGTAGTTGATGGTTTCGCTGTCGACCGGGAAGAAGCCGCAGGTGGCGCCGTATTCCGGACCCATGTTGCCGATGGTGGCGCGGTCGGCGAGCGTCATGTTGTCGAGGCCCGGGCCGAAGAATTCGACGAACTTCGAGACAACGCCCTTCTTGCGCAGCATCTGCACGACCATAAGCACGAGGTCGGTCGCGGTGACGCCTTCCTTGAGCTTGCCGGTGAGCTTGAAGCCGATGACCTCAGGCAGGAGCATGGAGACCGGCTGGCCGAGCATGGCAGCTTCCGCTTCGATGCCGCCCACGCCCCAGCCGAGAACGCCGAGACCGTTGATCATGGTGGTGTGGCTGTCGGTGCCGACGCAGGTGTCCGGGTAGGCGGTGACGACGCCATCTTCTTCACGGGTCCAGACGGTCTGGCCCAGATACTCCAGATTGACCTGGTGACAGATGCCGGTGCCGGGCGGAACGACGCGGAAGTTCTTGAACGCCTGCTGGCCCCACTTCAGGAAGCGGTAGCGCTCGCCGTTGCGCTCGTACTCGAGCTCGACGTTGCGGGCAAAGGCGTTCGGGGTGCCGAATTCGTCGACGATGACGGAGTGGTCGATGACGAGGTCGACGGGAACGAGCGGGTTGATCTTTTCCGGGTCGCCACCGAGCGAGACCATGGCGTCGCGCATCGCCGCGAGGTCGACGACAGCAGGCACGCCGGTGAAGTCCTGCATCAGAACGCGGGCCGGACGGTAGGCGATTTCGTTTTCAGCCGTGCCCTTGTCGTTGAGCCAGGCGGCAACGTTCTCGATGTCCTTCTTGGTGACGGAGCGGCCATCTTCGTTGCGCAGCAGGTTCTCGAGCAGAACCTTCATCGAATAGGGCAGCTTGGAAACGCCGGCGAGACCGTTCGCCTCAGCCTTGGGCAGGCTGTAATAGACGTAGTCGACACCGTTGACTGTGAGCGTGGAGCGACAATTGAAGCTGTCTAGGGATTTGGACACTGGATAATACCCCGTTCCGTCTGATCGCCAAAAACTGACGTACGAACGCCCGAGCGCCTGTGAAGCGCGAATTGGGATGCGGGTGCGGCCATTTCCGCTGTCCGTACGTGGAAATTCATTCCATGTTCGGCGCTAGGATGAAATTCACGCCGACCGCTGGCGTGTTGGCCGCCTTATAGATAATTTCTCCAAAACGTGCCAGAGCAACGAAGGTCGAAACGGGACTTTTTTTTGCCCTGCGACAAAGAGAGTGAAGGGAAGCTGAAAATTCATGCGCCTCATGGCTGAAGGGTTGAGCGCGAAGCGCGGTGAGGACCTGATTTTTAACGATATTTCCTTTATTCTCGACGCCTCGGAAGCCCTTGTCGTGACGGGTCCGAACGGCTCCGGCAAGTCCACTTTGCTGCGGGTTCTGGCGGGGTTGTTGAGGCCCGAAAGCGGGCACCTGAAACTTGAGAATGGCCCCCCGGAAATCGCCCATCCATCCGAGCTCAGCCACTATCTCGGACACCGCAACGCGATGAAGCGCGAACTGACCGTCGCGGAAAATCTTTCCTTCTGGCGAGACTTCATGGGTGATTCGCCCGGGGGGCGCGGCGCCACGCTCACCGAGGCGGTTGAAGCGGTCGGCCTGCCCGATATCGCCCATCTGCCCTTCGGTTATCTTTCGGCTGGCCAGCAGCGGCGCATGGCGATGGCCAAGCTGGTCATTGCCTATCGCCCGATCTGGATCCTCGACGAGCCGACCGCAGCGCTTGACGCCGGCGCCGACCGGCTGTTTGCCGATCTGGTGAAGGCGCATCTTGGCAAAGGCGGCATCGTCATTGCGGCGACCCACCAGCCACTCGGCCTCGACCGCACGAAGGAGCTGCACATGACGGGGTTCGAGCATCTGGCAGGAGATCACTGGCATGATGCATAGGGTCGCAATGCCTGGAAGCCCATTGTCGGAAAACGCGCGCGTGCCGATCCGGAGGTTGCCGCTATGATCGCGCTCTTTTTCCGCGATCTCAAACTGTCGATCCGCGCCGGCGGCGGGGCGATGATCGGCGTGCTCTTCTTCATGACTGTGGTGGCAGTCATTCCCTTCGGTGTCGGTCCCGACCTGAACCTGCTTTCGCGCATCGGTCCGGCGATCCTGTGGATCGGCGCGCTGCTTGCCTCGCTGCTCGGCCTCGACCGGCTGTTCCAGGCGGAGCGCGACGACGGCTCGCTCGACCTGATGCTGATGCAGGAAACGCCGCTGCTTTTCACCGTCTTCGTCAAATGTGCGGCGCATTGGGCGGCGACCGGCCTGCCGCTGGTGATTGCCTCGCCCTTGCTCGGCCTCTTCATGAACATGAGCGAGATCGCCATCGGCGCCACCATGCTGACGCTTCTGATCGGCACGCCGGCGATCACCTTCATCGGTGCAGTGGGGGCGGCCGTTGCCGTGTCGCTGCCGCGTGGCGGGCTGCTGGTTTCGATCCTTGTTCTGCCGTTGGCGATCCCGGTGCTGATCTTCGGTGTCAGCGCTGTCTATGCGGCGATCGAGGATCCGGCGCCGTTCCTGCCACCTTTGATGATCCTTGCGGCAATCACCCTGTTCTTCGCCGTCATCGGCCCGGTTGCCGCCGCCGCAGCACTTCGGCACGCGTCCGATTGACGCAATCGGGCCAGAACGGGCGAAAGTGTTTGCGGCATTCCCATGGATTTGTCGCTAAGCTGTTCAGATCGATAACATTTATGATCCGCGTTCCAAATCGATCGTGATCGGGCGATTGACGCGGATCAATTGCAGGCGGGCGCCTTAAGCGCTAAAGAGCGACCATGAGCGAAAACAGCCTGGCCATCCGCAAATTCAGCGATCTCGCCAACCCGACGCGGTTCCTGGCGCTGGCCGACCGTTTGTTGCCCTGGCTTTCCGGGCTGACGGCGCTGTTCTTCGTTGCCGGCGTCTGGCTTTCCTTCACGACGGAAGGTGATTACCAGCAGGGCGAAACGGTGCGCATCATGTATGTGCACGTGCCCGCGGCCTGGCTGTCGATGATGTGCTATTCGGTGATGGCCTTGGCAGCTCTCGGTACGCTCGTCTGGCGCCATCCGCTTGCCGACGTCTCCTCGCGCGCGGCAGCCCCGATCGGCGCCTGTTTCACCTTCCTGGCGCTCGTCACCGGCTCGCTCTGGGGCAAGCCGATGTGGGGCACCTGGTGGGTCTGGGATGCGCGGCTGACCTCGGTCTTCGTGCTGTTCCTTATGTATCTGGGGCTGATGGCGCTCAACCGCGCGATCGACGATCCGGCGCGGTCCTCCAAGGTTTCGGCCATTCTGGTTCTCGTCGGCTTCGTCAACATCCCGATCATCAAGTTCTCGGTCGAGTGGTGGAACACGCTGCATCAGCCGGCGAGCGTCATGCGGCTCGACGGACCGACGATCGATCCGGAGTTCCTGTGGCCGCTGATCGTGATGGCGATCGCCTTCACGCTGTTGTTCTTCACGCTGCACATCGCCGCCATGCGCAACGAAATCCTGCGCCGGCGCGTCACGGCGCTCAGGCGCCTTGCGGCCCGTGCTGCCGGACGGGGAGCCCGCGCACAATGATGAGCCACGCCGCCTACGTTTTCACGAGCTATGGAATAGCCACGCTGACGGTCCTCGGTCTGATTGCCTGGGTCGTGCTCGACGGTCGTGCCCGCCGGCGTGAACTCACCGAACTCGAAGCCGCAGGCATCCGCCGGCGCTCGGCCGAACCGGCTTCCGGAGAAACACGATGAGCAACGCACCCGCTCCGGGTAACGAGGAGCGCAAACCCGGCCCCATGCGTTTCGTGCTGGCGGCGCTGCCGCTCGTCATCTTCGCCGGGCTTGCGGCGATCTTCTGGAGCCAGCTCAATTCCGGCAAGGACGTGAGCGAAATCCCCTCCGCGCTGATCGGCACCAAGGCGCCGAAACTCGACATGCCGGCGCTCGAAGGTGCGACGCGCGACGGCCAGCCGATGCCGGCTTTGACCGATGCGGCGATCAAGGGCAAGCTGACGCTCGTCAACGTCTGGGCCTCCTGGTGCGTGCCTTGCCGGCAGGAGCATCCCTTCATCCTGGAACTGTCGAAGGATCCGCGGCTGACCGTCGTCGGTATCAACTACAAGGACCAGAACGAAAACGCGCTCAGGTTCCTCGGCGAACTCGGCAATCCCTTCTCCGCCATCGGCGTCGACCCGCGCGGCAAGGCGGCGATCGACTGGGGCGTCTACGGTATTCCGGAATCCTATCTCGTCGGCGCTGACGGCACGATCCTCTACAAGCGCGTCGGCCCGTTCGACGAAAACAGCGTGAAGACGGGTCTGCTGCCGGCGATCGAAAAGGCGACTGCGGGTTCGTAACCGCTCCCGGCATTAGCTCTCATTCAGATGGGAGGGATTTGCTCCTCATCCGCCTGCCGGCGTTCTGCCCGCAAGCGGGGCGAAGAAGACACGTAGCGCTCGGTTGCCCTAAACTCTCGCATCGCATCGACGGCATAAAACCGTGCTTTCCCTGCCGGGCAGTCGTGGAATGAAGTGAGTGCCTCAAGTCCCTTCGCCCCATCTGCCGGAGAAGGTCGCGGATGCGGGATGAGGGGCTGCGACGGCGACCGAAGCCCGCTTAAATCCCCGCCTGCCAGTCCCTGACCGCATCCAGCGGCCAGACGAGCATCAGTACGTTGAGCGTGAGATTGTCGCGGATCAGCCAGCCGGTGAAGAGCTCGAAGACGATGGCGACCGTTATGGTCAACCAGACGGGCATGCGGGCGGCAAACAGGAAGCCGGCGGCCATGGCCAGTGTATCCATCGTCGAATTCAGGATGCTGTCGCCGAAATAGTCGAGCGAAATCGTTGCGGAGCGGTAGCGGTTGATCACCATCGGCGTGTTTTCGGCGATCTCCCAGGCGGATTCGATCACGGTCCCAAGGAAGAGCTTTGCCGTCAGCGGCTTGCCGCGCAGGAGCAGATGGCCGAGGCCGTAGAACAGGAAGCCGTGGATGATGTGCGACGGTGTGTACCAGTCGGCGATATGCTGCGAGTTGCCGCTGGATTTGACCACGGGCTCGAACAGTTTGACGTAGCCGCATTCGCAGATCCAGAGGCGACCCATCAGATGCTGGGTGACGATCTGGATGATGAGAACAGCAAAAAAGGCGGCGAGCCAGAGGAGTGCGTGCCGGTTGCGGCTGTCATTCTCCTCGAGCATCGTGCTCACTCGGCGTTCTCCTGGTCAAGCGAGTGCTTCATGATCAGCGGCATCTGGGCGAGCGTAAAGAGAATGGTGATCGGCATCGTGCCCCAGACCTTGAAGGCGACCCAGAAATCGGTCGTGAACGAGCGCCAGACCACTTCGTTGAGCACGGCGAGAACCAGGAAGAACAGGCCCCAGCGCAGCGTCAGCTTGCGCCAGCCGGCCTCATCCAGCTTGAAGGCGGAGTGGAAGACGTAGCCGAGCAGCGACTTGCCGAACAGCAGGCCGCCGAGCAGGATCGTGCCGAACAGCGTGTTGACGATCGTCGGCTTCATCTTGATGAAGGTGTCGTTCTGCAGCCAGAGCGTCAGCGCGCCGAAGACGAAGACGACGATGCCCGAAATCAGCGGCATCATCGGCAGGGTGCGGGTCAGCAGCCAGGAGACGGCAAGCGCGATTGCGGTCGCGGCCATAAACAGGCCGGTGGCGATGAAGATCGGACCGCCGAGTTCGGCGAGCGCCGGAAAATGCCCGGCCAACCATTCGCCACGCGAATTGGCAAAGAAGAAGACCATCAGCGGCCCAAGCTCCAGCACCAACTTGAGCAAGGGGCTGACTTCCTTCTGCGGCTTGGCAGCCTCGATCGACGACATCTGGGGGTCCTGTTTCTGCATGTACCTGCTGCTCATAACACCAGCTTTGCGGCAAAACCATATCAAGGCAACGGGCCGGCGTAACTACGCGCAGGCCCGATCGCCCCGTCAGGCGGCAACGCCGGCGATCGCCTCGGCAAAATCCTTGGCTTCGAACGGCTCGAGATCGTCGATCCCTTCGCCGACGCCGATGAAATAGACCGGCAACTTGTGCTTGGCGGAGATGGCGACGAGGATGCCGCCGCGCGCCGTGCCGTCGAGCTTGGTCATGATCAACCCGCTGACGCCGGCGACGTTGCGGAAGATCTCCACCTGCTGCAGCGCGTTCTGGCCGGTCGTGGCGTCGAGCGTCTGCAGCACGGTGTGCGGCGCATCCGGATCGAGCTTGCCGAGCACGCGCACGATCTTTTCGAGTTCGGCCATCAGTTCCGCCTTGTTCTGCAGGCGGCCGGCGGTGTCGATGATCAGGACGTCGGACTTCTTCTCGCGCGCCTGCTGGAAAGCCTCATAGGCAAGGCCAGCGGCATCGGCGCCGAGTTTGGACGAGACGATTTCGGAGTTGGTGCGCTCGGCCCAGATCTTCAGCTGCTCGATCGCCGCGGCCCGGAAGGTGTCACCGGCGGCGAGCATGACTTTCAGGCCCGCGCCGGAAAGCTTGGCGGCGAGCTTGCCGATCGTCGTGGTCTTGCCGGTGCCGTTGACGCCGACCACCAGGATCACGTGCGGCTTGTGGCTGAGATCGAGTTCCAGCGGCTTGGCGACGGGCGAAAGCACCTTGGTGATCTCGCCGGCCATGATGCGCGACACGTCCTCGCCCGAGACATCCTTGCCGTAGCGTTCCGAGGCGAGCGTGTCGGTGATGCGCATCGCCGTTTCGACGCCGAGGTCGGCCTGGATCAAAAGGTCTTCGAGATCCTGCAGCGTCGCTTCGTCGAGCTTGCGCTTGGTAAACAGGCTGGCGATCTGGCCGGTCAGTTGCGACGAGGTGCGCGCGAGGCCGCGGCGCAGGCGCTGGTACCAGCTGAGCTTTTCCTTCGGCGCGGCGACGAGTTCTTCCTTGGGCTTGCGCTCTGTGGCGGAGAAGCCCTTGGGCAAAGCGGGCGTAGCAGTGGGCTCGGCCTCGGCTGTCTCGGTCGGCGCGACGTCGGTGGCGGCTTCTGCTGCGTTGGCTTCTGCGGTCTCGATGCTTTCGCGGAGGGCTCCGGCTTCACCCCCGTCTGCCCTGCCGGGCATCTCCCCCACAGGGGCGGAGATCACGCTGGGCTCGCTCTCGAGTTCGGAAGCAAGCGTTTCGGTTGGCGTGACCTCGTCTGCTTCGGCAGTCGTGACGTCGCTTGCCGTGGGTTCGGCATCGTCAGCAGCTTCCTCGATTCTCTCGACGATTTCGGCCTCGCGGGAGGCTACGATGATCTCATCGGAGGGAGCAGGCGCCTTGTGCGCAACAGGCGCCGCAGTCTCGGTGGCAGCTGTTACTTCCTCAGCTGTGGCCTCGGTCTCCGTCTGCTCTCTCCCCTTGAGGGGGAGATGTCCCGAAGGGACAGAGGGGGGTATCGCGGCTTCAGTCTCGGCCGGCGTTACCACAGCTTCGACCGGGGCGGCTTCGTCGCGCGCCAGCTCTTCGGCGTCGTCGGAGGCCGGGCCACCGGCCGTCTCGATCTCGGCCTCAAGCACCGGATCGTCGTCGGACAACGGCAGGGTCTCGATGTCGACAGGTGGTTCGAAGGCGGTTTCCGGGCTCTCTTCGACGATCTCTGCCTCGGCAACGGCGGCAGGCGGTTCGACCGCCTCGGCGCTCGGCTCCGGCTGCGCCTCGACTTCGGGCGCAGAGACGATCGTCTCCTCCGGTACACCTTCCGGCGGCTTCGTTTCCTCCACCGCGCCCTTGCCGAAGGTGAAGATCCTCTTGATGAAACCCATTGCCATTCAGGAATTCCGCATAAATCAGGCCGCAGCCATCTGTTTTACCTGCATCGTCAGATGCTTGCCATTGTGGCCGGTGATTGAGACCGGGACAAGCGCACGGGGCGTCAGGTCAGCCGCGTCGACGAGCGTGAAGTTTTGTGTGTGGGCAAGCCCGTTGTTCTCGACCAGGATCGTCTGCTCGCTGCCGACCATACCTTCGAGGTGGCGGGCGTAGAGCGTCGCGCCGACGGCGCGAAGCCGCGCAGCACGATCCTTGACGAGCGCCCGGTCGAGCTGCGGCATGCGTGCCGCCGGCGTGCCGGGACGCGGGCTGTAGGGAAAGACGTGCAGATGCGCGATGCCGCAGTCCTCGGCGAGGCTCGCGGCATTTTCGAACATCTCTTCGGTCTCGGTCGGAAAGCCGGCGATCATATCGGCACCGAGGCTGATATCGGGGCGCAAGCGCCGGACCTGATCGGCAAAGGCGCGGGCGTCGGCGCTCGAATGGCGGCGCTTCATGCGCTTCAGGATCAGGTCGTCGCCATGCTGCAGCGACAGGTGCAGGTGCGGCATGAAGCGCGCCTCGTCGGCGATCAGGTCGAAGAGGTGTTTGTCGGCCTCGATGCCGTCGATCGAGGAAAGCCGCAGGCGGCGGATTTCCGGAACCTGTTTCAGAAGCGTCTTCGCCAGCAGCCCGAGGGTCGGCGTGCCCGGCAGGTCGGCGCCGTAGCTGGTGGCATCGACGCCGGTCAGGACGATCTCGCAATAGCTACTCTCAACCAGCCTGCGCGCCTGGTCGACGACGGCGCCCATCGGCACGGAGCGGGAATTGCCGCGGCCATAGGGGATGATGCAGAAGGTGCAGCGGTGGTCGCAGCCGTTCTGCACCTGGATGAAGGCGCGCACGTGGCCATCGATGTGCTTGACCATCTGCGGCGCGGTGGCGCGCACGCTCATGATGTCGTTGACCCGCAGCTTTTCTTCAGCCGAGACGCCGAAATCCGGCAGTGAACGATAGGAGGCGCTCTTCAGCTTCTCCTCGTTGCCGAGCACGGCGTCGACCTCGGCCATTTCGGCGAAGGTCTCTTTTTCGGTCTGGGCGGCGCAGCCGGTGACGATGATGCGGGCATGCGGATTGTCGCGCCGGGCACGGCGGATCGCCTGGCGCGCCTGGCGCACGGCCTCGCCGGTGACGGCGCAGGTGTTGACGAGGATGGCGTTGTTCAGCCCCGCCTTTTCGGCTTCCGCCCGCATCACTTCGGATTCGTAGGTATTGAGACGGCAGCCGAAGGTTATGACCTCGACGCCGCTCAAAGCGCCCGGGCTCCGCCCGCTTCGGCCTCGTCGCGCTGCCAGGTTCCCGTCGTCGGGTTCAGCGTGCCGGACCATTCCCATTCGGCAGGTCCCGTCATGACGACATGATCGTCGTGCTCACGCCATTCGATCGTGAGCTTTGCCGGGGCAGGGGCGGATGCGACGTCGATCACCACCTTGCGGCCGGTGCGGCCGGTGCGCGCGGCGCTGACCGCAGCCGCGCAAGCTGCCGAGCCGCAGGCAAGCGTCAACCCGGCGCCGCGTTCCCAGGTGCGGGTGCGCAGCGACGAGGGCGAAAGCACCTGCGCCAGCGTGATGTTGGCGCGCTCGGGAAACATCGGATGGTTTTCGAGCAGCGGGCCGAAACGATCGAGATCGAAGGACATCGGGTCCTTGTCGACCCAGAAGACGGCGTGCGGATTGCCCATCGACATGGCCGAGGGCGAGTGCAGGACGGGATTGTCGATCGGTCCGATCTGCAGTTCGATGCGGCTCGTATCGGCAAATTCCTCGGCAAGCGGGATCTTGTCCCAGGCAAAGACCGGCTTGCCCATGTCGACCGAGATCGTGCCGTCCTCATGCTCGGTGGCGTTGAGGATGCCTGCAATGGTCTGGAAGGTGAAGGCCTTCTTGCCGGTTTCGGCGGCCAGTGCCTGGACGACGCAGCGCGTGCCGTTGCCGCAGGCCTGGGCCATGGAGCCGTCGCAATTGACGATATCGATCCAGGCGTCGGTGCCCTGAGCCTTGGGGTCGTGGATCGCCATGATCTGGTCGAAGGCGGTTGCCGGATCGGCATTGAGCGCGATCGCAGCGGCCGGCGTCACCCGATCCTTCCGACCGCGCATGTCAACGACGAGGATCTTGTTTCCAAGCCCGTTCATCCTGGCAAATTGCACGTTGTCGGTCATGTCGCGATTGTCCAAACGGGGCCCGCTCCGGGCGGGCCATCCTTCATTCGGGCTGTATATGGCGGAAAAGCCCGGAAAATACCAGTGCCGCCTTTATTCGGCTCCCTCGCCGCCGGTCGGTACATCGAAGATTTCGCCGGGGCGAAGCGGCCGGAAGCGGCTGCGGGCGATGCCCGCCGCATCGAGCGCCCGTTCCAGCGCCTGTCGCGGCTCTTCGACGCCCTCGTCGGTCAGGCGAAACGTACCCCAATGGTGGCCGGCGACATGGGCGGCGGCGCAATCGACCATGCCGCGCACGGCTTCCTCCGGGTTCTGGTGCTGGTCCTGCATGAACCAGCGCGGCTCGTAGGCCCCGAAGGGCAGGTTGGCGAGGCGGAAGGCGCCGTGTTTTTCGCGGGCGGCGCGATAGTTGATGCCGTCGTGAAAGCCGGTATCGCCGACGTGGTAGATCTTGCCGGCCGGCGTCTCCACGACGAAGGCGGCCCAGAGCGCCATGCGCCGGTCGCGCGAGCCGCGCGCCGACCAGTGGTGGCAGGGCTCGGCGTGAAGAATGACGTCATCGCCGCAATCGAGCTGGTCGCCCCAGTCGACCACGTCGATCTCGACGTCGGGAACGGCGCGGCGGATGATCGTGTCGTTGCCGAGCGGCGTGACGATGCGGGGAGCATGTTCCTCGTGAAGGGCTGCCAGCGTCTCGACATCGAGGTGGTCGTAGTGATTGTGGGTGACGAGCACGATGTCGATCGGCGGCAGGTCGTCGAGTTCGATGCCGGGTGCGTTGCGGCGCTGCGGGCCGGCAAAGGCAAACGGGCTGGCGCGATGCGACCAGACGGGGTCGGTGAGAATGTTGAGCCCATGCACCTGGATGAGCAGCGTCGCGTGTCCGACCATCGTCACGCGCAGGCGATCGCCTTCGACGCTGAGTTCAGGCTTCACCGGCGCGAACGGGCTTGGATTGTGCGCGGGCCAGCGCACCTTGCCGCTGCCGAACTGCCAGCGCAGGAGATCTGCCGCGCCCTTGGGCGGTTTGCCGTCGGGATTGAAGAACCTGGTGCCGTCGAAATGATCGGTGACGGGACCTTGGTAATAGGGATTGCGTGTCTTCATCCGGGCGGTTCGCCTTGGTTGAAAGGTCAAGGTTTAATAAATTCTTGAAGACAGCAACTGGATTGCTATCGTGGTTTCATGCTCGTTCGATTCGACCCGCAAGAACGTCTCTACAAGACCCTGAAGCTGGTCCGCTCCATCCATCTCAATATGCAGCGCTCGGCAGAACATATGCTCGATGGTGCCGGCATATCAGTGGCGGAGCGGGCGGTTCTCGAACTTTTTTGCGAAACGCCGCTGACGGTGCCGGAAGCCGGACGGCGCCTGTCGATGAAACGGCAGTTCGTGCTCAGGGTCGTCAACGGGCTGATGGACAAGACGTTGCTGGAAAGACGGCCGAACCCGGAACACCGCAGCGCCTATCTTTGTGCGCCGACGGCGGCCGGGCGTGATCTGTTCGCGGAAATCCATCGCCGCGAGGTGGAGTTGCTGCATGCCTTGCTCGGCGATATCAACCAGACCGAAGTGGTGGCCGCACTTCGGGTGATGACGCGGGTGTCGACCGCCTTCGAGCAGCTGGCCGGCGAACTCGACGACGCCGGCATGGACGAGGCGCTCTGAGCCGAAAGCGCCTCATTTGCCTGCCGTCCTTGACTTTTGCCGCGCTTTCCTGTTTATCCGCGCCAATTCCTTCGCAAGCTCAAGTCTTCGAAGCCACCGACCGGGTCCCGTAGAGGTATAAAGAGAACCCGGAGGTCAACACCCGACAGCGCGTGGCGCCCTCGGGTGGTTTTTGGCTTTGCGCCTTGTTTTCTGCGCGAAGGAACCCACGTTTCCGGCGAGTTGATCGCCACCGGAAACCAGAAGGAAGTGAGAATGTTCGAGAGCCTCCAGGACCGCCTTGGTTCCATATTGAATGGACTGACCGGCCGCGGCGCATTGTCGGAAGCCGATGTTTCCGCTGCGCTCCGCGAGGTTCGCCGTGCGCTGCTCGAAGCCGACGTCGCGCTCGACGTCGTGCGCTCCTTCACCGAAAAGGTTCGTGAAAAGGCCGTCGGCGCCGAGATCCTGAAGTCGATCAAGCCCGGCCAGATGGTCGTCAAGATCGTCCATGACCAGCTCGTCGAGATGCTCGGCTCCGAGGGCGTCACGATCGACCTCAATGCGCCGGCGCCGGTCGTCATCATGATGGTCGGTCTGCAGGGCTCCGGTAAGACGACGACCAGCGGCAAGATCGCCAGCCGGATGAAGACCAGGGACAAGAAGAAGGTCCTGATGGCATCGCTCGACACGCGTCGTCCGGCAGCCCAGGAGCAGCTTCGTCAGCTCGGCGTGCAGACCGGCGTCGACACGTTGCCTGTTATTGCCGGCCAGTCGCCGACCGATATCGCTGCGCGCGCCGTTCAGGCTGCCAAGCTCGGCGGCCACGACGTCGTCATTCTCGACACGGCGGGCCGTACCCATATCGACGAGCCGCTGATGATCGAGATGGCGGAGATCAAGCGGAAGTCCAATCCGCATGAAATCCTGCTCGTGGCAGATGCGCTGACCGGTCAGGACGCCGTCAACCTCGCCCGCAACTTCGACGAACGCGTCGGCATCACCGGCCTGGTGCTCACCCGTATGGACGGCGACGGCCGTGGCGGTGCAGCGCTGTCGATGCGTGCGGTCACCGGCAAGCCGATCAAGCTCATCGGCGTCGGCGAAAAGATGGGCGAACTCGAAGAGTTCCACCCCCGCCGCGTCGCCGACCGTATCCTCGGCATGGGCGACATCGTCTCGCTCGTCGAGAAGGCTGCCGAGAACATCGACGCCGAGAAGGCGGCTGCCATGGCCGCCAAGATGGCCAAGGGCAAGTTCGACCTGAACGACCTCGCAGACCAGCTCGGCCAGATGCAGAAGATGGGCGGCATGGGCGGCATCATGGGCCTGATGCCCGGCATGGCCGGCATGAAGGACAAGATGGCCGCGGCCGGCCTCGACGACAGCCTGTTCAAGCGCCAGCTCGCCATCATTTCGTCGATGACCAAGGCCGAGCGCGCCAACCCGGATCTGCTCAAGCACTCGCGCAAGAAGCGCATCGCCGCCGGTTCCGGCACCGATGCCGCCGACATCAACAAGCTTCTGAAGATGCACCGCCAGATGGCGGACATGATGAAGATGATGGGCGGTAAGGGCAAAGGCGGCATGATGAAGCAGATGATGGGCGGCCTTGCCAACAAGATGGGCCTTGGCGGCCTCGGTGGCGGCGGCATGCCTGATCTCTCGAAGCTCGACCCGAAGCAGCTCGAAGCCCTGCAGAAGCAGGCGGAAGCCGCCGGTCTGAAGCCGGGCGGTATGCCGGGCCTTGGCGGCGGTGGCCTGCCAGGTCTGGGCGGCGCCAAGCTTCCGGGTCTTGGTGGCGGCTTCCCCGGCCTTCCCGGCCTGCCGAAGAAGAAGTGAGGATCGCTTAAAAGATGATTGATCCCGAAATCAAAAAGGAATTGGCGGGCTACCGGCAGTCGATCGACAATATCGATGCCGCGCTCGTCCACATGCTGGCTGAACGCTTCCGCTGCACCCAGGCAGTCGGCGTTCTGAAAGCCAAGCACGAACTGCCGCCGGCCGACCCGGCGCGCGAAGAATACCAGATCGAACGCCTGCGCCGCCTGGCCAAGGATGCCAATCTGGATCCGGATTTCGCCGAGAAGTTCCTGAACTTCATCATCAAGGAAGTCATCCGGCATCATGAAGCCATCGCCGCCGATCGCTCGCATTCCGCGGGCAACGCCGGCACAAACCATTCCGCTTGAACCAAGCGGTCAAGAAAGCCTGCAAGGAGTTACTCAAATGGCACTGAAAATTCGTCTCGCCCGTGGCGGTTCCAAGAAGCGTCCTTACTACCAGATCGTCGTTGCCGACGCCCGCAGCCCGCGTGACGGCCGCTTCCTCGAGAAGATCGGCTCGTGGAACCCGATGCTCGGCAAGGACGACGAAAAGCGCGTCGAGCTCGACGCCGAGCGCGTCAACCACTGGATCGCCCAGGGCGCCCAGCCGACCGACCGCGTTCTGCGCTTCCTCGACCAGGCCGGTCTCGCAAAGCGCCCGGCTCGCAACAACCCGACCAAGGGTGCCCCGGGCAAGAAGGCTCAGGAGCGCGCTGCTGAAGCCAAGCAGAAGGCTGAAGACGCCGCTGCTGCTGCTGCTGAATAACAGCCGGCGAACGGTCCGCAGAGTGATCGGCGGTCATCTGCCGACGCAGCTCTCCGGCTGGCCGTGACTTAAGGAAACGGGTGGCATTTCCATGCCGCCCGTTTTCCGTTATGTGCACCGAGATATACCGAAACGGACGCGGACGATGAGCAAACTCGAAAACCCGGTTCTGATGGCGACGATCGGCGCGGCGCAGGGCCTGCGCGGCGAGGTCAGGGTCAAGTCCTTTACCGATGATCCGACGGCGCTCGGCGAGTATGGCAATCTGCACAGCGCAGACGGCCGTGTGTTCGAGGTGCTGGAGATTCGCGAGGCGAAAAACGTGGTCATCGTTCGCTTTCGCGGCGTCAATGACCGCAATGCCGCCGAGGCGCTCAACGGTCTCGACCTGTTCATCGAGCGCGACAACCTGCCCGACGACGATCTCGACGAGGACGAGTTCTTCTATGCCGATCTCGAGGGCCTGGAAGCGATCGACGGCAATGGCACGAGCTACGGCAAGGTCAGCGGTGTCTTCGATTTCGGCGCCGGCGATCTCCTTGAGCTGAAGGGGCCAGGCCGACGTCCGGTGCTGATCCCGTTTACCGAATGGTCGGTGCTGGAGATCGATCTGGAAGCGGGGCGGCTGCTGGTCGATCCGGTTGCGGCCGGCCTTACCGACGACAAGGACCAGGATCCGGGTAGTCCGTTTTCCGCGAAGCGCAAGTGAGCATTGCGGCCATGACGTTTCGCGCGACCATCCTGACGCTCTATCCCGAAATGTTTCCGGGCCATCTCGGCGCCTCGCTTTCCGGCAAGGCGCTCGAGCGTGGCCAGTGGTCGATCGAGCCGGTGCAGATCCGTGATTTCGCCGAGGACAAGCATCGCACTGTCGACGACACGCCGGCTGGCGGCGGCGCCGGCATGGTGCTGAAGCCGGATGTGCTCGCGCGCGCGATCGATCGTGTCTCGGAGAACGACGATCGGCCGCGATTGCTGATGAGCCCGCGTGGCCGACCGCTGACACAGGAGCGGGTGCGTGAACTCGCCGCCGGCCCCGGCGTCGTCATCGTTTGCGGACGCTTCGAAGGTGTCGATCAGCGGGTGATCGACGCCCGCGGCCTCGAAGAGGTTTCGATCGGCGACTATATTCTTTCGGGCGGCGAGCCGGCGGCCCTCACGCTGCTCGATGCCGTGGTGCGCATTCTGCCGGGTGTCATGGGCAACGAGCTTTCGGGTGTGCATGAGAGCTTCGAAGGCGGGCTGCTCGAGCATCCGCACTACACCCGCCCACAGGTCTTCGAAGGCCGCGAAATCCCGGCAGTGCTGACCTCGGGCAATCACGGCGCCATTGCCAAATGGCGCGAGGCGGAGGCGCGGCGGCTGACCGCCGAGCGCCGGCCCGATCTTCTTAATCAGCCCGTGAAGAAGTAATAGGCGGCAAGCAGCAGGCCGACGGCGACGACCAGCGCGCGGATGACCGCCTGCGGCACGCGTCTTGCTGCCCAGACGCCGCTGTAGCCGCCAAGGGCGGCCCCTGGCACCATGATTGCCGCGTGCAGCCAGGACACGACCCCGCCGGCGGCAAAGACGACGATGGCGATCGCGGCAATAACGATCGAGATGAAGTTCTTGAGCGCGTTCAGCCGGTGATAGCCGCCGCCGGTCGCAAGCCCCAGCACTGCCAGCATCATGATGCCCATGCCGGCGCCGAAGAAGCCGCCGTAAATGGAGGTGACGAACTGGGCGCCGATGCCGACCGGATTGATCGCATGCTCGTCGACGCGGGCCTTAGGCTTCAGGAGCGGCCCGGCAGCGAAGATCGCCGTTGCCGCCAGCAGCAGCCAGGGCACAAGCGCGCGGAAGGAGGCATTGGAGAGCGAGATGAGCAGCAGCGCGCCGGCCAGACCGCCAAGTGCGGAGATGACGCCGAGCAGGATCGCATAGCGCTTGTCGGCGCGGATCTCCTTGGCATAGGCGAGCGCCGAGGTGATGTAGCCTGGAAACTGGATGATCGACGAGGTCGCGTTGGCGACGATTGGCGAGAGACCGCCAAGCGTCATCGCCCCGAAGGTCAGGAACGTTCCGCCGCCGGCAATGGCATTGACGACGCCGGACAGGAAGCCGGCCGCAAACAGCATGAGTATTTCGAAGATGTTCATGGTCTCCCCCGACCCCTCATGCTCGGGATAGCCGGTGGTTGTGCCGGCCGCAAGTCCGTTGCATCGGGCAATCATCACGCGCGTGTTTGCGTATTTTCTGATAAATTCGGCTTTCCTGGCGCGGATGCCTTAGAAATTATGGCCTTCGGGGATGACAAGGCAGTGCGATTGGTGTAAGTGCCGGCCCGGTTCGGGTTCCATGCCCGCCGACCAAAACAAAGAATGGCGAATCCGCTCCTGCCGGTATCCGGCAAGACCTGAAGGCTGGCCCGACAGGTTCATCGAGAGCGCTCTGGCTGTTTCAGAAGAACTTGAAAGGTTAGACCGATGAACATCATCCAGCAGTTGGAAGCCGAACAGGCCGCCAAGATCGCCGCCAAGCGCACGCTCCCGGAATTCTCCGCAGGCGACACGCTCCGCGTCAACGTCCGCGTTGTCGAAGGCAACCGTACCCGCGTCCAGGCCTATGAAGGCGTTTGCATCGCTCGTTCGGGCGGCGGCATCAACGAAAGCTTCACCGTTCGCAAAATCTCCTACGGCGAAGGCGTCGAGCGCGTATTCCCGGTTTACTCTCCGCTCGTCGAGAGCGTCGAAGTGGTTCGCCGCGGTAAGGTCCGTCGCGCCAAGCTCTACTACCTGCGCGACCGTCGCGGTAAGTCGGCTCGTATCGTAGAGAACACCGGCACGCGCGCCCGCAAGCTGAACGAAGCCGAGCGTCAGGCGATTGCCGAGGAAAAGGCACGCATCGAGGCTGAAAAGGTTGCAGCAGCTCAGGCGCTCGCCGCCGAGAAGGCAGCAGCCGAAGCCGCCGAAGCAAAGGCAGCAGCCGAAGCCGCAGCAGAATAACATTTCAATCCCTAGGGATTGTTGGAAAGGCGGCCTCGGCCGCCTTTCTTTTTTGGTACTATCCGCTTGTCTTTTCGACGGAATTTGTGACATTTTCCGCTGCCACACTTTTCGGGAGCTCCTCCAATGACAATCCGTCGCCACGTGCTTGCGGGCATCGCAGCCGCACTTGCAGCACCTTTTGCGTTTTCTGCACCGGCGCTGGCCGCCGACCTGCCTGACCTCGGCGGCAAGACGGTCGTCGTCGTCACGGAGAACGCCTACCCGCCGCTGCAGTTTGTCGATCCGAAGTCCGGCGAAGCCAAGGGCTGGGAATACGACGCGATGAACGAGATCGCCAAGCGGTTGAATTTCAAGGTCGAATACCAGAACACCAGCTGGGACGCGATGATCCAAGCGGTGCATGACGATCAGTACCAGATCGGCATGACGGGCATCACCATCAAGGACGACCGTAAGGAAAAGGTCGACTTCTCGGATCCCTACATGCGCTCGCAGCAGTTCATGCTGGTGCGCAGCGACGAGGCCCGCTTCAACGATGGCAAGAGCTTCGGCGCCTTTGCCGACGGTCTCGTCGGCGCGCAGCCGGGTACCTCCCCGTTCTACACCGCCGTCTACGAAATGCTCGACGGCAACGAGCAGAACCCGCGCATCAAGCTGTTTGAGACCTTCGGCGCGACCGTTCAGGCGCTGAAGGCCGGCGACGTCGATGTGGTCCTGACCGATAGCGTCGCCGCCAAGGGCTATGTCGATTCCTCCGAAGGCAAGCTCAAGGTCGTCGGTGGGCCGCTCGGCACCGAGGATTTCGGCTTCATCTTCCCGAAGGGCTCGGATCTCGTGGCTCCGGTCAACGCCGCGATCAAGGCGCTGAAGGAAGACGGTACCTTCGACGCCCTCGATAAGAAGTGGTTCCTCGAATACAAGATGGGCGGCTGATAGCAGGCTATGGCCGCTCCACAATCTTCAGACATGTCCGGCAAGGGCGACTATCCCTGGTGGTTGGTCGCCCTTGTTGTGATCGCTGTGGCGCTCGCCGCCGTGATCATCAGCAATGACATCTTCTCGGAAGTCTTCACCGTCGTCTTCAAGGGCCTTGGCGTGACCGTCTTCGTGACCCTCATGGGCTTCGTGCTGGCGACGACGCTCGGCCTCGGCATCGCGCTGATGGCGCTCTCCGAGCACTCGTCCCTTCGGCAGATCGCCCGCTTCTATACGGAAGTCATCCGCGGCGTGCCGATCCTGGTGCTTCTGTTCTACATTGCCTTCGTCGGCGCGCCGGGGCTCGTCGTCGCGGCCAATTTCATCTCAGCACCGCTGATCAGCGCCGGCTGGATGGAGCCGGTTGTCGTGCGCGACATCTCATTGATGTGGCGGGCGATCCTGGCGCTGATGATCGGCTATTCTGCGTTCATCGCCGAAGTGTTCCGGGCGGGCATCCTCTCGGTAGACAAGGGGCAGGTCGAAGCCGCCAAGGCGCTCGGGCTTTCACGCTACCAGCGCTTTCGTCTCGTCATCTTTCCGCAGGCGATCCGCGTGATCCTGCCGCCGCTCGGCAACGACTTTATCGCCATGGTCAAGGACAGTTCGCTCGTCTCGGTGCTCGGCGTCGCCGACATCACGCAGATGGGCAAGGTATATGCCTCCGGCTCCTTTCGCTTCTTCGAGACCTATTCGATCGTTGCCTATGTCTATCTCGTGCTGACCATCGGTCTGTCGCTGGGATTGCGGGGGCTGGAGCGGCGGCTCAGGCGCGCGGAGCAGCGCTGAGTCCGTTTCCAGCAATTGCCGACCTGTCAGAAAATTGATATGAACACGGCCATGGAATCCAAATTCGGATGTAGCGAGCAGAAAATCGTCGTGCTGCAGGACCACAAGCGCCTGCCGGCACGCTTCTTTGCGCGCGTCCACGGGGCGCTTACAAGCCGCCTATCCTGATCTCCTGATCAGTGCTTCCGGCCGCCTTGCCGCCGGCTTTCCTACTTTTTTTGAAAACTCGATGGATATACCGCCATGAGCGCACCGCGTACCCTCTATGACAAGATCTGGGATGATCACCTGGTCAATGCACAGGACGACGGCACCTGTCTTCTCTACATCGACCGTCACCTCGTTCACGAAGTGACGAGTCCGCAGGCCTTCGAAGGTCTGCGCATGGCCGGCCGCAAGGTCCGTGCGCCTGAAAAGACGCTCGCTGTCGTCGACCACAATGTTCCGACTTCGGCCGACCGTCACCTCGGCATCAAGAACGAGGAAAGCCGCATCCAGGTCGAGGCGCTGGCCAAGAACGCCGCCGACTTCGGCGTCGAATACTACTCGGAAAACGACAAGCGCCAGGGCATCGTGCACATCGTCGGCCCCGAGCAGGGCTTCACCCTGCCGGGCATGACCATCGTGTGCGGTGACAGCCACACCTCGACACATGGCGCCTTCGGTTCGCTGGCCCACGGTATCGGCACGTCGGAAGTCGAGCACGTGCTCGCGACCCAGACGCTGATCCAGAAGAAGGCGAAGAACATGCTGGTGCGCGTCGACGGCCAGCTGCCGCCGGGCGTCACCGCCAAGGACATCATCCTGGCCATCATCGGCGAGATCGGCACTGCCGGCGGCACCGGCCACGTCATCGAGTTTGCCGGCGAAGCGATCCGCTCGCTGTCGATGGAAGGCCGCATGACCATCTGCAACATGACGATCGAAGGCGGCGCCCGCGCCGGCCTGATCGCGCCTGACGAAACGACGTTCGCCTATATCAAGGACAAGCCGCGCGCACCGAAGGGCAAGGCCTGGGACATGGCGCTCGACTACTGGAAGACGCTGCACACGGACGAGGGCGCGCATTACGATCGCGTCGTCGTGCTCGACGCCGCCAACCTGCCGCCGATCGTCTCCTGGGGCTCGTCGCCGGAAGACGTCATCTCGGTTCAGGGCATCGTTCCCAATCCGGATGAGATCCAGGAAGAGAACAAGCGGGCCTCCAAGTGGCGCGCGCTCGACTATATGGGCCTGAAGCCGGGCACGAAGATCACCGACATCGCCGTCGACCGCGTCTTCATCGGGTCGTGCACCAACGGCCGCATCGAGGACCTCCGGGCCGTGGCCGAGGTGGTCGAAGGCCGCAAGGTCGCCTCGACCGTTTCGGCGATGATCGTTCCGGGATCCGGCCTCGTGAAGGAACAGGCCGAGGCCGAAGGCCTCGACAAGATCTTCCGCGAAGCGGGCTTCGACTGGCGCGAGCCGGGCTGCTCCATGTGTCTGGCGATGAACGACGACCGGCTGAAGCCCGGCGAGCGTTGCGCCTCCACATCGAACCGCAACTTCGAGGGCCGTCAGGGCTTCAAGGGCCGCACGCATCTGGTCTCGCCGGCGATGGCGGCAGCCGCTGCGGTCGCGGGTCATTTCGTCGATATCCGCGAATGGAAATAGGCCGGGTCTGAGCTTTTCCGGCGTCAATGGCCGCCCTTCGGGGCGGCCTTTTTTATTTGGCGCTCTCCCCGCCCGCGCGCCTGAAATGGGTTAAGCTGTGCGGGCCGAGGCACCTTGGGGAGAATGATGGGATGAGCGACGATCTGCCTGTGCAACGCTACCGTCTGCTGCTGTTGCGCCATGCCAAGTCCGCCTGGCCGGACGGCATCGCCGACATCAACCGACCGCTCGGCGAACGAGGCCGCAAGGCGGCGCCACTGATGGGGGGCTATATGGCTCGGCATGCGCTCGTGCCGGATCTCGCCCTCGTCTCGACCGCGAAACGGGCGCAGGAGACCTGGACACTGGTAGCCGCTGCCTTGCCGCCCGGCATCACGGTCGAAAACACCCGGGCGATCTATGAGGTGGAGGCCGCCCAGATCCTCAGCGTGCTTCGTGCAACCGACCCGGCCATCAGGACGCTGCTGATCGTCGGCCACAATCCCGGCATGGAGGACCTGGCGCATGAACTCGTCGGCTCCGGCGATGCGGATCTGCGTATGCGCATGGCGGACAAGTTTCCGACGGCGGCGCTTGCCGTCCTTGAATTCGAAGCGACTGGCTGGCGTGAGCTTCTGTCCGGCGGGGCCAGGCTCGCGCGCTTCGTGACGCCGCGTTCGCTCGATTGAGCCGATCGGACGTCGAGGTCAGATTACCTTCACGACGGTGCCGCGGCGCATATGCGGGATCAGCCGACGCATCGCCGGCAGGCTGACGGCGACGCAGCCCTGCGTCGGCTCGTAGCCCGGCCGGATCAGGTGAAAGAAGATCGCCGAACCGGCATTTCGCCGGCGCGCGAGCAGGTTCCAGTCCATCACCAGGCAGATGTCGTAGAGCCCGTCGTCACGCATCAACTTCTCATGGCTCGGCTGGAAGGGTGCCTTGACCGGGCGATTGTAGAGCGCGTGGCGTGTCGCGTCGCACCACAGCATGCCCGTGCGCGTCGTCCGGGTCGGCAGCGGCGTCGGCGGCAGGAGGAGGCGGTCGCGCCTGACATAGCCGCCGATCAGCTTCATCGCGGCGCGTGGCGTGGCGCCATCGCCCTCGCGCTTCAGGCTGGTAATGCCACTTCGCCCGATGGCGGCGTGCTCGACGCGGCCGTCGAACGAGACAAGCGCTCGCTTGCGATCGCGCGGTGCGGCGCGCACGGTGATGACAGATTTGGCTGGTCTTCTTCCCGACGTTTTCTTGAGCATCATTCTCACGGATTTTTGCTTTGCCCGTGATTTGGGGGGCACCATAAGCACGGTTACGGATATAAAGAGGTAGCAACGCTGGTTCGCTTGCCAACACAGGCATTTGAGCTAGTTTGAAAACGGAAGCAAACAGGAATTGTCCCATGGCGACCCGTACCATTCTTCTTGTCGATGACGACAATGACCTGCGCGAGACCCTGGTCGAGCAGCTCTCGCTCTACGAGGAATTCGACCTCATCCAGGAAGCGACTGCCGGCAAGGGCATCCAGACGGCGCGTGCCCAGCAGGTGGACCTGTTGATCATGGATGTCGGCCTGCCGGACATGGACGGTCGCGAAGCGGTGAAGCTGCTGCGCAAGGGCGGCTTCAAGGCGCCGATCATCATGCTGACCGGCCACGACACCGACTCCGATACGATTCTCGGCCTTGAGGCCGGCGCCAACGACTATGTGACGAAGCCGTTCCGTTTCGCCGTACTGCTCGCCCGCATCCGCGCGCAGCTGCGCCAGCACGAGCAGAGCGAGGACGCAACCTTCAGCGTCGGGCCCTACACGTTCAAGCCGAGCCAGAAGCTGCTGACGCTCGAAAACGGCCAGAAGATCCGGCTTACCGAAAAGGAAGCGGCGATCATCCGCTATCTCTACCGCGCCGACCAGAAGGTGGTGACGCGCGACGTGCTCTTGGAAGAAGTCTGGGGCTACAATTCCGGCGTGACCACCCACACGCTCGAAACCCACGTCTATCGTCTGCGCCAGAAAATCGAGCGGGACCCTTCCAATGCCGAGATTTTGGTGACAGAGAACGGCGGCTACAAGATCGTTCCGTAGCCGGGGTGCGCAGGGTGGCAAACCACTTCTCGCGCGTTCTCCGTAGACTGTTGTTTGCATGGGTCGCGTGCGCGATCCGGTCCATCGGGACCGGCACTGGCGTGACCGTGGGAGGTTAGCCGCTTGGCGCTCAACGACGATATCGTGCTTCTGTCCAACGTGCCGCTGTTTGCCGATATCAGCGAGGACAAGCTGAGGCTGATCGCCTTCGGCGCGGAGCGGCGCCGCATCTTCAAGGGACAGGAGCTGTTTCGCGAGGGGGCGCCGGCCGATTGCGCCTATGCGATCGCCAGCGGCAGCTTGTCCCTGTCGAAGGCCGGTTTCGACGGTTCTGAGACGACGGTCTCGACCGTCAGTCGCGGAGCGCTTCTGTCGGAACTGGCGCTGATCTCGATGGTCGAGCGTAAGTTCACGGCAACGGCCGAGGAAGACAGCGAAGTCATTCGCATCAATCGGCCGCTCTTCCGCCGCATGCTGGAGGAATATCCTGAAGTGGCCGAGCTCGTCGAAGCGCGCATCCGCGAAAACCTGCAGGCGATGATCCGCCGGGCCGGCGCGCTCGCCGGCCGTTTTGCTTGAACCGCGCTACGGTTTCTCGCTACCACCGATATTTCAGCGAACCGAGCACGGTGCGGCCCTGGCCGAAATAGCAGTAGCCATCGGTGCAGACCTCTTCGCGGCGGTCGCCGAGATTGGTAGCGCTGACGGCGAGCGACAGTCCGTCGAGTTCGGGGTTCTTGACGCCGAAGTCGTAGGCGATCGAGGCGTCGAAGTAGACGGCGCCGCCGTTCTTGGCGGTGTTGGCATCGGACGTGTAGGAGCTTGACGCCAGCCGTACGCCGCCGCCGAGGCTGAGGCCCGCAAGCTGCGTGTCTTCGGGCAAAAGATAGTTCACCCACAGCGATGCGACATGGCGCGGCTTCGTCGACGGCACGTTACCGATCAGCGACGGATCGACGTTTCCGGTGATTTCAGCGTCGTTGTAGTTGTAGGCGGCGATGAAGCTCAGGCCGTTGTCGAACTCCCGGCGTCCTTCCACCTCGAAACCATTGGTCGTCACCTCGCCGGCCGACTTGTAGTAGTAGCCGACGGGAAGGGACGGGTCGGACACGTATTGCGGCGCGCCGCTTTCGACGATCCGGTAATAGGCCGCGCTCAGTGAATAGGCTTCGCCTTCCGGATGGTACTTCACGCCCAGTTCGACCTGCTCGCCGGTCGTCGGATCGAGCACGCGGCCATCAGCCGAAAGCTCTGTGCGCGGCACGAAGGAGGTGCTGTAGCTGGCATAGGGCGCGATGCCGTTGTCGAAGAGGTGGAGCAGGCCGGCCTGTCCGGTGAGCTCGCCATCGTCCTTGCGATCGACGACGCCGGTGTTTTTGTTGGTGCTGGTCTGGTCGACCCAGTCGTAGCGAAGGCCACCAACGGCGCGCCAGTTGCCTACCTCCAGCTGATCCTGGACATAGATGCCCGTCTGCCGCAGGTCCCGCCCGCTGAAGCTGGTAAGCGCTGGCGTCGGACCGCCGACGCCGAAGGTCGGGTTGTTGAGATCGAAGCGATATGCCGGATCGACGGCGCCGAAACCGAGGCCGAAGTCCGAGGTGATCCAGGTGTAGTCGAGGCCGGTCAGCAGCGTGTGCGAGACCGCCCCGGTGTCAAAGGTCGCCTGGAGCTGATTGTCGATCTGGTAGGCGCGCTGGTCGTCCTTGATGGCGACGGGTGAGCGGTCAAAGACGCCGGGCGCGACCTCGGTTCCGAACTGCAGGTAACGGGCCTTGAGGTCCAGATCGCTGACGCGGCCGTGCTGGCGGAAGGTCAGGCCGTTGTCGAACTCGTGGTCGAACTTGTAACCGGCCTGGACCTGCCCGACCTTCTGGTAGTCATAGTCCGGGTCGCTGTAGCGCAGCAACCGGCCGTCATGCTCGAGCACCCGCGGGCTGGCGTCGCTTTCGCCCTTCTGCCCCAAGCCGTAGACCGTCAGCGACGTGCCTTCGTCCGGCTTCCAGGTGAAGGAGGGCTGCAGCAGGTAACGATCGTCGGCAACGTCGTAGTTGGTCTCGCCGTTTCGCAGAAGCCCGACGATGCGATAGAGGACGTCGCCGTCAGCCGTTACCGGCCCGCCGACATCGAAGGCGGCCTGGGCGCGACCGATCGTGCCATATTGCAGCTCGACCTCGCGGTGGGGCTCCTCCTCGGGCATCTTCGAGATGCGGTTGACGATGCCGCCGGCGCCGGCAGCACCGTACATGACCGAGACCGGACCTTTCAGGATCTCGATCCGCTCGAGGCCGTAGACCTCCGTCGGGAAGGTGCCGTAGTTCATGTAGGGCTGGCGCAGGCCGTCACGGAAATCGCCGGTCGTCGTCGTCTCGAAGCCGCGGATATAGATCTGGTCGAAACGCGGATCGAAGCCGAAGGCGCCGGTCGTGACGCCGGCGGCATAACGCGTTGCCTGGATCATGTCCTGCACGCCGCGTTCTTCGAGCTCCTTGCGCGTGACCACCGAGACCGAGCGGGGCGTTTCGATCAGCGGCGTGTCGGTCTTCAGCGCCGAGACGTTGCGTGTCGGCACGATCGTGTCGTTATCCTCGGCGATCGTCGCAGCTGCCTTGCCGGCCGTCGCTTCGATCTTTTCCAGACGGGTGGTCTTCTGGCTTTCGGCCGATTGCGCATGGGTCGCTGTCGGCGAAAGGATCACGGCGACAGCGCTTGCGGCGAGCACGGTGGTTGCGGACAGCGCGCGGCGCGAGGCGCGCAGGAAGGTGGTCGGCAAGGTCTTTGGCATCTCTGGCCCTCTTGCGGGCGCACGAAAACCCTCCGGCCAAAGCCAGAGCAAAGCACCCGAATATCAGTGAAAACGACGGCTGAGCGGCCATCGGAGGCGGTGTCCCCGCCGCCCGACAAGAGGGATAATCCGTTTGGAAATGCGCATCAAGAAAAATATGATTCTTTTAGTCATGTTTTTCTTGATGGAACAGCGGGCGCCGAAGGCGCGTGCCGCCGCCCAGAAAATGACGTCCTAGATGTCGAAGTGCGCGATGACGGGCACGTGGTCTGAGGGGCGCTCCCAGCCGCGGGCTTCGCGCAGGATATCGACGTTCTTGAGCGCCGGCGCGAGGTCGGCGGACGACCAGATATGGTCGAGTCGGCGGCCACGGTCGGCAGCTTCCCAGTCCTTCGCCCGGTAGCTCCACCAGGTGTAGAGCTTGGTCGGGGATGGCGTGTGCTGGCGCATCAGGTCGACCCAGCCGCCGCCGTTCATGACCGTGGTCAGCCCCTCGGTTTCGATCGGCGTATGGCTGACGATCTTCAGGAGCTGTTTGTGCGACCAGACGTCGTCTTCCAGCGGCGCGATATTGAGGTCGCCGACGAGGATCGAGGAAATGCCGGCCTCGGCTTCGGCGTGCAGCAGCTTCATCTCCTCGACGAAATCGAGCTTGTGGCCGAATTTCGGATTGATGGTGCGGTCCGGCTCGTCGCCGCCGGCAGGCACGTAGAAATTATGCAGCCGGATCTTCTTGCCGCCGGCCTCGAAAACGACCGAGAGATGGCGGGCGTCGCCGATGCCGCAATAGTCGCGGCGATCGCTAAGCTCATGCAGCGGCAGGCGCGAGATCGTCGCCACGCCGTGATAGCCCTTCTGGCCGTGCATCTCGATATGATTGTAGCCGAGCGCCTTCAGGGGCTTGGACGGAAACTGGTCGTTCGGGCACTTGGTTTCCTGCAGGCAGAGGATGTCAGGCTGCCAGGTCTGCAGCAGATGTTCGACCAGCGGCATGCGCAGGCGAACGGAGTTGATGTTCCAAGTGGCGACGGAAAGGGCCATGCGTCATTCCCTGATCGGCTGGGGCCGGACGCTCGCGAAGGGAAGGCCGGCTCGGGATGGATGTTTGACCCGAGCTTTAAGCAGGTCCGGTGCGCCGGGACAAGGAATGCCTGAACGAGGCCGCACTAAAAACCGCGCGTCCTATGGACGCGCGAAGGCCGGCTTGGCGCGTGATGTCGCTCAGCCGCCGCGCTTGTTGCGGACCTCGTCATAGGGGATCTGGAAGACCTTGTCGTCCAGCGCCATACCGGTCTTGACATTGAAGATCATGACCGAGGTGTCCTTCTTCTGCGCGTCGGTGATGGTCCACTGGCGCAGATCGTAGGTCTTCGGGTCGAACATCATGGTGATGGTCGAATCGCCGAAGATCGAACGGTCGCCAAGCACGATGGTGATGAGGTCGGACTCTTCCTTGACGTCGCGCACCATCTTGCCGGTCAGGTCGATCCTCTCGCTGAGCAGCAGGTTGAGCGGAGTCTTCGACAGCGGATAGATGTCCCAGGTCTTGAGCTTCATGTTGCCGATGACGACGGACTTGCCGTCGGCGATGACGCGCATCGGCGAGGGGGCCTCGTAGTTGAAGCGGATGCGGCCGGGGCGGCGGATATAGAATTTGCCGCCGGTCTGCTCGCCGCGCGGGCCGAACTGGACGAATTCGCCGGCCATGGTCTTCACCGAGGAGAAATGGTCGGCGATCTTCTGGGCAGCGCTCGGGGCCTGGGCAAAGGCCTGGCCGAGGTCGAGACCGGTGCCGCCGATGCCGCCAAGTGCCGCAAGCCCGCACACGAAGAGGCGGCGCGACATCACCGGGTGGTTGCGCTCGCCAGTCTTAGTCTCTGTCATCTCGGTCTCCTTCATTTACGAATCATCTGGAGCGCAAGTGCGGCGCCTTCAAGGCGCCATTTTCGAGCTTTTTCGCTCGCGCTCTCACATGACTGTTACCGGTTTGACCCTTTATGCAGGGCCTCTGCCCGCATCCGCCGGGCGTCTTTTCTATCAATGCATTCGCCTCACGCGAATCTGCGGGAATTGCCCTGTCGTCCGGTGACTTACTCTTCGGTCGGAACGAGGATCTCGCGTTTGCCGGCGTGGTTCGCCGGGCCGATGATGCCTTCCTGCTCCATGCGCTCGATCAGCGATGCGGCACGATTGTAACCGATCCCGAGGCGACGCTGCACGTAGGAAGTCGAGGCCTTGCCGTCGCGCAGGACGACCGCAACCGCCTGGTCGTAAGGATCGTCGGAATCGGCGAGATTGGAGGTGCCGGCCGGGCCGCCGCCCTCGCCATCCTCGTCGTCATCCTCGGTGATGGCATCGAGATATTGCGGTACGCCTTGCGTCTTCAGGTAGGCGACGACCTCTTCGACCTCGGTGTCGGAGACGAAGGGGCCGTGGACGCGCTGGATGCGGCCGCCGCCGGCCATGTAGAGCATGTCGCCCATGCCGAGCAGCTGTTCGGCGCCCTGTTCGCCAAGGATGGTGCGGCTGTCGATCTTCGAGGTCACCTGGAACGAGATGCGGGTCGGGAAGTTGGCCTTGATCGTGCCGGTGATGACGTCGACCGAGGGGCGCTGCGTCGCCATGATGACATGGATGCCGGCGGCGCGGGCCATCTGGGCGAGCCGCTGCACGGCGCCCTCGATGTCCTTGCCGGCGACCATCATCAGGTCGGCCATTTCGTCGATGATGACGACGATGTAGGGCATCGGCGCCAGATCGAATTCTTCCGTCTCGTACATGGCTTCGCCGGTCTGGCGGTCGAAGCCGGTCTGCACCGTGCGGGTGATCTGTTCGCCCTTGGCAAGCGCCTGCTCGACGCGGCTGTTGAAGCCGTCGATGTTGCGCACGCCGATCTTCGACATCTTCTTGTAGCGCTCTTCCATCTCGCGCACCGTCCACTTCAGTGCGACGACCGCCTTCTTGGGGTCGGTCACAACCGGCGAAAGCAGGTGTGGGATGCCGTCATAGACGGAAAGTTCGAGCATCTTCGGGTCGATCATGATCAGGCGGCACTGATCGGGGCTCAGCCGATAGAGCAGCGACAGGATCATGGTATTGATCGCGACCGATTTGCCCGAACCGGTGGTGCCGGCGACGAGCAGATGCGGCATCTTGGCGAGATCGGCGACGACGGGCTCGCCGCCGATCGTCTTGCCGAGCGCCATGGCAAGGCGGGCCTTGGAGGTCTCGAAATCGCGCGAGCCGATGAGTTCGCGCAGATAGACGGTTTCGCGCCGCTGGTTCGGCAGTTCGATGCCGATGGCGTTGCGGCCGGGAACGACGGCGACGCGAGCCGCGATCGCGCTCATCGAGCGGGCGATATCGTCGGCAAGGCCGATGACGCGAGAGGACTTGATGCCCGGTGCCGGTTCCAGTTCGTAGAGGGTAACGACCGGGCCGGGGCGAACATGGATGATCTCGCCCTTGACACCGAAATCTTCAAGCACGCCTTCGAGCATGCGGGCGTTCTGCTCCAGCGCATCGGGCGAGAGCGAGGCGTCGCGGCCGACGTTTTTCGGCTCGGCAAGGAAATGCATCGGCGGCAGCGTGAAGTCGCCATCGTTGTCGTCGACGAAGGAGCGCTGGGCTTCGCGCTCGACGCGCTGGCCCGTCTTCGGGCGAGGAGCAGGCGTCGAAACGCGCGAGCCGCCCTTGGGCAGGCCCTGCTTCGGCGGTGCCGCCTTCGGCGCCCAGTCGGCGGCTGCATCGTAGTCTTCGTCGTCAGGCAGAATGCCGGCGGGGCGGCGCTCGTCGATGTCGAAGGGCAGGTCGTCATCCTCGTCGTCGGCCATGATCGGCGGCGGGGTGAGGATGCGGCGCTCGGAGCGGTCGAGCGAGGGCTCGATGCGGTCGCCGGCGGCCATCGGCTTCGGCCGGGCGGGCTCGTTCAGCGTGCCGAACTCGTCGTTGTTGAAATCATAGGGTTCGTCGTACTGGCGCTTGGGCGTGGCGCGGGTGCCGCTCATGCCGAAAATGCGGCGCATGCGCGCGTGCATGGTGTAGCGCATATGGGCAAAAGAGCCCATCAGCAGGGTGAAGGGACCTTCGCTGTCGTCCTCGTCCAGTTCGTCGCGCACGGTGCGCGCCTTGCTCGGCGTCGGCTCGGCAATTTCCTCTTCCTCCTCCTCGTCGCTGACGCCGATCAGGCCGGCGCTATAGACCAGGCACCAGGCGGCGGGGACGGCGAAGATGCAGGCAAGAATGGTCGCAAGCGTGCCGGTCGGGAAGGCGCCGGTAAAGAGCGCGGGGAAGCGCAGGATCATGTCGCCGAAGACGCCTCCAAGGCCGTTGGGCAGCGGCCAGGTGATGGGGGCGGGAACACAGCTGAGTGCTGCGCCGGCTAGGACGGAACCGACGAACCAGAGGCCGAGGCGCTTGAAGACCTTGTCGAAACGTTTGCCGCCGATCAGCACCAGGGCCCAGGCTACGGCCGGCAGGAGGGCGACGACGCTGGCTAGCCCGAAGAACTGCATGAAGATGTCGGCAAAGGCAGCACCCGTGTAACCGAGCACGTTGGTCGGCGCTTGTGACGTGGCGTAGGAGAAGCTGGGATCGGCGACGTTCCACGTCGAGAGCGCTGCGACGGCCAGCGCCAATGCGCCGAACAGCGCAAAGCCCGCCAGCGACGCGATCTGTCGCCAAACGAAGGTGGTTAGCACGAACCGGTTGGAACGGCTGTCAAGCGCTGCCGGATTGCTTCTGCTCATGTTGCCTGCTGCCCGTCTCGATCTTCACGGCGCATTGCGCGCCATGGAATCAACCTAAGCGGTGTACGGTTAATGCGACATTAACCATGCGTAGTTGGCGCTAAAATAGCAGTCGCAGCCGGACCGATCGGCACGAAAAAAGGCCCGGAGCTTCCGATCCGGGCCAAGGGCGATCCGCGTGGGGCGGATCGCGACGGGACTGTAGGCGGCGCCGAATTGCCGGCGCCGCGATCCGCTTAGCTGTGGTAGGCGGCTTCACCGTGCGACGAGAGGTCGAGGCCCTCGCGTTCGGCTTCGACGGAGACGCGCAGGCCGACGATCGAGTCCACCAGCTTGTAGAGGATGACGGAGACGACGCCGCACCAGACGATGGTGATGGCAACCGCGGTCAGCTGGGTCATGAACTGGCCGCCCATGGTGACGCCGTCGGCATAACCGATGCCGCCGAGCGACGAGGAGGCGAAGATGCCGGTGGCAAGCGCACCGAAGAAGCCGCCGACGCCGTGGACGCCGAAGACGTCTGCCGTGTCGTCATAGTGGAACTTGTTCTTCACGACAGAGACGAAGAAGTAGCAGAGCGGCGAGACGAGCACGCCCATGACGATCGCGCCCATCGGGCCGGCAATGCCGGCGGCGGGCGTGATGGCGACGAGACCGGCGATCATGCCCGAGGCGGCGCCCAGCATCGAGGCCTTGCCGCGGGTGAAGGTTTCGACGGCCGACCAGGAGAGAATGGCGGCTGCGGTTGCAAGGAAGGTGTTGACGGTCGCGAGCATGGCGCCGCCCGAGGCTTCGAGGTTTGAGCCGGCGTTGAAGCCGAACCAGCCGAACCAGAGCATGGCAGCACCAACCAGCGTCAGCGTCATCGAGTGCGGTGCCATCATGTCGCGGCCGTAGCCGGTGCGCTTGCCGACCATGATCGCGCCGATCAGGCCAGCAACGCCGGCATTGATGTGAACGACGGTGCCGCCGGCGAAGTCAAGCGCGCCCATGCCGAAGAGCAGGCCGTTGCCGTCCCAGACCATGTGGGCGATCGGGAAGTAGACGAAGGTCGCCCAGAGCACCGAGAAGAGCACGGCTGCGGAGAACTTGATGCGCTCGGCAAAGGCGCCGACGATCAGCGCCGGGGTCAGTGCCGCGAAGGTCATCTGGAACAGCATGAAGATGTATTCCGGAATGACGACGCCTTCCGAGAAGGTGGCCGACGTGCTCTCAGTGGTGACGCCGGCGAGGAACATCTTGGCGAAGCCGCCGAAATAAGGGCTGGTCGAGCCGCCGAAGGCGAAGGAGTAACCGTAGACGACCCAGACGATCATCATCGTCGCGCCGATCACGGTGCACTGCATGAGCACCGAGAGCATGTTCTTGGCGCGCACCAGGCCGCCGTAGAACAGCGCGAGGCCCGGGATCAGCATGAAGAAGACGAGAAGCGTCGAGATGAACATGAAGGCGGTATCGGCCTTGTCCGGCACCGGTACAGCTGCGGCCGCCGCCGGTGCCGCTTCCTGCGCGAAGGCCACGGCCGGCGCAAGCAGGGCGGCGGTCATTGCGCCCAGGCGTCCAAGAGAGGTGGAAAGCTTAAGTGATGACATCGAGGTAGTGCTCCCTGAACGGCGTGGTTTACAACGCTTCTGAATCGGTTTCGCCGGTGCGGATGCGCACCGCATGGTCAATGGCGTAGACGAAGATCTTTCCGTCGCCGATCTGGCCGGTCTTGGCGGCTGCGGCGATCGCTTCGACGGCCTTGTCGACGAGTTCTGAAGGAACGGCGATCTCGACCTTCAGTTTCGGCAGGAAGCTCACGGCATATTCGGTACCGCGGTAGATTTCGGTATGTCCCTTCTGGCGGCCGTAGCCTTTGACTTCGGTCACGGTCAGGCCCTGGATGCCGACAGCAGTGAGGGCTTCGCGAACCTCATCGAGCTTGAACGGCTTGATAATGGCCATCACAATTTTCATCTGGTTTCATCCTTGTTCGCCTCCGGCGGAGGCCGTCTCTCCTTGCTGCGGAGCGCCAGAGCGCCGTGCAACCGAACCATGACATTCAAGGGGCGTGCCAGATTCTGACGCTCGACTTAAGGTAATGAAAACAAATAGAAAAAAAGAAAGCCGCAGCACGATTGCTGCGGCGCATCAAAAAATCGTCACTTTAGAAGATTAAAAAATAGGCAGATCGAAGATTCTGCTTATTTCCTATTCAGATGCCTTTTTCCGGATCAACCCTTCCTGGGCGACGGAGGCGATCAGCACACCGGAACGCGTAAAAAGGCTGCCTCTGGTCATCCCGCGGGCACCATGCGCACTCGGGCTATCCTGGGTATAGAGCAGCCAGTCGTCCATCTTGCAGGGGCGGTGGAACCACATGGCGTGATCCAGGCTCGCCACCTGCAGGTTCCGGTCGAAGACCGAAGTGCCGTGCGCATAGAGCGAGGTGTCGAGCAGGGTCATGTCGGAGAGATAGGCAAGGATCGCTGCCTGGATATGGCGCTCGTCCGGAACCGTGCCGACGGCCTTGACCCAGACATCCTGGATCGGCTTGCCGTCGTTGCGGGTAAAATAGTGCTGCAGCGACGCCGGCCGGATCTCGATCGGCCGCGGCCTTTCCCAATAGCGCCGGATTGCTTCGGGCGCGTGGACGAGAAACTTCTCTTTGAGTTCCTGTTCGCCCGGAAGCGTCTCGGGCATGGCGAGATCAGGCATGTCGATCTGGTGGTCGAAACCGTCCTCGTCATACTGGAAAGAGGCGGACATCGAGAAGATCGCCTTGCCGTGCTGGATGGCGACCACCCGCCTGGTGGCGAAGCTCGAACCGTCGCGGATGCGGTCGACTTCATAGATGATAGGTACGGAAGGATCGCCCGGCCGCATGAAATAGGCGTGCAGCGAATGCACGTAACGCCCCTCATCAACGGTTCGCTGCGCGGCGACCAGCGCTTGGCCGATCACCTGGCCGCCGAAGACGCGCTGCCAGCCGACCTGCGGGCTACGGCCGCGGAACAGGTTTTCCTCGAGCTTTTCGAGATCGAGAATGGCCAACAGCGCATCCATGGGCGTGGAGGTCTCGGTGGGGCGCGACATTTCGGCTTTCTCCGATGGTAGGAACGTCGATGGCATTGATCTATATAGACATAAAACGATGCTCAAGTGCGACGGAGAAAGCCGATGCTCGATGTCTTGATTGCCGGTGGCGGCTATGTCGGCCTTTCGCTCGCGGTTTCGCTGAAGAAGGCGGCGCCTCATCTCGACGTGATGGTGATCGACGGCGCGCCGGAAGGGGCCTGGAAGAAGGACCAGCGCGCTTCCGCCGTTGCGTCCGCGGCCGAGCGCATGCTCGACGTGCTTGGCGTCTGGGATGAGATCGCGCCGGAGGCCGAGCCGATCCGCCGCATGGTGATTACCGATTCGAAGGCGGCCGATCCGGTGCGGCCTGTGTTCCTGACCTTCGACGGTGACGGCGGCGAGGGGCGTCCGTTTGCCCATATGGTGCCGAACACGGCGATGGTCGGCGCACTGCGCGGTGCCTGCGCGGCGCTCGGCGTCGTCAATCGACAGTCGACCATGGTCGAGAGCTTCAAGAGCGGCGACCACGCGGTCGCCGTGACGCTCGCCGGTGGCGAGGAACTCGAAGCACGGTTGCTGGTTGCCTGTGACGGCGTGCGCTCCAAGCTGCGCGATGCCGCCGGCATCAAGACAGTCGAATTCGACTATGGCCAGTCCGGCATCGTCACCACCGTCGAGCACGAGCGGCCGCACGAGGGCACGGCGGAGGAGCATTTCCTGCCGGCCGGGCCTTTCGCCACCCTGCCGCTCAAGAACAATCGCTCGTCGCTGGTCTGGACCGAGCGCACCGAGGACGCCGAACGCCTGGTCAAGGGCGACGATTTCCTGTTCGAGGAAGAACTGGAGCGCCGCTTCGGCCACAAGCTTGGTCATCTGAAGGTGGTCGGTGGACGGCGGGCCTTTCCGCTCGGCCTGACGCTTGCCCGCGATTTCGTGAAACCACGCTTCGCGCTTGCCGGTGACGCCGCCCATGGCATTCACCCGATCTCGGGGCAAGGGCTCAATCTCGGCTTCAAGGATGTGGCAGCGCTTGCCGAAACCATCGTCGAGGCGGATCGTCTCGGGCTCGACATCGGTTCGCTCGCGGTGCTTGAGCGCTACCAGAGCTGGCGGCGTTTCGACACGTTCCGCATGGGTGTTACGACCGACGTGCTCAACAGGCTGTTTTCCAACGACATCACCCCGGTCCGGATCGCCCGGGATTTCGGCCTGGGCCTCGTCGACCGGCTGCCGTCTCTCAAGAGCTTCTTTATCCGCCAGGCGGCCGGTATTGCCGGGGAGACCGATCCGCGGTTGTTGTCGGGTCAGCCGATCTGAGGCTTTACGGCTGGGGTTGCCCCTCTCCTCGGGTTAAACCCGAGGACTAGCCCTCTCCTCGCAGGATGGGAGAGGGGACGCCTCGCTGCGTTTGCGGGGAGAAGGTGGCCGGCAGGCCGGATGAGGGTCAGTCGAGAACTGTACGGGTAACGGGCCGACGCCGGTTCAATCCTCGATCTTGCGTGCTTCCGAGATCAGCATGATCGGTACGCCGTCGCGGATGGGATAGGCGAGGCGCGCCTTTTCCGAGATCAGTTCATTGGCTTCGGCGTGATAGTTGAGGCGTCCCTTGGTCAGCGGGCAGACGAGCAGTTCGAGCAGTTTCGGATCGACCTTGCTGGCGTTGATATCCATCTATCCGTTGCTCACTGCAAAATGCTGTCCATATCGCCGAAGTCGCGCGCAAGAACGATTTCGGTGATGGCGATCAGGGTTTCGGCGCGGGTCTTGAGATCGGGGGCCTCGAGCAGCGCCTGTTTCTCCGCCGGGCCATAGGGCGACATCATCGCCATGGAGTTCACGAGCGTGCGGTTGCTCGCCCGCTCGACGCTTTCCCAGTCGGCTTTCAGCTTGTTGGCTTCGAGATAGGCCTTGAAGGCGGCCAGAAGCGCTGCCCGGTCGACGAGGGTCTCGTCGTCGCGGTTTTCGAGATCTGCCGCAAAGGGGCCGATGCGGAAGCGACGGTAGCCACGCGTACCGCCGACTTCCGAAAACAGCCGGTAGCGGCAGACGCCTGTGAGCGAGGTGATGTAGCGGCCGTCGCCGGTCTCGGCAAAGGAGGTGATGCGACCAATGCAGCCGACCTCACAGAGCGCCTGCATCGGTCCGGTGGCGGTGTCGTTGCGACCCTCGCAGAAGGACGGCTGTACGATGCCGATCAGGCGGTTGCCGGAAAGGGCGTCATCGAGCATGGCGAGGTAGCGCGGCTCGAAGATGTTGAGGGGAAGCTGGGCGCCGGGAAGCAGCAATGCACCGGTCAGCGGAAACACCGGAATGATCTCCGGCAAGTCCTTCGGACCGAGATAGCGTGCATTTCCGACGTGCATTTCCGATAGACCCTGCCGGTATTCGCTTTGCCCCGCCAAGGAAGCGTGGTCAACCAGATCAAAAGATGGTGCGCTGCTTGAAAATCTCAAGGGACGAGCGCGTCGATCTTCACAGGTGAAGATGGATCGTGATCGGATCCGCTTACGAAAAGGGGCGCAGATAGCGCCCCTTTCAAAAACATGTCTGACGGCTCAGGAGAACAGGATCGACGAGAGCTTGCGTCGGGCCGCGATGGTTGCCGGATCCTTCGGGCCCCAAACCTCGAAGAACGAAAGCAGCTCGCGCCGCGCGCCGTCGTCGTCGTAAGCCCGGTCGCGCTTCATGATCGTGAGCAGATGGTCGGCCGCAGCCATCCGGTCGCCCTCGACGTTGCGGATCTTGGCGAGCAGCACGCGCGCCTCGTGATCATCGGGGTTTGCGGCGAGGCGCCGTTCGAACTCGTTGGGATCGCCGAGCTTGCGGGCTTCCTCGATCTGGTCGAGCTTTTTGCCGATGGCGGCAATGCCGGCATCCTTGGCAAGATCTTCCGGCAGGCTGGACAGCGCCTCGCGGGCCTCGGTAAGCTGGCCGAGCGCGATCATGCAATCGACCATGCCGGCGATCGCCAAGACATTTTCCGGGTCGGCCTGCAGCACGGCGCCATAGAGGCCGGCGGCGTTCTCGGCATCGCCGGCATCGATGAGCGCCTTGGCGTCGGCGAGAACCGCCTCGATCTCGGCCTTGCTGTCGTCAACGGCGGGACCGGCGATCTTTTCGATGAACTGCTTGATCTGGCTTTCCGGAACTGCGCCCATGAAGCCGTCGACCGGGCGTCCGCCGACGAAGGCGATGACGGCCGGGATCGACTGGATGCCGAGCTGGCCGGCGATCGAGGGATGATCGTCGATGTTCATCTTGACGAGCTTGACGCGGCCTGCGGCTTCCGTGACCACCTTTTCGATGACAGGGGTCAGCTGCTTGCAGGGACCGCACCAGGGCGCCCAGAAATCGACGAGAACGGGCTGCTGCCTGGAGGCTTCGAGCACGTCCTTGGTGAAGTTGGCAGTGGTGGTTTCCTTGATCAGGTCACCGCCCGACGCGGCCGCCGGCGCCGGCTGGCCGAAGGAGGCCGAAGCCGTCATCTGAGTGCCGAAAGACCCTGCATAGGGATTGTCGCTGCCCGTCATTCTTCTCTCCTCGCCGGCTCGTCCGCCAGCTTACTGCATTCGCGCCAAAGATCGTATGTCAGGCCGTGACTTTCAAGACAAGCGGTTCGTGTCCGGTCGCTTCCATGAAGCGCAACAGATCCTTCGAAGCGATCGAGGTCGTTGCGTCGTTGGAAAGCGGGTGGCAGTTGACGATATCGAACGTCATCAGCGCCTCGTCGAGGATGACCTTGACGTTGCCTCCGGTGTCGTTGATCGCGCCGAAGGCGGTTACGGCCCCCGGAATGACGCCGAGATACTCCATCAGCTTCTCCGGCTTGCCGAAGGATACCTTGCTTGCCGCGCCGATCACCTGGTGCACGGTCTTCAGGTCCACCGTCGCGTGCTCCTCGACGGTGAGCAGGAAATAGTTGTCCTTCTTGTCCTTCACGAAGAGGTTTTTCGTGTGGCCACCGGGCATCTCGTCACGAAGCGCCACCGATTCGGCCACGGTGAAAACCGGAGCGTGGTTCTTCGTCTTATGCTCGATTCCAAGTCCATCGAGAAAATTGAAGAGGTCTTCGGCGGTTTTCGGCTGTGATTCACGCATGATTCTCATCCCCAGGGCGTTCGTTTCGTCTCTGCTTTAGGGGAGAAGGCCGTCAGGACGCAATCTCACAGGCGGCGAAGCCGGCCGAAAACGCGGCATTTCCGGGCTTTGCGAAGGGTGTCCAAAAAAATATTCGATTTCTCGTCATTTCCCTGTTGCATTCCAAAATCGCTTAGGCCATATACCGCCCGTCGCCGCAAGACAGCGCCGACGCCACGGTCCACCGACTACCCCCGGACCTTGGATGATGAGCGGGTGTAGCTCAGGGGTAGAGCACAACCTTGCCAAGGTTGGGGTCGGGCGTTCGAATCGCCTCACCCGCTCCAATTTCTCCCAACCACTTCATTTCACAGTCATTTCTGAAATGAAACGGCATTTGCCGTCAGGCATTCCATGCGCCGATAGTGCCGTCCGCACCATGTGGTTCGGACCGCCGAGACGGCTCCTTTTGCATTTTGCCTTTGTTGGTAAAGCCGGTCGCCGTTTCCGCGCTCAGCTCTTCATGAACACATAGTCTGTCTCCTGCCGGCGGATCTCGCCGGGGCGAAGTACCGCGTTCGGGAAGCTGGCGTGGTTGGCCGCATCCGGCCAGATCTGGGTTTCGAGACAGAAGCCGGCAAAGGCGCCGTAGCGGCGGCCCTCGAGGCCGGGGACGGGGATGTTCAGCTTTGCGCCGGTATAGAGCTGCACGCCGGGCTCGGTCGTCAGCACTTCCATCGTGACACCCGAATCGATGCTGCGAGCAAGCGCCACCGAATGTTTCGCCATGCGTTCGTTCGAAAGGCAGAAATTATGGTCGTAGGCGATGCGCTCGCCTTCGGTCTGGCGGCTGAGCCGCGTCATTTCCCGCAGATCGAAGGCAGTGCCCTCGACCGGGCGGATCTCGCCCGTCGGCACCTGGCGTTCGCTGGTGGGCAGATAGTGGTCGGCGGCGATCATGATGTCGTGGCCGAGGGCGTCGGCGCTGCCGTCGAGATTGAAATAGCTGTGCTGGCAGACATTGGCGAGCGTCGCTCGGTCGGTCTCGCTCTCGTAGACGACGCTCAAGACGCCGCCGGGCTTCAGCTGGTAGGTGCAGGTGACCTTGCAATTGCCGGGATAACCGGCGCGGCCATCCGGGTCGGTGATGGCGAGCGTGATGCTGTCGGGCGTCTGCTTTACGATCGTCCAGTTGCGCTTGCCGATATTGTCGCTGCCGCCGTGCAGGTGCGTGACGCCCTTCTCGTTCAGTTCGAGCTGGTAGGCCTCGCCATCGAGCGTGAAGCGGCCGTTGCCGATGCGATTGGCGCAGCGTCCAGGCGTGGCGCCGAGATAGGGCGAGTGGGCGAGGTAGCTTTCGAGATCGGTGAAACCGAGCACAAGCGGCGGCTCATGGCCTTCCAGGCGCAGGTCCTGGATCACCGAGCCCCAGGTCAAGACATGGGCGGTGAGGCCGCCACCGGAGAGCACCACACGATGGACCGGCTCGCCGGATGGCAGGTGGCCGAAGATTTCCGTGTTCTGATGCATATTCACCGCTGGCTCCCACTACAGCGCTGCGCGTCTCCCCAGACGCACAAAGGTCGCCGTACACTTTTGAATTGCTGCATGTTTTGTCCTTGGCTCGGTTAGGATCCAGGGAAACATGCAACGGTGCGATCGCAGCAACCTGCGTCATTTCCAAAGGCACGGCAACCAGAAAATCATACTAAATGCGGCCTGGCGCCGTCTCCGGCCTGAGAGCAAAAACATCCAGCTATTCAAGGTGCTATAGCGACCTCTCGGCAGACATGTCAGCGCGACAGCTGCTTGGTGGCCTCCTGCAGGCCGGCGAGCGTCAAGGGGAACATTCGTCCCTCGAACAGGCCCTTCACCATCGTGATCGACTGGGTATAGCCCCAGTGCTGTTCGGGCACGGGATTGAGCCAGATGGAGCGCGGAAAATGTGCCGTCAGACGAGAGAGCCAGAGGGCGCCCGCCTCGTCGTTCCAGTGCTCGACCGAGCCGCCGGGGTGGCTGACTTCATAGGGGCTCATCGAAGCGTCGCCGACGAAGATGGCGCGATAGTCCCCGCCGTAGGTGCGCAGCACTTCCGTCGTACGGGTAATGTCGACACGGCGGCGGCGATTGTCCTTCCACAGGCCCTCGTAGACGCAATTGTGGAAGTAGAAATGCTCCATATGGCGGAACTCGCTGCGAGCCGCTGAAAACAACTCCTCGACGATGCGGATATGATCGTCCATCGATCCGCCGATATCGAAGAACATCAGAAGCTTCACCGCATTGCGGCGTTCCGGCCTCGTCACCACGTCGAGATAGCCGTGTTCGGCGGTGGCGCGAATCGTGCCGGAGAGGTCGAGTTCGTCGGCGGCACCCTGGCGCACCCAGCGCCGGAGCCGCTTCAGGGCCACTTTGATGTTGCGCGTGCCGAGCTCGATCGTGTCGTCATAATCCTTGAACTCGCGCCGGTCCCAAACCTTGACGGCGCGGCGGTGGCGCGACTGGTCCTGGCCGATCCGCACACCCTCGGGATTGTAGCCATAGGCGCCGAAGGGCGAGGTGCCGGCGGTACCGATCCATTTTGAGCCGCCCTGATGGCGGCCCTTTTGCTCCTGCAGCCGCTGGCGCAAGGTCTCCATCAGCTTGTCGAAGCCGCCGAGTGCCTCGATCAGGCGTTTTTCTTCCTCGCTCAGATGCTTCTCTGCGAGCTTGCGCAGCCAATCCTCGGGGATGACGGCCTCTTCGCTCGCTTCCATCGGGTTGACTGCTTCGAGACCCGAAAAGCAGTGCTGGAACACCCGGTCGAAGCGGTCGATATGGCGTTCGTCCTTCACCAGTGCCGTGCGCGCCAGATAGTAGAAGGCTTCGACGTCGAAGGTGGCGATGCCCGCCTCCATCCCCTCGATCAAGGACAGGAATTCCCGGAGCGTGACCGGGACCTTCGCTGCCTTGAGTTCGAGGAAGAAGGGAATGAACATCTGACCTCAGCTTTTCCCGGTGCCGATCTCCGCGAGATCGTAGGGCGTCGTCTGGTACATCTCGTTGATCCAGTTACCGAAGAAGAGATGTGCATGGCTGCGCCAGCGGTTCTGCGGCGGCAGGGTCGAATCGTTGTGCGGGAAGTAGTCGTGCGGCATCTTGATCGGCACGCCCGCATCCACGTCGCGGAAGTATTCGTCTGACAGCGAGGTCGAATCATACTCCACGTGGTTGAACATGTAGAGCCGGTTGCCCTTTTTCTCGTGCACGAGGCAGACGCCCATCTCCTTCGATTCCATCAGAATTTCGAGGCTCGGCACCTTGTCGATGTCGGCGCGTCGCACTTCGGTCCAGCGAGAAACGGGGACGGCGAAATCGTCGGAGAAGCCGTTGAGGTAGACGGAGGAGCGGTTGAGGTTCTGGTGACGATAGACGCCGAAGGCTTTTTCCTTCAGCGGATACTTCGGCACGTTGTGGAAGTGATAGATCGCCGCCATCGCGCCCCAGCAGACGTTGAGCGTCGAATGCACGTTGGTCTCGGTCCAGTCGAGGATGCGCTTCAGCTCGTCCCAATAGGTGACGTCTTCGTATTCGAGCGTCTCGACCGGGGCGCCGGTGATGATGAAACCGTCGAACTTGCGGCCCTGCACTTCTTCCCAGGTCTCGTAGAAGGAGAGCAGGTGATCTTCCGAGGTGTTCTTGGCGCGGTGAGCGCCGATGCGCACCAGCGACAGTTCCACCTGCAGCGGCGAAGCGCCGATCAGGCGCGCCATCTGGATCTCTGTCTTGATCTTGTTCGGCATGAGGTTCAGGAGCCCGATCTGGAGCGGGCGGATATCCTGACGGATCGCCACGGTCTCGGTCATCACCCGCACGCCCTCATGCGCGAGGGTTTCGAAGGCGGGCAGCGTATCGGGAATCTTGATGGGCATGGGCTTCCACTCGATCAATACAAAAAAACCGGCGGCGATTGATCGCGACCGGTCCTCGGAAATCCAACTTTCCTCGGCCCTTTAGCGACTTGTTTAACGTGGCTGCAAGCCGGCCGGCCAAATCACCACGGAGAATTTGATAGCGCGAGTGGGCCGCGGGGGTCAAGAAAAACGATTCGCGTTGGGGGCGGCTGCCCCTCATCCCGCTGCTGCGACTTCTCCCCGCTGGCGGGGAGAAGTGGCCTTGCCGCACCCGATCGTTCCACGAGTTAAGCTCAGCGGCCGTTCGGCCCATCTTGGTAGCCGGGTTCGCTGTCGGCACGTCTCGGCTTGGGGGCAGCCGTCGTCCTCGTCCCCTCTCCCCGCCTGCGGGGAGAGGGTCAGGGAGAGGGGCTGGTCTGCAGCAGGCTTAGAGCATCCCGCATGCCATAACCCAGCCGGCGGTCAGCCTGATCGATACCGAGCCAAAAGAAACGAAAGCGGATCGGGTCACCGCCGCCAAAGGGCGTCATTTCCTGATGTATCCAGGTCTGCCGTTGCTCGCCGGCAAGGGCGATGTGGAAGTAGTGCCGCCGATGACAGATCGTCCTGCCGTCCTTCGGGTAGTGGTAGTCCTGCGTGACGAGATGGGTGAGTGCTTCCGGCGGCGTCAGCCCGGTTTCCTCGATGAATTCCCGCTGAGCCGATGTCTCCGGGCTTTCGCCTGGTTCCATCGTACCGCCGGGTACCTGCAGCTCGATGTCTGGGAAATCCGGCTCGTCGAAGACCAGCAGGCGGTCCTGCCAGGTGGCGTAGATCAGGACCTTGTGCGCGTCCGGCCTCATCCGTCGCGGCGGGCCATGAAGGCGAGGCGCTCGAAGAGGTGCACGTCTTGTTCGTTCTTCAGGAGCGCACCATGCAGCTTCGGCAACATGGTCTTGGCATCGGCCCTGAGGTCGGCCGGATCGACCTCGTCGGCGACGAGCAGGCGGATCCAGTCGAGCGCCTCTGACGTGGAGGGCTTCTTCTTCAGGCCCGGCGCCTGGCGGATGTCGTAGAAGGCGGCGAGCGCCGCCGAAAGCAGCGTCTTGCGGATGCCGGGATAATGCACCTCGACGATGCGGGCGAGCGTGTCTGCATCGGGGAAGCGGATATAGTGGAAGAAGCAGCGGCGCAGAAACGCGTCCGGCAGCTCCTTCTCGTTGTTGGAGGTGATGATGACGATCGGCCGGTGACGCGCGCCGATCATCTCGCCGGTCTCGTAGACATGGAATTCCATGCGGTCGAGCTCCTGCAACAGGTCGTTCGGAAACTCGATGTCGGCCTTGTCTATCTCGTCGATCAGAAGCACCACGCGGCGATCGGCCTCGAAGGCCTGCCAGAGCTTGCCCTTGCGGATATAGTTCCGGACCTCGTTGACACGCTCGTCGCCGAGCTGGCTGTCGCGCAGCCGCGACACGGCGTCATATTCATAGAGGCCTTGCTGTGCCTTGGTCGTCGACTTGACGCTCCATTCGATGAGTTCGAGGCCAAGTGCGGCAGCGATCTGGCGGGCAAGCTCGGTCTTGCCGGTGCCGGGCTCGCCCTTGACCAGCAGTGGGCGCTCCAGCCGGATCGCGGCGTTGACGGCGATCATCAGGTCCTTGTCGGCGATATAGTCGGCGGTGCCTTGAAATTGCATGGGCGTCTTCCGGTTCAGCGTAAGTCAGGCGAAGTCATGCCCTATGGACTATCGCATAATGGCTTAAATCGGAATCGTTTTGAGGGTGGGCGCAATCAGGGGGTCAGCCGCGAAGCGCGGTGACCTCGATCTCGATCAGCATTTCCGGGCGGATCAGGTCGCAGACGATCATGGTTGCGGCCGGGCGGATCTCGCCGAAGACTTCGCCGAAAATCGGGAACACCCGGTCGGCGAAGCTGGCATCGGTGACGTAATAGTGGTTGCGCACCACGTCCTTCATCGAGAAGCCCGCTTCCTTCAGCGCGCCCTCGATCGTCTTCAGGCAATTGCGCGCCTGCTCTTCCACCGTCTCGGGCATGGTCATGGTGGCGTAGTCATAGCCGGTCGTGCCGGAGACGAAGCACCAGTCACCCATCGCGACGGCACGCGAATAGCCTGCCGTCTTTTCGAAGGGCGAGCCCGAGGAGATGAGCTTGCGCGCCATATCTTCGTTTTAAGCCCAGGGGCGCGCGGCGCCGACCGTCTTTTCGAAGCTGTCGATGGCGGTTGCCTTTTCCAGCGTCAGGCCGATGTCGTCGAGGCCGTTCAAGAGGCAGTGACGCTTGAAGGCGTCGACCTCGAACTTGACCGAACCGCCGTCCGGACCGGTGATTTCCTGGGATTCCAGGTCGACCGAGAGGATGGCGTTGGAGCCGCGCGAGGCGTCGTCCATCAGCTTGTCGAGGTCAGCCTGGCTGACGACGATCGGCAGGATGCCGTTCTTGAAACAGTTGTTGTAGAAGATGTCGGCAAAGGACGTGGAGATCACGCAGCGGATGCCGAAGTCGAGCAGCGCCCACGGAGCATGCTCGCGCGAGGAGCCGCAGCCGAAGTTATCGCCGGCAACGAGAATGCTGGCGTTCTGGTAGGCCGGCTTGTTGAGCACGAAGTCCGGGTTGACCGAGCCGTCTTCATTGTAGCGGGCTTCGGCGAAGAGGCCCTTGCCAAGGCCGGTGCGCTTGATCGTCTTCAGGTAGTCCTTCGGAATGATCATGTCCGTGTCGATGTTGACGACGGGGAGGGGGGCGGCGACACCGGTGAGCTTGACGAATTTTTCCATAACTTCAGGCCTTCGATTTCAGAAGAATGTTGCGCTAGCGTTTAGATGAGTTTTGCGCCGAAATGAAGGAAAATCTGTTCAAATACGCTTCGCCGGGCGGGTGAAAATGCCCGCCCGGCGAGAGCTTCGTCCGGATCTCGATTGTCTGCAGGGACTTAGCTTGCCTTCACCGGGCTGTTCATGGCCCAGAGAACGCCGAAGGGATCGCGGAGCTGGCCGTAGCGGTCGCCCCAGAACATCACCTCGATCGGCATCACGACCTCGGCGCCGGCGGCAACCGCACGGTCCCACCAGGCATCGATGTCGTCGACGGTGAGCGTCAGGGTGAAGGCCTGCGGCTTTTCCAGCGGATGGCCGTATTCCGGATAGGCATCGGCGAGCATCAGCGAGCTGCCGTTGACATAGAGGTGGATGTGCATCGTGCGGCCCTGCTCGTCGAGCGGGTGCCGGCCCACTTCCTTGGCCCCGAAGGCGCGCTGGTAGAATTCGGACGCCTTGGCGGCGCCATCGACCTGAAGATAGGGCAGAAGGCCGTTGAGGACCGGTGCCGGCTGCTGCGTCTGGGTATCCATATCGTTCTCCATCCTGTTCGAAGAGCCAGTACCGTGCTGGCCTGCCTCAAGGACGGACATGGAATCTCTGATCCGACATGGAGTCGAAAAAAAATCGCGGCCGGCTGCATGACGGTTTTTGAAGGCCACCAACAGGGTTCGAGCCGATCACGGATCGGCCCGATTGCAATGATCGCCGGGGATCGATTCCGACGCCCAGGGATCGATTTCGACACTCAGGGGGATCAGAGGTCGATGATCGTGCCGCGGCCGTCGTTCCAGATGCGCATCTCGCGCTGGCCCTGGGCCGCACCTGCGGCAGCCGGGCGCGCGGTGGCGCGGGCAGGCCTGAAATTCAGCCGGGTGGCAATGGCGCTGCCGACCACGACGACGGCGGCGATGCCGGCCAGTGCCAGCGCCAGCGAGGCGGTAAGCACAAAGGCCGCGAACGTGATGGTCAGGGCTGCGGCCGTAAAGAGAACAGAGCGAATGCTTTGCATAATCGTCACCTTTCTGATGGCGATGTGGGGGCGCGCCTTCGGACTTGCAAGAGGTGGGCTTTCGAAAGGGGTGCGGCGGTTCGCCTCGTCTTGCGGAACGCGGCAAAGGCGGGCACAACTGAAGCATGAACAAATCGAGCGAACATCACCCCGTACGCCTGCGCCGCTCGGTGCTTTGCGTGCCGGCCGACAATGCCCGCGCGCTTGCCAAGGTCGCGGAACTCGCGACGGATGCCGCGATCTTCGATCTCGAGGATGCGGTAGCGCCCGAGCTCAAGGTGGAAGCGCGTGCGGCGCTGGTGCAGTATCTGACGGAAAGCCGGCCGGATTGCGAGATTGTCATTCGCATCAATGCGATCGGCTCCGACTATGGTCAGGGCGATCTTGCTGCAGCGCTTGCGGCCAATCCCGACGCCATCCTGTTGCCGAAGGTCGAAAGCCCGGCGGATATCCAGGCGGCGGCCGACTGGCTCGACGAGAACGATGCGCCGGAGACGCTGCGCCTATGGGCAATGATCGAGACGCCACGCGGGGTGATCAACGCGCCGGCAATCGCCGAGGCCGGCCGTACCTTCAGTGGCAGGCTCGATTGTTTCGTCGTCGGCCTCAACGACCTGCGCAAGGAGACCGGCGTTCCGGATCGTCCGGGCCGGCCCTATCTCATCCCCTGGCTGATGCAGATCCTGCTTGCCGCGCGCGGCGGCGGGCTCGATGTCATCGACGCCGTGTTCAACGATTTCCGCGATGGTGCCGGTTTCGACGAGGAATGCCGGCAGGGCCGCGACATGGGTTATGACGGCAAAATGCTGATCCATCCAGCGCAGATCGGCCCGGCGAACGAGCGCTTCGGCGTCGATCAGATCGCCGTCGACGAGGCGCGCGCGATCATCGCCGCCTTCGCGCTGCCCGAAAACGTCGGCAAGGGCGTCATCAACCTCAGCGGGCGGATGGTCGAGCGGCTGCACCTCGACCAGGCCGTCACGCTTGCCGCCAAGGCGGACCTCATCGAAAAACGAAAGACAAGATCTTGAAACTCTTCCGCTTCCTGACCGGCCCTGACGACGCTTCCTTCTGCCACAAGGTGACGGCGGCGCTAAACCAGGGCTGGAGCCTGCATGGCTCGCCCACCTATGCTTTCAATGCCGACACGCAGCACATGCAGTGCGGCCAGGCGGTGGTGAAGGAGGTCGAAGGCAAGGAATACACCCCGGATATCAAGCTGTCGGAGCAGTAGTCGAGGCTGTTTGCCGTCGCGCAGGTTTGCCCCTCTCCTCGGGTTTAGCCCGAGGACTAACCCTCTCCCTGCAGGCGGGGCGAGGGGACGCGGTTGATGCTCACAATCGGCGTGTGAGGCCTGCTTTCTGGAATCGGTCGTGCTCCGATTGGGATGCAAACGGTATCGCGAGTTTCCTTCGCCCCGCCTGCGGGGAGAAGGTGCTGGCAGGCGGATGAGGGGCTTCCTCACCGCGCGGATGAGGGGCGGTCCTCACCGCGCGATGATAGGCAAATGAAGTGTCAGCCGCCGACGTGCTCGACGCTGGCCTCGATCCGTTCCATGTCGTCGTCGGAGAGGCCGAAATGGTGGCCGATCTCGTGGATCAGCACGTGGGTGATGATGTCGCCCAGCGTCTCCTCGTTCTCGGCCCAATAGTCGATGATCGGGCGGCGGTAGAGGGTGATGCGGTTCGGAAACTGGCCGGTTTCCATGGTGAAGCGTTCGCTGATGCCGCGGCCTTCGAAGAGGCCGAGCAGGTCGAAAGGCGTTTCCAGCGCCATGTCCTCGAAAACGTCGTCGCTCGGGAAGTCGGCAACTTCGATGATAAGGTCGGTCGTCAGCTGGCGGAATTCCTGCGGCAGGTGGCCATAGGCCTCCAGCGCAAGCTGCTCGAAAGTGGTAAGCGTCGGTGCGTGGCGTTCCCGCCAATCATCGGTCTGGTCAATGCGGGCCATAGGCACTCCTTGTTGCCCTCCATATAGCGATTTTGCCTTTGTTTTTCGAGTGTTGAATTCCTTGACCACAGGGACAGGAATAAATTCTTAGAATTGGCTGTTGACTCATTTAGGAAGCTCTGGAATCTAATAGAACATAACATGAACATTCTGATGGGAGTTGACCGTCATGGCCGACACAGCCGTGCAGCGGGAGACGGTACTTTCGCTCCGAGAAACCATAGCCAGGATCGAAAACCGTCGGCTTCCGGGCGTCGTGCGCGCCGCCAAGGCGGCCGATCCCGGCGGCTTCCGTCAACGGGAAGAAGACGAGCCTGGCCGCAAGGCGCTGGCGCTCGGCGTTCCCGATCTGGACGACCTTCTCGAAGGCGGCCTGCCGCTCGAAGGCATGACGGAAATCCGCAATGCCGAGACGCGCGATGCCGGTGCAGCCGCCGGTTTTGCCGCAGCACTCAGCGTGCTCTGTCAACGGGCGCGGCTTGAAAAGGGCGAGCCGGCCGCCCCCGTTCTCTGGATCAGCCAGTCGATGGCTTCCACCGAGGCGGGCATGCCCTATGGGCTGGGCCTGAAGGCCTTTGGTCTCGATGTCCGCGGCCTCGTCTTCAGCCTGCCACGCACGATAAAGGATGCGCTCTGGATCGCCGAGGCCGCGCTTTCCGTGCCGAGCTTCTGTGCCGTCATCCTTGAAATTCGCGGCAACCCGGCTGCCCTGGCACTCAGCGAGAGCCGACGCCTGCATGTGCGCTCGCGCGCTGGCCATGTCCCCCTTCTGCTTCTGCGCCAATCCGGACACGAGGAGGCGAGCAGCGCCTTCTTCCGCTTCCTCGTCGAGCCAGCGCCGGCGCGCGAGCGACCGCTACCGGATGGATCGATGCTTCGCGGCAGCATCGGCCATCCCGTCTTTCACGTCATTGCCGAGAAGAGCAGGGCTCCTGCGCCGCTCGGCTTCTTCCTGGAGTGGAACCCCCATGACCGCCGCCTTTACCCCGTCGAGCCCCTACCAGCCGCTGCTGCGGCAGATCCAGAACCAGCGCATTCTGTCGCTCGCCTTTCCGCATCTTCCGGCCGATCGGGTCGCGCGCAAGCGCTGGGGGAACTCGTGGCTTTCCCGCGGGCGTCCTGAGCATCCGCCCGTCGTCTTCGCCGACAAGGTGAAGAGCGCAATGCGTCTCGTTGCGCTCGATGGTTTCGCTGAAAGGCGTGGGTTTCATATCGGCCAGGGTGTCGCCGAGGCGCGGGCCATGTGTCCCGAGATCGACGTGCTGCCGGCCGATCCCGCCGCCGACCGGGCGCTGCTTGCAGGGCTGGCGGACTGGTGTTGCCGCTACACGCCGCTCGTCGCGCTCGATGGCGACAGCGGCCTCTTTCTCGACATTACCGGCTGCGCCCATCTTCTCGGCGGGGAAAAAGCGCTGCTCGACGATCTGCTCGCTCGCCTTTTCCATCTGGGGGTCGAGGCCCGGGCGGCGATCTCTTCGTCCGCCGGGCTCTCCTGGGCGGTGGCGCGTTTCGGCTCCGACGCTATCCTTGCCGAGGACGAGGCGGCGCGGGCGCTGGCACCCTTGCCGATGGCGGCGCTGCGGCTGCCGCAGGAAACGATCGAAACACTCGGCCGGGTCGGGCTCAAGCAGATCGGCGACCTGATCGAGGCGCCGCGCGCACCGCTCGCCCGCCGGTTCGGCGCAACCCTGCTTCTGCGTCTCGACCAGGCGCTCGGGCGCGAGGACGAGCCGCTGTCGCCACGGTTGCCCGTCGCTGCCCTTTCGGTCGAACGCCGTCTCGGCGAGCCGGTCCAGGGTGAAGACGATATTTTGGGCCTGACGGAAGAACTGGCGTTGCGGCTGAAACCGGAACTGGAGAAGCGCGGCGAGGGCGGGCGCCTGTTCGAACTGCTGCTTTTCCGCGTCGACGGTGCGGTCTTTCGCATCGCCGCCGGCACGTCCTCGCCGCTCAACGAGCCGCGTCGCGTCGCCGGTCTCTTCCGCGAACGCCTGCAGGCGGTGCACGAAGATCTCGATGCCGGCTTCGGCTTCGAAATTCTCAGGCTTTCGGTGCCGAAGAGCGAAAAATACGAGGTGATGCAGGAGGATTTCTCCGGCACGCCGGATCGCGAGCGTCCGCTTGCCGCCTTTGCCGACCGGGTCATGGCGCGCTTCGGCGCAGAAAGCCTCATGGTGCCGGCGCTCTCGGAAAGCCATGTGCCGGAGCGGGCGGCAAGCTTCCGGCCGCTCACGGACCTGGCGCTGATCGGCAAGGCTGAGGAACCGGGTAACAACATCCCGGCGCCCCTGCTTGCTGCCGCCGCCCGGCCGCAGCGGCTCTTTCCAAGTCCCGAGCCGGTGGAGGCGGTGGCCGAAGTGCCGGAGGGGCCGCCGAGAAGCTTTCGCTGGCGGCGCACATTGCACCGTATCGCGCGCGCTGAGGGGCCGGAGCGGATCGCCGGCGAATGGTGGCTTGATGGCGAGCCGGCGCTGGAGCGTGATTATTTCCGGGTGGAGGACGATAGCGGCCGGCGGTTCTGGCTGTTTCGCGAGGGTCATTATGGCGCGAGCGCCCCGCCGCGCTGGTTCATGCATGGAGTCTTCGCATGAGCGACGCTACCCCCTATTTCGAGATCGGTGCCTGGTCGAATTTCTCCTTCCTAGAAGGCGCTTCCCATCCGGGTGAGATGGTCGTTGCGGCGAGCCGCCTCGGTATTGGCGGCCTCGGCATTGCCGATCGCAACACGGTCGCCGGCGTGGTGCGCGCCCATGCGCAGGCCAAGGTGGAGAAGTCGGCCTTCCAGCCCGGTGCGCGGCTCACCTTTGCCGAAGACCTGCCCGACGTGCTCGCCTATCCCTTAAACCGCCGCGGCTGGGGCAATCTCTGTCGAATGCTGAGCGCCGGAAACCTGCGCGCCAAGAAGGGCACCTGCACGCTCTACGAGACCGATCTCATGGAATGGGGCGAGGATTTGCTTCTCGCGGTGCTGCCGGGTCCTGTCATCGGCGCGCCGGAGGCAACCCTGCTTGCCGATTTTCTCAAGCGACTGAAACCGCATTTCGCCGATCGGCTCTACCTGGCGCTGGTGCCGCGTTACGATGGCTTCGATCAGTTCGCCTTTGCCGGGCTTGCAACCATTGCCCGCCATGCGTCGGTCAGGCTCGTCGCCACCAACAGTCCGCTGTTTCATGCCGCCGGCCGCCGGCCGCTTGCCGATGTCGTCACCGCCATCCGCGAGCATGTGACGATCGCGACCGCAGGCTATCGGCTCCATGCCAATGCCGAGCGGCATCTGAAGACGCCCGCCGAAATGGTCCGCATCTTCCGCGACTATCCGGAAGCGATCGCCAATACCGGGCATTTCTTTGGGCGTCTGAAGTTCTCGCTGTCGGATCTCGAATATCAATATCCGGATGAGAGCATTCCGGGCGAAACACCGACGCAGACGCTGCGGCGGCTGACGATGGAGGGCGCGCGCGAGCGTTATCCCGAAGGAATTTCCGAACAGGTTTCCAGGCAGATCGAATACGAACTCGGCCTGATCGCAGAGAAACGCTACGAGCCCTACTTCCTGACAGTGCGCAACATCATGCAGTTCGCGCGCGGCGCCGACATCCTGTGCCAGGGCCGCGGGTCGGCGGCGAATTCCACCGTCTGCTATTGCCTTGGCATCACCGAGGTAAATCCACTTAAGACCACCCTGCTCTTCGATCGCTTCCTTTCGACCGAACGGGACGAGCCGCCGGATATCGACGTCGATTTCGAGCATGAGAAGCGGGAAGAGGTGATCCAGCATATCTACCGCACCTACGGCAAGGAGCATGCGGGACTGACGGCCGCCGTCATCAGCTACCGGGCGCGCTCGGCCGGCCGAGAGACCGCCAAGGCCTTCGGGTTCTCAGAAGACGTGCAATCGGCGCTTGCCGGTTCCGTCTGGGGCTGGTCGGTCGCCGATCTCTCGGAGCGCGAGGCGCAGGCGGCCGGGCTCGATACGAAGGATCCGACGACGGTGAAGGTGCTCGATTACGCCACCGAGCTGATGAGTTTCCCGCGCCATCTTTCCCAGCATGTCGGCGGCTTCGTGATGACCCGCGACCGGCTCGACGAGGTGGTGCCGATCATGAATACGGCAATGCCCGACCGCTACATGATCGAGTGGGACAAGGACGACCTCGACACGCTGAAGATCCTGAAGATCGATGTACTGGCGCTCGGCATGCTGACCTGCATCGCCCGTGCCTTCAAGCTTCTCGACCGGCATTACAACGAGCAGAAAACGCTGCATCAGCTCTTCAAGGATGACCAGAAAGACGTCTACGACATGATCTGTCGCGCCGATACGATCGGCGTCTTCCAGATCGAGAGCCGGGCGCAGATGAGCATGCTGCCAAGGCTGAAGCCGCGCATCTTCTACGATCTCGTCATCGAGGTGGCGATCGTCCGGCCCGGGCCGATCCAGGGCAACATGGTGCATCCCTATCTGAAGCGGCGGGAGCAGCGGGATAAAAAAATTCCCATCGAATATCCAAGTCCTGAACTGGAGGCCGTGCTGAAGCGAACGCTGGGCGTGCCGTTGTTCCAGGAGCAGGCGATGCAGATCGCGATTACTGCCGCAGGCTTCTCGCCCGGCGAGGCTGACCAGTTGCGCCGGGCCATGGCGACCTTCAAGCGCACCGGCACCATCCATACCTTCCACGAAAAGATGATCGAAGGCATGGTCAGGAACGACTATCCGCGCGATTTTGCCGAGCGTTGCTTCAAGCAGATCGAAGGTTTCGGCGAGTATGGCTTTCCCGAGAGCCATGCCGCGTCCTTCGCGCTGCTCGTCTATGTCTCCTCCTGGCTCAAGACCTATTATCCGGATGTCTTCTGCGCGGCGCTCCTGAATTCGCAGCCGATGGGCTTTTATGCGCCCGGGCAATTGGTGCGCGATGCGCGCGAGCATGGGGTCCGGGTGCTGCCTGTCGATATCAACCACTCGGTCTGGGATGCCGATCTCGAAGACGGGGGTCTGGATCGCAACGCCATCGAGCCGCGCCACCGCGAGATGGAGGACGTCATCAGGACGACGAAGGCGATGCGCCTCGGCTTCAATTCGATCAAGGGGCTGAACCAAAGGGAACTCGAAGATAAGCTCGTCGCCAACCGGGGCGCAGGTTACGGGTCGGTTCGTGATCTCTGGCTGCGCTCCGGCCTCTCCCGTTCCGCGCTCGAAAGGCTTGCGGATGCGGATGCCTTCCGCTCGATCGGGTTCGATCGGCGCAAGGCGCTCTGGGCGGTGAAGGCGCTCGACGAAAAAAGTGCGGCCGAGCGGCTGCCGCTTTTCGAGGGGGCTGCGAGAGAGGAGTTGCGGCCGGAGCCCGCGATGATCCTGCCGGAGATGCTGGCAGGCGAGCAGGTGATCAACGACTATCGTTATCTCTCCTTCTCGCTGAAGGCGCATCCGGTCTCCTTCCTCCGAGACACGCTTGCCGCGCAAGGGATCGTCCAGAGCCGCATGCTTGCGACCGCTCCGGTCGGGCGGCGGGTGACCGTTGCCGGGCTGGTGCTCGTCCGCCAGCGTCCGGGTTCGGCCAAGGGCGTCATCTTCATGACGATCGAGGACGAGACCGGTGTTGCCAATGCGATCGTCTGGCCGAAGGTGTTTGCGACCTATCGGCCGGTGGTCATGGGTGCGCGTCTCGTGAAGATCCGCGGCCGGCTGCAGCGCGAAAGCAGCGTCATCCATGTGGTCGCCGAGCACATCGAGGATATCACGCCGATGCTCGGGTTGTTGCGCAAGGAAGCGCGGCGGTTCGGCGCAAGCGAGCGTGCCGATGAGGCACTGAGACCGACCGGCGACGCGCGCATGAAGCGGGCGCAAGGCGACCAGCGCCTACCGATCCCCCGCCATTCCTGCAGCAGTTCCAGCAACCCGGATCGAGCGACAGCCGAGGTGGCCGACGTGATGCCGAAGGGGCGCAATTTCCATTGAAAGCCCGACCCGGCTTTGCTGTCTCCCGATTGTGTGGGGCGGTTTTGGGGAAGGGACTGCCAGATACGTCGGAGGGATTCCATAGAATGCTTCCGGCGCAGGTTATGGGCAGGGTTTCCCGCCGTCGCGACCGGCGGTGTGTAAAAATGTCGCAGGCTGTGCGCCTCATGACCCATTCAGGGTTTGCAAGGCCCGTCGCTCAGGGATCTCTAAAATTCTGAAAAGGCGAAGTTTTCTGTCAAGTTTAGAGTCGTTCTAATCCACCCGCAACTTCCGCTCGCGGAGTTTTTAGTTGACACTAAATGTCCTGTTTTGCTTTATGCGCTGATACAGGGCGTTGCGTACGACAGGCGAGACGACATGCTGGTTTGCAGCTGCAATTTCATCACGGAAAAAGAGATCGAGGACACGATCATTGGTCTCCTCGACGAGGACTGTTGGCAGCTGATCGTGCCGGCGAAAGTCTACCACGCGATGGAAAAACGCGGCCGTTGCTGCGGCTGTTTCCCCAATGTCGTCGACATCATCATCCGCACCACCGAGCAATATCACGCGCACCGCGACTCGACGGACGCAGAGATATTTGATTTCATGACCCGCCTCAGACAATTCCACGACGACAACCGGAGGGCGGATCTTGAAAGGCGACAAAAAAGTCATCGAGCAGCTTAACGAAGCGCTCTATCTCGAACTAGGTGCCGTCAACCAGTATTGGCTGCACTACCGCCTCCTCGAAGACTGGGGCTATACGCTTCTCGCCAAGAAGGAGCGGGCCGAATCCATCGAGGAGATGCAACATGCCGACAAGCTCGTCGCGCGCATCATCTTCCTTGAAGGCCATCCCAACCTGCAGACGGTCGCGCCGCTGCGCATCGGCCAGAACGTCAAGGAAGTGCTGAAGGCAGATCTCGCCGGCGAATACGACGCCCGCACCGCCTACAAGAAATCCCGCGACATCTGTCATGCCGCCGGAGACTACGTCTCCATGAAGCTCTTCGAAGAGCTGCTCGCCGACGAGGAAGGCCATATCGACTTCCTCGAAACCCAGCTCGAGCTGCTCGACAAGATCGGCGAAGAGAAATACGGCCAGCTCAATGCCGCTCCGGCCAACGAGGCCGAAGCCGACTGAGCCTGGTAAAAGCTTGCAAACATAAAGGCCGGCGATATCGCCGGCCTTTGTCGTTTCAGGAACGGGCAGGTCCGGTTCACGGCGCCAGATGCGCGAAAGCCGCAACCACTTCCTCGTAGACCTTGCGCTTGAACGGCACGATCAGCTCCGGCAGGTCGCGCATCGGCTTCCATTCCCAGGCGTCGAACTCCGGCTCGTGTCCGCCCGGCGGCGGGTTGATGGCGATCTCGTTTTCCTCGCCTTCAAAGCGGAAGGCATACCAGCGCTGCGTCTGGCCGCGATACTTGCCCTTGAGGCCGATACCGATCAGATGTTCAGGCAGGTCGTAGTTGATCCAGCCGGGCGCTTCGGCCAGCAGCGAGACGGTGCTCATGCCGGTCTCTTCGTAAAGCTCGCGATAGGCGGCCTTCAGCGGATCCTCTCCTTTGTCAATGCCGCCCTGCGGCATCTGCCATTGCTGCGGCGAGCCGTCATATTCGGAATTGCCGACGGCGATACGATGACCGGCCCAGACGAGGCCCGCCCGGTTCAGCACCATAACCCCGACACAGGGGCGATAGGGAAGGTCATCCGCCTTCAGTTTCTTGTCCTTGCTCATCGGCTGCCTCTTCTGTGCAAACGTTCATTGGCCCCGTGGGGACGGCTTTAAGCTAGTTCTGTTGCGGATCCTTGACGAGCGCGGAAACGCCGACGATCTCGATGCCGCGCCCCTGCGCTTCACCGATCCAGGAGGCAATCGCGCCGACGCTCTCGTCGAAGGCAGAAGCGACGCCAATGGCGGTACCGTTGCGGCGCGCGATGCGTTCGAGTTCATCAAGCTTCTTCAGGATCGCGTTGCGGCTGAGTTCGCTGTCGAGCGTCAAGTCGGCAAAGCCGTGCGGCACGTCGAAGGCGCCGGCAAGCTTGCCGGACAGCGACTGCGCCGAGGTGCCATCGTCGAGGAACAGCAGGCCGCGCTTGCCGAGATCGCGCATGACCGGCTCCAGCGCATCGGCATCGGACAGGAAGCGGCCGCCAAGATAATTCATGACGCCGGTATAATTGGTGATCTCGGCGAGGTTGCGGTGCAGTTCCGCGAGGTTCTTCTTTTCGCTGAGGCCGACGCGCAGCGCATTGGGGCCTGGATCGTTGGCCGGATAGTCGAACGGCTCCATCGGAAGCTGCAACAGGATCTCGTGGCCGCTGCGGCGCGCTTCCTGCATCCAGCGCTGCAGGCTGTTTCCAGCCGTGGCAAAGCCGAGCGTCACCTCGCCCGGCAGGTCGCGGATCGCCTTCTGGGTTCCCGTCTGACTGAGGCCGAGCCCGCCGACGACAAGTGCGATGCGTGTGCCGCGCGCGCCCGACCAGGGGCGCGCATATTGATCGAGCGGCCGCAGCCCGTCGGGGCCGATGATCGGCAGGCGTCCGGCGGGGCTTTCTTCCAGCAGGTCGTCATTGGGCATCGCCGCCATGCGCGGATCCTGGCCGCGGATCGGACCGACATTGATGAGCGCCGGTCCCTTGCCGTCGCGGCTGCGCGGCGAGAACGTCGTGACGGTGGAGCCGTCGTCGGTAAGCGTGCGCTCGACATCGGCGCCGGAATAGGCTGTTCCCGGTGCCATCGTTCCGGAGCCGACGCCCGTCTGGCCGCTGGCCGGGTTGGATGCCTTGTCGCCTGGGCTCTTCGCTTTCTCGGCCGTTACGACCGGCGATGCGGAATCACGCCGCAAACCGTCCGGCGAAAGCGTGTTCCAGGCGGAAAGGCCAATCACCGCGGCGATGCAAAGGCCGGCAAGAGAAAACCCGAGCGTTCGCTGGGGATTGCGCTTCGACACTGGCTTGGCCCGCCGATTCTGGCCGAGCGGAGCATTGAGATCAGTTCCCAAACGAAGCCTCGGTCGAGCTGTGGGATGTTGCCGCTAGAGCGAGGCCGGCGCCAGGACGCGTGCCGATCCTCTCCCGTCGCACGCCGTATGCCTTCGAAGAATCAGTGGCCGCGGCAGCGCTTGCTAACCCTATAATTTAGTGGCGAAGGCTTGACCAGTGCATCGGCCGGCCCAGTCATGGGGCCAAATGCGAAGCGCCGCATGTTCGGGTGAACATGCGGCGCTTCGTTTCGTGTCTGTGAGGCTTACTTCTTCAGCTGAGCCTGCTCGGGGCTCGCCGGGAAAGACGGGTCCGTCTTCTTGCCGCGCAGAAGGTCGAGCGCGTAGTTCAGCTGCAGGTCGTCCTTGGCTTCCGGCGGCACATAGGCGACCGAGCCGGAGCCTTCGTCGGTCTCGCTCTGGCCCTGGATGTGGCCGCGCAGATCGGACTCGCCCTGAGCCTCGACCTTGCCGAGCAGTTCCGGCGGCAGAGGCTGTTCGACCTTGATGTCAGGCGTGATGCCCGTGCCCTGGATCGATTTGCCCGACGGCGTGTAGTAGAGCGCGGTCGTCAGACGCAGCGCACCGGCTTCGCCGAGCGGGATGATCGTCTGGACCGAACCCTTGCCGAAGGAGCGCGTGCCGAGCACGGTCGCGCGCTTCAGGTCCTGCAGGGCACCGGCGACGATTTCCGAAGCGGAGGCCGAGCCGCCGTTGACCAGCACGACTACCGGCTTGCCATCGGTCAGATCGCCCGGCGTGGCGTTGAAGCGACGGGTCTCGTCCGGGTTGCGGCCGCGGGTCGAAACGACTTCGCCACGTTCCAGGAAGGCGTCGGAGACGTTGATCGCCTGGTCGAGCAGACCGCCCGGGTTGAGGCGCAGGTCGAGCACGTAGCCCTTCAGCTTGTCGGCCGGCACTTCCGCCTTGATCTTCTCGATGCCCTTCTTCAGGTCGTCATAGGTCTTTTCAGTGAAGGATATGACGCGCAGGTAGCCGACGTCGCCTTCGGTGCGGAACTTGACCGCACGAACGGCGATGACGTCGCGGACGATCGTCAGTTCGATCGGCTTGTCCGCGCCCTTGCGCAGGATCGTCAGCTTGATCGGGGTGCCGATGGCGCCGCGCATCTTTTCGACGGCGTCTTCGAGCTTCAGTCCGCGAACATCCGCACCGTCGATCTTGGAAATGAAGTCGCCGGCAAGCACGCCGGCGCGGGCCGCAGGTGTGTCGTCGATCGGGCTCGTGACCTTGACGAGGTCGTCTTCCATCGTCACTTCGATGCCGAGGCCGCCGAATTCACCGCGCGTCTGGGTGCGCATGTCCTCGGCATCGGTCGAGTTCATGTAGCTCGAATGCGGGTCGAGCGAGGAAAGCATGCCGTTGATCGCGTTCTCGATCAGCTTGTCGTCCTGCGGCGGCGTCACGTATTGCGCCCGCACGCGTTCGAACACGTCGCCGAAGATTGCCAGTTCGCGATAGGTCGAGGTGTTGGCAGCGACGGCCGGAACGACAGCCGAATAAACCACGCCCATCGCGGTCGCGCCCATCAGCGCCCCGACCAGAACAAGTGAAGCCCTACGTATCATTTCGCGCCTTTCCAACCTCTGCTGCGGTCCACCATGGTCGGGAATCAACCGGTTTTCCGTCTTTTCGGAATTCAATGTAAAGCGTCGGCCGGTCCGTTTCCAGCGCCAAGGCCGCAGCGCTCGCCACTCTTTTTGCGCCCATCGTCGCCAGCGGTTCTCCGGCGACGACGAACTGCCCAGTCTGAACGCTCACCTTCTCCATCCCCGAAAGCACGACGTGGTAGCCGTCGCCCGGGTTGAGAATGATCATCTGCCCATAACTGCGGAAATTGCCTGCATAGACGATCCAGCCATCTGACGGCGCAGTCACCAGCGCGCCGGGATTGGTTTCCAACATGATCCCTTGCAGGGAATGCCCCGTGCCGTCTGCATCGCCGAATTTGCGCAACAGCGATCCCGCGGCCGGATAGGCAAGCTTGTTCCTCAGCTCCGAAAACACATATGCGGGCGCAATGCGGTTTTTGTCAGGCACCGCATTGCGGGCGAGTTCCCGCGCCGCCTCGCGCTCTGCCTCGCTCATACGACGGCGTTCTTCCTCCTGCGCGCGCGCCGCTTCGGCAGCCTCGCGAACGGAGGAGATCTGGTCCTCGAGCGAGCCGATCAGGCCCTGGAGATTGGTCGCCTGCGAGGCCAGTTCCTGCGCCTTGCGCTGCTCGGCCGCAAGTTCGCTGGCGCTCGTCTGGCGCAGCTTTTCCTTTTCGGCAACCAGCATCGACATGCGGCGCTCTTCCTCGACATTGGCGGTCATTGCCGCAGTCAGGTCCTCGCGCTGCCGGTCGATGCCGGTGCGGATGTCGGCGAGCGCCTTGAGGTCGGCCACCAGGTTTTCGGTTTCCTTGCGCAGGCCGGGCACGACGGCGCCAAGCAGAATGGCGCTGCGCACGGAGCCGAGCGCATCCTCAGGGGTCACCAGGATCGCCGGCGGCGGGTTGCGTCCCATCCGCTGCAGGGCGGCGAGCACCTCGGCAAGCACGCCCCGGCGTGAGCGCAGCGAGCGACGGACCGTGTCTTCCTTGGTTCTAAGGTCGCTCAGCTTCTTCTCGCCATCGACGATCTGCTGTTCGAGATCCTGGCGTTTCTTTGCGGACTCGACGATTGCGGCGCGCAGCGTCTCGTTGGTCTTGTCGATTTCGGCAATGGTTTCCGTCAGCGCATTGGCGCGCTCCTGGGAAAGCGTGATCGTCTTGGAGAGCGCATCCAGTTCGCTGCGCGTACTGTTGCGGCGAAGCGTGAGGTCGGCGGCGGGGTCGGGCGGGCCCTGCTCCTGACCGGTCGCGGCGGCGGGCGGCGTGGCCTCCTGGGCGCTCGCCGGCAGGCCGATCGCAAGCGCAAGCGCAAAGGCCGCCGCAGTACGGGCAAGCCGTCCTGCGTCGTCTCTTCCCATGCCGAAAACGCTGGTCCTGCCTCGGGGCGTCATCCGTTGCGTGCGTCCATCCGAAAATATGAGGAAAAAACCTAATCTGATTTGGCGCGCACGACCAAGCATATTCTCGTTATCGCCGCGTGTACCGGGAGAGGTTGCCCGAAAAGCAGCCCCGCCGCTTCAGACCCGATGATAGGGGTGGCCGGAGAGAATGGTGACGGCCCGATAGAGCTGTTCGGCGATCAGGATGCGCACGAGCTGGTGCGGCCAGGTCATCTTTCCAAGGTTCAGCACCGCATCGGCGCGGGCATGAAGGCTCGGATCGAGACCATCGGCGCCACCGATCGCGATCATCAGGTCACGCTTGCCGCTGTCGCGGAACGTGCCGAGAAGCGATGAGAAGCCTTCCGAATCCAGCGCCTTGCCGCGTTCGTCCAAGAGCACGAGCAGACTGCCTTCGGCCAGTGCCTTTTCGAGCTGTGCGGCTTCCTCGCGCTTGCGCGTCTCGGCGTTCGAAGCACGGCTTTCGTTGACTTCGACGACGCGGGAAAGCTCAAGCCCGATCGCCGGACCGGCCTTGGAGAAGCGATCGAGATAACGGGCCGCAAGATCCTTTTCCGGCCCCGCCTTGAGGCGGCCGACTGCGAAAAGTCCGATACGCATGACCTTGTCCGTCCTCGCTTGCGCTGCAACGCGCACTGCATAGTTCCTGAAATCGGGTCGATTCAAGGAGAATCTTATACCGCGTTCCTGGAGCCTTCCAGCGTCGTTGCGCGCCTTGTCCGGTTGACGGGCCTGCAGGTTACGATCAGTCGCAACAAATATCCGGCTGACAACGCCGCACAAGGCGGCGCCAGCCCTTCACATTCATGCATGACCGCAACTCGGCTCGTCCGGCATTCAGCTGCGCGGCGACCCGGTCGGTCTCAATGCAAGGTGCCGTCCTCGATCTCGGGAGCCGCCCACATCTTCTCGATGTTGTAGAACTCCCGGATTTCCGGTCGGAAGATGTGAACGATCACATCACCGGTGTCGATCAGCACCCAGTCACCGCCTTCCAGACCTTCGACACGGGCATTGCCAAAGCCCCCGTCTTTCAGGTCGGTCGTCAGGTGATCTGCAATGGCCATCACATGCCTGTTCGATCGCCCGGAGACAACGACCATGAAGTCTCCCAGCGCCGACTTTCCGGCAATGTTGATGCTGACGATGTCTTCTGCCTTCGAGTCCTCTAGGCTCTCGAGGACCAGTTGAAGCGCACGGACAGCGGCTTCGTCGCTAGATCCCGTGCTGCGCGGGAATGCGGTAACCGCATATCCCTTGGCGTGTGCTGTTGTCAGGGTCTTTCCTTTCCACATGAACAGAACAGGCACTTCCGATTCGAACAAAGATCGAACCGTCCATGAATGTAGGCATCAAACCGTAGCTGTTTCAAGACAGCAGAACTGAATCCCAGGAAATCATACTCCACCGGCGGCGCGAAGCGCCGTCGAACTCATCGATGAGCGAGGTCCATGGATGAAGGTCCAGGCTGGCGCGCGGTGGAAGGGGAGGCGCCGCGCGTCGTCCTCGTCGATGCGAGCATAGTCGAAGGTTTTCGCCATGCGTGAGGAGAGATAGGCGAGCGTCGAGCCCGGCCGATCGATGACGGCGATCGGGAAAGTGCGGGCGATCTTCTGCCAGTTCTGCCAGCGATGGAAGCTCTTCAGGTTGTCGGCGCCCATGATCCAGACGAAGCGAATGTCGCGGTTTCGCGCCTGCACGATTTCGAGCGTGCGGGCGGTATAGCTCTGCCCCAGAGCCCTCTCGAACGCCGTCACCTTGATGCGCGGGTTGTGCGCGATCGCTTCGCTCATGGCGATGCGGTCGGCAAGCGGCGCCAGATTGTTGTGGTCCTTCAGCGGATTTCCGGGGGTCACCATCCACCAGAGCTGGTCGAGCCCGAGCCGTTGGATCGCCGTGTCGGCAACGAGCACATGGCCTTCATGCGGCGGGTTGAAGGACCCGCCGAAGAGGCCCACCACCATGCCGGCTTCGACATGGGGCATGCGCAGGTAGCGGGCGTTCACCCTGCCTGCCGTCACCTCAGGGCCTGACCTGTCCAGCACCACGCACCCGATACTTGAAAGAGGTCAGCTGTTCGACGCCGACCGGTCCGCGCGCATGCATCTTGCCCGTGGCGATGCCGATTTCACCGCCCATGCCGAATTCGCCGCCATCGGCAAACTGGGTCGAGGCGTTATGCAGCAAGATCGCGGAATCGATCTCCGAGAAGAAGCGCTCGACGACCCCGGGATCCTCGGCGATGACGGCCTCCGTGTGGGCCGACGACCAGGTCCCGATGTGCTCGATCGCACCGGCGATCCCGTCGACCAGCTTCACCGAGATGATGGCGTCGAGATATTCCGTTGCCCAATCCTCGTCGATCGCTTCCTTCAGGCCGTCGACCGCGCCTGAGAGCTCGTCGGAGACGCGTACTTCGCAGCCCGCTGACAGCAGGGCGTTCAGCAGCGGCTTGACCAGTCGGTCGGCGTCGTTGCGGTCGATCAGCAGTGTTTCGGCAGCACCACAGATACCAGTGCGGCGCATCTTGGCGTTGACGACGATCTTTTCCGCCATGGCGAGATCGGCAGAGGCATCGACATAGATGTGGCAGAGGCCTTCGAGATGGGCAAAGACCGGCACGCGCGCTTCGTTCTGCACCCGGGCAACGAGGCTCTTGCCCCCGCGCGGTACAATCACATCAATCGTGCCGCCAAGACCCGAGAGCATGGCGCCGACGGCCGCGCGGTCAGAGACCGGCACCATCTGGATCGCATGTTCCGGCAGGCCGGCGGCCTTCAGCCCTTCGACGAGGCAGGCATGGATCGCGCCGGAGGAATGGAAGCTGTCGGAGCCGCCGCGCAGGATCACGGCGTTGCCGGCCTTGAGGCACAGCGCGCCGGCATCAGCCGTCACGTTCGGCCGGCTTTCATAAATGACGCCAATGACGCCGAGCGGCGTGCGCACGCGCTCGATGTGCAGGCCGTTCGGCCGGTCCCATTCGGCAATGATGTCACCGACCGGATCCTTGAACTCGGCAATCGCGCGAATGCCGTTTGCCATGTCGCGGATGCGGCCTTCGCTCAGCGTCAGGCGGTCGATGAAAGAGGCGGCGACGCCGCCTTCGCGGGCGTTTTCAAGGTCGATCGCATTCGCCGAGAGGATCTCGTCCGTGCGGGCGACGATCGCATCGGCCATGGCGATCAGGGCGGCGTGCTTGCGTTCGGCGCTGGCGATGGCAAGCGGTCGGCTGGCGGCCTTGGCGTTGCGGCCGATCTCCAGCATGACGGTCTCGACGTCGCCCTTGTTTTTCACCTCGTCAAGCATGGACTTCATCCTTCCGGCTGCCCTCGGCCTCAGCGCGTTTTCCGGTCATCACCATATCGTCGCGGTGCACCATGGCGGCGCGGCCGGCATAGCCGAGGATCGCGGCGATCTCGGCCGATTTCTTGCCGGCGATCTGGCGGGCTTCGTCGGCATCGTAGCCGGCAAGACCACGGGCGATCTCCCGGCCGGAGGTGCCGAGAATGGCGATGGTGTCACCGCGGCTGAAGCTGCCCGTCACGTCACGGACGCCGGCCGGCAGCAGGCTCTTGCCCGAGCGCAGCGCCTCTTCGGCACCGGCATCGACGGCAAGCGTTCCGGCTGGTAGCAATTGACCGGCAATCCAGGTCTTGCGCGCGGTCACCGGCGAGCCTGATGGTGCGAACCAGGACGAACGGGCGCCGTCCTCGATCGCTGCCAGCGGATGGTTCGGCTTGCCTGAGGCGATGATCATGGCGCAGCCGGCGGTCGTGGCGATCTTGCCGGCATCGATCTTGGTGCGCATGCCGCCGCGCGAAAGCTCGGATGCCGCACCCCCGGCCATGGCCTCGATCTCAGGGGTGATCTCGGCGATCGTTTCGAGGAAGCGGGCGTTCGGGTCGAGATGCGGCGGGGCCGTGTAGAGCCCATCGATATCGGAGAGCAGCACCAGCAAATCGGCGCCGACCATGGTGGCGACGCGGGCGGCGAGGCGATCGTTGTCGCCATAGCGGATTTCTGTGGTCGCGACCGTATCGTTCTCGTTGATGATCGGCACGGCGCCGAGCTTCAGCAGCTGGTTGATGGTGGCGCGGGCGTTGAGGTAGCGGCGGCGCTCTTCCGTGTCGCCGAGTGTCAGCAGCACCTGTCCGGCGACGATGGCATCGGTCGAAAGGCTCTCCGACCAGGCGCGCGCGAGCGCAATCTGGCCGACGGCGGCGGCCGCCTGGCTCTCTTCGAGCTTCAGGGCACCTGCCGGCAGGTTGAGCACGGTACGGCCGAGCGCGATCGCGCCCGAGGAGACGACCAGCACTTCGACGCCCTTGGCCTTCAGGCCGGCGATGTCGGCGCACATGGCGTCAAGCCAGGCCTTCTTCAGCCCGGTGGCGCGGTCGACCAGCAATGCCGACCCGATCTTGATGACGACCCGGCGATACTTCAAAAGCGGCTTGCGGGTCTTGGTCATCTCAGAGGTTCTCCTCGCCATAGCCTTCACCGGCCTTGGCGGCGACGATGACGCTGCGCAACGCTCGCAGCGCTTCGGTCATGCCCTTGCCGACGGCGGCAGAGAGCAGCAGGGGCTGCTCGCCGCAGGCCTTGGCCAGCGCCTTGGCTTTCACCTTCAGCTCGTCCTCGTCGAGCACGTCGATCTGCGACAGTGCGACGATCTGCGGCTTGTCTTCCAGCCCGCCGCCATAGGCTTCGAGCTCGTGCCTGACCGTCTTATAGGCCTTGGCGACATCTTCCTCCTGGGCGGAGACGAGGTGCAGCAGCACGCGCGTGCGCTCGACATGGCCGAGGAAGCGGTCGCCGATGCCCACACCTTCATGCGCACCTTCGATCAGGCCGGGAATGTCGGCGATAATGAACTCGTTGCCGTCGATGGTGGCGACGCCGAGATTGGGATGCAGCGTCGTGAACGGATAGTTGGCGATCTTCGGGCGAGCGCGCGTGCAGGCGGCAAGGAAGGTCGACTTGCCGGCGTTCGGCAGACCGACGAGACCGGCATCGGCGATCAGCTTCAGCCGCAGCCAGAGCGTCTTCTCGTCGCCCTCGAGACCGGGGTTGGCCCAGTTCGGCGCCTGGTTGGTCGCGGACTTGAAGCGGGCGTTGCCGAAGCCGCCATTGCCGCCGGCGGCCAGCCGATAGCGCTGGCCCTCGGCGACCATGTCGACGATCAGCGTCTCGTTGTCTTCCTCGAAGATCTGGGTGCCGACCGGGACCTTCAGCGTCACGTCGTCGCCGCCGGCGCCGGTGCGGTTGCGGCCCATGCCGTGCTGGCCGGTCTTGGCCTTGAAGTGCTGTTGGTAACGGAAGTCGATGAGCGTGTTCAGGCCGTTGACGGCCTCAACCCAGACGTCTCCGCCACGGCCGCCGTCGCCGCCGTCCGGTCCGCCGAACTCGATGAACTTCTCGCGCCGGAACGAGACAGCGCCTGCGCCACCGTCGCCGGAGCGGATATAGACTTTCGTTTCGTCGAGAAATTTCATTGGGCTGCCATCTGTTCGGTGTAAGTGCGCGGTCTTAGAAAGTGTTACAGCGACCTTTGCAGGTCCTAAAGGATGCGCGGCGCTGTAATTTGCCGCCATCGATATAGGCGGTTTATTCGGAGGTCAAAGAATATCGTGCGGTTCGTTAGCTACAACATCCAATACGGCATCGGCCTCGACGGCCGCTTCGATCCCGAGCGTATCGCCGCCTCGATCGGGGACACCGACATCATCGCGCTTCAGGAAGTGACGCGCGGCTTCCACCGCAACGGCCATGTCGATCTCGTCACCCGCTTCGAAAAGCTGTTTCCTGGCCATTTCGCGGCCTTCCACGCGCCTTGCGACATCGACATCGGTTCGGCGATCGAGGATGGACGCGCCGTCAGCCGGCGCTTCCAGTTCGGCAACATGATCCTGTCGCGCTGGCCGATCCTTGCAACCCGGCTCATCCCCTTGCCGCGCACCCGCACGATCAGCCCGATGAACCTGCAGCGCGGGGCGACGGAAGCGCTGATCGCAACGCCCGACGGTCCGCTCCGGGTCTATTCCGTGCATCTCGATCATGTGCTGCCGGCCGAGCGTATTGCCCAGATCCGTTATCTCAAGGAGCGGCTGCTCGGTTATCCGCTCGAAGGCGGCGCGATCACCGGGGCGGCCGATTTCGGCATGGCCGAGCCGCCGCATCCGGAGGACTTCGTCGTCATGGGCGATTTCAACATGGAGCCGGAGACGCCGGAATACTGCGCGATGACGGGCTCGCGCGACGCCTTCTACGGCCGTTCGCTGCGGCTTGAGAATCCGGTCGATGCGCTTGCCCATCTCGGCCGCCTGACGCCTGAAAGCTATAGCTGGATCCATCCCGAAAACCCCGAAAAACGCATGCATCTCGACTATTGTTTCTTGAGCGCCGGCCTTGCGTCTCGTCTCATCGATGCCTGGACCGACTATGAGGCCAAGGGTTCCGACCACCTGCCTGTCGGTTTCACGCTCGCATGACAAAAAAGTCCCCGCGAAGCCCGAGCTTCGCGGGGATGTTCTCTAGTGCGGTCGGCGCAGATCGGCGGCGGTCAGCCGCGTCTCGATATGGGCGACCATGGCGTTGCGCGCGAGCGCATAGACCTGGGCGCAGCCGGTGATCTGGAAGCCGATCTTCTCCTGCACCTTCAGCGATCCCGGATTGTCGGCAAAGACGCCGGAATGCAGGGTCGTTTCGGGCATGCGGCGGAAGAAGCGCTCGACCGCCGCATAGGTCGCCTCCGAGGCAAAGCCCTTGCCCCAGTAGAAGCGGTTCAGCCAGTAGCCGACATGCCATTGGCCGTGGCGGAGCTCGATGCCGACGCAGCCGATGTGCACGTCGTCACCGGTGGTGACGGCGAAGGTCCAGTCTGGCGTCAAACCTGAAGTCTGCGCCGTCAGCCAGTCGAGCGCGTCCTGCTGATCGTAGGGCGCGGGAACGCGCGCCAGCATGCGCGCCACCTGGAAATCGCCGAGCGACTGGGCGATCGCCTCGGCGTCGTTTCGCCGATGCGGGCGCAGGACCAGGCGCTTGGTCTCGATGACCGGGCAGGGGCCGGGACCGGGGCGGGAAACGATCCGCTGGCGTTCGGAAGCGAGCGCGTTCATCGCATGCCTCCCCAGCTTCTCAAGGAGACCCAGGTCTTACGGTCGAGCCGGTACCATTCGACGGCGATCGAGCCGCCGAGCGCCAGGCTGCCGACCATGCCGCTGCCCTGGAACTGGAAACCGCACTTCTGGATGACCCGGCGCGATGCCAAGTTCATGACCCGGCAGCGCGCATCGATCTGGTCGATGTCGCGGGTGCGGAAGGCCATGTCGGTCAGGACCTGGGTGGCCTCGGTGGCATAGCCCTGGTTCCAATAGGGCTCGCCCAGCCAATAGCCGAGCTCCGCCGTCTTGCCATCGGGATGCGGCTCGATACCGCAACAACCGAGAAATGCGCCATTGTCCGCTTTGGTAATCGCGTAGACGCACTTGCCAATCGTGCCGGCTTTCGCGCGTCGCACGAAGTCGGCGGCATCGGCCGTCGTATACGGGTGCGGCATGCGCGAAACCATGGTCGCGACATTGGCATTGTTGGCAAGATGGGCAAGGGCGTCGATATCGTCTTCATGGGGCGCGCGCAGAACGAGCCGGGGTGACAACAATATCGGGCAATCGGTCCTTGACCGTTGGGGCCTCAGCCTCTGCTCGGGAGACCGGGATTGGTCTTCCCTCAACAACTCGGTTTGCATGGTTTCCTCCAGAAACGAAAAAGGGGAGTTGGGTATTGCCCCATCTCCCCTTTGAAGTCTGGCTTGGAACCATCAGGTGCGTCAGCCGGGTCGATGAGACGCCGGCTGTTTTAGAGCGCTACCGGCTTATTCCGCTGCTTCGGCTTTCGGCATTACAGACACGTACACGCGGCCATTGGCCTTCGTACGGAAGTCCACGTTGCCGGCCGTAAGTGCAAAAATCGTGTGGTCCTTACCGAGGCCGACATTGGCGCCCGGATGCCACTTCGTACCGCGCTGGCGCACGATAATGTTGCCTGCAATGACGTTCTCGCCGCCGAACTTCTTCACGCCAAGGCGCTTGGACTCAGAATCGCGACCGTTACGCGACGAACCGCCAGCTTTTTTGTGTGCCATTGGTGTTCTCCTTTAAACCTTAGATCCCTGAACTCAGTTTGCAGCGGCTTCAGCGGCAGCTTCAGACTTCTTCGAAGCCTTCTTTGCCTTGCCACCGGCAGCAGCGATGTCCAGGATGCGGACGGTCGTCTGGTGCTGGCGGTGACCGCGCGAGCGCTTGGAGTTCTGGCGGCGACGCTTCTTGAAGGCGATGACCTTCTTGGCGCGACCCTGCTCAACAACTTCCGCGCTGACAACGGCGCCTTCGACAAACGGAGCACCGATGGTTGCATCGGCGCCAACGCCGACCATCAGGATCTCGGTGAATTCGATCTTGTCGCCTGCAACGCCTTCCAGCTTTTCGATGGTGAGGACGTCGTTGGCGGCCACGCGGTACTGCTTACCGCCGGTCTTGATGACTGCGAACATTTTTTATCCTTTCATGTTCGATCCGGCTCTCTGCCCGAAGACAAGGCCGTCTTTTTCTCAGTCGACAGTTGAGTGGATCTCCTTTTCGGATATCCACCGGTGAATGGGCGCAAATCGCACCCGCTGCGGTGAAGCTAGGCCACACCACTTCATTGCGCGGATTACAAGGATTTGCACAGGCGTGTCAAGGCGAAAGCAACGAGGCCGTTACATATTCTTCAAACAAGGCCCTTGCCAGCACCCGAATCTGCCGCTATGAACCCGACCGCGCCGAACAAGCGCCGACCAGCAAAGCGGAGAGGTGGCTGAGTGGTCGAAAGCACCGCACTCGAAATGCGGCGTACGGGCAACCGTACCGTGGGTTCGAATCCCACCCTCTCCGCCATAATCTATCTCACCACCATGTGCTATGCGAAGCAGCCCGACTTCAGGGCGGTTCACGGAAGCTTCCGGGGTTCGTTGTTTAAACGCGCGTCTCTATCAACTCGACTTCGGCGTCCAGGAAACAAAATCGCCAGCAGGCTCGATATCTGTTTCAGGATGGGGGCGGGCACGTTCCTGTTGTGTCGGAGGCGGGGCGATCGATCGTTCTCCTTGCCAGCGGTCATCCGGCGCTTCCGATAGCCCACCCTGATATGGCGATCGCGGGTCGTGCGCCGCGTCAAAGGGTGACCCATCTGACAACGATGTCGCGGCGTTGTCGCCAGCGATTGCGGTTTGCCGAACTATAGCCATCGATGCCCTTGCGAACCGGGCAAGGGCGTCGGCGGCCGGGCTGACGGCACGTTCGTGCTTCCGCGGCGAAACGCAGCTGCCTAGGCGACTTTCAGCGCCGCGGAAATCTCCGACAAGGTGGCCTTCTCAGCATCGCTGACAGCGACGCCGCCGAAGCCCAGGAAGCCGCCTTCCTTGGCGGCTTCCGCCACCTTCTGGCTGATCTGGTATAGCCATGTGCTGAAGGCTGCGACATCACCCTGCGCCTTGGTCTCGACGAGTGTCCGGGCCTGATTCAGCGTTTCAATGCATCTGGCCTTCATGTCCTCCGGCTTGGCACCCTTGAGTTTCGTCTGCAGCCCATCGCGAGCGGCGGTCCGGCCCTCCGAGGTTTCGAAGTCGGCGACCAGCGCCTTGACGAGCGGGCTTGCTGCGGCATCGGCTTTTGCCTGCAGAAGTGCGCTGCTGTTGGCGATGCCTTCCTTCATCATCCCCCAGAGGCCGCTCGGCTCCGCGGCCGTCACGGCAATGCCGGCCATCATCACGCTCTCCAGGAGCAGCGTCCATTCTTCCGGGGTGAATGTCGATTTGTCGGCCATGGCCGTCTTCCTTCCTATCCGGTTTCGTCGATGACAATCGCCAACGGTCCGTGCGGAATGCAGGGCCGGCAGCTCATGCTTGGGCTGGTTCTTCAGGTCGCCAGTGAGGCGAGCTTGGTCTTCAATGCATCGATTGCGGGTTTCACGATGTCGGAAGCGCCGGGTATCGCCAGCACCTTGTCGAAAAGCCCGTTGAGCGTTGGCATCATTGGCCCGACGAGCGCGGAAAGGGCTGCCTTCTGTTCGGCAGACAGTTGCCCGGTGGCGCCCGTGACTTTGTCGAGCCCGGCTGAAATCTCCTCCAGTTTCGGCAGGGCGGCCGTGGCCGAGGCGGCGTCCGTGACACCGGTCAGCGTTGTCTGCAGGCTCGCCATGCTGTCCTGGACCTGCCGGCCGATGTCGACCCCGCCGACCGTCAAGCTTTGCCCCGCCGTGCCAGCCTGTGGCGCGACCTCTCCGCTCGGTCTGCCGAACAGATAGAAGAGCACGGCTGCAAGCGCGAGTACGGCAATCACCCAGTAGAGCCAGTTGCGCGACCCGGACGGCGTCGCCGCCTCGGCTGCGCGCTGACCGGCTCCACCGACGGACGAAGCCGCTGTCGCGGCGCTGCGGGCGACCTGGCTCGCCGAGGCCGCGGCAGACTGTGCCGAAACGCCGAGCCCGCCGAGCAAGCCTGTTCCGCCAAGCAGTTCTCTTGCGCCGGAGGGCAGGGCGGCCGCGATGTTGTCCTTCTGGCTCGCGAGCAGTCCGGCGATGCCATTGGCGCTGAGATCGCCGCCGCTCTGCCGGGCAAGGCCACCCAGCACGAGGGGAGCAAGCGTCGCCAGCAACGAACCGCTCGCCCGCGGGTCCATGCCGGAGATCCCGCCGATGGCGTTCGCAAGCGCACTGCCGTCCTTTGCCCCGAAGATTGACGAAATGATCTGTGACCCGTTCTGGCTAAGCGTCGCCTGATCGCCTCCCTGAAGCATCCCGATGAGACTGTCGAGCGATCCGCCTTGTTGACTGGCGGTATCGGCGATCTTCTGCGCCCCGCCCGGTTGCGCGGCGACACCCGTCAGTCCCGCCAGCACCGCGGGAATGGCGGCGCTGACGGCGCCCTGCACCTTGCTGCTGTCGAGCCCGAGCGCCGAAGCGATGCGTGCGATCATGTCAGGGGTAAGCATCTGCGCGATGTACGAAACAAGATTGCTGGCCATTGGCTTTTCCTCCACGTTGATGTCGTCGGGCATCGACGGCGCTCATGGAGCGGTCGTCCGACGGCGCGGCAATTGGCTGCAAGCAATTCGCGTTTATCTGATTGTCGGCCGCGAGGCGGGTTCCTCTGGAACCTTCGGCCCAAAAATATTAGCACTTGTGGATGTAAATGGCCAGTTCTCGGCAACTTGCGGAAACGGCAGAACGCGGTGCATTGAACACGCGCGCTAGTGCGCCAGCATGTTGAGCGGCCCGTGACCCGGCAGCCGAGGCAGGAGGGAAGAAGGCGGACCGTCGGCCGCAGGGCCGGTTTAAGGGTCGCGACGACAGCGCCGCAGGATGCTTGCGGTCACGCGCGGGCCGGCCTGACCTGATGCCCGCACCCATAGTCTGATCCCCGGCCGCGAGGCCAGGGATCCCGTCGGTTTCGCTTTACTTCTTCGGCGATTGCTCCGCCGGCGGCGGTGCCGCCTGCAGGTTGCCGAGAAGCGACGAGATGGCATTTTCACCGTTGAAGCCGGCTTCCTTCAGCAGTTGGTCGACGATCGGCTTGTTGGCCTGGTAGGACAGGAGCTGGCCCGCCAACCCGTCGCCAAGGCCGATGCCGTTTGCAGCACCGTCGCCGCCGCCGTTGCGGCCGAGCATGCCGCCGGTGTCGAAGATGCGGATGTCGGAGATCTTCTCGATCGGCTTGACCGCTTCTGCCAGCGCTTCGGGAATGATGCGGATGCGTTCGCGCAGGATCTCGAATTCAATGATGGCGGAGCTCAGCTTGTTGCGGGCTTCGTTGAGCAGCGCCTCGCTCTCGGCTGCGGCCTTGCCGGTTTCGAGCACGCCCTTCGCCTTGATGATCGCGGCGTCGGCCTCGGCGGTGGCCAGCGTCTTGATCGCATCGGCCTGGTCGAGGGCCGCCTGCTTTTCGGCTTCGGCGCCGACGGTCACGGCGGTCGCTTCGGTTTCGGCGTTCTTGCGGGCGTCGATGACGGCGATCTGGCGTTCGCGTTCAGCGATTTCCACGGCCTTTGCGGTTTCCACCTTTTCTTCCGCGGCAATGGCGAGCGCACGGGCGGTTTCAGCCTGGGCCTTCGCCTCGGACTCTTCCCGGCTCTTGTTGGCAACCGCGATGGCGCTTTCCTGCGAAACGATCTGCAGGTCGCGGCGGGCTTCCGTGTCGCGCTGCTGCACGGCGCGGGTGGCGTCGATGTTGGCGCTTTCACGCGCCTGCTTGGCAAGTGCTTCGCGTTCGGCGATCGCCTGCTCGGCGGCGATGCGAGCTTCTTCCTCGGCGCGCTTGGCCGCCTGTTCCTGCTGCGCGGTTTCGGCGCGGGTGGCGGCCGACTTGTTGGCGATGTCGCGTTCCTGGTTCAGCTCCGCCTCGCGCTTGGTGCGCTCGATCGTCAGCGATTGCTGGCGGGCTTCCAGATCCTTCTGGGCGATCGCGACTTCGGTATCGCGCACGATCTCGTTGCGCTCCTTCTTGCGGCCCTCGGTAATGCGGGTCAGCGCCGCAAGACCATGCGCGTCGAAGAAGTTGTTGGCGTTGAAGTGCTTGATATCCGTCTGGTCGAGACGGGTCAGCGAAACGGATTCGAGTTCGAGACCGTTCGACTGCAGGTCGGCGCCGACCGCTTCCTGCACCGCCTTGACGAAATCCATGCGCTGTTCCTGCAGCGCGTCGAGGCTCATGGTGGCGGCGACCGAGCGCAGACCGTCGACGAACTTGGCCTCGATCAGCACGCGCAGCTGTTCGGCATCGTTGGTACGGTCGCCGAGTGTCTGGGCTGCAAGCGCGATCGAGGAGGCATCGGGCTTCACGCGGACATAGAATTCCGCGCCTATATCGACGCGCATGCGGTCCTTGGTGATCAGCGCGTCGCCTTCGCCGCGGCGAACTTCAAGGCGCAGCGTCTTCAGGTTGACGCGGGCGATCGAGTGGAAGATCGGCAGCACGATGGAGCCGCCGTCGAGGACCACCTTCTGGCCGCCAAGGCCCGTGCGCACATATGCTTCGTCGCGGCTCGAGCGGGTATAGAGCGATGCAAGAACAAAGCCGATGCCGAGGATCAGGACGATGCCGATGCCGGCCGGCACCAAGAGTTCATAAAACATGGTTGCTCCGTGAGACTTTAAAACGTGGGAATATTAAGGATTGGGCGGCGTCAGCAGGTCTGCCGGCGCCGATATCGCAATGAAAATGTTGGAAACGCGGTCGACGACGAGCACCTGCGTGCCGATGGCGATCGGTTGCTCGTTGCGGGCGGCGCGCGCGCGCAGCACATGCCAGTTGCCGTGGCGATCCTTGAGGCGGATGCGTCCCGGCAGGCCCTGGTCCAGTGGGCCGACGGTGACTTCGCCGCTGCGGCCGACGAAATCGCCGAGATCAACGGCATAGCTTTCGTCACGCGGCACGATCTTTGCCACCCATCGGCTTGACATCCGAACTGCGGGCAGCGAGACGGCGAGTGCCGGTAGCGCCGCAACAAGGGCAGGCAGCGGCGCCCACAGGGCCCCGGCCACCGCCTGGATGACAAAACCGATCATCGCGAAGAGGCCGAGGAAAAGCATCAGCAGCACGAGCAGCGGTACGCCGCCGACATTGAACCAGGACATCAGCCCGCCCAATGCGTTGTGGTCGTCCAGCCAGGCCTTGTCGATCGCCTCACCCAGCGAGAAGCCGAGCAGCAGGCAGAGGAGCTCGATGCCGGTGAAGGCGGCCAACATCACCGCCGCAACCGCGAAGGGTAGGGATTCCGGGGCGAGGAAGAACAGCATCGGCGTCAGTGCTGCTTTGCCTTGAGTGCGGCCAGTCTCGCCTCGATCGCCCGATCGCGATGCAGGCGGTCGAGTTCGTCCAGCTCGGCGCTGCTGCCGTGTTCTCCGCCCGGTACGCCCGTGGCGCGGGAGACAGCGGCAGCGGCGCGGGCGGCACCGTCCACCGGGCTGGGCTTTGCCAGGCCCGAAACCTTGCTCTCGGGGAACTGGGCGATGCTGCGCTTGAGATCGGCGAGCCGCGCCTCGGCCTCGCGGCGGGTGGCAAGCACCGCCTGCAGCGCCTGCTGGCCCTCTTCGAGATCGGTGCGGGCGCCGGCCAGCGCCTTGTCCAGCGCGGCCAGCTGCGATTCCAGGTCGATCTGGCGGGCGACACCGGCCTTGGCAAGGTCTTCCCGGGCGGCAGAGATGGCGGTGCTGATCTTTTCGTCGAGCTTTTCGAGATCGGCGCCGATTTCGTCGCGGCGGCTGAGGATGCGATACTCCTCGGCGCGTGCCTGGCCGATATCGCTCCGGGCCTCTTCAGCCGCTGCGTCGATTTCGCGGAGTGCCTGTTCGACGATCACGATCTTGTTGCTGCCTTCCGCCTTGTCGACGGCGGCATTGGCGAGACCGGCGATCAAGCGGCCCATACGGGATAGGATGCCTTCATTCGTCATCATTTTCTTCTCCGTTCGGTCGGAATGCGTGGTGACGCCAATGTGGATCTGATAGCCGCCTTTCTGTGCAACGAGCTGGGCGGCGAAGATATTCAGAGTGCCCGGCGAATAGCCGGCGACGTCGTATGGGATCGCGACGCGACCACGCACGGTGGCGACGGTCAGATCCGACGGTCCCTTGATTGCGAAAAGCTTGTCGTCCAGCGGCAGCCTTTCGGCATTGGCCTGCTGTCCGCGGTTTGCCGCGAAGTCACGCAGTCCAAGCGTGACCATGCGCGCCGGAAGCCCGGTGCGCTCCCGGACCGTTTCGTAGGCAAGTTCATGCAACGTTACGAGATTGGCGCCCGCCTTTTCGCCGGCGAGTTCATCGAGCATCGCCAGCATGTCGGCGTAGGCAACGAAGGTTTCTTCCAGCGCGCGTCTGGCCTCCGCGTCCGGCGCGAGATCGTAGTACAAGATCGACGTGTGGTTGCTCTGAGCCATGAGCAATAACATAAAGTACCACTTTCGTGCTTTCAAGGATTGGCTCAGGTTTAAGTTGCAATATTCTTCTGCTGAACGCACTCAACGGTCGCGCGCCGGCAATGCGGGTTGCAGCGGGCGGAAGAGGGGCGCGTTGAAAGCGGACGATTGTCCGGCGGGTTCACTCCGCCGCGTTGTTGCGCAACCAGGTTTCCAGCGCGGCAATCACCGAGAGCCGCAGGCTTGCGCCCTTGGACAGGGCGCGGGTGAGGGACAGGTCGTCGCCGGCAAATCCCATCTCGGCCATGATGTCGTTCGCCCGCATCCGGCGGCGATTCATGATCGTGCGGATTTCGGCGATCGTTTCGGAGAGCAGGTAGCGACCGCTGGCAATCGCGGGGGGCGCTGCGAGCGGCGGATCGATATGAGCGTGTGGGGCAAGCCCGTCCGGGCCGCCATTGCTGCTCAGCCACTTGAGGAACGTTTCACGCTCGGTGGGGCTTGCCTTGGTCCAGGAATTCTTGAGCTTGTCGAGGCGCGTGCGCTCGTCCTTAAGCCCTGCCGCGATAAGCGCCTTGCGCAGTGACGGGATGCGCCCGGCGATCAGATCCGCGTGGATGTCGGGAAAATCGAGTTTCAGGCGCTGCACGTCCGCGGTTTCGTCGCTCTTGGTTTTCTTCGACATGCTCATTCCCGCGTCGTTCGTCGGCGACATGCTCTAGCGTGCTCGTGCGCCCGGCGCGAGCGAAATAGGTCGCTATCCTCTATCCTTTGTCCGTCGACCCCGTTAGGGAGCGCATGGAGAATAACGCGACGCTGCGTGCTGTGCCCTTCGCCTGATGTCATGCATCCAGCTTTACGCAAGTCCCTTCGCCTATAGTCACCTCAATGGCCGGGATGTGACACGGCGAATGAAGGACAATGATATGTCAAACGATATCGAGCATTACCGCGACCCATCCGACAGGATGGTTGCCCTCTATCTCGCGAACAATGACGGCGACGAACTGACCGATGTCTTGGTCGCCGCGCTTGAAGATGCCTTCCGCATCCTCCGTGACGAGATCTCCGGCGAAACGATGCATTGAGCGGAGCGCGTCTCCTCCACGAACTATTTTTCGAACGTAATCCACCATCGGTTGCGAATCGAATCAGGGATGTCCTGTTCTGACCGGGTTCCAATCGGCGATGCGGCGGATGTCGGGAGAATTCGCGGCCACGTATCGCTTGCGCTAGGGGAGACGCACAAGCATGACATTTTCTATCTGGCATACGGTCATAGCGCTGCTGATTATCGGCGTACCGGTCTGGCTGATCCTTCGGGCCTCGAAGCGCTCACGCTAAAGCGCGTCGCAGATCAAGTCTGCTTCATCGCATATCGCTGTCGCAAAATCGGCGCGCACATCGCTCGGCATGTTTGGCGCATCAAGGCGCGAGCGATTGGCCGTAGAGAACAAGGCGTTGCGGAGTTCCGATTTCAACGGGATCCATGCCCGCTTGATGTCCTTCGACGACGACTGCCGAACCGGCCTGCTTGCAGGCTGGTGTTTCATTCGATGACCATCGGGCGCGCCGTTCAAGCTTCCTGAAGCAGCGCCTGGGCTGAAAGGGCTGACGCCAGTACGGTCGCATCGGTTCCGTTTCTCCCAACCAGCATCAGTCCGGCCGGCCGCACAAGGCCCGGCATCGGCAGGGTGATAGCGGTGAGATCGAACTGGTTGGCGACCTGGCAGTTGCGCAGCAGCAGGCTCTCGACGCGGTCGTATTCCGCCGCGTCGATGTCGACGCTTGCGATGGACACGGCCGCAATCGGCGTCGTCGGCAGTGCGATGAGATCGTAGGGCGAGAGCCGCTCGTCCATGGCGGCGGCGAGCGCATGCCGGGTTTGCAGCAGGGCCGAGATCGCCGCGTCGGGCACCAAAAGGCGGCGGCGAAGCGAGAACTTGACCCTTTCGTCGACTGGGGCGGCCGCATCACCCAGCCATCCGGCGTGGATACGGCTTGCCTCCAGGCCCGCAACCGAGCCGATCCGCGTCGCTTCGCCGAGCTTCTCGATCAAGTCATCGATGGTGCAGTCGACGATCTTGGCACCCGCTTTGGCCAGTCGGTCGAGGCTTGCCGCAAAGGCGTCGGCGACTTCGGGGGAGAGGTCTTCAAACAGCCTGCCACGTGGGATGCCGATACGAAGATCTGCGACAGGACGGGCGACAAGCGGCCTTGGCTGCTCGCCGGCCATCACAGCATCGGTCGCTGCACAATCGGCCACGGTCCGGGCGAGCGGTCCGAGCGAATCCAGAACCGGCGAGAGCGGAAAGGCGCCATCGAGCGGGATGCGGTTCGCCGTCGGCTTGAAGCCGACGATGCCGTTCAGCGCCGCGGGGATGCGGATCGAGCCACCGGTATCTGAACCGATGGCAATGTCACAGGTGCCTTCTGCTGTCGACACGCCAGCGCCCGAGGATGAACCGCCGGGGATCAGGCTTTCGTCGGTGGCGTTGCCGGGTACCGGGTAGTGCGGATTGAGGCCGATGGCCGTAAACGCGAATTCGGTCATATGCGTCTTGCCGATAATGACTGCACCGGCAGCCCGCAGCCGCTGGACAACGAGCGCGTCTTTTTGGGCCGGCGGCGCGTCGCGGCGGATGATGGAGCCGGCAAGCGTCGGTTCGCCGGCGATATCCAACAGGTCCTTGATTGAAACGATCTTGCCGTCGAGCGGCCCAAGGCCGTCCCCCGCCTGCCGGCGGCGGTCGGCCGCGTCTGCCTCGCTCCGCGCGCGCTCTTCGTAGAGCCGGACAAAAGCCTTTTGCTCGTGCCGACGATTGTTGAGCCGGCTCAGGATCTGTTCCAGGCGGTCGCGGACGGAGACGTTGGCGGCATGGGACACGATGATCACCTGTCGATTTCTGTGGCCACCGAACGGGGGCAGGAGGCGGGTTCGTTGCCCGGATTCACCAAGGCCAACGCTGATCGCCTTTGATAACAGCATTGGCAGCGTTTGCCATCGTCCCATTGTCGCCGCGGCCAGCTCCGGCCTTCACCGAACTGTCGCCAAACCGTTCAAATAGTTTCATGCGCCTGTTACGTCGCTGACACCCAGATGACCAAAGGTCCGGCACGCGCGGTGGCGCTGCCGAATCGGAGGTCTGTTTGGCCGATATCCTCAAGACGCTTTCGAGGCGTTCTTTCCTGCTTTCCGCCGGTGCCGCGGGCTTCGTGGCCTCATCCGGTCTTGCGACACCCTTTTATGCACGCGGCTACGGCCGGCCGGAATTCATTCACGGCGTGCAATCGGGCGATGTCGATACGTCCTCCGGCATGATCTGGACACGGGTGGATCGCCCGTCGAAGGTGTCGGTCGAATACTCGACCACCGAGAGCTTCTCCAACCCCCTTCGCCTTTCCGATCTGACGGCGACGCCGCAGACGGATTGCGCGATCAAATGTTCGCTCGACGGGCTGCTGCCGGACCAGGATATCTTCTACCGCTTCACCGCCACGGATCTCTACGACGTCAACCGCGTCTCCGCGCCGGTCACCGGCCGGTTTCGCACCGCCCCCTTGCGCAAGCGCTCGATCCGCTTCGTCTGGTCCGGCGACACGGCCGGGCAGGGCTGGGGCATTGATGATGTCGGCATGAAGACCTATTCGACCATGCGCCAGCACGAGCCGGACTTCTTCATTCATTCCGGTGACACGATCTATGCCGATAACCCGATCCCTGACGAGATAGCGCTACGTGATGGCGGTGTCTGGAAGAACCGCGTGGTGACGCATGAGAAGCGCGACGTGGCGCGGACGCTGGAAGAATATCGCGGGCAATGGAAATACAATCTGCTCGACGAGCATGTGCGGCAACTCAACGCCGTGTGCCCCACTTTCTATCAATGGGACGACCACGAGGTGCTGAACAACTGGTCGGCCTCGACCGACCTGCGCGACGACGCGCGCTATCCGGAAAAGGATGTTGCCGTCTATGCGGAGCGGGCGGCGCGGGCGTTCAACGAGATGACGCCGATCCGCATGCCGGCAACGCAGCCCGGCCGCATCTTCCGCAAGATCGGCTATGGTCCGTTGCTCGACGTGTTCTTCGTTGACCTCAGATCCTATCGCGGCGCCAACCAGGGAGAAGACGGCGGCGGCGCCCTGTTCGGCTGGCGGCAGGTCGACTGGCTTAAGCGCGAACTTGCTGCCTCGCGGGCCACCTGGAAGGTGATCGCCTGCGACATGCCGATCGGTCTCGTCGTCTGGGACGATTACACCAACCGGCGCGGTTCGGACGCGATCGCCAATGGCGACAACGGTCCGCCCGCGGGGCGCGAACGCGAATTTGCCGATCTCCTGCGCTTCGTCCGCGACAACGGCATCGACAACCTCGTCTGGCTGACGGCGGACGTGCACTACACCGCCGCGCATCACTACGATCCGGGGCGCGGCGCATTCAAGGATTTCACGCCGTTCTGGGAGTTCGTGTCCGGTCCACTGCATTCCGGCACCTATGGGCCGAAGGAGCTCGACATGACCTTCGGGCCGGAGGTTCGCTTCATCAAGGCATCCGGCGGCGGCATCGACCAGAACCTGCCGCCATCGGCTGGTCTGCAGTTTTTCGGCATCGTCGATATCAACGGCCAGACGCAGCAGATGACGGTGCGGCTGATGGACCGGCAGGACCAGGAACTCTGGCGCGTGACGCTCGATCCGGCCGCAATTGCATGAGGAATTCGGTCGCGGCCAACAGCTTTGCAAACGGCGTTCGTGAGACCCCTGACGAGTGCAAACCCATGGCCTACCGGCATTTGAACACGACGCTCATGCGCGCGCCCCCCTTTCGCAATCGCAAAAAAACCTGTATGAGCGCGACCATTGAAAAAGCGGCGTGGCCCATCGGGGCTTGCCCTGAACCTTCCGAGACGAAAAATGAGCATTCGTAACATCGCGATTATCGCGCACGTCGACCATGGGAAAACGACCCTTGTTGACGAGCTCCTGAAGCAGTCGGGCTCGTTCCGCGAAAACCAGCGCGTTGCCGAACGCGTCATGGACTCCAACGACATCGAAAAAGAACGCGGCATCACCATCCTCGCCAAGGCGACTTCGGTCGAATGGAAGGGCGTGCGCATCAACATCGTCGACACCCCCGGCCACGCCGACTTCGGCGGTGAAGTCGAGCGCATCCTGTCGATGGTGGACGGCGCTATCGTTCTCGTCGACGCTTCCGAGGGCCCGATGCCGCAGACGAAGTTCGTCGTCGGCAAGGCGCTGAAGGTCGGCCTGAAGCCGATCGTCGCGATCAACAAGATCGACCGCCCGGACGGCCGCCACGAAGAAGTCATCAACGAAGTCTTCGACCTCTTCGCCAACCTCGACGCCTCTGACGAGCAGCTCGACTTCCCGATCCTCTACGGTTCGGGCCGCGATGGCTGGATGAACGTCAACCCGGAAGGTCCGAAGGACCAGGGCATGGCGCCGCTGCTCGACCTGGTGCTGCAGCACGTGCCGGAGCCGACGGTTGCCGAAGGCCCGTTCCGCATGATCGGCACGATCCTCGAAGCCAACCCCTTCCTCGGCCGCATCATCACCGGTCGCGTTCACTCGGGCACCGTCAAGCCGAACCAGGCCGTCAAGGTTCTCGGCCAGGATGGCAAGCTGCTTGAAACCGGCCGTATCTCGAAGATCCTCGCCTTCCGCGGCATCGAGCGTCAGCCGATCGAAGAAGCACAGGCAGGCGACATCGTTGCGATCGCCGGCCTTACCAAGGGCACCGTCGCCGACACCTTCTGCGATCCGTCGGTCGCCGAAGCGCTGACCGCGCAGCCGATCGACCCGCCGACCGTCACCATGTCCTTCATCGTCAACGACAGCCCGCTTGCCGGCACCGAAGGCGACAAGGTCACGAGCCGCGTCATCCGCGACCGCCTGTTCAAGGAAGCCGAAGGCAACGTTGCGCTGAAGATCGAAGAATCCTCGGAAAAGGACTCCTTCTTCGTATCGGGCCGCGGCGAACTGCAGCTTGCGGTTCTCATCGAAACCATGCGTCGTGAAGGCTTCGAGCTTGCCGTTTCGCGTCCGCGCGTTGTCATGCACAAGGATGACAACGGCCAGATGCTCGAGCCGATCGAAGAAGTCGTGATCGACGTCGACGAAGAGCATTCGGGCGTCGTCGTGCAGAAGATGTCCGAGCGCAAGGCCGAGATGGTCGAACTGCGTCCGTCTGGCGGCAATCGCGTCCGTCTGGTGTTCTTCGCTCCGACCCGCGGCCTCATCGGCTACCAGTCGGAACTTTTGACCGATACCCGCGGCACGGCGATCATGAACCGCCTGTTCCACGCCTACCAGCCCTACAAGGGCGAGATCGGTGGTCGCGTCAACGGCGTTCTGCTTTCGAACGACGCCGGTGAATCGGTTGCCTACGCGATGTTCAACCTGGAAGACCGCGGCCCGATGATCATCGACGCCGGCGAGAAGGTCTATGCCGGCATGATCATCGGCATCCACACCCGCGACAACGATCTCGAAGTGAACGTGCTCAAGGGCAAGAAACTCACCAACATGCGCGCCGCCGGCAAGGACGAAGCCGTTCGCCTGACGCCGCCGATCCGCATGACGCTCGAGCGCGCGCTCTCCTGGATCCAGGACGACGAGCTGGTCGAAGTGACGCCGAAGTCGATCCGTCTTCGCAAGCTGCACCTCGACCCGAACGATCGCAAGCGCTTCGAAAAGGCCCGCACGGCTGGCGCTGCTTGATCGATCCTGATCGATCCTACGACTTTCAGAAAAACCCCGGAGCGATCCGGGGTTTTTTGCTGTGTGTGCCACCGATGGGCGACTTGCGGATAAAGTTAAAAAGGCGTTAACCTTCCATTGGGTGCCGTTAAAGTTGCCTGTGGGTTAACGCAGGCTGGCAACCGGGCGGGATTCCTGTTCGCCTTGTGTGTGTTTAGAGTCGCGAGTCATGAAGACTGTTTCGATAGAGATTCGGCCCGGAGAGCCGCAGGAAGCGTCGGCAATTGCCGATGTGCACCGCGTTTCGTGGCTGCAGACCTATGGCGGTCTCATTCCCCATCGTCCGCTCGTTCAGATGGTCAATCGCCGTGACGAGACCTGGTGGCGCAAGGCGACCCGCGGCCCTGCCACGCTGCTCGTCGTCGACGTCGCCGGAACCATCGCCGGCTATGCAACGCTCGGCCTCAGCCGCGCCAAGGCCCTGCCGCAGGAAGGCGAGATCTACGAGATCTACCTGAGGCCGGAATACCAGGGCATCGGCCTCGGGCGAATTCTCTTCGGCGAGGCCAAGAGCCTGCTGCGTTCGCTCGGCTGCCGTGGCCTCGTCGTCTGGTGCCTCGAAGACAGCGAGCATGCCTACCAGTTCTTCCAGGGTGCCGGCGGCACCGATATCGCCGAAGGCATGGAAGATTTCGGCGACAAGCACCTGAAGAAGGTCGGCTTCGCCTGGAACTAGGCCCGATGCCTCCGCGACACTGAAATCAAAGACTTACTCAGGCAGTTCGTTGTTGGGATCGGCCGCCTTGTCGCCCCGCGTGCCGTGATAGGTGGGCTTGTCGACGCCGCAGCGGAAGGTCGGTGCCACCTCGTCGGCGATCTTGCGAGCAAGCGCATTCGGATCGGGATTGGCAAGCGCATCGACATAGCCGGCGACGCAACCCTTGCCGTCATCCTTCTCGGCCACCTTGGAAATGACGAGCACCTGCCCCTGAAGTGCAGGAACCGAAGCGCCGGACGCGTCCGTGTTCTCGATGAACCAGCGCAGGATCGTCGCTACGGCCTTGCCATCCTTGGCAACCCGCCACTCCACGGTCGTGCCGGCGTGGTTGAATGGAATGAAACTCTCGAAAGCGTCGTCGGCATAGCGCTGGTTCAGGTGGCCGAACGAAACACTCTGGCGGATGTCGGCTTCCTTGAAGCGAACGGGATAGTCTGCATGGCCGGGGCAGGTCATCAACGCGTACATGCCCTCTTCTTCGGCGATCGTCTTACACTTGTCGCGGCCGATGTCGGTATAGACGCTCTCATTGGCCAAGACGGGGCCGGCGGACAAAAGCACCAGCGCCAGGCATGCAACCCTTCCGTTCATACGAAACTCCCTCAAACGCGATTGGCAGACCTGTAGAGGTCGATGGGCAGGCGCAAAACGACCGGTTGAATCTGCGCTACGGACGAAAGTTATGTTGCATCGCGGCATGTTTCCCTTTATCCGACGGGCAAACTTCTCAAACCGACCCTGGAGTAGATCCATGCGCATCGACGCGATTTCCATCGGAAAGAATCCACCAGAAGATGTCAACGTGATCGTTGAGGTTCCCGTCGGCGGCCATCCGATCAAGTACGAGATGGACAAGGAAGCCGGCACGCTGGTCGTCGACCGCTTCCTCTATACGCCGATGACCTATCCGGGCAACTACGGCTTCGTGCCGCATACGCTCTCGGACGATGGCGATCCGATCGACGTTTTGATCTGCAACACCCGTCCGCTGGTTCCGGGCTGCGTCATCAATGTGCGCCCGATCGGCGTGATGATGATGGAAGACAATTCCGGTCAGGACGAGAAGATCATCGCCGTTCCGTCGGGTCACCTGACGCAGCGCTACGACAAGGTTCACGAATACACCGACCTGCCGGAAATCACGCTGAAGCAGATCGAGCACTTCTTCGAGCACTACAAGGATCTGGAGCCCGGCAAGTGGGTGAAGATCTACGGCTGGAAGGATGCTTCCACCGCCCGCCAGCTGATCAAGGAAGCCGTCGAGCGCGCCAAGGGCGCCAAGTAAGCTTTATCTGCCGGCCAGTTCGGCAAGGCGTTTCATCAGATCCTCCGGGTCGCTCTCGATCCGGAGGATTTTTTTGCGCTGCGTTTCGCCTGAGATGAGGGAGAGCTTGCTCTTGGCAAGCCCGAGCGTCTTGGCAAGAAAGGCAAGCAGTGCCTGATTGGCCTTGCCTTTCTCCGGGACCGCGCGGACGCGCACTTTCAGATATTCTTCGCCATCCGCCGCTTCCAGCCCGTCGATGGCATCACGGCCGCCGTTCGGCGTCAGGCGCACCGTCAGGCGAACATGGTCGCCATGCGCGGTGAAGGCCGTGCTACTCACCCTGCACCTGGCCGGCCGTCGTCAGCCCAGCAAGGCCGGCGCGATCGTCGTGTTCAGGAAAAGCTGGATGAAATAGAGGATTACCAGAACGACCAGCGGCGAAAGGTCGACGCCGCCCATGTCGGGCAGGATGCGGCGGATCGGGCGGTAGAGCGGCTCGGTTAACTGGTAAAGCGAGCGGCCGATCATGTTGATCGCCTGGTTGTTCACGTTGATGACATTGAACGCGTAGAGCCAGGAAAAGATGGCCGACGCGATGACCAGAAACCACGCGATGTTGATGATGAAGTTCAAGGTGCCGATAACAGCAAGCATGCCGGTCTCCAAATCGTTATTGACAGACATGTAGACATTGAGACCTAAACGAGCAAGTACGCCGGTTTATCGGGCGCGATCATGTTTAACGTGTGGCCGCTCGACAGTCGGTGCCGACGAAAGCGTGTCGCGATCCTTCAGATGCGCTGCCTGCCTTTTGAATATTGACGTTTCACTTGTCGTTATCGCAAAACCGCGACCCAGTTTTGCGCAACCCGCTTCAGGAGCGACTTCCTCATGTCCGCCGTCCATGCCTCGCATCGTTTTGCCGCGTTTCGGCATGTCGGCTATCGTCGCTACTTCTTCTCGCGCTTCCTCGCCTATTTCGCGATCCAGATCATCTCTGTCGCGGTCGGCTGGCAGATCTACGATCTGACGCGCGATCCCTTCGATCTCGGCTTGATCGGCCTTTTCCAGTTCCTGCCATCGCTGGTGCTGATCCTCGTCACAGGATCCGTGGCCGACCGCTACAACCGGCGCATGATCATGGGCGTCTGCATGGTGGTCAGCACGCTTTGCGCAGCGGCGCTGCTCGCGCTGACAGTCACCGGGCTGTTTTCGCCGTGGCCGGTTTATGCGGTTCTCGTGGTCTTCGGCATCGAGCGTGCATTCCTTGCACCCGCGTCGCAATCGCTGGCGCCTAACCTCGTGCCGCCGGAAGATCTGCCCAACGCGATCGCCTGGAACTCCACCTCCTGGCAGACCGCGATGATCGTCGGCCCGGTCGCGGGTGGTCTCATCTACGCGCTCGGCGCGGTCTTTCCTTATGCCATCGGCTTCTGCTTCTTCCTCGCCTCCGCATTCATGGTCTTTGCCATTCCGAAGCCGGCGACGCGCACCCAGGCCTCGGCGCAAAGCTGGCAGACGATCACCGCCGGCTTCCGCTACATCAAGGCGGAGAAGGTGGTGCTCGGCGCCATATCGCTCGACCTTTTTGCAGTGCTGCTCGGCGGCGCCGTGGCGCTGATGCCGGTCTTTGCCCGCGATATCCTCGACCTCGGCCCCTGGGGGCTCGGCCTGTTGCGCGCGGCCCCGGGTGTCGGCGCCGTTGCCATGGCGGTCTGGCTGGCGGCGCACCCGATCCGCCATCGCGCCGGTTTCTACATGTTCATCGGCGTGGCGCTCTTCGGTCTCGGCACCGTTATCTTCGGCCTTTCAGCGACCCCCTGGGTCTCGATCGCGGCCCTCGTCGTCATGGGTGCTGCCGACATGGTATCGGTCTATGTGCGCGAGACGCTGATCACGCTCTGGACGCCGGACGAACTGCGCGGCCGGGTCAACGCCGTCAACATGGTCTTCATCGGCGCGTCGAACGAACTTGGCGAATTCCGCGCCGGCATGATGGCGTCCGGCTTCGGCGGGGTCTTTGCCGTCGTCTTCGGTGGCATGGGCACGCTGCTCGTCTCAGGGCTTTGGGCGCTTGGCTTTCCGCAATTGCGCAAGATCGATACGCTCGACGTGCCCGATCACCACAAGTAAACGGTGCGAGCGGACAGCACGTTACGCGCTTTCCGCCTTTTCTCCCGGCCGTTCATCGCGCAGGAAGATCAACTCAAGGAAGTTCTCCATCCAGGTGCGCAGCGGCCCGTCGTGCTGCATGCGGCCGTCGAGATGGGCCTTGCCCACCTGGGCACCGGGCATCTCGAAGCGATGGGCGCCGTGCACCACCCAGCGATGCATCATGGCGCGGGTGAGTTCGCCGTGGAACTGGATGCCCCAGGCATTGTCACCGTAGCGGAAGGCCTGGTTGGGATAGGTGTCGCCGGTTGCGAGCAACTCGGCACCGGAAGGCAGGTCGAAGCCCTCGCGGTGGAAATGGTAGACCATGGCCGGCCAGTCCATCAGCGCCTTGCCGGCCTCGGTCGCAACCAGCGGATACCAGCCGATTTCGGTCATGCCCTCGTGATGGGGTGCCACCGAGCCGCCGAGGTTGCGCGCGAGCATCTGCGCGCCGAGGCAGATGCCGAGATAGGGCTTGTTTTCCTTGAGCGGCACGGAAAGCCAGTCGATCTCGCGGCGGACGAACTCTTCCTCGTCATTGGCGCTCATCGGGCCGCCGAACACGATCGTGCCGCTGTGCCGTTCCAGCGTTTCCGGCAGATCGTCGCCGAGCGCCGGACGACGGATGTCGAGCCCAAAACCCTTCTGCTCGAGTATCTGGCCGACGCGGCCGGCGCTCGATCGCTCCTGATGCAGGATGATCAGGACGGGTTTTCGGGCGCTGTCGTCGGGCATCGGCATTTCAGTTATCCTGTTGTGACTCGGCTTTCTCGACCGAGTCGCTTCTGGCCGCCGCCTCCTGGCGCTGCAACACCCGGTCGCGACCGGAAACACCGAGCAGATCGGCAATACGCCAGATCACGTGATCTTCCATCTCACTGCGCTCGCCATCGGCATAGACAACGTCCCAGAGCATGCCGACGAGTTCGACGCGTTGCTCCTCGGAGAGGTGACGCTTGAGCTCGGCAGTGAATTGGTAGAAGTCGATCGCCTCGCTCTCGGCAGTCTCGCCGGCTTCGATCAAAGCGGAGAGCGAGGCATCGTCGAGCTTGTAATGCTCCTTGATGACCTTGCGCATCTTGCGCCGCTCGGACGCGAGGATCCGGCCGTCGGCCTCCATCACCTGGAAACAGAGAGCGATGACCGCCACGCGCGGATCGCCATGCTCTATGCGCTTCGCCGGGCCGGTCAGACCATCGAGAAACGTCCGTAAGCGTTCAAACATGTATTTTGCCACAGCCCCTTGAGAACTCAGAACAATCGGAAAGTCGTCTTTTCCGGCGCCTTCTCGCCAGCGGCCGGATCGCGCACGCCGGGGTCATCCGGCGGGCGGCCGAAGAAGGGATCGGGCCTGTGCTCGCCATTCGCGCCCTCCTCCTTCTCCGCCTTGACCGGAGGCTTGTCGGCAACCGGTTCCGGCGCCTTGCGCTCGGCGACCTTGATCGGCTGCGGTGCCGGACGCGGCTCCTCGCGCTCGGCCTCGAGGATCACGGGCGTCTCGCTGCGCCGGGCCGCGGGTGCGGGCTGGTGCACATGCGCCTCCACCACGGCGGGCAGGCTGCGGATCGCCTCGTCGGCGTTCGACTGGTCGTGGTCGACGGTGGCCGAAAGCGTATGCGGCGGGGCTTTCCATTCGAAGGCATCGAGCCGGCCGCTGACCGGCGAGACCGGCAGCCAGGTCGGCGAGGTCACGCCGTCGGCGGTCCAGGCCGGATCGCGCGGGCTCTTCAGCGCCTGCGCCATCCAGTGACGGATGCGGCCCTCGTCGCCGGTGTCGGCCTCTTCGATGTCGGCAAGCAGCAGGAAGATGCTCTCGGTCGGGTCGAGCCGGGCGGCGGCTTCCGCCTTGGTGCGCGCCAGCAGCAGTTCGCGCGCTTCGAGCGCGGCTTCGGCGACGGCAGCCATCGCCACGGCATTGTTGGGCTTCAAGGCTTCGAGCTTGCGCGCCCGTTTCAACCGGTCGACCGCAGTGTCGCCGCCGCGGGCGCGCACGTAGAGCCGGGCCACGTCCGGATGCGGCTCGTGCTTCCAGTTCTTCTCCAGGATCGAGGTGCCCTTGCGCAGGTTGTCCTCGCGAAACAGCGCCTTGGCGGCCGTCAGCGCCGCCGGCACGAGATGTTCGTCGAGCTTCAGCGCGGCAAGCGCATCGTCCCGCGCACCTTTCACGTCGCCCTCGAGCTTCGTCATTGCGCGCGCCGTCAGCAGCACTGCCTTCTTGCGATCGGCTTCCTTGCGATCGACCACGTGGGCGATGCGGCTCTGGTCGAGCAGACGTAGGGCATCGTCCCATTGACCGGCCTGGCTCTGGCTGTCGAGGGTTGCAAGCGCTGCCCAGGGCAGGTGCGGCGACTTTTCGGCGGCGCGCTCGGCATATTGCCGCGCGGCCTCGTGGGCGCCGAGCCGCTTGGCCTCGAGATAAAGGCCGCGGAGCCCGAGTTCGCGCGTCTCCGGATCGTCGGCCATCAGCTCGAACTTGCGGCGGGCGTCGTCGTACTTGCCTTCGATCAGTGCGGTCTGGGCTTCGAGCAGGTGGATCAGCGGTTCCTGGTCGGCGCTGATCAGGCCGCGGGTGCGGGCGGTCATCTTGCGGGCAAGATTGGCGTCACCGGCGCCGGCGGCGATCAGGCCGGTCGACAGCGCCTGGTAGCCGCGGTCGCGCTTGCGGGCGCGGAAATAGCGGGTGACCGTGTGCGGCGAAAGCCAGATGGTGCGCATCAGCCAGACGACGATCAGCACCGCGGCAATCAGCGAGATCAGCAGCGATGCCGCGCGCATCAGGCTCATCTCGATCAACTGGCCCTGCCAGACGACCGAGAGTTCGCCCGGCCGGTCGGCGAGCCAGGCGAAGCCGAGGCCGAGACCAAGCACGATCAGGATGAAAATCAGAATGCGGATCATATCTGGTTCCCTCAGCCTTCCGTGCCTGGTTTTGCCATCGTCGCAGCGACGGCGGCATCGATCGCGGCTTCGACCCGCAAACGCTGGTCGAGCTTGGCCTTGAAAGCCTCGCCCGCCGGCTTGGCGGTGTCGGGCAAACCATTCCATTCCAGAGCGGCGCCCTTGAGGTCGCCATTGTTCAGCTTGTCCTCGATCCGGGCGATGACGGCTTCCGGCGTTTCACCCTCGACGCTGCCGACGGGACGCACGCGAATGCCGGACATGGCGCTGGACACCAACCGATCGAAGATGCCTTCGTTCGGGTCGGGCTGGTTGAGAGCGTCGAGCATGGCGTCGGCGGTTTTCGGGAACTCGCGGCGCAGGTCGGTCCGGGTCGGCACGCCGACCTGGGCATCCTGGGCGAGCGCGGCGACGGCTTGTTCGTCCGGCGCAATGCTGCGCAGCGCGTCGAGTTCGGCGAGAAAAGGCCCGCCGCGATCGATCGCCGACTTCAGTGCAGTGACCGCAACGGCTTTCGCCATCTGGATATCGTTGACCGGCTCGTTGAGCTTCTGCTCGGCGGTCTCGATGCGGCTCGTCAGTTCCGCCTTCTCGGCGGTTGCCGCCTGCTGCGCATCGGCGAGCGCTGTCTTCAGACCTGCAAGCTCCTTGGTGAGATTGTCGACTTCCGCCTTCAGCGTCTCGACCTCGGCGCTCGGTGCGCCGTTTGCGGCCGGTTGGGAGGCGGACTGTTCGAGCGCGGCGATACGACCTTCGAGTGCGGTGTTGTCGACGACGGCTGCGGGGGTGGGCAGCGCCGCGATCTGGTCGCGCAGGGCCTGCAGTTCGCCGGAAATGTTCTGCTCGACGCCGCGGGTCGGCCCAAGTCCAGGCACGATGCCGGCATATTGCAGGCCGCCGAAGCCGAGCAGCGTCACGAGACCGCCGACGATGCCGGCCGCGAGCGCACCGGAGTTCGATACCGGCTTCTGCGGCGGTGCCGGTTCGGGCTCGCGGGCCACATGCGGCGGCTCTTCGGCGAAGACGGCCGCGGCCGCGTCGGCCGCGGCATCGGCGCGCTGCTCCTCGATTTCTTCGTCCAGGCGGGATCCGGCGGCGCTGTCGTCGCTGGTGTCCCTTATCGGCTCATCCGTCTCGGCTTTGTGCGCTGTGTTCTCGGCCGCAGCGTCTGCCAGCGTCTCGCCGGTTGCTTCCGGGCCGGCCGGTTCCGCAACAGTTTTCTCCGCTTCGAGGTCGATCGTCAGCGGTTCCTTCTCGGACTTCGAGCGGCGCGGCGGGTTTTCCGATACCATGGTGACCTCTTACCGTTGGTGCCTGTCGGCTCTTCCTTCAAACCTAGTCAGCCGGAACGGTGAGGGAAAGCCCCTCCGTTCCGTTTTTGGATGAATTCGATGTTAGAGAAGACTGAAAAGGCTGTCTTCATCGGTGCTTGCGGCGGTCTCCGCCACGACGTTACCCGGCAGTGCCTCGGCCACCACGGGGCTGAGGCAGAGGTAGCGCGGCGCAAAGGAAGCAGCATCGACACCGGCTTCGGAAAGCAGGCGAACGAACTGTCGCGCGGTCTCTCGCGAGTATAAAAGCACGGCGTCGGGACGGCTGCTTCGCCGCAGATCTTCGATCGCGGCGCGCGAATGGGCGATCGGCTCCATGCGGTAGCACTCGACCGTCCGGTGTTCGATGCCGCGGTGTCTCAGTCCCTTTTCCAGCCCTTCGGAGCGCGGCGTTCCTGCCAGATAGAGCAGGGGAAGTGGCGGCAGCGTGTCGATGGTCGCACCGATCAGTTCCGCCAGGGACTGGCCGGTACCCTCCGCTATGCGCAGATCGGAGAAACCGAGCCCGGCTGCTGCTTGCGCCGTGGCGGCGCCCACGCAGAAGCACGGGGTCGCCAGATGCTGTGACAGGTCTGCATCTGACGATACGAGCACCCGAATGGCTTCGGCGCTGGTGAGCACGATCGCCGCATGCGGCACTTCAAGCGCGGCAACAGAGACGGCAGCAAGATGTGTCGCCTGCATCAGCGGCAGCAGGATCGGCCGGTGGCCGGCGGCTTCCAGCCGGCGTACCGTCGCCTCGGCGGCGGGAAGCGGCCGGGTGACGAGCACGCGCATGGCTTTAAGTCCAGCTTGCAAAGAAGCCGGGGCCGGCCTTGGCGCGGATCTCTTCGCCGGCCTTTTGCCCAAGCGCTTCGGCGTCGGTGGCCTTGCCCTCGATCGTAACCCGGTGATGGGTCTGGCCGTCGGGCGTGAGGATCATGCCGGAAAAGCTGAGATGGGTGCCGTCCGAGGTGGCGAGACCGGCGATCGGCGTGCGGCACGAGCCGTCGAGCGTCGCGAGGAAGCCACGCTCGCAGGCGACTGCCTCATGGGTGCGGGGATCGTCGATGGCTGCGAGCAGGTCGTTGATGCGGCTGTCGCCGATGCGGCTCTCGATGCAGATCGCGCCTTGGGCCGGCGCCGGCGGGAATTCCTGGGGGTCGAGCAGTTCGGTCGGAACGTCGGTCATGCCGAGACGCTTGAGGCCTGCATAGGCAAGCAGTGTCGCATCGACCTGGCCCTCGGCGAGCTTTCTCAGCCGTGTTTCCACCTGGCCGCGATAGGTGATGACATTGATATCCGGACGCAGCCGGCGGATCAGCGCCTGGCGGCGCAGCGACGACGAGCCGACCGTCACGCCCTGCGGCAGTTCCAGCAGTTTTTTTGCCGTCCGACCGATGAAGGCATCTCGAATGTCCTCACGCGGCAGGAAGGCGGAAAGACAGAGGCCGTCAGGCAGTTTCGTCGGCATGTCCTTGGACGAATGCACAGCGAAATCGAGTTCGCCCGACAGCAATTGTTGCTCGATCTCTTCGGTGAACAGGCCCTTGCCGCCGATCTCGGCGAGCGAGCGGTCGGTGATCCGGTCGCCCTTGGTCGAGAGGATGACGACCTCGAACATTTCCGGCGCCAGACCATGCGCCGCTGCGAGGCGATCGCGCGTTTCATGGGCTTGAGCGAGCGCCAGCGGGCTGCCGCGCGTGCCGATCCGGAAAGGTTTTGTTTGCATCAAAGGCTATCCATTGTTACCGGAGTTCCGTGTACCCACCTTTCGGTGCGACCGCAATCTTTGAGTAGTTCCCGATGTCTCCGCCCCTGCGCATCCTCGGCATAGAAACAAGCTGCGACGAAACCGCCGCTTCCGTCATTTTGCGCGATTCCGGCGGTAAGGGCCATATCCTCGGCGACGTGGTCTTAAGCCAGCTGGAAGAGCACAGCGCCTATGGCGGTGTGGTTCCAGAGATCGCGGCGCGCGCCCATGTGGAGGCGCTCGACACGCTGATCGAGGAAGCGCTGCTCAGGGCCGGCGTCACGCTTTCCGACATCGACGCCATTGCTGCGACAAGTGGTCCCGGTCTGATCGGCGGCCTGATCGTCGGGCTGATGACCGGCAAGGCGATCGCGCGCGCAACCGGCAAGCCACTCTATGCCGTCAATCACCTCGAAGGCCACGCGCTGACCGCGCGGCTGACCGATGGGCTCTCCTTTCCCTATCTGATGCTGCTCGTTTCCGGCGGTCACACGCAACTGATCCTCGTCAAGGGCGTCGGCGAATACGAACGCTGGGGCACGACGATCGACGATGCGCTCGGCGAAGCCTTCGATAAAACGGCCAAGCTGCTCGGCCTCCCCTATCCGGGTGGTCCGGCGGTCGAGCGGGCAGCACTTGCCGGCGATCCGCAGCGTTTCGATTTTCCGCGACCGCTCGTCGGTGACGCCAGGCTCGATTTTTCCTTTTCGGGATTGAAGACGGCGGTGCGCCAGGCGGCGCAATCGCTGGAGCCGGTAACGGAGCAGGACATCGCCGATATCTGCGCCTCGTTCCAGCGGGCGATTTCCCGCACGCTCAAGGATCGGGTCGGGCGCGGCCTGAAGCGCTTCAAGGCGGAGCATGGCAGTGTGGCGCGCCCGGCGCTGGTGGTTGCCGGTGGTGTCGCCGCCAACCAGGTGCTGCGCTCGACGCTGCAGGCCTTGTGCGCGCAGTCGGGTTTTGACTTCATCGCGCCGCCGCTTTCGCTCTGCACGGACAACGCGGCAATGATCGCCTGGGCCGGTGCCGAGCGGCTGGCGGCAGGCATGGCGGCCGACGGCCTTGATGTCGCGCCGCGCTCGCGCTGGCCGCTCGACGCCCAGGCGCAGGCGCTGCTCGGTTCGGGCAAACGCGGCGCCAAGGCGTGACAAGATCTAAAGCATACGGATAGAGCATGAACGACATTTCCAAGAACGGGCCGAAGATCGTCGTGGTCGGCGCAGGCGCCTTTGGCACTGCGCTCGCCGCGGTTGCCGCCTCGGTCGAGGGTAGCGACGTGACGCTGCTTGCCCGTCGTGCGGAGATTGCCGAAGCCTGCCGCGACACCGGCCGCAATGAGGACGCCCTGCCGGGCATCGACCTGCCGCCGGCGCTGAAACATACGGCCGATGTCTCGGTTCTTGCCGATGCCGAGGTCGTGCTCTTTGTGATGCCGTCGCAGGCGCATAGGGATGCGGCGAGACAGTATGGTCCTCATATCAATGCGGCTGCCACGATCGTCACCTGCGCCAAGGGTATGGAGCAGGCGACGGGACGGTTGCTGACCGACGTTCTGGCGGAGGAGCTGCCCGGCCATGCGGTCGGCGTGCTCTCCGGTCCGGGTTTCGCCGCCGATATCGCCAAGGGCCTACCGACGGCTATGGTGGTCGCCGCGGCCGATGGTCAGACGGCGACGATGCTGGCCGAGGTGCTCTCGGGTCCGACCTTCCGGCTCTATCCCTCGCAGGATCGCATCGGCGTGCAGCTCGGCGGCGCGCTGAAGAATGTGCTGGCGATCGCCTGTGGCATCGTCGAGGGCGCAGGCCTTGGCGACAGCGCCCGTGCCGCGCTGATCTCGCGTGGCCTTGCGGAGATGTCGCGCTTCATTGCTGCCGAGGGCGGCGAGGCCGATACTGTGCGCGGTCTCTCCGGCCTTGGCGATCTGGTGTTGACGGCGACCAGCCACCAGTCGCGCAACCTGCGTTTCGGCATCGCGCTCGGCAAGGATGGTCGCGCCAGCGGACGCAAGGGAGAACTGGTCGAAGGCGCGTTCGCCGCATCGGTTGCTGCCCGCGTCGCCCATGATCTCGGCGTCGAAATGCCGATCACCGAAGCGGTGGCGGCGATCATCGACGGCAAGCTCGATGTCCGCACCGCGCTCGAACAGTTGATGACCCGCCCGATCACCCAGGAATGAAGGGAGCGGCGATCTTCCGCCCGCATCCCGCGCCAACGAAAACTCTAGGAGGAAGCATGCTCTTCGCACTTCATTGTACCGACAAGCCAGGCGCGCTGCAGCTTCGGCTCGATACCCGCCCTGATCACGTCGCCTATCTCAACGATCTTAACGCCAAGGGCATTTTGAAGATGGCCGGTCCGTTCCTCGGCGACGACGGCAAGCCGACCGGTAGCCTGGTGCTCGTCAAGGCGGAGACGATCGACGAGGCGCGTGCGATCGCCGAAGCCGATCCCTATGCCAAGGCCGGGCTCTTTTCCAATGTCGAGATCAAGGCCTTCAACTGGGTCTTCAACAATCCGGAGGCTTGAGACCAACATGGCGTATTGGCTCTACAAATCCGAACCGTTCAAATGGTCCTGGCAGATGCAGAAGGATGCCGGCGCCAAGGGCACCGAATGGACCGGCGTGCGCAACTATCAGGCGCGCAACAACATGCGGGCGATGCAGATCGGCGACAAGGGCTTCTTCTACCACTCGAACGAAGGACTTGAGATCGTCGGCATCGCCGAGGTCTGCGCGCTGTCGCATCCGGATTCGACCGCCGAGGGTGACGCCCGCTGGGACTGCGTCGATATCCGCGCGGTTGTCGACATGCCGCGGCCGGTGACGCTGAAGGAGATCAAGGACAATCCGAAGCTCGCCAAGATGTCGCTCGTCACCTCCATGCGCCTGTCGGTGCAGCCGGTGACCGAGGACGAATGGCTCGAGGTCTGCCGCATGGGCGGGCTCGACAATCCGCCGCGCTAGTCTTGTTTTCCGCCTGTCCGGGACGCTCGGGCAGGCGCGGAGAGTTTTGTGAAGACCGATCCGGAAAGCTTCATCCTCGAAAACACCGATGTGCTCACGCCGCCGCATGTGCCGGAGATCCGGCTGCATCTGGCGACCGAAGCGCATGAGCTCTGGCTGAAGACCGAGGAAGAGTTGCAGGAGATCGGCCTGCCGCCGCCGTTCTGGGCCTTCGCCTGGGCCGGCGGGCAGGGGCTCGCCCGCTACATCCTCGATCACCCCGAAGCGGTGCGCGGTCGCCGTGTCGTCGACTTTGCCTCCGGTTCGGGTCTGGTGGCGATCGCGGCGATGAAGGCGGGTGCAGTATCGGTGCTGGCCGCCGATATCGACCCCTGGGCGGAAACGGCCGTCCGGCTCAATGCCGCACTCAACGGGGTCACGCTTTCCTATACCGGCGAGGACATCACTGGCCGCGATCTTGAAGCCGAGGTCTATCTCGCCGGCGACGTCTTCTACGACAAGGCTTTTGCCGACCGGTTGAAACCGTGGTTTTCGGGACTTGCCGCGAACGGCGCCTCGGTGATCGTCGGCGATCCCGGACGTTCCTATTGCCCGCGCGAGATGATGACGGCGCTTGCCACCTACGAGGTTCCCGTCACCCGGGCGCTGGAGGACAGCGAGGTCAAGCGCACCACCGTCTGGCGCTTCGGCACCACCTCCTGCAATTGACGATGCCTGCACTTCCGACGATGCGCCCGATCATCGAAGCCGTTGGCCTGACGGGCTGATATCGCTGTAGCCGCGATTACCGGCGGATGACGCAGACGCCGTGTTCGTAGGCGCAGGAACCGTTCATGGTCTGTGGCGTGACGTTGATGATCTTGCCGCGTTTCGCCTCGGGCGGCGGCGCAGTATCTGCCTCATCCGCATAGCCGTAGTCGCCTTCCTGGCTGAAATAGATGCCATTGCCGACGTCGACATAGGCCGAAATGCCGCCGACATAGGTGCCGATACCAGGAATGATGTCCGGATATTCATCACCGCCATAATAGCTCGGGCGATAGTCTCGGCCTTGGTTGCTCGATGTCCAGATCTCGCGCCCGGCCTGATCGCGCCCCCATCCGCCGCCATTGCCCCACCGCTCGGGATAGGCCCGATATTGCGGCAGGCGGACATGGCGGGTGCGGGTCGAGACCTGCGGCGGCACGTCATAGATGCCTGGGCGACCGTCGTGCCTGCGGGCGTCGGATGTCCAGTAGTCGCGACCGGCTCCGTCGCGCACCCATCCGCCACGCTGCTCCGACCGTCCGGCATAAGCGCCGGGGTAGGGGCGGTAGCGCGGCAGGCGAACGTGCCGCGTGCGCGTGTTCACTTCCGGCGGGCCACCGTTGGACGCCCAGTCGCGGCGCGGTCCGCGATGGCGGTCCCAGTCGTTGCGATAACCCATGCGATCGAAATCGTGACGAGGATAGAAACGATCGGCATTCATCCTGACATGGCGTGTTCGCGTCTGCGCCTCCGGCAGTCCGCCCCGGTCTCGAGCTTCCATCGGAATGTAGCTGGTGGCGATGACCAGGCCGGCAAGCGCTAGCACTTTGGTCGCATGGATTGCCCTGAACAGAATCATTCTGCCCGCCCTCCGGGTGACGCTTAACAAATCGTTAAGGGCACTCTGGGCCAGATCGTCGGGAAAGTCACGGAATTGCTTGGCTTTTTGTCGCTATCGTTAACGCCGGCCCATGTCTCCGGCTGGCAGGAAAATGGCGCAATTCGTCTAATCGATTAAATTGATTTTGCACCGCAAACACACTTGTCGTTAAGCTTTATGGTGATTAAAGGTCCGAATGACTGAATTGCGCACAATCAGGTGCGATACCGGACTAAAATCGTCCAGTTTTTTGGGCGGAAATCCGGGCATTCCGTGAGGTTCCGATGACGAATGTCACAAGAAGCCGGCCACTCTCGCCGCATCTTCAAATCTATAAACCTATCCCGACGATGGTCATGTCCATTGTGCACCGCATCACCGGTGGTGCGCTCTACTTCGGGACCATCCTCGTCGCCTGGTGGCTGATCGCCGCTGCGTCGGGTGCTGCCTATTACGACTGGGTCAGCTGGCTGTTCGGTACGCTGATCGGCAAGCTGGTGCTGTTCGGCTATACCTGGGCCCTGGTGCACCACATGCTCGGCGGCTTGCGCCACTTTGCCTGGGATCTCGGCTACGGCTACGAGAAGCACTTCGCCACCAAGATGGCCAAGGCAACGATCATCGGTTCGGTGGCGCTGACGCTGCTGATCTGGGTGGTCGGCTATCTCGTTCGCTGACTGAGGGAGAATACTCATGGATATGCGCACTCCTCTCGGCAAGGTTCGCGGTCTTGGCTCGGCCAAGGAAGGCACGGATCATTTCTGGCGCCAGCGCCTGACGGCCGTCGCCAACGTTCCGCTGTTGATCTTCTTCGTCATCTTTCTCGTTCGCTACGCAGGCGCGCCCTATGCGGATGTCGTCGCCGCGCTGGCGAACCCCTTCGTCGCCGTCGTCATGGCGCTCGTCGTGCTCTCGGGCCTCGTTCACATGCGGCTCGGCATGCAGGTGATCATCGAAGACTACGTGCATGGCGAAGGCATGAAGATCGTGCTTCTCATGCTCAATACATTTTTCACGATCGCGGTTGGCGGGCTCTGTCTCTTCGCCATCCTGAAGATCGCTTTTGCAGGGTAATTTCGCCATGGCATCGAACAGTTCACCCGCTGCAAACGGCAAGGCCTATCAATATGTCGATCACGCCTTCGACGTCGTCGTCGTCGGCGCCGGCGGTGCGGGCTTGCGCGCGACGCTCGGCATGGCCGAGCAGGGTCTGAAGACCGCCTGCATCACCAAGGTCTTCCCGACCCGCTCGCACACGGTTGCCGCCCAGGGCGGCATTGCCGCCTCGCTGCAGAACATGACGCCGGACAGCTGGCAGTGGCACCTCTACGACACCGTCAAGGGTTCCGACTGGCTCGGCGACGTCGACGCCATGCAGTATCTCGCCATGGAAGCGCCGAAGGCGGTCTATGAGCTCGAGCACTATGGCGTGCCTTTCTCGCGTAACGCCGAAGGCAAGATCTATCAGCGACCGTTCGGCGGCCACATGCAGAACTACGGCGAAGGCCCGCCGGTCCAGCGCACCTGTGCTGCTGCCGACCGAACCGGCCACGCGATCCTGCACACGCTCTATGGTCAGTCTCTGCGCAACAACGCCGAGTTCTTCATCGAGTATTTCGCGCTCGACCTGATCATGTCGGATGACGGCCGCTGCACCGGCGTCGTCGCCTGGAACCTCGACGACGGCACGATCCATCGCTTCTCCGCCAAGATGGTGGTACTGGCGACCGGCGGTTACGGCCGCGCCTACTTCTCGGCGACCTCGGCGCACACCTGCACGGGCGACGGCGGCGGCATGATTGCACGCGCCGGCCTGCCGCTGCAGGACATGGAATTCGTCCAGTTCCATCCGACCGGCATCTACGGTGCGGGCTGCCTGATCACCGAAGGCGCACGCGGCGAAGGCGGCTACCTCGTCAACTCCGAAGGCGAGCGCTTCATGGAGCGCTATGCGCCGTCCGCCAAGGACCTTGCCTCGCGTGACGTCGTCTCGCGCTGCATGACGATGGAAATCCGCGAGGGCCGCGGCGTCGGCAAGAACAAGGACCACATCTTCCTGCACCTGGATCACCTCGATCCGGCCGTCCTGCACGAGCGCCTGCCGGGCATCTCGGAATCGGCGAAGATCTTTGCCGGTGTCGACGTGACCCGCGAGCCGATCCCGGTTCTGCCGACGGTGCACTACAACATGGGCGGCGTGCCGACCAACTACTGGGGCGAAGTCCTGAATGCCGACAGCCAGAACCCGGAGCGCATTGCGCCCGGCCTGATGGCCGTCGGCGAAGCCGGCTGCGCCTCGGTGCACGGCGCCAACCGCCTCGGCTCCAACTCGCTGATCGACCTCGTGGTCTTCGGTCGTGCCGCCGCCATCCGCGCCGGCCAGGTCATCGACCGCAACGAGCCCGTGCCGGAACTCAACAAGGCCGCCTGCGACCGGATCATGGACCGCTTCGACCGCCTGCGTAACGCCAATGGCTCCACGCCGACCGCCGTGCTGCGCGAAAAGATGCAGCGCGCCATGCAGGAAGACGCGGCCGTGTTCCGCACCCAGGAATCGCTGGAATCGGGCTGCAAGCGCATTTCGGCGATCTGGAAGGAGATGCCCGACATCAAGGTCACCGACCGCTCGATGATCTGGAACTCGGACCTCGTCGAGACGCTGGAACTCGAAAACCTCATGGCCAACGCCATCACGACGATCTACGGTGCCGAAGCGCGCAAGGAGAGCCGTGGTTCGCACGCCCGCGAGGACTACACCGAGGGTCCGCTCGGCGGCCGCGACGACGTCAACTGGCGCAAGCACACGCTCGCCTGGGTCAACGAGGCCGGCGACGTCAAGCTCGACTACCGCCCCGTCCATACCGACCTGATCGCCGACGGCATCGATCCCAAGAAGATCGAGCCGAAGGCCCGCGTCTATTGATCTTGAGGAACAAGCCACATGGTTGAACTCGCTCTCCCCAAGAACTCCCAGATGACGGAAGGCAAGGTCTGGCCGAAGCCTGCCGGCGCGACCAACGTTCGCGAATACCGCATCTATCGCTGGAACCCGGATGACGGTGCCAATCCGCGCATCGATACCTTCTACATCGATGTCGACGATTGCGGCCCGATGGTGCTCGACGGTCTGCTCTACATCAAGAACAAGATCGACCCGACGCTGACGCTGCGCCGCTCCTGCCGCGAAGGCATCTGCGGCTCATGCGCCATGAACATCGACGGCACCAACACGCTTGCCTGCACCAAGGGCATGGACGAGGTGAAGGGCGCGGTAAAGGTCTATCCGCTGCCGCACATGCCGGTCGTGAAGGACCTGGTTCCTGACCTCACCAACTTCTACGCCCAGCACCGCTCGATCGAGCCCTGGCTGAAGACGGTATCGCCGACGCCGGCCAAGGAATGGAAGCAGAGCCACGAGGACCGCCTCAAGCTCGACGGCCTCTACGAGTGCATCCTGTGCGCCTGCTGCTCGACCTCCTGTCCGAGCTATTGGTGGAACGGCGACCGTTACCTCGGTCCGGCGGTTCTGCTGCAGGCCTACCGCTGGCTGATCGATAGCCGCGACGAAGCGACCGGCGAGCGCCTCGACAACCTCGAGGATCCCTTCCGCCTCTATCGTTGCCACACGATCATGAACTGCGCCCAGGCCTGTCCGAAGGGCCTGAACCCGGCCAAGGCGATCGGCGAGATCAAGAAGATGCTGGTCGAGCGCCGTGTGTAATCGGCCGGACCGGACATGAAGTTTTGGAAACGGCGGGCCCTGGCTCGCCGTTTTCTGTTTTGCGCCTCTCCAGGGCGGCGGACAATTCGTGATTGTGCCGATGCGGGAGAGGCGGGCCGACGGCAGGAGGCGATGATACGCAGCGAGGACGTGGCGCGCGATCCGGCCCTGCGGACGTTTCAATCCTGCAACAGGTCGCCAGGAATCGTCGTCCCTTGATTTGTCAGGTGGATTTGCTGTATTTCGGCCTATATTATCGCGTTGCATCATGGTTCGCGGACACGAACAGGAGTAGGGATATGCGGGTAATTCATGCGGCGGCGGGGCTGGCGGTTGTGCTTGCGCTGGCCGGATGCCAACGGACGTCGATGGGCGGTTTCAGCTCCCAGGACGCCTCGCCCGCTCCCATCCAGGCCGCACCGGTCCCTTCGGTTTCGTCGAACCAGCTTCCGGCACCGACCGGAAACACGTCGCAATTCCCGGCTGCACCGGCGAGCGGCACGGCGGTTGCCGGCGGCGCTGTCCAGCAGCCCGGCACGCAGGTCGCCGCGGCTGCAGGTGGCGGGCTCGACGTCACCAAGGAAGCGATGGTCGGCAACTGGCGCGTCTCCAGCGCCGGCAGCTCCTGCGACATGTTCCTGACGCTCACCAATCTTGGCTCCGGTTCGCGCGGCGGCACCCGCGGTTGCGCCGGCGAGCTGACGACCATGGGCTCCTGGGAAGTGGCCGGCAAGCAGGTGGTCCTCAAGGACCGCAGCGGCAATGCCATCGCCCGCCTCTACAAGACGGCCGACGCGCGTTTCGACGGCTCGACCAATGGCGGCCAGCCAGTCAGCCTCAGCCGCTGACGCTTCTCCAGCCCGGTCTCGTGCCGGGCTTTTGTTTTCCGTCCCATCTCGGGTGAGACGTGCTCAATCCTGACGACAGCATTTACCGCAAGCTCGAAGCGCTCGTCGCGAACGGCGAGCGCAAGCGTGACCCGGCGCAGTTTACGATCGCGCGGCGGTTCGATCATCTCTCGGCCGAGCTGCTCGCCAGCCGCCCGTCGCGCAAGACCAATGCGCTCGGCTGGCTGTTTGCCTCGCGCAAGAAGGACCACCCGCCGGTCAAGGGCCTCTACATCCACGGCGGCGTGGGGCGCGGCAAGACCATGCTGATGGACATGTTCTTCGAGGCGGTGCCGATCCAGCGCAAGCGCCGGGCGCATTTCCACGAGTTCATGGCCGATGTGCACGAGCGCATCTACAAGCACCGGCAGAAGCTGAAGAACGGCGAGACCAAGCAGGCCGATCCGATCCCGCCCGTCGCCTCCGAGCTCTTCGGTGAAGCGCGGCTGCTCTGCTTCGACGAATTCTCCGTGACCGACATCGCCGATGCGATGATCCTCGGCCGCCTGTTCGGCGAACTCTTCGCCAAGGGCTGCGTGCTGGTTGCCACCTCGAACGTGGCGCCCGACGATCTCTATCGCGATGGCCTCAACCGCGGCCTGTTTTTGCCGTTCATCGAACTCCTTAAGGCAAATGCCGAGGTTATCTCGCTGGACACGGACACCGACTACCGGCTGACAAAGACCGATGGCAGCCCGGTGTGGCTCTCGCCGCTCGGGCCTGAGGCGGATGCGGCGATGGCGCGCGCCTGGGCTCATGAGACCGGCAATGTGCCGGCCGCTCCGGCGGACGTGCCGCGCAAGGGGCGCAAGATCCCCGTACCGGCCGCGTCCGGAAAGAGTGCTCGCTTCAATTTCGGCGACCTCTGCCAGCAACCGCTTGGGGCTGCCGACTATCTCGCCATCCTCGAGCGCTATTCGACGATCTTCGTCGACCACGTACCGCATCTCGGTCCGCATATGCGCAACGAGACCAAGCGCTTCATCCTTTTGGTCGATACGCTCTACGACAACGGCGCCCGGCTCTTTGCCTCTGCGGCGGCAGAGCCGCAGGATCTCTTGACCCAGAAGAAGGGCACGGAAGGCTTCGAGTTCGACCGCACGGTTTCACGTCTGATCGAGATGCAAAGCGAGGAATATGCCGCTGCGCATCCACCAAATGTTGCTGTTTCGTGACGCAGATGTGGCGAAAACTCTTACGTTTACGTAAGTATTTTATGATCTAACCGATTGAAATTGTTCCACCAAAAAGTATCGATTGATATTTTAACGATTGCCGTTTAATGGCTTCCGGCGAAGGTTTGGCGTTTGCCGCGTTTCAGGCCTTGATCATATTGGGATCACAAAGGAAGCACTTTCATGGCTCGCAACAAGATCGCACTTATCGGTTCAGGGATGATTGGTGGCACGCTGGCGCATCTCGCCGGCCTGAAGGAACTGGGCGACATCGTCCTCTTCGACATCGCCGACGGCATTCCGCAGGGCAAGGGTCTCGACATCGGCCAGTCCTCCCCGGTCGAAGGCTTCGACGTGAACCTGACGGGTGCGAGCGATTATTCCGCCATCGAAGGCGCTGATGTCTGCATCGTCACCGCCGGCGTCGCTCGCAAGCCGGGCATGAGCCGCGACGACCTGCTCGGCATCAACCTCAAGGTCATGGAACAGGTCGGCGCCGGCATCAAGAAGTATGCCCCGAACGCCTTCGTCATCTGCATCACCAACCCGCTCGACGCCATGGTGTGGGCGCTGCAGAAGTTCTCGGGCCTGCCGAAGAACAAGGTCGTCGGCATGGCCGGCGTTCTCGATAGTTCGCGCTTCCGCCTGTTCCTGTCCCAGGAATTCAACGTCTCGGTCCAGGACGTCACCGCCTTCGTTCTCGGCGGCCACGGCGACACCATGGTGCCGCTTGCCCGTTACTCGACCGTTGCCGGCATCCCGCTGACCGACCTCGTGCAGATGGGCTGGGTCACCAAGGAACGCCTCGAAGAAATCATCCAGCGCACCCGTGACGGCGGCGCCGAAATCGTCGGCCTGCTCAAGACCGGCTCGGCCTACTACGCACCGGCCGCCTCGGCGATCGAAATGGCTGAAGCCTATCTCAAGGACAAGAAGCGCGTTCTGCCCTGCGCGGCACACCTGACCGGCCAGTACGGCGTCAAGGACATGTATGTCGGCGTTCCGACCGTTATCGGCGCCGGCGGCGTCGAGCGCATCATCGAGATCGATCTCAACAAGGCCGAGAAGGAAGCGTTCGACAAGTCCGTCGCTTCGGTCGCCGGTCTTTGCGAAGCCTGCATCGGCATTGCGCCGAGCCTCAAGCAGTAATCGCCTCCCGTCGGGCGGACGCTGATCCGCTCGACCTCATTGTTTTTGCCGCATTGGTGCGGGTAGGTGCCCCACCTGCCCGCACAATGCTCAGACAGGAAAAACACCATGAACATTCATGAATATCAGGCCAAGGCTCTCCTGAAGAGCTATGGCGCACCGGTCGCGGAAGGTGTCGCGATCTTCTCGGCTGACGAAGCTGAAGCTGCTGCCAAGTCACTCCCGGGCCCGCTCTACGTGGTCAAGAGCCAGATCCATGCGGGCGGCCGCGGCAAGGGCAAGTTCAAGGAACTGTCCGCCGACGCCAAGGGCGGCGTTCGTCTTGCCTTCTCGATCGATGAAGCCAAGGCCCATGCCAAGGAAATGCTCGGCAACACGCTCGTTACCGCGCAGACCGGCCCGGCCGGCAAGCAGGTGAACCGCCTCTACATCGAGGACGGCGCCGACATCGAGCGCGAACTCTATCTGTCGCTGCTCGTCGACCGCTCGGTCGGCCAGGTTGCCTTCGTCGTTTCGACGGAAGGCGGCATGGACATCGAGGCTGTTGCGCACGACACGCCGGAAAAGATCGTCAACGTAGCGATCAACCCGGAAGCCGGCGTCACCGCCGCTGATCTTGCCAAGCTCACCGCGGCCCTGAAGCTTGAAGGCGAAGCCAAGGCTGACGCTGAAAAGCTCTTCCCGATCCTCTACAAGGCCTTTGTCGAGAAGGACATGAGCCTGCTCGAGATCAACCCGCTGATCGTCATGAAGAACGGCCGCATGCGCGTTCTCGACGCCAAGGTCTCGTTCGACGGCAACGCGCTCTTCCGCCACGACGACATCAAGGCTCTGCGCGACGAGACCGAAGAAGACGCCAAGGAAATCGAGGCCTCGAAGTGGGATCTCGCCTATGTCGCGCTCGACGGAAACATCGGCTGCATGGTCAACGGCGCCGGCCTTGCCATGGCGACGATGGACATCATCAAGCTCTACGGCAAGGAGCCGGCGAACTTCTGCGACGTCGGCGGCGGCGCCGGCAAGGAGAAGGTTGCGGCAGCCTTCAAGATCATTACGGCCGACCCGAAGGTCGAGGGCATCCTCGTCAACATCTTCGGCGGCATCATGAAGTGCGATGTCATCGCTGAAGGCGTCGTTGCGGCCGTGCAGGAAGTCGGCCTCAAGGTTCCGCTGGTCGTTCGTCTCGAAGGCACGAATGTCGAGCTTGGCAAGAAGATCCTGAATGAATCCGGCCTGGCGATCACCGCCGCCGACGATCTGGACGATGCTGCCAAGAAGATCGTCGCCGCGATCAACGGCTAACTGAAGGACCACCTCATGTCGATTCTCGTCAACAAGAACACCAAGGTCCTCGTTCAGGGCCTGACCGGCAAGACCGGCACCTTCCATACCGAACAGGCGCTTGCCTATTACGGCACGCAGATGGTCGGCGGTATTCACCCGAAGAAGGGCGGCGAAACCTGGACCGGCTCCAAGGGCGAAACCCTGCCGATCTTCGCCTCGGTTGCCGAAGGCCGTGAAAAGACCGGTGCGGACGCATCCGTGATCTACGTTCCGCCGGCAGGTGCCGCGGACGCGATCATCGAGGCGATCGATGCGGAAATCCCGTTCATCACCTGCATCACCGAAGGCATCCCGGTTGCCGACATGGTACGCGTCAAGGCTCGCCTCGACCGCTCCAAGTCGCGTCTGCTCGGCCCGAACTGCCCCGGTATCCTGACGCCGGAAGAATGCAAGATCGGCATCATGCCGGGCTCGATCTTCCGCAAGGGTTCGGTCGGCATCGTCTCGCGCTCCGGCACGCTGACCTATGAAGCCGTGTTCCAGACCTCCAACGAGGGCCTCGGCCAGACGACGGCCGTCGGCATCGGCGGCGACCCGGTCAAGGGCACCGAGTTCATCGACGTGCTCGAGATGTTCCTGGCGGACGAAGCCACGACCTCGATCATCATGATCGGCGAAATCGGCGGCTCGGCCGAAGAGGATGCTGCACAGTTCCTCATCGACGAAGCCAAGAAGGGCCGCAAGAAGCCGATGGCCGGTTTCATCGCGGGCCGTACCGCTCCGAAGGGCCGTACCATGGGCCACGCCGGCGCTGTCGTTTCCGGCGGCAAGGGCGATGCGGAATCCAAGATCGCTGCGATGGAGCAGGCAGGCATCCGCGTATCGCCTTCGCCGGCTCGTCTCGGCAAGACGCTGGTCGAAGTCCTCAAGGGCTGATCTCAAACCATTTGTCCGGGCCGGTCGATCCGGCCCGGACAACGTGCCTGCCGCCTGTTTCCTTGGCTGATTGAAGATCAGGACATGCGGCAATGACTGCCACGGTGGCCCGGCGCGTCCTGACGATGCGCGGCGCCGTAGGAAAAAGGCCCGGCGCCCGGACGCGCCGAACGAACATGAACGACCGGGATACCCGGCAACCCAACTTCAGTCAGGAGGCGGACAGATCAGTCCGCGTGAGACCATGACAAGGCAAGAGGCCAACGAGCAATTCCAGCTCACTTCGTTTCTGGACGGCGCCAACGCCGCCTATATCGAGCAGCTCCATGCACGCTACGAGGCGGACCCGGCGTCCGTGTCGGCTGAATGGCAGGCCTTCTTCAAGGCGCTCGCCGACCGGCCGGAAGATGTGGTGAAGGCAGCCAAGGGCGCCTCCTGGAAAAAGAACAACTGGCCGATCCCGGCCAATGGCGAACTGGTCTCGGCGCTCGATGGCGACTGGGGCACGGTCGAGAAGGTCATCGAGAAGAAGGTCAAGGCGAAGGCCGAGGAAACGGCGGCCGCCACCGGCACCGTCGCCAGCGCTGCCGACATCCACCAGGCGACGCGCGATTCCGTCCGCGCCATCATGATGATCCGCGCCTATCGCGCCCGCGGCCACCTGCATGCCAAGCTCGACCCGCTCGGCCTGGCTGCCCCGGTTGAAGACTACAACGAGCTTTCGCCCTCGAACTACGGTTTCGAGGACAAGGATCTCGACCGCAAGATCTTCATCGACAACGTGCTCGGCCTCGAATACGCGACCCTCCGCGAGATGGTCGAAATCCTCGAGCGCACCTACTGCTCGACGATCGGCGTCGAGTTCATGCACATGTCCAACCCGGAAGAGAAGGGCTGGATCCAGGAGCGCATCGAAGGTCCGGACAAGGGCGTCGACTTCACGCCTGAAGGCAAGAAGGCGATCCTGCAGAAGCTGATCGAGGCCGAAGGCTTCGAGCAGTTCATCGACGTCAAGTACAAGGGCACCAAGCGCTTCGGTCTCGACGGCGGTGAGTCGCTCATCCCGGCGCTCGAGCAGATCATCAAGCGCGGCGGCCAGGAAGGCCTCAAGGAAATCGTGCTCGGCATGGCCCACCGCGGCCGTCTGAACGTGCTTTCCCAGGTCATGGCAAAGCCGCACCGCGCCATCTTCCACGAGTTCAAGGGCGGCTCCTACGCGCCTGACGACGTCGAAGGTTCGGGCGACGTGAAGTACCACCTCGGTGCGTCTTCCGACCGCGAATTCGACGGCAACAAGGTTCACCTGTCGCTGACGGCAAACCCGTCGCACCTGGAAATCGTCAACCCCGTGGTCATGGGCAAGGCACGCGCCAAGCAGGACCAGATGGCAACCGTCTTTGAAGGCGACATCATTCCGCTGCGCGAACGCTCCAAGGTCATGCCGCTGCTGCTGCATGGTGACGCCGCTTTTGCCGGCCAGGGCGTGATTGCCGAAATCCTCGGGCTTTCCGGCCTGCGCGGTCACCGCGTTGCCGGCACGGTGCACTTCATCATCAACAACCAGATCGGCTTCACCACCAATCCGGCCTTCTCGCGCTCGTCGCCCTATCCGTCCGACGTCGCCAAGATGATCGAAGCGCCGATCTTCCACGTTAACGGCGACGATCCGGAAGCGGTTGTCTACGCGGCCAAGATCGCCACCGAATTCCGGATGAAGTTCCACAAGCCTGTCGTCATCGACATGTTCTGCTATCGCCGCTTCGGCCACAACGAAGGCGACGAGCCGGCGTTCACGCAGCCGAAGATGTACAAGGTCATCCGCGCCCACAGGACCGTCGTCCAGGTCTACTCCGACCGCCTGATCGCCGAAGGCCTGATTTCCGAAGGCGAAGTCGAGAAGATGAAGGCCGACTGGCGTGCGCATCTCGAACAGGAGTTCGAGGCCGGCCAGTCCTACAAGCCGAACAAGGCCGACTGGCTTGACGGTGTCTGGTCGGGCCTGCGCTCTGCCGACAACCAGGACGAACAGCGCCGCGGCAAGACCTCGGTGCCGATGAAGCAGTTGAAGGAAGTCGGCCGCAAAATCTCCGAGATCCCGGCTGGGTTCAGCGCGCACCGCACGATCCAGCGCTTCATGGAAAACCGCGCCAACATGATCCAGACCGGCGAGGGTGTCGACTGGGCCATGGCTGAAGCGCTCGCTTTCGGCACGCTGGTCACGGAAGGCACCAAGATCCGCCTGTCGGGCCAGGACTGCGAACGCGGCACCTTCTCGCAGCGCCACTCGGTGCTCTACGATCAGCAGTCGGAAGAGCGCTACATCCCGCTCGCAAACCTGTCGCCGACCCAGGCGCGCTACGAAGTCATCAACTCGATGCTTTCGGAAGAGGCGGTTCTCGGCTTCGAGTACGGCTACTCGCTCGCCCGTCCGAACGCGCTCACCCTCTGGGAAGCCCAGTTCGGCGACTTCGCCAACGGTGCGCAGGTCGTCTTCGACCAGTTCATCTCGTCGGGCGAACGCAAGTGGCTGCGCATGTCGGGTCTCGTCTGCCTGCTGCCGCACGGCTATGAAGGCCAGGGTCCGGAGCACTCGTCTGCTCGCCTGGAACGCTTCCTGCAGCTTTGCGCGGAAGACAACATGCAGGTCGCCAACGTCACGACGCCGGCGAACTACTTCCACATCCTGCGCCGCCAGGTGAAGCGCGACTTCCGCAAGCCGCTGATCCTGATGACGCCGAAGTCGCTGCTGCGTCACAAGCGTGCGATCTCCAGCCTGTCGGAAATGGCCGGCGAGAGCTCGTTCCACCGCCTGCTGTGGGACGATGCCGAGGTGATCAAGGACGGCCCGATCAAGCTGCAGAAGGACTCGAAGATCCGTCGCGTCGTGCTCTGCTCGGGCAAGGTCTACTACGACCTGCTCGAAGAACGCGAAAAGCGCGGCATCGACGACATCTACCTGCTGCGCGTCGAACAGCTCTATCCGTTCCCGGCCAAGGCGCTCATCAACGAGCTCAGCCGCTTCCGCAACGCGGAGATGGTCTGGTGCCAGGAAGAGCCGAAGAACATGGGCGCTTGGTCGTTCATCGACCCGTACCTCGAATGGGTTCTCGCCCATATCGACGCCAAGTATCAGCGCGTGCGCTACACCGGCCGTCCGGCTGCCGCATCGCCGGCGACGGGCCTGATGTCGAAGCACCTGGCGCAGCTTGCCGCCTTCCTCGAGGACGCGCTGGGGGGCTGATGCTCCCCACGCTCTGAGCCAATAGAAACAGATATCTGATCAACGGAACAAAAATCATGGCAACAGAAATCCGCGTTCCCACCCTTGGCGAATCCGTCAGCGAAGCGACCGTCGGCACCTGGTTCAAGAAGGTCGGCGACGCCATCAAGGCCGATGAACCCCTGCTCGAACTCGAAACCGACAAGGTGACGATCGAAGTTCCGGCTCCGGCCGCAGGCACGCTCTCTGAAATCGTCGCCCAGGCCGGCGAGACCGTCGGTCTCGGCGCGCTGCTCGGCCAGATCGCTGCAGGTGCCGCTGGCGCCGCAGCGGCCGCTCCGGCTGCTGCCGCCGAAAAGAAGGCCGAGCCGGCTGCTGCCGCTCCGGCTGCCCCGGCCGCTGCTGCAGCACCGGCTGCCTCGTCGATGCCGCCGGCACCGTCGGCTGGCAAGCTGCTTGCCGAAAACAACCTCTCGGCCGATCAGGTCGACGGCTCTGGCAAGCGTGGCCAGGTGCTGAAGGGCGACGTCCTTGCAGCCGTCGCCAAGGGCATCTCGACGCCGGCCGCTTCCGAGCCAGCCAAGGTCCAGGCCCGCGCGCCGTCGACGGCTGAAGACGTCGTTCGCGAAGAGCGCGTCAAGATGACCCGCCTGCGCCAGACGATTGCCCGTCGCCTCAAGGATGCGCAGAACACTGCCGCCATGCTCACCACCTACAACGAGGTGGACATGAGCGCCGTCATGTCGCTGCGCAACAAGTACAAGGACATCTTCGAGAAGAAGCACGGCGTGAAGCTCGGCTTCATGGGCTTCTTCACCAAGGCCGTCACCCACGCGCTGAAGGAAATCCCGGCCGTCAACGCCGAGATCGACGGCACCGACATCATCTACAAGAACTACTGCCACATCGGCGTCGCCGTCGGCACGGACAAAGGTCTTGTGGTTCCGATCGTTCGCGATGCCGACCAGATGTCGATCGCCGAGATCGAAAAGGACATCGGTCGCCTCGGCAAGGCTGCCCGTGACGGCGCGCTGTCGATGGCCGACATGCAGGGCGGCACCTTCACCATCTCCAACGGTGGCGTCTACGGTTCGCTGATGTCTTCGCCGATCCTCAACGCGCCGCAGTCGGGCATCCTCGGCATGCACAAGATCCAGGAGCGTCCGGTCGCCATCGGCGGCCAGGTCGTCATCCGCCCGATGATGTACCTCGCGCTCTCCTACGATCACCGCATCGTCGACGGCAAGGAAGCCGTGACCTTCCTCGTGCGCGTCAAGGAAAGCCTGGAAGATCCGGAACGCCTGGTTCTCGATCTCTGATTATCCGGAAACAGCGGGGGCGTCCTTCATGCCCCCGCCGTTCGCCGTCCGCGATCACGCGCGGCGAAAACCGTCTCTGCGGCCTGGCCGGAGAGACTGGCCCTCAGGGCCGATGATGTCGATCCGAACCGCTCCTGCGATTGCGAGGGATGATGGAAGCCGCCGCAGCGTCGACTGAAATCTGGGTGCTTGGCTGGAGCGTGGTGTTCCTGATCGTGCACATCCTGGTGCAGGCGCTGTCGCTCGATCTCGCCGGCGATCTCGGTTTCAAGTATCTGCTCGGCCCCCGCGACGAACAGCGCGTTTCGAAGAGCATCGTGGCAGGACGTTTGCTGCGGTCGCTTCGCAACATGCTGGAAACCTATCCGGCCTTCGTTGGGCTTGCGCTCGCCCTGGCGGTGACCGGAAAGACCGGCGGTCTCGGCGCCATCGGCGCAGTGACCTGGCTTCTGGCACGGCTGGCTTACACCGTTCTCTACGCGGCCGGCGTTCCCGTGCTGCGCACCCTCGTCTGGTTCGTGTCGATCATTGCGCTGTTGCTGATGGTCGTCCGGCTCATGGCATAGCATCCCGGCGACAAGGCGAGAGGAGACTGGCATGGCATTCGGACCCGACGTTCCGCCGATCCAGGCGCATATCTGCGTCAAGGACGGGTTTGCCGCCATCGCCTTTTACGCCAAGGCGCTCGGTGCGGCGAATACATTCCACGCGATGGCCGAGGACGGCAAACGCGTCATGCACGCCAATCTGGCGATCTACGGCGGCGAGGTGATGCTGCACGACGAATTCCCAGAATTCGGCGGCAGCGTGCTTTCGCCGAACACGATCGGCGGTACCGGCGTTGCGATCAGCATCAACCTGGCGAAGCCTGCCGATGTCGACGCAGCCTACGACAAGGCGGTGGCCGCCGGGGCATCGACAGTTCTGGAGCCGCAGGATACCTTCTGGCACGCACGCTACGCGCGCATCCAGGATCCCTTCGGCCACGTCTGGGCCTTCAACGCACCGGTCGCAAACCCATGAGCCAGTATTTCTTCGAACTCGCATCGCTGATGGCGATCTTCGCCTTCGCCATCGTCTCGCCCGGCGCAGACCTCGCGATGGTCATGCGCCAGTCGATCGTGCATGGCCGCCGTCCGGCGATCATCACGTCCTTCGGCATCGGCACGTCGCTGATGTTCCATGTGACCTACACGATCCTCGGCCTCGGGCTGATCATTTCGCAGTCGATCTATCTGTTCAACATCGTCAAATGGTGCGGCGTCGCTTACCTGATCTATATCGGCATCAAGGCGCTTCGCGCCGGCCAGACGGAGATCCAGGTCGACCACACGGAAGGCAGCGGGCCGGTCAAGGGCCAGTCGGCGGCCAAGGCCTTCGGCCTCGGCTTTGCCGCCAACGCGCTCAACCCCAAGCCGGTGTTCTTCTTCCTGTCGATCTTCTCGACGGTCGTTCACGCCCATACGCCGATGATGATCAAGTTCGGCTACGGCCTTGTCATGGCGACCTGCCTGATCGCGTGGTTCGTCGGCGTCAGCCTGTTCATGACGACGCCGCGCATGCGTGCTGCGTTTACGCGCGCCAGCAAGTGGATCGACCGCGCCAGCGGCGTGGTCTTCATCGCGCTCGGCCTCAAGCTCGCGACGGAGAAGGCAGCCTGATCATGTGCTCCGGTCGACTCCTTTCAGCCCTGTTCGGTCTTGCCTTTGCCGCGCCGGCGATCGCCGCCGACTGCAAGCAGTCGCACGCGATCTACGGCGACCGCGACGGAGCCTACGAGCTGCGTTTCGAACCGGTCGGCTCGGCAAGCGCCGCGACCAGCAACCACTTCAAGGTGGCGGTTCTCAAGCCCGGCCTGCTGCTCGATGGCGTCGTCATGCCGGCGGGCGAGCCGGAACGGGCGACCGGGCTGATCATGCACAATTGCCCCGAGGGGGATGCGACCGGCGAGGAACTGCGCGCCTGTACTGTGTGGCAGGGTGTCGTCTACGCGCTCGACAAGGCCGGCGCGATCAGCGAGATCCCGCAAGAGACCGAGACGGCGGCCGAGCAACTGCTGCTTCCCGACTTCGGTCCGTCGCTTCGCGCTTCGACCGCTTGGGGCAAGGGCAAGGCCGAGGCCGACAGTTGGGATGCCTTCACGTTCAAGGGATGCGCCGCATGAGTGCGAGCCCTGTTCTTCTCGTGACCGGCGGCAGTCGCGGCATCGGTGCTGCAATCTGCCTTGGCGCTGCAAAAGCCGGCTGGCGGGTCGCTGTCAACTATGCGTCGAACCGCGATGCGGCCGATGCGGTTGTCGGCGCGATCGAGCGGGCCGGCGGCACGGCGATCGCAGTTCAGGGCGATGTCGGCTCCGAGGCGGATGTCCAAGCGATCTTTGCTGCCGTCGATTCGGCTTTCGGCCGGCTGGACGGGCTCGTCAACAATGCCGGCATCGTCGGACAGACGGCACGTGTCGACGAGATGTCGCCCGAGCGGCTTGAGCGCATGTTCCGCATCAACGTCACCGGCTCCATCCGCTGTGCAGCGGAAGCCGTCCGGCGCATGTCGACACGATACGGGCACCAGGGCGGTGTCATCGTCAACATCTCCTCGGTTGCCGCCACGCTTGGCTCGCCGGCGCAGTATGTCGATTACGCCGCCTCGAAGGGTGCGATCGACACCTTCACGACAGGGCTTTCGCGCGAGGTCGCGACCGAAGGCATTCGCGTCAACGCGATACGGCCCGGCATCATCGATACCGAGATCCACGCCTCCGGCGGCCTGCCGGACCGGGCGCGTGATCTCGCCTTCACCATTCCCGTTCAGCGACCCGGCACGGCCGAGGAAGTCGCTGACGCGGTTCTCTACCTCCTGTCGGATAAGGCGACTTATGTGACGGGGGCAATTCTCAATGTCAGCGGCGGACGGTAACCGTCCTGAAGGAAGGATATTCTAATGGCTTATGATCTCATCGTTATCGGCAGCGGCCCCGGCGGCTATGTCTGCGCGATCAAGGCGGCCCAGCTCGGCCTGAAGGTCGGCGTCGTCGAAAAGCGCGCCACCTACGGCGGCACCTGCCTCAACATCGGCTGCATCCCGTCGAAGGCGTTGCTGCATGCTTCCGAGATGTTCCATCAGGTTGCCCACGGTGTTGACGCGCTCGGCGTCGAAGTCGCGGCACCGAAGCTGAACCTCGAAAAGATGATGGCCCACAAGGACGCGACCGTTAAGGCCAATGTCGACGGCGTCTCGTTCCTGTTCAAGAAGAACAAGATCGACGGCATCCAGGGCACCGGCAAGGTGCTCGGCCAGGGCAAGGTCTCCGTCACCAACGACAAGGGCGAGGAACAGATCCTCGAAACCAAGAACATCGTGATCGCCACCGGCTCCGACGTCGCTGGCATCCCGGGCGTCAAGGTCGATATCGACGAGAAGGTGATCATCTCGTCGACGGGCGGCATCGCGCTCGAGAAGGTTCCGGCCAACATGATCGTCGTCGGTGGCGGCGTCATCGGCCTCGAACTCGGCTCGGTCTGGGCCCGCCTCGGCGCCAAGGTCACCGTTGTCGAGTATCTCGACACGCTTCTCGGCGGCATGGATGGCGAGGTTGCCAAGCAGTTCCAGCGCATGCTGGCCAAGCAGGGCATTGACTTCAAGCTCGGCGCCAAGGTGACCGGCGTCGTCAAGGACGGCAAGGGCGCCAAGGTGACGTTCGAGCCGGTCAAGGGCGGCGACGCCCAGACGCTCGATGCCGACGTCGTGCTGATCGCCACCGGCCGCAAGCCCTATACCGACGGTCTTGGCCTTGCGGAAGCGGGCGTCGTCATGGACCAGCGCGGCCGCGTCGAGATCGACAATCATTTCCAGACGAGCGTCGCCGGCGTCTACGCGATCGGCGACGTCGTGCGCGGCCCGATGCTCGCCCACAAGGCGGAAGACGAAGGTGTGGCGGTTGCCGAGATCCTCGCTGGCCAGGCCGGTCACGTGAACTATGACGTCATCCCTGGTGTCGTCTATACCCAGCCGGAAGTCGCCTCCGTCGGCAAGACCGAGGAAGAGCTGAAGGCGGCTGGTGTCGCCTACAAGGTCGGCAAGTTCCCATTCACGGCCAACGGCCGTGCGCGCGCAATGCTCGCCACCGACGGCTTCGTGAAGATCCTTGCTGACAAGGAAAACGACAAGGTGCTCGGCGGCCATATCGTTGGCTTCGGCGCCGGCGAGATGATCCACGAGATCGCGGTTCTGATGGAATTCGGCGGTTCGTCGGAAGACCTCGGCCGCACCTGCCACGCGCACCCGACCATGTCGGAAGCGGTCAAGGAAGCGGCACTTTCGACCTTCTTCAAGCCGATCCACATGTAAGGATCATGCAGGGGGCTGCGATCACGCGGCCCCCTGTTTCCGGCCGCGTTTCTGCGTGCCGGCTGGCCCTTGTGGCCATTGCTCACCTTATCGGCGTCAGCGCCCGCATTGCCGCTATCGGCGTTTCCGGTCGCCAAGCGACCGTATCATTCTTCTGAAGCAGACCTGAGGGCGTGGAAACGCTCCTCGAACTCGCGCCTCAGGCTGCGCCGTGCCTCGGCAGCGCGCTGCCGGCGCTTGCGGTCGGCCGTGTCGGTGACAAGGGTCGGAACCGGGGTCGGGCTGCCGTCGGCATCGACCGCGACCATGGTGAAATAGCAGGAATTGGTGTGGCGGCGCTCGCCGCTCCTGATGTTCTCGGCCTCGACCCGGATGCCGATTTCCATCGAGGTGCGGCCGGAATTGTTGACGGCTGCACGGAAGGTGACGAGCTCGCCGACATGGATCGGCTGGCGGAAGGTGACCTGGTCGACCGAGAGCGTCACGGCATATTGCTGCGAATAGCGCGAGGCACAGGAAAACGCCACGCGATCGAGGAGATTGAGCAGCGCACCGCCATGGACCTTGCCGCTGAAGTTCGCCATATCCGGCGTCATCAGTACGACCATCTCGAGTTCGCGTGTGTCGTAGCTGGTTTCCATTGTCCATCTCCAGATTTTGCAGCGTCCCGCCTGAGTTATGCAGCTTGCCGGAGCGAAGGGAAGGGGTGGAGGGCGGAGGATCTGGAAGAGGGGATGTGACGATTGGCCCGAGGGCTGCGACAAGCGGTCTTCTGTCCAGGCACGGGGGAGGGCGCGATCATGTCTGCAAGGACAGACGACGCGCGCGTCAGGAGGAAAGATGAAACCGAGACCAGTGGCCATATCGTTGCCGAGCCGGCATCTACCGAATGCCGATTGGGCCGACCGCTTCGAGCTTGCCCTTGATGGCAAGGGCGTGACCGCGGCGGAAGCCGCCGAACGTTCGCTTGGCCGGTCGCCGCGATGGGTCCGCGTGTTGCTGCGCCTGCGCAACCGCATCGTCTCGATCATCGGCCTGAAGTCGGCGGCGCCGTCCAGCCGTCTGGGACTGATCGGGGCGTTTCCTGTCGTTTCGAAGAGTGATGACGAAGTGGTGCTCGGCTTCGATGACAAGCATCTCGATTTCCGCATCGTCGTCGACGTCCGGGCGGGGTCGGCGGTCAATCAGATCGTCGGCGTCACCACGCTTGTGCGCAGGCACAACACGCTCGGGCGGGTTTACCTCATGGCCGTCACGCCGTTTCACAAGGCTATCGTGCCGACACTTCTGGCGCGGGTGGCAGGTCCCGGCGGTTAAGTCCGCGGTTCAATTTTCAGTCCGGACAAAAGCAGGTCGAGATTGTCGCGTGCGCTGGTGAGGCGCATGGCCGGATCTTCCGCCTCGGCAATCCAGAGCGCCGCATCGGAGAGCGCGCCATTGATCAGCCGCGCCAATGTCTCGGCATTTCCCGGACGTACGACGCCCGCGGCGATCATCGCCGAAAGCCTGGTGGCAAGCGACGCGAGGCATTGGCGCCGGCTCGGTTCCAGCACGCTTGCTCCGAGTACCGCCGGCGCATCCTTCAACACGATCTGTCGGATTTCCGGTTCGAGCGCCATTTCCAGATAGAGCCTGCAGCGGCGCACGAAACCGTCCCACGGCTCCGGGGTCGCGGAGGCTGCGTCGAGCCGTGCGTCCATCTCGCCGTCCAGAGTCTCCACGACCGCACGCAGCAGGCCCTTCTTGTCGCCGAAATGATGATAGAGCGCCCCACGCGTGAGCCCGGCCAAGGCGGTGAAATCGTCCATCGAAGTCTCCGCATATCCGCGTTGCCTGAACGCTTCCCGGGCGGCGGCGATCAGCTTTGCCTTCGTTTCCGCGATCATGTCGCTGCGCGCACGCCTTGTCATTTGCAGCTCCTCCTTTTGCATACGGTTCGTATGTTAATTGACATGCGAAGCGTATGTCAATATCACTACCATACGCGGCGTATGTTAATGACGCGACGCTCAGACATGTATCGCAGGAGTTTTCATGGCCAATCCCTATGCACAGATCTTTGCTGCCAAAGGCACGGTCGGCTTCACCTTGGCGGGATTGGTGTCACGGTTGCCGTTGTCGATGATGGGCATCGGCATCATCACCATGCTGGCCCAGTCCCGCGGCAGCTACGGTTTGGCTGGCGGTGTGGCCGCCGCCTTCACGCTGGCCTCGGCACTGCTGGCGCCGCAGGTTTCCCGGCTCGTCGATCGCTTCGGCCAGAGCCGCGTCCTGCCGGTCGCCGCGGCACTCAGCCTTCTCGGCAGCTCGACTCTCCTCGTCTTGACCCATTGGCGGGCGCCGGACTGGACGCTCTTCATCTTTGCCATTCTTGCCGGGTGCACGCCCAGCATGTCGGCGATGACCCGGGCGCGGTGGACCGAGCTCTATCGCGGCCGTCCGGAGCTGAAGACCGCCTTTTCGCTCGAATCGGTCTTCGACGAGATCTGCTTCATCGTCGGGCCGCCGATCGCCGTGGGCTTAAGCGTCGGCCTGTTTCCCGAGGCCGGACCGCTGGCGGCTGCGGCATGCCTGGCCATCGGCGTCACCGCCTTCGTGCTGCAGAAAGGCACCGAGCCACCGGTCAAGCCGGCCGAGACGATGGCGCCCGGTTCGGTCCTTCGTTACCCGGCGCTGCGCGTGCTGATTGTCGCGCTCGCCGGCATGGGCATCATTGTCGGCACGATCGACGTGGTCAGCGTCGCCTTTGCCGAGGCCGAAGGGCGACCAGCGGCGGCGAGCCTCGTGCTCTCCCTCTATGCCCTCGGTTCCTGCATCGCCGGTCTGGCGTTCGGTGCGGTCCGGATCGGCCTGTCTTTGGCGAAGCTGTTCCTGATCGGCGCGGGCATGACCGCCGCCAGCACATTGCCGCTGCTCTTTGCCGACGGGATCGGCAGCCTTGCGACGATGATGTTCATTTCGGGCCTGTTCTTTGCGCCGACGATGATCGTCGCCTTGAGCATCGGCGAAACCGCCGTGCCGCCGTCGAAGTTGACGGAAGGGCTGACCTGGTTGACCACCGGTCTCGGCATCGGTGTTGCGGCGGGTGCGGCGGTGTCAGGCGGCGTGGTCGCGCGCTTCGGCGTTCAGGCCGGCTTCACCATTGCGCTCGCCGCCGGGGCCTTGATCCTTGCCGCAGCGTTCTGGGGCTATCGCCGTCTGTCGTGGATCGAGAGTGACGCTGCCACTGCAAGCGCGTCCGAGGTCGTTTCCCGTGCCGGTGCGCAAGGTTGAGAAGGGAGCGTCGTGCCGGCGGGCGCTCGCTGACGGCCGGCCCTTCAGTTGGCGCGCGTGACCGTAAAACCCTGAGCGCGCAGCAATTCGACCAGACCCTCCTTGCCCGGCAGGTGCAGTGCGCCGACCGCCATGAAGGCGCCGCCGTCCTTGAGGATCGGTTCGGCGCGCGTCGCCATGGTTTTGTTGCGGTCGACGATGATGCGCTGCTCGAAATCGGCATAGCCGAAATCCTCGGCGCTCTTGTCCGACACGGCTCTCATCATCGGCATGATCATGCCGGTGTCGCCTGCGAGATAGAGATCGGTCATCGTCGCGAAGACGTCGTCGATGGTCTTGCCGAGCGCGAGCGTCTCGATGAGGGCGCGCAGATGCAGTTCGGTCGGCAGCGAGTCCATGGCGGCGAGCTGCTCGACCAGCGTTTCCAGCCCCTTCAGCGTCTTGCCCTGACTGACGGCATCCTCGGCGATCTTCTTGTCGAGGAAGGAGGCGCCTGCAGCCTTGCGGCTCATTTCGCAGGCGGGCAGCGCGACGAAGCTCGCGATCATCCAGGGCTTCATGCGGGAAACCAGGGTCAGCGGAATGCCGCGTGCCTTGAGGCCTGTTTCGAGCTGTTCGCGGTCGTCGGGCTTCAGGAAGTCGGCGATCGTCTTGTTGTCCGGAAGCATGGTGAGATCGGGCCGCATCAGGATCGCGGCGGCCGACTTCTTCTCGTCGATGATCTCGTCCGATTCGACGATGACGGTCGAGGCTGCCTCAAAGGCGGCGGGCGCCTCAGTCGGCAGGGCCAGCACGCGCGGATCGGTGACATGCATCGTGCCAAGCAGCCAGGACGGCGCGACACCGTCCTTCTCGATCTTCCAGAAGATGCCCTTGCTGTTCGGGATGGCGGCAGCTTCCGCTTCGAGTGCGGCCAGTTTCGTCGGGTCGGATTTTGCAAGCGCGGTCAGAACATTCGCGCCGCCACATTCGACCTCCGTGGCATCAGCCTCAGCGACGAAGACGAGAGCGACAAGGAGGCAGGCGGCGAGCATGACATGGAGCAGGGCGGCCAGCCAAAGTGCGCCATCGGCGAGCCGCGCAAGCAGGTGCCGCGGCAGGTTTTGCTGAGGTCTCGCAAAGGCGGTCATCGTTCTTCCCTGACAGTCGCATGGTGGATAGTCGACCCTAGGCCCGGGCCGGTCACGGCTTCCTTAACGGGCATGGTTAATCCGCCCTTTCGCCGAAAATCAGGCGCGCGGGTGGGCGCGGTCGTAGATTTCCAGAAGCCGAGCCGAATCGACGCCGGTATAGACCTGGGTGGTCGACAGGCTGGCATGGCCGAGCAGTTCCTGAATGGTCCTGAGATCGCCGCCGCCGGCCAGCAGATGGGTGGCGAAGGAGTGGCGCAGCGCATGCGGCGTTGCCGTCTCGGGCAGGCCGAGCGCCCCGCGCAGCTTCTGCATTTCGCGCTGGATGATCGCCGGCTGCAGCTTGGCGCCGCGCGCGCCCAGGAACAGCGGCGCATCGGCCGCGATCGGATAGGGGCAGAGCTTCAAGTAGGTGGCGACGGCCTCGCGCGCCGCTTCGATCAGCGGCACGATGCGGGTCTTGTCGCCCTTGCCGACGATGCGCAGCGACGAGGGCGCGCCGGCAAATGCTGACGGCGTGAGGCCGAGTGCCTCGGAAATGCGCAAGCCGCAGCCGTAGAGCAGGGTCAGCACCGCTGCGTTGCGCGCCGCGATCCAGGGTTCCTCGGCAAGCTGCGCCTCGGACGTCACGACATTCAGCGCTTCGCGATCGGTGAGCGGCTTCGGCAGGGATTTGGGCTGTTTGGGCGAACGCACCGCAGCCGCACCGGCCGCGTTGGCAAGGCCGTTGCGTTCGAGATAGCGCAGGAAGGAGCGAAGCCCGGCCAGCCCACGGCCGAGCGTGCGGGCGCCGGCGCCGCCCTTGCGACGCTGGGCGAGGAAGCCGCGAAGGTCAGCCGGCCTCAGCGTGCGGATATCGGAAAGCCGTGGCGGCCCGGCGAGATGGCCGGTGAGAAATGTCAGGAATTGCCGGGTGTCGCGCTCATAGGCCTCGACGGTATTGTCGGAGAGGCGGCGCTCCCGCATGAGGCCGTCCAGCCAGCGCTGACGCTCGGCAAGTAGCTCGGGATGGCCGATGACGAGGAACTCGTTCATTGTCGTTTTCCTGAGTTTGTCGGTCCGCGACAATGCCCTGACGCATCTTAGGTTTTTGCTAATGCACCCTTGGAATCTGTCATCCTTCGATCATATAGAATTGCGATGGTCAGCCGCAAACAAACGGATCGGACTATGGCGGGACGGGATTCGGTGAACGGATTCGCGCATTTTGCAGAAGTAATCACCCTGGTCTCCCAGGGGCAGCCTGGCCACATCGTCGACACGCTGATCGCGGAGCGTGGCCAGCGGATCGTCAAGAGCCCGCTATGGCCGCTGATGCGGCCTTTTCTCTACACGTTGCTGAACTATCGCAAGGCGCATGAGTTCGCCGATGCCGTCGCCAACATGCCGGGATTCCAGGCCTTCGAGCACCTGAGCTCGCTGCTTTCGCTGGAGGTGCGGGTCGACCGGGCCGAGCGCATTCCCGCCAAGGGCGGCTTCCTGCTCGTCAGCAACCACCCGACCGGCATTGCCGATGGGATCGCCGTTTTCGACCTCTTGAAGAGCCGGCGGCCGGACATGATGTTCTTCGCCAATCGAGACGCCATCCGCGTCAATCCGCGTTTCGTCGAAATGGTCATCCCGGTCGAATGGCGCGAGGAACACAAGAGCAAGCTGAAGGCGCGTGAGACGCTGCAGGTGACCAACCGGGCGATCGGCGAGGGTAAGGCGACGGTGCTCTTCCCCTCGGGACGCATCGCCTACTGGGCCGAAGGATGTCTCAACGAGCGGCCATGGAAGACATCGGCCGTGGGCTTTGCGCGCAAATACGACCTGCCGATCCTGCCGGTGCATATGAGCGCCCGCAATTCCGGCCTGTTCTACTGGTTCGCCAAATGGTCGACCGAGCTGCGCGACATGACCGTGTTCCACGAATTGCTGAACAAGAAGGGCGATCTTTTCGACTTTCGCATCGGCAACCTCATCCCGCCGGAGGCGCTGGAAGGTGAAACGGGCGAGGTGACGAAGGCGCTCGAACGACACACGGTCTTCGATCTGGCGCTGGATGCCGACGCGGCCTTCAAGCCCCGGCTGCAAACGGCGGCCGCGCGCTAGCGACTGTCGTGGCTTACGGAAACGCTGGCGGGCTTCACCCCGCGCGGCGGATCGGCTAGGTCTGAGCCATGCAGCTTCAATCCATGTTTGCCGAAAACTACCGTTCACTGAAGTCGATCCGCATGGATCTGACCGGGGTCAACCTGTTCATCGGCGAAAACGGCGTCGGCAAGTCCAATCTCTACCGGGCGCTTCAACTCGTGCAAGCCGCCACGCGGGGCACTTTGGCGCGCGAGATTGCCGAAGAGGGCGGCATGTCGTCGGCGCTCTGGAGCGGCCGCCGGCGTGCCGACAAGCCGGCGCGCATAAGGCTCGAAACCGAGCTTCTGGACGAGGAGCGGGCCATCACCTTCCGCTACCGCATCGAGGCCGGGCTGCGTCCGCCGAAGGCTGCGGCCGGCTTTGCCTATGAGCCACAGGTCAAGGAAGAGGAACTGACGGTCGAAACCGGCCGCCGCCCGGTGACGATGATGAAACGCGTGGGCCCCGGCATCTTCGTGCGCGGCGAACGCGGGCGGATGGAGGATTATCCGGAGCAGGCGCTGACGTCCGAAACGGCGATCTCGCTGCTCGGCGATGCCGGCCATTATCCGGAGGTCGGCACCTTCCGCCGTGCGGTCGAGCAGTGGCGCTTCTTCCACGGCTTCCGCACCGATCGCGATTCGCCGTTGCGGCTGCCCTGCCTTGCGGTGACCGCGCCGATGCTCGACGAGACCGGCGTCAATATGGCGGCCGTTTTTGCAACGCTGCGCCACACGCGCGAGGACACGGTCGACCTCGACCGGGCCATCGCCGACGCGTTCGGCGGCGCTTACCTCGATGTTCCCGAACCCGGCCAGTTCGCCGAGTTTTCGCTGGTCTTTCCGGATTTTCCCAGCCGGCCGTTTTCGCCGCGCGAGCTTTCCGACGGGCAGATGCGTTTTCTGGCGCTGGCGGCCGCACTGCTTTCCTATCGCCGACCGCGCTTCATCGCGCTCAACGAGCCGGAGACGAGCCTGCACCCGGACATGCTGCCGGCGCTTGCCGACATGATCGCCAGCGCGTCGCGCGAAAGCCAGATCTGGATCGTCACCCATTCGGAGCGGCTGGCGCAGGAAGTGCGTCAACGCTCGGGCATTCGTCCTCGGCGAGTGATCCGCAAGGATAGCGCCACCTGGATCGACGGCATGCGGCTGACAGGGCTGATGGACGATGACGAGTAGGCAACAAAAAAGCCCGGCGTGGTGGCCGGGCTCTTTCTGAACTTTCCTGAAAGTATCAGGCGATCTTCTGGCCGGTCTTGGCCCAGTCGGCCAGGAAGGTTTCGAGGCCCTTGTCGGTCAGCGGGTGCTTGACCAGCGCCTTCAGCGTTGCCGGCGGTGCGGTGACGACGTCCGCGCCGATGAGGGCGGCTTCCTTGACGTGGTTCACGGTGCGGATCGAAGCTGCAAGGATCTCGGTCTCGTAGCCGTAGTTGTCGTAGATGTGGCGGATCTCGCGGATCAGGTCCATGCCGTCAAACGCGATGTCGTCGAGGCGGCCGACGAAAGGCGAGACGAAGGTCGCGCCGGCCTTGGCGGCGAGCAGCGCCTGGTTGGCCGAGAAGCACAGCGTCACGTTGGTCTGGTGACCGTCAGACGTCAGCGCCTTGCAGGCCTTGAGGCCGTCGAGCGTCAGCGGCAGCTTGATGCAGATATTGTCGGCGATCTTCGAGAGAACGGCGGCTTCCTTCATCATCTCGGCGTATTCGGTTGCGGTCACTTCAGCCGAAACCGGGCCTTCGACGATGCCGCAGATTTCCTTGGTGACTTCCGTGATGTCACGGCCCGACTTCAGGATCAGCGACGGGTTGGTGGTGACGCCATCGAGAAGGCCGAGATCGTTCAGCTCACGGATTTCCTTGACGTCGGCGGTATCAACGAAAAATTTCATGGGGTCACTCCCTTGGGGCACGATTGCCGTTCGGCGCATATCTACCGGGGAGGAATTCCGTTGGCAGAGATCGCGCGCGTTGAAACTCTGGTGGAACCGTGACAAACCCTGCGGCCTGCAAGGCTGCGGTTCGCAGCGCAGTTTTCTTTAACCGAAACACGTGGCAAGGTCACGGCAAAATGACTCGCGATTCAACCGATTTATTCGGCGATTTGCTCGGGCCCGTTTCGGCCCGTCGCGTCGTGCCGGTCCTGGTGCCCATGCCGGCGTCGAAAGCCTATTCCTATGCGGTTCCCGACGGCATGGCGGTCGAACCGGGCTCGATCGTGCAGGTGCCTCTGGGCCCTCGTCTCGTCGTCGGCGTGGTCTGGGATGGCGATGATGACGGGAGCGTCGATGCCAAGAAACTCAAGACGATCGAGAAGGCTTTCGATTGCCCGCCGCTGACGCGCGACATGCGGACCTTTCTCGATTGGGTGGCCGCCTATACCGTCACGCCGCCGGGGCTGGTGGCACGTATGGCGCTCCGCGCACCGGCGGCGTTCGATCCCGAACCGATGGTGGAGGCACTGCGTCTCACCGAGATGCGGCCGGAGCGCATGACGGCTGCGCGCGAGCGCGTAATCGCAGCCGCCAGTGATGGTTTTTCCTGGACGCGCTCGGGGCTGGCGCATGCCGCCGGCACGTCGTCGAGTGTGATCGAAGGGCTAACCCAGCAAGGCGTATTCGAGACCGTCTTCATGGCGCCGCCGCCTGTCGTCGCCTTGCCAGATCCCGATTTCACCGCGCCCCGGCTCGAAGGCCCGCAGAAGGATGCGGCCGCCGATCTGCTGGCAGCGGTAGAGGAGGGCGGCTTCTCGGTGTCGCTCATCGACGGCATCACCGGATCCGGCAAGACCGAGGTCTATTTCGAGGCGATCGCTGCGACCCTTCGCGCCGGCAAGCAGGTGCTGATCCTGCTTCCCGAAATCGCGCTGACGTCGAGCTTCCTCGAGCGCTTTCAGGATCGTTTTGGCGCCAAGCCCGCCGAGTGGCATTCGGACTTGGCTCCCCGCACCCGCGAAAAGGTCTGGCGCCAGGTGACGACAGGCACCGTCCGCGTCGTGGCCGGCGCCCGCTCGGCGCTGTTCCTGCCCTTCGAGGAACTGGGCCTCATCATCGTCGACGAAGAGCACGACCCCGCCTACAAGCAGGAAGATCGCGTCTTCTACAATGCGCGCGACATGGCGGTCGTTCGTGGTCGCATCACCGGCTTTCCCGTCGTGCTCGTCTCGGCGACGCCGTCGCTCGAAAGCCGGGTCAATGGCGATGTCGGCCGTTACAAGCCGATCCACCTGCCGACCCGTTTCGGCGATGCGGCGCTGCCGCGGCTCGGCGTCGTCGACATGCGTCAGCACCCGCCGGCACGCGGCGGCTTTCTGTCGCCGGTGCTCTTGAACCAGGTCGGCAAGGCGGTCGAGCGTGGCGAACAGGCTCTGCTCTTCCTCAATCGTCGCGGCTACGCACCGTTGACGCTCTGCCGCGTCTGCGGCCATCGCTTCCAGTGCCCGGATTGTTCGAGCTGGCTCGTCGAGCATCGCTTCCGTGGGCAGATCCAGTGCCACCAGTGCGGCTATTCCGAGCGCACGCCGGAAGCCTGCCCGGAATGCGGCACGCTCGATCATCTGGTGGCCTGCGGGCCGGGGGTCGAGCGCATCGCCGAAGAGGTGGAGCGGCATTTCCCCGAGGCGCGCACCATCGTGCTTTCTTCCGACCTGATGGGCGTCAAACGGTTGAGGCTGGAGCTTGAAGCCATCACGCGTGGCGAAGCCGATATCGTCATCGGCACGCAACTCGTCGCCAAGGGACATAACTTCCCCCTGATGACACTGGTCGGCATTGTCGATGCGGATCTGGGTCTTGCGAACGGCGATCCGCGTGCGGCCGAGCGGACCTTCCAGCTGCTCTCGCAGGTGACGGGTCGTGCGGGCCGAACGGGTCTCAAAAGCCTCGGCTTGCTGCAGACCTATCAGCCGCAGCATCCGGTGATGCAGGCGATCGTTTCCGGCGATGCCGACGCCTTCTACGACCGCGAGATCGCCGAGCGCGAGAAAGCGCTGCTGCCGCCTTTTGGCCGGCTTGCCTCGCTGATCGTTTCGGCCGACACGCGCCAGGATGCCGAGGGCCACGCGCGCGGTTTGCGGATGGCCGCCCCCCGCACCGAGGGTATCAGTATTCTCGGTCCGGCCGAGGCGCCGCTGGCGCTGGTGCGCGGACGGCATCGCTTCCGGCTGCTGGTGCATGGCCGGCGCAACAGCGACATGCAGGCCTTCGTCAAGGCGATGATCGCCGCCGGTCCCAAGGAGCGCGGCTCGATCAGCGTCCAGCTCGACATCGATCCCCAAAGCTTCCTGTAGTTCAAGTTTCCTGTGATCGCCGCATTCTGAAGCCCGTGGGCGATTCACAACCGGGGCGACATGCGCTAGAGGTCAGGGACGCATTGCTCCGGCCGACGACGGGGCGGCATGACAACGGGCTCATCTGCGGGAACGGGCATGGAGTTTTATATTCCGACGGAAACCGGCGAGTTCCTCGCCTTCTGCGCCGCGGCGGTAGCAGCGTTGATCGGCGTCGTCATGCTGTTTGCTCCGCGGCTGACCTTTCGCGCAGCCGGCATCGGTATTGCCGAGGGGCGGCGCGGCGGCCTTGCCGAGGCGCGCTCGACCATGGGCGGCATGCATGTGGGGCTCGGTCTTGCCGCCATTCTGCTCGCCCAGCCGATGGTTTATCTCGCTGTCGGCGCGGCCTTTGCGCTCGCCGCCTTCGGCCGAATCCTCTCGATGATGAGCGACAACGGCAGCACGCTCTACAACTGGGCGGCGCTCATCATTCAGGCGGCACTCGCCATCCTTCCGCTCGCCTATGTCTTCGGCATGATCTGATTGCGATTGCGGGCTTCCCCGCGATTCACAGCGCAGGACCGAATTTACGGCAAAATTCGGCCAAAGGTGGCCGACTTATGCCGCATTCCTGCCCTTCGCGTGTTGCGAGTCCAAACATCCTATGCTAGACGAACCGCGAATTGCGGGGGAAGTGGGTCGCCAGGCCTCGATATCCTGCAAATTATTGCAGCAAATTCAAGACCTTAAGTTGACGGCCCACCGCCAGCGCAGTTCTTGGATGAAATTGAGAGAAGCTTGTGCCCGTGGCAGACACATCCCAGCTTATTTCCGGTGTTGCAGAAAGATATGCGTCCTCGCTTTTTGAACTCGCGCTCAGCGCCGGTTCGGTCGAGGCAGTCGGTGCGGATCTTACCCGCGTCCAGGCCCTGATCGACGGCAGCGACGATCTGAAGCGGCTGATCGCCAGCCCGGTCTTTTCTGCAGACGACCAGTTCAAGGCCATTTCGGCAGTTGCCGCGAAGGCTGGCATCTCCGGGCTCGTCGGTAACTTCCTCAAGGTCGTTGCCCGCAATCGCCGCCTCTTCGCGCTGCCGGGCATGATCAAGGCGTTCCGCCTGATCGCCGCGCGCCATCGTGGCGAAATTTCCGCCGACGTCACGTCGGCCCATGCGCTCTCCGCGGCGCAGGAAACTGAATTGAAGGCGACGCTGAAGAGCGTCACCGGCAAAGACGTGGCGGTCAACGTCACCGTCGACCCGTCTATTCTTGGAGGTCTGATCGTCAAGGTCGGGTCCCGCCAGATTGACACTTCCCTTCGCACCAAACTCTCTACCCTTAAGCTTGCACTGAAAGAGGTCGGCTGATGGATATCCGCGCCGCGGAAATTTCCGCAATTCTCAAAGATCAGATCAAAAATTTCGGCCAGGAAGCAGAAGTCTCCGAAGTCGGTCAGGTGCTTTCCGTCGGTGACGGTATTGCCCGCGTCTACGGCCTCGATAATGTCCAGGCAGGCGAAATGGTCGAATTCCCGGGTGGAATTCGCGGCATGGCGCTGAACCTCGAAGCCGACAACGTCGGTGTCGTTATCTTCGGTTCGGACCGCGACATCAAGGAAGGCGACACCGTCAAGCGGACTGGCGCCATCGTGGACGTTCCGGTTGGTCCGGAACTGCTCGGTCGCGTCGTCGACGCGCTCGGCAACCCGATCGACGGCAAGGGCCCGATCAACGCCAAGCAGCGCTCGCGCGTTGACGTCAAGGCTCCGGGCATCATTCCGCGCAAGTCGGTGCATGAGCCGATGTCGACCGGCCTCAAGGCCATCGACGCTCTCATCCCGGTTGGCCGTGGCCAGCGCGAGCTCGTCATCGGCGACCGTCAGACCGGCAAGACCGCGATCATCCTCGACACGATCCTCAACCAGAAGGCCATTCACGACAATGGTCCGGAAGGTGACAAGCTGTATTGCGTCTACGTCGCAATCGGCCAGAAGCGTTCGACCGTTGCCCAGTTCGTGAAGGTTCTGGAAGAGCGTGGCGCTCTGCAGTATTCGATCATCGTTGCTGCGACCGCTTCCGACCCGGCTCCGATGCAGTACCTCGCACCGTTCGCCGGTTGCGCGATGGGCGAATACTTCCGTGACAACGGCAAGCATGCCCTGATCGGCTACGACGACCTGTCGAAGCAGGCTGTTTCCTACCGCCAGATGTCGCTCCTGCTGCGCCGCCCGCCGGGCCGCGAAGCTTACCCGGGCGACGTTTTCTACCTGCACTCCCGTCTGCTCGAGCGCGCTGCAAAGCTGAACGACGACATGGGCGCTGGCTCGCTGACGGCTCTGCCGGTCATCGAAACGCAGGGTAACGACGTTTCGGCGTTCATCCCGACCAACGTGATCTCGATCACCGACGGCCAGATCTTCCTCGAAACCGACCTGTTCTACCAGGGCATCCGTCCGGCCGTTAACGTCGGTCTGTCGGTTTCGCGCGTCGGCTCGGCCGCGCAGATCAAGGCGATGAAGCAGGTTGCCGGCTCGATCAAGGGCGAACTCGCCCAGTATCGCGAAATGGCCGCCTTTGCGCAGTTCGGCTCGGACCTCGACGCCGCTACGCAGCGCCTGCTGAACCGCGGCGCCCGCCTGACCGAACTCCTGAAGCAGCCGCAGTTCTCGCCGCTGAAGACGGAAGAACAGGTCGCTGTCATCTTCGCAGGCGTCAACGGTTACCTCGACAAGCTGCCGGTCAACCAGGTCGGCAAGTTCGAGCAGGGCCTGCTTTCGTACATGCGTTCGGAAGGCAAGGACATCCTGGAAACCATCCGCAAGGACAAGGCGATCTCCGACGACGTCAAGGGCAAGCTGAAGGCTGCAATCGACAGCTTCGCCAAGTCTTTCGCCTGAGCGGATTTCATTTAGGACGGATAACGGATGCCTTCACTTAAGGATCTGAAGAACCGGATCGCCTCCGTCAAGGCGACGCAGAAGATCACCAAGGCGATGAAAATGGTCGCCGCGGCGAAGCTTCGGCGCGCGCAGGAGGCGGCCGAGGCCGCCCGGCCTTACTCGCAGCGTATGGCTGCCGTTCTCGCCAACATCGCCCAGGCGGTTGGCGCGGACGACAGCGCGCCTGCGCTGATGACCGGAACCGGCAAGGACGATACGCACCTTCTGGTCGTCTGCACGGCTGAACGCGGCCTTTGCGGCGGCTTCAACTCGCAGATCGCCCGTCATGCCCGCGACCACGTTCGCAAGCTGCTTGCAGCCGGCAAGACGGTCAAGATCATCTGCGTCGGCAAGAAGGGCTTCGATATTCTGCGCCGCGAATACGCGTCGCTGATCATCGATCGTGTCGACCTGCGTGAGGTCAAGAAGATCGGCTTTGAAAACGCCGACCAGATTGGCCACAAGATCATCGCGCTCTTCGAAAAGGGCGAGTTCGATGTCTGCACGCTGTTCTATTCTGAGTTCAAGTCCGTTATCGCCCAGATTCCGACGGCTCAGCAGTTGATCCCCGCTTCGGCCGGCCCGGTCGCAGCGGAAGCATCGGATGCTTCGGCTGTCTACGAATATGAGCCGGACGCGGGCGCGATCCTCAGCGATCTCATTCCGCGCAACATTTCGGTGCAGATCTTCCGGGCCTTGCTCGAGAACGTCGCCGGCGAAATGGGCGCCAAGATGAGCGCGATGGATAACGCGACGCGCAATGCTGGTGAGATGATCAACAAGCTGACGCTGAACTACAACCGTCAGCGCCAGGCTCAGATCACCAAGGAACTCATTGAAATCATCTCGGGCGCGGAAGCGCTCTAAGGTCACGAGAAGAGGGTAAGGATTATGGCTAAGGCAGCTACCCCGAAAGAAACCGCAGCGGAGAAGAAGCCCGCTGCACCGAGGAAGGCAGCTTCCGCCAAGACCGCAGCAGCAGCCGCAACCGGCGCTGTCGGTCGCGTAACGCAGGTCATCGGCGCCGTCGTCGACGTCGCGTTCGATGAAGGCCAGCTTCCGCAGATCCTGAACGCGCTGGAAACCGACAACAACGGTAACCGCCTCGTTCTCGAAGTCGCACAGCACCTCGGCGAAAACGCTGTCCGTACGATCGCCATGGACTCGACCGAAGGTCTCGTCCGCGGCCAGTCGGTCACCGACACCGGCGCACCGATCACGGTTCCGGTTGGCGACGAAACGCTCGGCCGTATCATGAACGTCATCGGCGAGCCTGTTGACGAAGCAGGCCCGCTCGTCACCTCGGGCAAGCGCGCCATCCACCAGGAAGCGCCGTCCTACGTCGAGCAGTCGACGGAAGCGCAGATCCTCGTCACCGGCATCAAGGTCGTCGACCTTCTCGCTCCTTACGCAAAGGGCGGCAAGATCGGCCTCTTCGGCGGCGCAGGCGTCGGCAAGACCGTTCTCATCATGGAACTGATCAACAACGTCGCCAAGGCGCACGGTGGTTACTCGGTGTTCGCAGGCGTGGGTGAACGTACCCGCGAAGGCAACGACCTTTACCACGAAATGATCGAGTCCGGCGTTAACAAGCACGGCGGTGGCGCAGGCTCCAAGGCTGCTCTCGTGTACGGCCAGATGAACGAACCGCCGGGCGCCCGCGCTCGTGTCGCTCTGACGGGTCTGACGATCGCTGAAGACTTCCGCGACAAGGGGCAGGACGTTCTGTTCTTCGTCGACAACATCTTCCGCTTCACCCAGGCAGGTTCCGAAGTGTCGGCTCTGCTCGGCCGTATTCCGTCGGCTGTGGGTTACCAGCCGACGCTGGCGACCGACATGGGTCAGATGCAGGAACGCATCACCACGACGACCAAGGGCTCGATCACCTCGGTTCAGGCCATCTACGTTCCGGCCGACGACTTGACCGACCCGGCACCGGCAACCTCGTTCGCCCACCTGGACGCAACGACCGTTCTGTCGCGCTCGATCGCCGAAAAGGGTATCTACCCGGCCGTTGACCCGCTCGACTCGACCTCGCGCATGCTCGACCCGATGATCGTCGGCGAAGAGCACTACGAAGTGTCGCGTAAGGTGCAGACGACCCTGCAGCGCTACAAGGCGCTCCAGGACATCATCGCCATCCTGGGCATGGACGAACTGTCTGAAGAAGACAAGCTGGCCGTTGCCCGCGCTCGTAAGATCGAACGCTTCCTGTCGCAGCCGTTCTTCGTCGCCGAAGTCTTCACCGGTTCGCCGGGCAAGCTCGTCGCTCTCGAAGACACGATCAAGGGCTTCAAGGGCCTGGTCAACGGCGAGTACGACCACCTGCCGGAAGCTGCCTTCTACATGGTTGGCTCGATCGAAGAAGCGATTGAGAAGGCCAAGAAGCTGGCTGCCGAAGCCGCTTGATAGCACTGTTAAGCCTCGGCGCTGCACAAGCGCCGAGGCTTTCATCCTGTCCTTTCGCAAGGATAGGGAAGACATGCACAGCCGCCTCTCAGGTGGCGCGCCCACAAGAAGTGAATGGTCATGGCCGATTTCAACTTTGAGCTTGTTTCCCCCGAGCGCCTGCTCGTCTCCGAAAAGGTGACGGAAGTCGTCATCCCGGCGACCGAGGGCGAGATGACCGTGATGGCCAATCACGCGCCGACGATGACGACGGTGAAGCCCGGCGTGGTCACGGTGAAGCTGGCCGACGGCAAGACGGAGCGCTTTGCGGTGTTTGGCGGCTTTGCCGACATCCTGCCGACCGGCTGCACGCTGCTCGCCGAATCCGCCGTTCATGTCGATGAACTCGACCGCACGGCTCTCGAAAGCCGTATCGACGCGGTTCGTGCCGAGCTGGAAGGCGCCGGTGACGAAAAGAAGACCCGTCTGGAGCAGTTCGTCGCCGAGCTGACGAAGCTCGGCGAGATCGTGATCCCGGCCTGAAAGGGACACCCGGAAGGGTGAAGCGAATGAGAAAGCCCCGCCCTCGAGCGGGGTTTTTTGTTGCCTGTTTTGCCCGATCTTGTAACCAATAGCAGCCGGACCGGCCGCTTTAGCCATTCTTCATTAGAGCTGCTGTACTGAGCCGGCATCGTTCAGCCTAGGAAGAGAGACCGCTGGCATGACGTCGAAGATTGTTCCTGTCATCATGGCCGGCGGAAAGGGCACCCGACTGTGGCCGCTCTCGCGCTCAGCCGCGCCCAAGCAGTTCCTGCAGATTCTTTCCGAGCGATCGCTGTTCCAGCAGACGCTCGAACGCGTGGGCGACCGCACGCGATACGAGCCGGCCATCGTCGTCACCAACAGCGACTTTCGCTTCATCGTCGCCGAGCAGGCCCGTACGATCGAGGCTGAGCTCGGCGACATCCTCTTGGAGCCGGTGGCGCGCAACACCGCACCGGCCCTTGCTGCCGCCGCCTTTGCAGTCCTTGGCCGCTACGGCGAAGGGGCGATCATTCAGGTGCTCGCCTCCGATCACGAGATCGATGCCGGCGTCCTCTACGAGGACTGCATCCTGAGAGCGCAGGCGGCCGCCGGGCGGGGAGAGCTGGTGACCTTCGGCATCACGCCGACCGAGCCGGCCACCGGTTACGGCTATATCGAGTGTGGCGACGAGCTGGCCGAAGGTACGAACCGGGTGGTGCGTTTTGTCGAGAAGCCGGATCGGGCGAAAGCCGAGGCGATGATCGCGACCGGGCGCTATCTCTGGAACTCCGGCCTGTTCATGCTGCCGGTGACGCTCTTTCTCGACGAGTTGAAGCGCTTTGCGCCCGAAGTCTTCGACGCAGCGAAGGCTGCCGTCGAAGGTGCCTACAAGGATCTCGATTTCACCCGGCTGCACGGCGAGAGCTTTGCGGCCGCTCCGGATATTTCCGTCGACTACGCCGTGTTCGAAAAGACCGACCATGCAGCCGTTGTGCCGTCGTCCTTCCCCTGGTCGGATCTCGGAAGCTGGGATGCGGTGTGGAAGACCGGGCGCAAGGATGACGACGGCAATGTTGTCACGGACCGGGCGACGGTGTCGAACACCCGCAACTCGCTGGTTCTGTCACGCGACATTCACCTGGCGGTGCAGGGGTTGGAAGACGTGGCCGTCATTGCCGGCGAGGACGCCGTCTATGTCGGGCGGCTGGACGACAGCCAGAGCGTCGGCCATATCGTCAAGGCGCTCGCGCGTTCTCCCGAAACCGCGGCGCTGACGGAGGTGCACCCCACCGCCTATCGCCCCTGGGGCGCGGTGGCCGCGCTTTCCGACGGCGAGCGCTTCTCGGTGAAGCGGCTGCGTGTGACGCCCGGCAAGAAGATCTCCCTGCAGAAGCACCATCACCGCGCCGAGCACTGGATCGTCGTGCGCGGCACGGCGGAGATCACCATGGGCGGCGAGACGCGGCTCCTGCACGAGAACGAGTCCGTGTTCATTCCGCAGGGCACGGTGCACCGGCTGCACAATCCGGGCAAGATTCCGCTGGAGCTGATCGAGGTGCAGACCGGCTCCTATCTCGGCGACGACGACACCGTTCGCATCGAGGACGAATTCGGCCGCAACTAAGCGCATCGCATCGTTGGCGGACCGTGAAACGAAAAATGCCCGGGCTGAACCCGGGCATTGAAGTCGGCGCATCAGGACTGATAGGCTCAGCCGGCGACGCGCGCGCTCTCGCCCTTCTGGGCGTAGTAGTGACCGAAGCGGTTGGCGAGGAAGGTGTCGAGGCCGATGTCTTCCTGACGAACGAAACCCTTCTGGGCGATCTTGCCTTCGGCGAGCAGATCGAGCACGGCGCAGATGCTGCCGGCCGTGGTGATCTGGATGCCGCTCTGCATGCGACCGGCAACGACGCCGCTATAGACCTTGTTGGCGTAGGTTTCCTGGATCAGGCGACCGTCGCGGAAGCCCGAAACGGTGACGAAGATCACGACGACGTCCTGGGTGGTGGTCGGCAGCGAATTTTCGAAGATGTCCTTGAGGACTTCGCGGCGGTGACGCAGGCCGAGGTCGTTCAGCAGCGCCTTCATGATGGCGGCGTGACCCGGGTAGCGGATCGTCTTGTAGTTCAGCGTGCGGACCTTGCCCTTCAGCGTTTCGCAGAGCGTGCCGAGGCCGCCCGAGGTGTTGAAGGCTTCGTAGGTGACGCCATCAAGCGAGAATTCTTCGCGTTCTTCCATGGCCGGAACTTCGATCAGGTTGCTCTCAACGATCGCCTCGCAGGGCTCGATGTATTCGTTGATGACGCCGTCGGTGCTCCAGGTGAGGTTGTAGTTCAGAGCGTTCGACGGGTACTGCGGCAGGGCGCCGACGCGCATGCGCACGCTTTCCAGCGTCTGGAAGCGGCTGGCGAGATCGTTGGCGACGATCGAGATGAAGCCCGGTGCGAGGCCGCACTGGGGGATGAAGGCGGTGTTCGCCTTGGCGGCGATCGCCTTGACCTGGCGGGTGGATTCGACGTCTTCGGTAAGATCCAGGTAGTGGATGCCGGCTTCGGCAGCGGCTTCGGCGATTGCGACCGTCAGGTGGAACGGAGCGGCGCTGAGCACGGCAAACTTGCCGGAGAGAAGGGCGACGAGCGCCTTCTTGTCGCCGATGTCGACGGTTGCCGTCGTGATCGCGGCATGCTTTTCGACCTGTTCCAGCTGCTCGGCGGCGCGGTCGGCGACGCAGACGCTGTAGTCGCCGGTGTGGGCCAGCATGCGAGCGATGGTGGAGCCGATCTTGCCTGCTCCGATGACGACGATATTCTTCATTCTTTCCCCCGGGGTATGAGAACTGTTTGTGTCTCTATTGTCGCGGGAGGGGCTGTTGATTTGAAGCGCTGATATGACTAAATCGCCTATCTAAATTCGGCAGATTGCCCAACAGGATCGACGAAATGCAGATCACCGACAAGGATCGCGAGCTTCTCGCCATCTTGAGCGAGAACGCCCGCATGCCGACGGCGACGATTGCCCGAAGGCTTGGTCTGTCGCGCACGACGGTGCAGGCCCGTATCGAGCGCTTGGAGCGCGAAGGCATCATCGCCGGCTATGGCGTGCGCCTCTCGGAAAGCTACGAGAAGGGGCTGGTCAAGGCGCATGTGCTGATCACCATTGCGCCGCGGGCGCTCTCGCGCGTGACTCCAGAACTGAGCGCCATCCGGGAAATCCAGACGCTGCATTCGGTCAGCGGCAGCTTCGACCTGATCGCCGTGGTCGCCGCGATGTCGATCAGCGAACTCGATCTGCTGATCGATCGGATCGGCGAAATCGACGGTGTCGACCGGACGCTGTCGTCGATCATCCTCTCGACGCGGATCGACCGCTAGGCCGTCCTTCGGCTCAAGCGACAAGCGACGCGGCCGTCAGGGTGGGCTAGCGGACGGCGCGGATTCCTCTTTGTTGCTACCCGTTCCGTCGGGCACCTTGGCTGGAGCGTTCCAGGCGCTCGGCCCCCGAACGAAACTGCGCAGGCTGCCATCGCCATAGGCGAGCCACTTGCTGCGGTCGAAATATTGTTCGGCAATGTTCTTCGGGCGGGCGCGGGCGGGTTGATTGGCGAGGAAATTGTAGCGCTGCGTCTCCTCGTCGGATTCACGCTTGAGCTGGATGCGGCTGCCGAAGCGCTTGAGGTCGAACTCCCTCAGCGCCTGGATCTGCAAGGTGACGCTGGCCGCATCCGCCCAGCGCACGTGGTCGAGGAACACGGATGCCGCGCGCGCCGCCGCCGTCGTCACCGCCTGGCTGTCCTCCTGGCGCTCGATGTTGAGCTTGACCCGGAACGATGAGATCTCTTCCTCGCCGCTGCCCTTGACGAAGATGAAGATCGAGGAGGGTTTGTCCTCGCCCGGCCGGGGGAAGGAAATGAGCGACGAGCATTCCCATTGGGCCTGTTCGCCGGCGCTCGATTTCCATTCGAGTTCCCGAAACCCGGCGTCGCGCAACTCGTCGCAAAGCGCCTTGGGGTCGCTGCGGATGGCGCGCAGGAACGGCTGCTCCGGCGTCTGCAGATCCTGGAAGGTCCAGGCGGGCAGGGCGATGCGCGGTGGCACGCGCCTCGCGCGCTTCGTGCCCGTCGTCTCGTCTGGCTTTCCCCGTTCGAGGAAGGTCGTCGGCAGGCCGAATGCGAGCAGAACCCTTTTCAGATTGCGCTGCTCGTTGGCGAGCAGGGCCGTCGCGACGATGGCGGTGACGATCAGCAGCAGGGCCACGATGAAGAAGCGCAGACCGGTGCTGCGGGCCGGCTTGCCGGCGGGCGTCTTGCCTTTGGCCGTGCTCATGCAGCCTCGCCCGCCCGATGATGGGCGATGAGCTGCGGAGCCTCCAGCGAAGGGCGATCGGTCTGCCGGGTTTCCATGATCTCAGGCTAGCAAGATGTCCAAGCTTTCTTCATCCTCGAAATCCGTCGCGGCGGCAATATGCAACCGCCGATAACCGCACGGCGACTTTTGCATCCAGGCACAACGCGCCGGTGAATGGTTGTCGGCGTGAACTAAAAAGTTGAAATCCGGAAGCGATTGCATAGCTTGCGTCCGCAGACATTCAAACGGGGCGTACGTTCGTCATGACAGAGCCGACATCCGCAACTCCCTCGATCGACGTACCACTGGTGCGCCGGCTGCTCGCGGCGCAGTTTCCGCAATGGTCGGAACTCGACGTACGGCCGATCGAACCGGGCGGCTGGGATAACCGGACGTTTCGCCTCGGCGACCGGATGACCGTCCGGTTGCCGAGCGCCGAACACTACGTTCTGCAGGTCGAAAAGGAACATCGCTGGCTGCCGCTGCTGGCGTCGCAACTGCCGCTGCCCATTCCGGTGCCTCTCGGCAAGGGCGTGCCGGGAGAAGGTTTTCCCTGGCCCTGGTCGGTCTATCGTTATCTCCCCGGGCAAACACTGGCTGTCGAGCGGGTCGACGATGTCAGTCAGGTGGCGAAGGACCTGGCGCGGTTCCTGCGCGCGCTGATGCAAGCGGATGCCATCGGGGCACCCTTGCCCGGCGATCACAATTTCCATCGCGGCGGACCGCCCGCCTTCTATGACGCGCAGACGCGTCAGGCGCTCACGCTGCTTGCGGACAATGTCGATACGACAGTGGCAGCAGAGGTGTGGGAGGCCGCACTTGCCGCGTCTTTCGAAGGAGCGCCTGTCTGGTTTCACGGCGATATCGCCTGGGGCAACCTGCTGGTCGAGAACGGCAGCTTGAGCGGCGTCATCGACTTCGGCACCTCCGGCGTCGGGGATCCGGCCTGCGATCTGGCGATCGCCTGGACGTTTTTCGACGGCGAGAACCGCGAGGTTTTCCGCGACGGCATGGCTCTCGATCGCGGCGCCTGGGCGCGCGGCCGCGGCTGGACCCTGTGGAAGGCGCTGATTGTCCTTGCCGACATGACTGGCGCGCCCGCGAGCGAAAAGGCAAAGCAGCGCGTGGTGATCGACGAGGTGCTTGCGGATCACCGTCGCTACGGCTGAGACCGGTTGGGCCGCGGCCAAGCGCCGACTTGACCCCGGCGCAAATTGCCTCTAGGTCAGGCGCACGCGGGACGACCCGCGTCGGTGTTTCGCCTGGGGACGGCCCCATTATCTCGACCGAGATATTGGAGACGATCGTACCATGCAGCCCCGTAGCCCGCGGCACGTCCGCGTGACCGATTCCTTCATCGAGCAGCCCGATTGCCCCGCCGGAAGCCATCGTTTCGTGGAACGATCTCGGCCGCCGATCGCTTTCCCAACATATTGAAGCGCGCAGGTGGCCGCCTGCGCGCGCCGCCGCCGTTTCGTCACCAACGCACGAGGTTGATGATGGCCGGACCCATCGAACAATTTGAGATCAAGTCGCTCTTCCCGATCGCCGAAGTCGGCGGCTACCAGATCAGCTTTACCAACTCGGCCGCCTACATGGTGCTGACGATCGCGATCGCCAGCCTGTTCCTGATCCTGTCGACCAGGAGACGCGGCCTCGTGCCGAACCGGGCGCAATCGGCGGCCGAAATCCTCTACGAGTTTGCGGCGAAAACACTGCGCGACAATGCCGGCGAAAAGGGCATGCGCTTTTTCCCGCTGGTCTTCTCGCTGTTCATGTTCATCCTCACCGCCAACCTGATCGGCATGTTTCCCTATGCCTTCACGGTAACGAGCCATATCGCCGTCACCTTCGCGCTGGCGATGCTGGTGTTCCTGACGGTCACGCTCTACGGCCTCTACCGGCACGGCCTCGGCTTTCTCAGGCTGTTCATGCCCTCAGGCGTGCCGTTGATCCTGGCACCGATCATCATCCCGATCGAGGTGGTCTCCTACCTGTCGCGCCCGGTCAGCCACTCGGTCCGTCTGTTCGCGGTCATGCTCGCCGGTCATATCACGCTCAAGGTTTTCGCCGGCTTCGTCGTGGGCTTGAGCGGTTTCGGCGCGCTGGGCATTCTGGCGGCGATCATGCCCCTGCTGATGACGGTGGCGTTGACGGGGCTGGAGCTGCTGATGGCCCTGATCCAGGCCTATATCTTCACCATGCTGACCTGCATGTATCTCAACGACGCGCTGCATCCGAGCCACTGAAATAAGGCAAGGAGGCTCCCCGCCAAGGGGAGCCTTTTTTTCATTCGGCCGCCACGCGCCGGGCTTCGTTTCGGTAGGTCCGCCAGGACGACCAGGCGAAGGCCATCAGGAACATTGCGGTCATCAGGAGCACGATGGTCGGCGCCGGCGCGCTGTCGATGAAGAAGGACAGATAGACGCCGGTGAAGGACGCCGTCATCGCGATCAGCACGGCGACGATGAGCATCATGCCCATTGTCCGGGTGATCAGGAAGGCGATGGCGCCGGGCGCGATCAGCATGGCGATGGCGAGGATCAGCCCCACCGCCTTCAGCGCACCGACAATCGTCAGCGACAGGATCGCCAGCAGCCCATAGTGCAGCCAGTTGACCGGCAGGCCGACCGCCTTGGCCTGGGCCGGGTCGAAGGCATGCAGCAGGAAATCCCGCCACTTGACCGCGAGGATGCCGGCGGCGACGAGCGCGATCACGCCGGTCTCGACAATGTCCGGCCAGCCGATGCCGAGCATGTCGCCGAAGAGGATGTGATCGAGGTGCACGTCGCTCTGGATCTTGGTGTAGAGCACCAAGCCGAAACCGAACATGCCGGAGAAGACCACGCCCATGACCGTATCCTGCTTGATGCGGCTGTTTTCCTTGAGATAGCCGGTGAGCAGCGCGCAGGACATGCCGGCGGCAAAGGCACCGACGGCGAGCGGCAGGCCGACGATGTAGGAGATCACCACGCCGGGAAAGACGGCATGTGAGATCGCATCGCCCATCAGCGACCAGCCCTTCAGCACCAGGAAGCAGGAGAGCATCGCGGTCGGGATCGCCACCAGCACCGAGATCAAAAGCGCGTTGCGCATGAACTCGAATTCGAACACGGCAAGCATCATGTCGAGCGAGATCATCGGCCGGCCTCCACCGGTTCGGCGCCGCGCCGGCGAGCGGCCAGAAGCCCGTGCTTCGGGGCAAAGACGAAGGCCGTCAGGAAGATCAGCGTCTGCAGCACGATGATGATGCCGCCGGTGGCGCCATCGAGGAAATAGCTGAAATAGGCGCCGAGGAAGCTCGTCAGCGTGCCGATGGCGATGCTGATGAGGATCAGCCGCGGAAAACGATCCGTCAGCAAATAGGCGGTGGCGCCCGGTGTTACGACCATGGCGATGACGAGAAAGGCGCCGACGGTCTGGAGGGCCGCGACCGTGCAGGCCGAAAGCAGCGTGAAGAACAAGACCTTGAGGAAGGTCGTCGGGATGCCGATCGAGCGGGCGTGGCTCTCGTCGAAGAAGGTCACCATCAGGTCCTTCCACTTGGCCGTCAGGATGATGAGCGAGACGATGCCGATGATCGCCAGTTGCAGCGTGTCGGCGGGCGTGATCGCCAGGATGTTGCCGAGCACGATCGTCTGGATGTTCACCGACGTCGGCGACAGCGAGACCATGAAGAGGCCGAGGCCGAAGAAGGAGGTGAAGATCAGCCCGATGATCGTGTCTTCCTTGAGCCTTGTGCGCTGATTGAGAAACAGCATGGCGCCGGCGGCAAGGGCGCCGGAGAAGAAGGCGCCGAGCGAGAAGGGCAGGCCGAGCATGTAGGCGCCGGCAACGCCGGGCACAATCGAGTGCGAGAGCGCGTCGCCGATCAGCGACCAGCCCTTGAGCATCAGATAGGAGGACAGGAAGGCGCAGACGCCGCCGACCAGTGCGCTCACCCACATGGCGTTGAGCATGTAGCCGTAGGTGAAGGGTTCGGAGAGCGTGGCGATCATTTGCCGTTCTGTTCCCCGTTGGTCTCGGGCTTTGCCGGTTGCGCCACCATGCGGTCCTTGTCGCCATACATGACGAGCGGACGCTCGTCGTCGGTGATGACGGCAAGCTGGCGGGGATCGGCGTCGTCGTGCAGGCTATCGCCGCCGAGCACGAAGTGCCGCAGCACGCCACCGAAGGCGAGCTCGAGGTTCTCGCGGGTGAAGGTCGTCTCGGTCGGGCCATAGGCGAGCACGGTGTTCTTCAGAAGCACGGTGCGGTCGCAGAATTCCGGTACGCTGCCGAGATTGTGGGTCGAGACCAGCATGACCCGGCCCTCGTCGCGAAGGCCGATCAAAAGCCGAATGATCGCGTCCTCGGTTTTGACGTCGACGCCGGTGAAGGGTTCGTCGAGCAGGATGACCTTGCCGTCCTGGGCAAGGGCGCGTGCGAGGAAGACGCGCTTCTTCTGGCCGCCGGAGAGTTCGCCGATCTGGCGCTTGCGGTAGTCGCTCATGCCGACGCGGGCAAGGGCTGCCTCGACCGCTTCGTGATCGACTTTCTTCGGGATGCGCAACATGTTCATGTGGCCGTAACGGCCCATCATGACCACGTCCTCGACCAGCACCGGGAAGTTCCAGTCGACTTCTTCGGCCTGCGGCACATAGGCGACGAGGTTTTTCTTCAGCGCGTCCGGCACGGAAAGACCGAGGATCGCGATCTCGCCGCGCGACAGGCGGGCAAAGCCCATGATCGCCTTGAACAGCGTCGACTTGCCGCTGCCGTTGACGCCGACGAGCGCAGTGATCGTGCCGGTCGGGATCTCGAAGCTGGCGTCACGCAGCGCCCGCAGGCCGTTGCGGTAGGTGACGGTGGCACCCGCGACGCGGATGCCGCTTCCTTGCTCACCGGAAGAAGGTGCTGGCCCGGAGCGCGTCTTCACCTGAAGGTTCATTGTGCAAGACCCTTGGCGATGGTTTCCGATGTGACGCGCAGCAGGTCGACATAGGTCGGAACCGGGCCGTCCGCTTCGCTCAAGGAATCAACGTAGAGCACACCGCCGTATTTTGCACCGGTCTCGCGCGCCACTTGTTCTGCCGGGTCCGGCGAAATCGTGCTTTCGGAGAAGACCACAGGGATATGGTTCGCCCGGACGGCGTCGATCACCTTGCGGACCTGCTGCGGGGTACCCTGCTGGTCGGCGTTGATCGGCCAGAGATAGAGTTCCTTCATTCCGAAATCGCGGATCAGGTAGCTGAAGGCGCCTTCGCTCGAGACCAGCCAGCGCTTGTCCTCGGGGATCTTGGCGATCTCGGCGCGGATCGGTGCAATGGTCGCCTCGATCTTCTGCTTATAGGCCTCGGCATTGGCCTTGTAGGTCTCGGCATTATCAGGGTCGTACTTCACGAAGGCGTCGCGGATGTTGTCGACATAGATCAACGCGGCCGATGGCGACATCCAGGCATGCGGATTGGGCTTGCCGGTATAGGGGCCCTCGGCAATGCCCATGGGGTCGATGCCGGTCGAGACGACGACACCGGGAACATCGTCGAAGTTCTGGAAGAATTTCTCGAACCAGCGCTCCAGGTTCAGGCCATTCCAGAGGATCAGCTTGGCGTCATGCGCCTTCAGGATATCGCGCGGCGTCGGCTGGTAGTTGTGGATCTCGGCGCCCGGCTTGGTGATCGATTCGACGATGGCCGCGTCGCCCGCGACGTTCTTTGCCATGTCGGCAATGACCGTAAAAGTCGTCACTGCCTTGAATTTCTCCTGCGCGTAAGCGGCGCCTGGAACGAGCGCAATGGCTGCGACGGCCGTCATTGCCGCCAGGATCGCGCGCCTCGTCTGATCGATCATTCTCTACTCCCAGATGTTGATGCTCACAGGAGTAGGGGAATGATTTGCATAAGTCAATGCAAATGAGAAGCATTCGCAACTAGCTATTTTCAAAGGCCGTGCCCTTGGCTAGTGTACGACCATGAAACAGAACAAGAATCGTGTCGAAGAACTGGAAGGCGTGTTGAGGGATGGCGGCGTGCGCGTGACGCGCCAGCGTGCCGCTATTCTGAAGATCCTCGCCACCGCCGAAGACCATCCGGATGCAAACGAACTGCATCGCCGGGCGAAGGAAATCGACGCCACCGTCTCGCTATCGACGGTCTACCGGACGTTGTCTGCGCTTGAGCAACAGGGCGTGGTGCAGCGCCATGCCTTTGAGAGTGCGACCGCTCGCTTCGAGACCGCCGACGCGCCGCACCACGATCATCTGATCGACATCGACACCGGTGCGGTGATCGAGTTCCGCTCCGACAAGATCGAGCAGCTTCAGGCGGAAATCGCCGCCGAACTCGGCTATGACCTCGTACGTCACCGGCTGGAACTCTACTGCCGCAAGCGCAAGGACTGAGGCGTCGGCAATGGCGCGCCAGACGGCGCGCGCAATCTCTGCTCTTTATCCGTAAGTGGCCTCAGCCGCGGTCGGCGATCGCGGCGACGCGTCGCCGCGCCGGAATGGTCATGGCCGCGACCCCGACGATGACGCAGCCAAGGCCGATCCAGGCGGTGTCCGACAGCCGTTCGCCGAGGAAGAGCGCGCCGATGGCAACGCCGATCGGCACGCGCAGATAGGCCTGTGCCGTGGCGCCGACCGAGCCCAGTGTCTGGATCAGCCGGAAGTAGATGGCAAAGGCAAGGGCGGTCGAGAAGACGGCGAGGCCGAGCAGTGCCAGCAGCGACTCCGTCGACGGCGCAAGCGTCCAGGGCCTGTCGACGACGAGGCTTACCGGGATCAGCAGGGCAGCACCTGCGATCAACGAGCCGGCGGCGGGCATCATCGGGTCGAGTCCCTTGAAGCCGCGACCGAAGATGGCGGCGCCCCCGTAGCAGACGGTGGCGAGCACCACGGCCAACTGTGGCAGCAACTGTTCCCCGAGGCCGCCGAAGGCCTCCATGCCGATGATCAGGCTGATGCCGGTCATGCCGGCGACGATGCCAACGAGCTTGCGGGCCGTGACCGCTTCGTGGCGGGTGATCAGCGCCGTCATCAGGAAGGCGAAGATCGGCGTTGTCGCATTGAGGATCGAGGCGATGCCGGCATCGATCGTCTGCTCGGCCCAGGCGATCAGCGTGAAGGGCACAACGCTGTTGAGGCAGGCCTGGAACAGGAAGCGCCGCCAGGTCGCCGCGTCACGCGGCAGGCTGAGACCACGCCAGCGCAGAACGGCAAGAAGAAGCGCGCCGGCAATCAGGGTGCGGGCGGCGATCAGCGTGACCGGCGGAATGGTCTCGATGCCGATCTTGATGAAGGTGTAGGAGGCGCCCCAGAGCGTTGCGAGCGCAAGAAGCAGCAGGAGTTCGAGAGAAAGGTTGGTCTTGGCCATCGGGATCGCATCCTTGTGTCGTCATTGTTGCCATCGTTCTAGCGCGACGCTTACGGCGGATGCTTCGTTGGCGATCGAAGTATCGGGATCCTCCGAGATGTGGAAAAGCGAAACCCCAGCTTTCGCGGGAAAGCCGGGGTTCCGTGATTGCGGGTGGCTCAATGGCTGTCGGCGAGCTTGGCCGCGTTGACGCTGGCTGTGCTTTCGAAGCTGAGGCCATTGAAGAAGGCGTTGAGCACGACGGCCGAGATCGAGGCAAGCACGATGCCGGACTCGATGATCGGGTGGATCGCATGCGGCAGCCAGATCAGGAAGTTCGGCGCGATCAGCGGGATCAAGCCGAAGCCGACCGAGACGGCGACCACGAACAGGTTGTTGCGCGACGACTTGAAATCGACGGTCGACAGGATGCGCACGCCGGTCGCAGCGACCATGCCGAATATCACCAGGCCGGCGCCGCCGAGCACGAAGGTCGGAACCGCTTCGACCAGTGCGCCCATCTTCGGGATGAGGCCGAGCGCGATCATGATGACGCCCCCCATCACGCAGACGTAGCGGCTCTTGACGCCGGTGACGCCGACAAGCCCGACATTCTGCGAGAAGCTCGTGTAGGGGAAGGTGTTGAACAGGCCGCCGATCATGGTGCCGAGGCCATCGACCCTGAGCCCCGCCGTCAACTGCTGCCGCGAGACTTCGCGATTGGTGATTTCGCCGAGTGCCAGGAACATGCCGGTCGATTCGATCATCACGACGATCATCACCAGCGACATGGTGGCGATCAGCACCGGATCGAAGATCGGCATGCCGAAGCGCAGCGGCGTGACCACGGCAAACCAGCCGGCATCGGCCACCCGGTCGAAATGCATCATGCCGAGTGCTGCGGCGACGACGCAGCCGACGACGACGCCGGTCAGCACCGCGATGTTGCTGATCAGTCCGCGGCCGAAGCGGGCGATCACGAGAATGGAGAGGAGCACGAAGCCGGCCAGCGCGATGTGGCTCGGCTCGGCGTAAAGCGGGTTCGGCACGCTGGCGCCAAGCACCAGGCCGTCCGGTACCGCCGGGCCTCCGGTGGCCGCGGCCTTCTTGAGCTCCGCCAGCCATTCCGCATGGCTCGGATCGACGAGCTTGGGTGCGGTCGGACCGAAGGGATTGCCGAAGATCCAGTTCACGCCGACGCGCATCAGCGAAACGCCGATGACGAGAATGATCGTGCCGGTGACGACGGGGGGGAAGAACCTCAGAAGCCGGCCCATGACCGGCGCGAGCAGGAGCGCGACGAGGCCGGCGCCGATGATGGCGCCGAAGATCATCCGGGCACCCTCTTGCCCGGGTGTCATCGCCGCCATCGAGACCATCGGGCCGACTGAGGCGAAAGTAACGCCCATCATGACCGGAAGCCGGATGCCGATGCTGCGGCCGAGGCCAAGCGACTGGATGATGGTGACGAGGCCGCAAACGAAAAGATCGGCGGAAATCAGGAAAGCGACGTCCTGGGGGCTGAGCTGCAAGGCGCGGCCGACGATCAGGGGCACCGCGACGGCGCCGCCATACATGACAAGGACATGCTGCAACCCGAGGGTCGCAAGTCTGCCCACGGGCAGCCTCTCGTCCACCGGGTGTATGCTGGAAACGTCGCTCATGGTTCCTCCTCCCATTACATCGACCAGTCCGGCCCCCCGTCCTCCAACAGGGGAACCGCTATCTTCGGTTGTCGAGACAGAATGTCGCAAGTATCGCCGGAACGAAAACACTTTCCGGATTTCGGGGGAAATTGTCGAGGGGTGATCGGGGCGGGAAAGGTTCGGATTTGCCCGTCGAATGGCTCCGACCGGGCAGGTATTGCCGAAGAAAGCCTCAAGGCGCGCCAACGAACAGCTTGATCCTAGCAACGATGCAACGTTGCTGCAATGTGAAGCGACGATGGTTCGTCGCGCCGGGTGCGAAGGCTCCGCCGCAGTTCGTTGGGATCATGTCGATGAAATCTTGCAGAGTGGCCTTTTCGTCTCCCTGCCGTGCGCTTTTCGTGCTGCTGATCGTTCTCTGGCCGGCGGTCGCCGGGGCGAGCGGCGTCAGCTTCCAGGGGCAATGGCAGCAGGTCACGTCCGGCGCCGGTGACTGCGAGAGCTGCTCGGTCGAGATCCGGCGGAACGGCCCCGTGCTGAAGGTGACGGGGAGGGATGGATGGTTCGCGGTGACCCATCTCGGGCGCGTCGGCGGCGGTTCGAGCGCTGCGGGCATCGGGCGCTGGAACGAGGACGGCGCCGGCCGCTATCGCGGCAAGCCGTTCGACATCCGCATCACGATCGTCGATGAGCATCTCCACATGGTTATGAGCGTGCGGATGGATGATGGCTCGACGCAGGCGGTCAGGGCCATCTTCGACAAGCGACGATCCGAGAAATCCGGACGCTTGCGGCTTGCCCACATGTAGGCGCGACAGGTCCTTTCACGCCTATGGGCAAAGAAATACCGGGGCCGTTGCCGACCCCGGTGCCGCATCTCCCGAGGAGATGAGGGCCGCCCGTTTTGCAGGCGGCCGTTGGTTTCTTACTTCTGCCAGCTCTTGACCAGATCGTCGTAGTTGACGGTCTGCGGCTTTTCCTTCTCGTTCTCGATCTTCAGCTGCGGAGCGAGGTTGCCCTTGGAAACGGCATCCTTGTTCCAGTACTCGAGATCGTGCTCTTCGGCGAGCTTCGGACCGATGTCGCCCTGAACGCCCGAGCGTTCGAGACGGGAGAGAACCTTCTCCTGCTCGGCGCACAGCGAGTCCATGGCTTCCTGAGCGGTCTTGGCACCCGAGGATGCATCGCCGATCGCCTGCCACCAAAGCTGAGCCAGCTTCGGATAGTCAGGAACGTTCGTGCCCGTCGGCGACCACTGCAGGCGGGCCGGCGAACGGTAGAACTCGATCAGACCGCCGAGCTTCGGAGCGCGGTCCGTGAAGCTCTTGTGGTCGAGCGTCGACTGGCGGATGAAGGTGAGGCCGACATGGCTCTTCTTCACGTCGACGGTCTTCGAGGTCACGAACTGCGCATAGAGCCAGGCGGCCTTGGCGCGGTCGTCAGGCGTGGACTTCAGCAGCGTCCAGGAACCGGCGTCCTGGTAACCGAGCTTCATGCCGTCCTTCCAGTAGACGCCATGCGGGCTTGGAGCAAAACGCCACTTCGGCGTGCCGTCCTCGTTGACGACGGGCAGGCCCGGCTTGACGAAGTCGGCGGTGAACGCCGTGTAGGTGAACATCTGCTGGGCGACTTCGCCCTGCGACGGAACCGGGCCGGATTCCGAGAAGGTCATGCCCTGCGCAGCTGCCGGTGCGTAGGCCTTCATCCAGTCGAGATACTTCTGGATGGAGTAGACAGCGGCCGGGCCGTTGGTGTCGCCACCGCGGGCAACGCAGGAGCCGACCGGGCGCGAGTTTTCGTCGACCTTGATGCCCCACTCGTCGACCGGCTTGCCGTTCGGGATGCCCTTGTCGCCGTTGCCGGCCATCGACAGCCAGGCGTCGGTGAAGCGCCAGCCGAGCGACGGGTCCTTCTTGCCGTAGTCCATGTGGCCATAGACTTTCTTGCCATCGACTTCGCGACCGGTGAAGAACTCGGCGATATCCTCATAGGCCGACCAGTTGACCGGAACGCCGAGGTCGTAGCCGTACTTCGCCTTGAAGTCCGCCTTGTTCTTCTCGTCGTTGAACCAGTCGTAGCGGAACCAGTAGAGGTTCGCGAACTGCTGGTCGGGAAGCTGGTAGAGCTTGCCATCCGGTGCTGTCGTGAAGGACTTGCCGATGAAGTCGTCGATGTCGAGGTTCGGGTTGGTGACGTCCTTGCCTTCATTGGCCATGAAGTCGGTCAGGCTGCGGGCCTGCTGGTAGCGCCAATGGGTACCGATCAGATCCGAGTCGTTGATGTAGGCGTCATAGACGTTTTCGCCCGACTGCATCTGCGTCTGCAGCTTTTCGACGACGTCGCCTTCGCCGATCAGGTCGTGGGTGATCTTGATGCCGGTGATGTCGGAGAAGGCCTTGGCCAGGGTCTTCGATTCGTATTCATGAGTGGTGATCGTTTCGGAAACGACCTTGATTTCCATGCCGGCAAAGGGTTTCGCCGCATCGACGAACCACTGCATTTCGGCTTCCTGGCCGGCGCGGTCGAGCGAGGACATGTCGCCGATCTCGCTGTCGAGGAATTTCTTGGCTTCGTCCATGCCGGCAAAAGCGCTGCCGGTGAAAGCCAGCAGCATAGCTGCCGTCGTAGTCAAAAGATGCCGTCGCATAATTCCCTCCCTTAGGTTTGCGAATGCAGTTCTTTATCTTTCGAGGGGCCGCCCGTCTGGCGGCCCCTCAAATCGGTTCGCCTCAGACGTAGCGGAAGACGCCGACGGCATAGACCAGGGAGAGCGCGAGCGCCCACCACAGGTTCTGCCCGCCGACGAAGCCGAGCCATGCGAGGTGAATGAAGGCGCTGCCGAGCAGTGACACGAAGAGGCGATCGCCCCGTGTCGTCTCGAAGCGCAGGATGCCGACGCGCGGGTTGCCACCGGGCGAGGCATATTCCCAGACCGCCATCATCGACAGCAGTGCGAAGATCGTCAGGAAGAACATGGCCGACGGAAACGACCAGGCCATCCAGCCACCGGGGATGAGCGGCGCGAACCAGTCGCGCGCGCCGTCCTTGATGGGCAGCATGCTGAAGAGCAGCCCGGCAACGGCGGCGTAGACGACGAGAACGGCGGCAAACGGCAGTTGCCAGCGGGCGTTGCGAACGGGTTGAGCGGTCATCATACCCTCCCCAGGGCAAAGCCCTTGGCGATGTAGTTGCGAACGAAATAGATCACGAGTGCGCCCGGAATGATGGTGAGCACGCCGGCGGCCGCCAGCACGCCCCAGTCGAGACCGGAGGCGGAGACCGTGCGGGTCATGGTGGCGGCGATCGGCTTGGCGTCCGTGGTCGTCAGCGTGCGGGCAAGCAGCAGTTCGACCCAGGAGAACATGAAGCAGAAGAACGCAGCGACACCGATGCCCGAGGCGATCAGCGGCATGAAGATCTTCACGAAGAAGCGCGGGAACGAGTAACCGTCGATATAGGCGGTCTCGTCGATCTCCTTCGGCACGCCCGACATGAAGCCTTCCAGGATCCAGACCGCGAGCGGCACGTTGAACAGGCAGTGCGCAAGGGCAACCGCGATGTGCGTGTCGATCAGGCCGAAGGCCGAATAGAGCTGGAAGAAGGGCAGCGCGAAGACGGCCGGCGGCGCCATGCGGTTGGTCAAGAGCCAGAAGAACAGGTGCTTGTCGCCGAGGAAGCGGTAGCGCGAGAAAGCATAGGCCGCCGGCAGCGCTGCCGTCACCGAGATCACCGTGTTCATCACGACGTAGATGATCGAGTTGATGTAGCCGTTGTACCAGGAGGGATCGGTGAAGATCACCTGGTAGTTCCGGAGCGTCGGATTGACCGGCCAGAGCGAGAAGGTGCTCAGGATCTCGCTCGTTTCCTTGAAGCTCATGTTGACGAGCCAATAGATCGGCAGGAGCAGGAAGACGATGTAGACCGTCGGCACCAGCCAGGAGAGGCGTTCGGTAAGTGATTGTTTTTGCATTTTGTTTCTCCTCCCGCCTTTGTCAGCCCTGCGCGTCGCTCGTGGTCATCACGGTGTAGAAGATCCACGAGAGCAGCAGGATGATGAGGAAGTAGATGATCGATAGCGCTGCCGCCGGACCGAGGTCGAACTGGCCGATGGCCGTCTTGACGAGGTCGATGGACAGGAAGGTTGTCGAGTTGCCGGGACCGCCGCCGGTGACGACGAAGGGCTCGGTATAGATCATGAAGCTATCCATGAACCGCAGCAGGAAGGCGATCAAAAGCACGCGCTTCATCTTCGGCAGCTGGATGTAGCGGAACACCGACCAGCGCGAGGCGCCGTCGATCTTGGCCGCCTGGTAATAGGCGTCGGGGATCGAGACGAGACCGGCATAGCAGAGCAGGACGACGAGGCTCGTCCAGTGCCAGACGTCCATGACGATCAGCGTGACCCAGGCGGCAACGGGGTTCTGCACGTAATTGTAGTTGATGCCGATCGCTTCGAGCGTGCGGCCGAGCAGGCCGATGTCGACGCGGCCGAAGACCTGCCAGATGGTGCCGACGACGTTCCACGGGATCAAGAGCGGCAGCGCCATCAGGACGAGGCAGACCGGCACGCCGAGACCCTTCTTCGGCATGTTGAGCGCGATGATGATGCCGAGCGGGATTTCGATTGCCAGGATGATCGCCGAGAAGATAAGGTTGCGGCTGAGCGCGTCCCAGAAGCGGTCCGACGTCAGCACCTGCACGTACCAGTCGGTGCCGGCCCAGAAGAACTGGTTGTTGCCGAAGGTGTCCTGGACCGAATAGTTGACGACGGTCATCAGCGGGATGACGGCCGAGAAGGCGACGAGCACGAGGACCGGCAGCACCATGAACCAGGCCTTGTTGTTCCAGGTTTTCTCCATGGTCAGGCCTCCTCGCCGACGCGCCAGGAATCGGCGTAGATGTTGATGGCTTTCGGATCGAAGGTGACGCGCGGCTCGGCGGGGATCTCGCCGTCCTCGTCGACGATGATCGAGATCGGCTGGTCGGCAAAACGGGCGCGCACGATCTTGTGGCGGCCGATATCCTCGACCTTGGTGATCGCGACCGGCATGCCTTCGCGACCGAGCGAGACGAATTCCGGGCGGATGCCGAGCTCGGTCTTGGCGCCGGCCTTGACCTTGGGCTGGAAGGTGAGGCCCAACTGCTCGCCGCCGATCGTCGCGGTGCCGCCGTCGAGCTTGACCGGCAGCACGTTCATGCCCGGCGAGCCGATGAAGTAGCCGACAAAGGTGTGGCGCGGGCGCTCGAAGAGTTCCGCCGGCGTGCCGATCTGCACGATCTGGCCGTCATACATGACGACGACCTTGTCGGCGAAGGTCAGCGCCTCGGTCTGGTCGTGGGTGACGTAGACCATGGTGAAGCCGAACTGCTTGTGCAGGCGCTTGATCTGTGAGCGCAGCACCCACTTCATTTCCGGATCGATGACCGTCAGCGGTTCGTCGAAGAGGATCGCGCTGACGTCGTTGCGCACGAGGCCGCGGCCGAGCGAGATCTTCTGCTTCTGGTCGGCGGTGAGGCCCCGAGCCGTCTTCTTCGCCCAGCCGCCAAGGCCGATCATCTCGATCGTTTCCTTGACGCGGCGGTCGACCTCGGCCTCCGGCACATGCCGGTTGCGCAAGGGGAAGGCCAGATTATCGTAAACCGTCATCGTGTCGTAGATGACCGGGAACTGGAACACCTGGGCGATGTTGCGTTCCTGGGTCGACAGATGCGTCACGTCCTTGCCGTCGAAGAGGATCTCGCCTTCGGACGGGTTGATCAGGCCAGAGATAATGTTGAGCAGCGTGGTCTTGCCGCAGCCGGAGGGCCCGAGCAGCGCATAGGCGCCGCCGTCGTTCCACTCGTGGTGCACTTCCTTCAGCGCGTAGTCGTTTTCCGACTTCGGCTTGGCGCCATAGGCGTGGCGGATATGGTTGAGATTGATGCGTGCCATGTTTTCCTCCCAGCGCCTCCTTTAGGCCGTGCCGCCGATGGCGCGCCCGTCCGGCCCGAAGGCCATGAGATGGCGGGTATCGACGAATACCTCGAGGGTCGCGTCGGGTTCGATGTCGTGAATGCCCGGCGCCAGCATCACCCAGCGCGCATTGGCAAAACCGACGTGAATGAAGCTTTCGGAGCCGGCAATTTCGGAGATCGCCGTCTTCACCGTCAGCGCATCGCCGCCGCCCTGCGGGCGGTCAAACGACAGGTGATGCGGCTGGAAGGCGACGGTGCAGGGGCCGTCGCCGATGCCAGCCAGATGTGCCGGGACGGTGAGCACAGACTTGCCGTCGAGCGTGAAGGCCGAGCCTGATTTGACCAGCTCGATGCAGTTCAGCGGCGGATCGGCGAAGGTGCGGGCGGTGATCAGGTCGACCGGGCGGCGATAGACGTCGATTGTCTTGTCGAACTGGGTGATGCGGCCCTGGCTGAGGGCTGCGGTGTTGCCGCCGAGCAGCAGCGCTTCCGAAGGCTCGGTCGTCGCATAGACGAAGATGGCGCCGGAGGCGGCGAAGATCTTCGGCAGTTCCTCGCGCAGTTCCTCGCGCAGCTTGTAGTCGAGGTTGGCGAGTGGCTCGTCGAGCAGCACCAGATCGGCGTTCTTGACGATGGCGCGGGCAAGTGCCGTGCGCTGCTGCTGGCCACCTGAGAGGTTCAAGGGCGTACGGTCGAGATAAGGCGTCAGCTTCAGCAGATCGGCCGCCTTGCGCACCTCGCGGTCGATGGTGGCGGTGTCGGCGCCGCTGATGCGCATCGGTGAGGCGATGTTTTCGTAAACGGTCATCGCCGGATAGTTGATGAACTGCTGGTAGACCATGGCGACCGAACGCTTCTGCACCGGCAGGCCGGTGACGTCGGCGCCGTCGAAAAGGAGCGAACCGGAGGCGGGCTTGTCGAGACCGGCCATCAGCCGCATCAGCGACGTCTTGCCGGAAAGGGTCGGGCCGAGCAGAACGTTCAGCGACCCCCTCTCCAGCACCAGGTCGGTCGGGTAGATATGCGTCTCCCCGCCTACGACCTTGGATATCTTCTTCATTTCAAGCATTGAATTCTCCACCCAGCCTGTCGGCAGTCCGAGCGTTTTCCACCCCAGCGCGGAAACGCTCTATCTCATCGGTTTTCTGCATTTCCGGGCGCGCGCACCCGTGTTGGAAATGCATTGAATGCGAGCGTTGTCAGGCGGCTGCGTTGGCCGCGCCTCGCATATATTCCTCCAGCGCTGCCGCCTCGCCCGGCGTCAGCTTCAATCCCAGTTTCGTGCGCCGCCACAGCACGTCCTCGGCGTGCCGCGCCCATTCCTGCGTCATCAGCCACGTGACCTCGGCCTCGTAGAGATCGGCGCCGAAATGGTGGCCGAGACCGGCCTCGTTCGACGCCGAACCCAGAAGTGCCGCGGCGCGTGTGCCATAGAGGCGCACGAGGCGACGCGCATGCTGGGGCGCAAGGAAGGGATATTGCTTTCGCAGTCTTGCGACTTCGTCGGCATAACCCTGGGCGGGAAAATCGCCGCCCGGAAGCCTGGAGCCGGCGGTCCATTTCGAACCCTTGACGCCGATCGCCTCGCCGATCTTTTCCAGCGCGGATTCGCCGAGGCGGCGATAGGTCGTGAGCTTGCCGCCGAAGACGTTGAGCAGTGGTGCCGCACCCTTGTCACCCTCGACCCGCAGCACGTAGTCGCGCGTCGCTTCCTGCGCCTTGCTGGCGCCGTCGTCGTAAAGCGGGCGAACGGCCGAATAGGTCCAGACGATGTCGTCCTTTTCCACCGGCTCAAGGAAATACTCGCTTGCTGCCCGGCAGAGATAGTCGACCTCCGCGTCGCTGATGCGCACCTCGCCCGGATTACCGGTGTAGTCGCGGTCGGTGGTACCGATCAGCGTGAAGTCTTCTTCGTAAGGGATGGCGAACATGATGCGGCCATCCGGGTTCTGGAAGAAATAGGCGCGCGGATCGTCGAACTTCTTCTTCACGACGATGTGGCTGCCCTGAACGAGGCGGACATTGTGCACGTCGTTCTTGCCGAGCGCGCCCGAGAGAACCGCGTCGACCCAGGGGCCGGCGGCATTGATGAGCATGCGGGCCTTGAGCGTCTTGCGTTCGCCGGTTGCCTGGTTCTCGGTTTCGATGGCCCAGAGCCCACCGTCGCGACGTGCAGCGACGACGCGGGTACGGGCCATGATGACGGCGCCGCGGTCGGCAGCGTCGCGGGCATTCAAGACCACGAGGCGGGCGTCGTTGACCCAGCCGTCGGAATATTCGAAGGCCTTGTTGAACAGGCGCTTCAGCGGTTTGCCGGCGGGATCGCGGTTCATGTCCAGCGTCGCCGTTGCCGGCAGCAGCTTGCGGCCGCCGATATGGTCGTAAAGGAAGAGGCCGAGGCGGATGAGCCAGGCCGGGCGCAGGCCGCCCTTGTGATAGGGCAGCACGAAGCGCATCGGCCAGATGACGTGCGGCGCCATCGCCCACAGCACCTCGCGCTCCATCAGCGCTTCGCGCACGAGGCGGAATTCGTAATGTTCGAGGTAGCGCAGGCCGCCGTGAATGAGCTTGGTGGAGCCGGAGGACGTGCCGGAAGCGAAATCGTTCATTTCGGCCAAGGCGACCGAGTACCCACGGCCGACCGCGTCGCGCGCGATGCCGCATCCGTTGATGCCGCCGCCGATGACGAAGACGTCGTAGATTGCCTGCTCTGACACTGCTGTTTCCCCTCCACATTTCGCGATGCACAAATTGATGCATCAGCGAAAGTGAAATCAGTTAAAACGAAAACATATCGAATGTCAAACGAATGCTCCCCGAATCTTTAGGGGTGGCTAAATCTCCCGTTTCAGGCGTCGGTTTCGATCAGGCGAACGTCCTGTTCAACACAGATTTTCCTGACGTTTTCGAGCGTGCAGCGGTCGGTGATGAAGGTCTGGACCTGCGATATATGGCCGATGCGAACAGGCGCGGTTCTTTCGAATTTGGTCGAGTCGGAAACCAGAATGACATGGCGCGCATTGGCGATGATCGCCTGGGCGACTTTCACTTCGCGAAAATCGAAATCCAGCAGCGCGCCGTCATGGTCGATCGCCGAGGCGCCGATGACGGCGAAGTCGACCTTGAACTGCTTGATGAAATCGACGGCGGCCTCGCCGACGATGCCGCCGTCCGAGCCGCGCACGACGCCGCCGGTGATCACCACCTCGATCGAGGGGAAAACGCGTAAGCGATTGGCGACATTGATGTTGTTGGTGATGACCATCAGTTCCTTGTGGTCGAGCAGGGCCTCGCCCACAGCTTCGGTGGTGGTGCCGATATTGATGAACAGCGACGCGTTGTCGGGGATGAGTTCGGCGGCGGCCTTGCCGATCGCCTGTTTCTCCGGTGCCGCGATCTGGCGGCGGGCGTCGTATTTGACGTTTTCCTTGCCGCTCGGGAAGATCGCGCCGCCATGAATGCGGTTCAGGATCTTGGCGTCGCAGAGGTCATTCAGGTCCTTTCGGATGGTCTGCGGCGTGACGGAAAAGCGCTGCGCCAGCTCCTCGACCAGTACCCGGCCCTCGCTTTTTGCCAGTTCCAGGATCTCCTCCTGCCGACCGGTCAAATACATTCCATCCTCCCCATTTTCGTTTTGTTTCATAATATGCAAAAACGAAAGCCGCGCAATTTCAGAATCGGCGTTTGCGGCGAAATCGCTTTCGCAGCGGGTCCAGGGTGTCGGCGCGCGTTGCATTCGCTACGGCGATAGGCGACCCTGCCTTAGGAGTGAAGAGGGGAAAGACATGTTTCATCCGGCCTTGTTCAAGGGCATGACCGTCGTGATCACCGGTGCCGGGCGCGGCATCGGGCTCGAGGTTGCCCGGCAGTTCCTGGATTGTGGCGCGCATGTACTCGTCCATGCCGGCCGGTCGGTCGGCGACCTGCCCGATTTTCTCGAATCTGCGGCGACGGAAGGCCGGGCCTATGTGGCGACGGCGGACTTTCTCGCGCCGGATGGTGTCGAGGGGCTGGCCGACGTGGTGCGCAGCCGCTTCGAGAGCATCGATATCCTCATCAACAATGCCGGCACGATGGTCGGCCGCTTCCCGGCGGCGGAGCTGTCCGACGAGCAGTACCAGACCGTCGTCCAGCTCAACCAGACCGCGGTCGTCGAGATGACGCGGGCGATGCTGCCGCTGTTGCGCAAGGGTACGCATCCGGCGATCGTCAACACCGTCTCGATCTCTGCGGTTACCGGCGGCAGCGCCGGATCGTCGATCTATTCGGCGACGAAGGCGTTCGTTTCCACCTATTCCAAGGCCTTGGCGCGGGAACTCGCGCCCGATGGCATCCGTGTCAACTGCGTTTCGCCGGGGACGATCACCACCGAATTCCACGAGCGCTACTCATCGCCGGAGAAGCTGGAGGCGACCCGCAAGACTATTCCGCTTGGTCGGCTCGGGACGGCGGAAGACTGCGCGCCCGCCTATCTCTTCCTCGCCTCGCATGCGCTGTCGGGCTACATCACCGGGCAGGTGCTGGAGGTGAATGGCGGGCAGCTGATCGTTTGAGCGGTAGATGAAGTCGGCTACCCCTCATCCGCCTACCGGCACCTTCTCCTCGCTTGCGGGGAGAAGGAAGGCTGCGGCGCCCGCTCGCGTCCCCCACTCCATTCGGGGCCCGCATCATGAAGGGGCGACCTCGCGAAGCGCCACGTCCCGCAAGCGGGAGAGGGTTAGGGTGAGGGGCAGAGCCACAATAACTGAAGGCCGGACATGATCGACAAGCTGGAAATGTTCCTCGTTCTCGCCCGCGAAAGGCATTTTGGTCGCGCGGCGGAGGAGTGTGGGGTGACGCAACCGACGCTGTCGGCGGCCATCCGCCAGCTTGAGGATCAGCTCGGCGTCATGCTCGTCAGCCGTGGGTCGCGCTTTCAGGGCCTGACGCCCGAGGGCCAGCGCGTACTCGAATGGGCGCGGCGCATCGTCGGCGATACCCGCACCATGCGTGAGGAGATGCGGGCGGCGCGCAAGGGTCTTTCCGGCCATATCCGGCTGGCCGCGGTGCCGACGACACTTGCCATGGTGCCGATGATCACCGCGCCATTCCAGGAAAAGCACCCTGATGTCACCTTTTCCGTGCTCTCGACGACATCGGTGCAGATCCTGGCGCTGCTCGAAAATCTCGAGATCGATGCGGGGCTCACCTATCTGGAGAACGAGCCGCTCGGCCGGGTGACGAGCGTTCCGCTCCAGGTCGAGCGCTATCACCTCGTCACCGCCGCCGGAACACCGCTTTCGGAGCGGGAAAGCGTGACGTGGAAAGAGGTTAGCGACGTTCGGCTTTGTCTATTGACGGCCGATATGCAGAACCGCCGCATCATCAACCAGCATTTTTCGGAGGCCGGTGCCGTCGCCAAGCCGACGCTCGAATCGAACTCGATGATCGTGCTTTTTTCGCATGTGCGCACCGGCCGCTGGGCCAGCATCATGCCATTCAACGTCGCGAAATCATTCGGTTTTCACGAAGATATCCGGATGATTCCGATCGTCGATCCGGACGCCCGTCACACGGTCGGCCTGGTTGCGACGCATCGTGAGCCGTTTACGCCGTTGGTGTCGGCCTTGCTGCACGAAGCACGCATTCTCGGCGAGCGGAATCAGGCTCAATAGATTTTTTCTATCGATCGACGGAACAGCCTTATTGACCCATGCGGCCATAAGCGCGAAGCTTTTTTGATCATGGCCGGAGACCGCCGAGGAACGGCCTTCGCCAGAAGTGAAATGTCGGCTGGGCCGGTCGTCCGTTTCGGGTGCTGCCGCCTCGCCCATGAGCCGGGAGGGCTCCCGTTGAACATCCATCAGCCGCGCGCCGATATCGCGGAAACCACGCTCGCCATCGTCGAGGAGCTGAAGAGGCTGGAAGGGCCCTTGCTGCCGATCCTGCACGAGCTGCAGGAAGAGTTCGGCTATGTGCCGCAGGAATGTCTTCCGGTGATTGCCCGCGAACTCAACCTCTCGCGCGCCGAAGTCTATGGGGTGATGAGCTTCTACCATGATTTCCGCGAGCACCCCGCCGGGCGCCACGTGCTGAAGCTCTGTCGCGCCGAAGCCTGTCAGTCGATGGGCGGCGACCAGCTGGCCGAGCGCGCGAAGCGGCTGCTCGGCATCGATTTTCACCAGACGACCCCGGATGGCGCGGTGACGCTGGAGCCGGTCTACTGTCTCGGGCTCTGTTCCTGCGCACCCTCCGCCATGCTGGACGGTGAGGTGCATGCCCGGGTCGATGCCGCCGATCTCGACGCGCTCGTTCAGGAGGCGCGTCGATGACCGCAAAGATCTACATTCCGCGGGACGCCGCGGCCGTGGCGCTCGGCGCCGACAAGGTAGCCAAGGCAATGGCCGAGGCGATCGGCGCACGCGGCCTCGACGCCACGATCGTGCGCAACGGTTCGCGCGGCATGCATTGGCTGGAGCCGCTGATCGAGGTGGAAACGGCTGACGGCCGTGTTGCCTATGGCCCGGTCAAGGCACGTGACGTTTCCTCGCTGCTCGATGCCGCCCTGCTCGACGGCGGCGATCATGCCCTCTGTCTCGGGAAGACCGAGGAGATCCCCTTCCTGAAGCAGCAGACGCGGCTGACCTTTGCCCGCTGCGGCATCATCGATCCGCTTTCGCTCGACGATTACCAGGCCCATGGCGGACTCGCCGGTCTGCGCAATGCCATTGCCATGGCGCCGCAGGACATTGTCGCGCAGGTGACCGAAAGCGGCCTTCGCGGCCGTGGCGGCGCAGGCTTTCCGACCGGCATCAAGTGGAAGACCGTTCTCGATGCGGCGGGTGATCGGAAGTACATCGTCTGCAACGCCGACGAGGGCGATAGCGGCACCTTTGCCGACCGGATGATCATGGAAGGCGATCCCTTCGTGCTGATCGAGGGCATGGCGATCGCCGGCATCGCGACCGGCGCGACCAAGGGCTTCATTTACACCCGCTCCGAATACCCGCATGCGATCGCGGCGATGGCTGAGGCGATCGAGATCGCCCGCAAGGCCGGCGTGCTCGGCACCTCGGTGCTCGGTTCCGGTCGGGCCTTCGATATGGAAGTGCGCGAGGGCGCAGGTGCCTATGTCTGCGGCGAGGAAACGGCGCTGCTCAATAGCCTCGAAGGCAAACGCGGCATCGTGCGGGCCAAGCCGCCGCTTCCCGCGCACAAAGGCCTCTTCGACTGTCCGACCGTGATCAACAACGTGATCTCGCTCGCCTCCGTCCCCATCATCATGGACAAGGGCGCCGCCTATTACCGCGACTTCGGCATGGGCCGGTCGCGCGGCACGATCCCGATCCAGATCGCCGGCAACGTCAAGCATGCCGGTCTCTACGAAACCGCCTTCGGCCTGGCGCTCGGCGAGATCATCGATCACATCGGCGGCGGCACGGCGAGTGGCCGGCCGGTCAAGGCCGTGCAGGTCGGCGGTCCGCTCGGCGCCTACTTCCCGCGGGCGCTGTTCGACACGCCGTTCGACTACGAAGCCTTCGCCGCGCGTGACGGTCTGATCGGCCATGCCGGCATCGTTGTGTTCGACGACACCGTCGACATGCTGCACCAGGCGCGCTTTGCGATGGAATTCTGCGCGGTAGAAAGCTGCGGCAAGTGCACGCCCTGCCGCATCGGTTCGACGCGCGGTGTCGAGGTGACCGACAGGATCGCCGCCGGCATCGAGCCGGAGAAGAACCGCGAACTGCTCGCCGATCTTTGCAACACGATGAAGTTCGGTTCGCTCTGCGCCCTTGGCGGCTTCACGCCCTATCCGGTCATGAGCGCCATGACCCATTTCCCGGATGATTTTCAGCCGGCACCGCGCGTTCAAGCGGCGGAGTGAGGAAAAGACCATGTCTCTCATTCATGAAATCGACTACGGCACTCCGGCCTCCAAGTCCGAAAAACTGGTGACGCTGACGATCGACGGACGCGAGGTCACCGTGCCCGAGGGCACTTCGATCATGCGCGCGGCGATGGATGCCGGCATAGAAGTGCCGAAGCTCTGCGCTTCCGACATGATGGATGCCTTCGGCTCCTGCCGGCTCTGTCTCGTCGAGATCAAGGGACGCGCCGGCATGCCGGCCTCCTGCACGACGCCGGTTGCAGCCGGTATCGAGGTCTCCACCCAGACGCCTCGGCTGAAGGACGTGCGCCGCGGGGTGATGGAGCTCTACATTTCCGACCACCCTCTCGACTGTCTGACCTGTGCTGCCAATGGCGATTGCGAGCTGCAGGACATGGCCGGCGCAGTCGGCCTGCGCGACGTGCGCTACGGCTATGAGGGCGAGAACCACGTCACGGCGCGCAACAATGGCGAGATCAACGCCAAGTGGATGCCGAAGGACGAGTCCAATCCCTATTTCACCTACGATCCGGCCAAATGCATCGTCTGCTCGCGCTGTGTGCGCGCCTGCGAGGAAGTGCAGGGCACCTTCGCGCTGACGATCGGCGGCCGCGGTTTCGACAGCCGCGTTTCGGCCGGGATGGCGGAAGACTTCATGTCGTCGGAATGCGTCTCCTGCGGCGCCTGCGTCCAGGCCTGCCCGACGGCGACGCTCATCGAAAAGTCGGTGATCGAGATCGGCCAGCCCGAACATTCCGAAGTGACGACCTGCGCCTATTGCGGCGTCGGCTGCTCGTTCAAGGCGGAAATGCGCGGCGAGGAACTGGTGCGTATGGTGCCGTGGAAGGATGGCCAGGCCAACCGCGGCCATTCCTGCGTCAAGGGCCGCTTCGCTTACGGCTATTCCAATCACAAGGACCGCATCCTCAACCCGATGATCCGCGAGAAGATCTCCGATCCCTGGCGCGAGGTCACCTGGGAGGAGGCTTACGCGCATGTGGCCTCCGAGTTCCGGCGGATCCAGTATCAGTACGGCCGCGATTCCGTCGGCGGCATCACCTCGTCGCGCTGCACCAATGAAGAGACCTATCTGGTGCAGAAGCTGGTGCGCGCCGGCTTCGGCAACAACAATGTCGATACCTGCGCCCGCGTCTGCCATTCGCCGACCGGCTACGGCCTCGGCCAGGCCTTCGGGACCTCGGCCGGTACGCAGAACTTCGACAGTGTCGAGTTCACCGACGTCGCCGTCATTATCGGCGCCAACCCGACCGACGGCCATCCGGTCTTCGGCTCGCGACTGAAGAAGCGGCTGCGCGAAGGCGCCAAGCTGATCGTCATCGATCCGCGCCGCACCGACATCGTGCGCTCGCCGCACGTGGAGGCCGCCTATCACCTGCCGCTGCAGCCCGGCACCAACGTCGCGATCTTGACCTCGATCGCCCATGTGATCGTCACGGAAGGCCTCGCCAACGAACAGTTCATCCGCGAGCGCTGCGACTGGTCGGAGTACGAGGATTGGGCCGCCTTCGTCGCCGAGCCCTACCATAGCCCGGAGGCGACCGAAGCCTATACCGGCGTGCCGGCCGATCTCGTGCGGGGCGCGGCCAGGCTCTATGCCACCGGCGGCAACGGCGCGATCTATTACGGTCTCGGCGTCACCGAGCACAGCCAGGGATCGACGACGGTCATGGCGATCGCCAACCTCGCCATGGTCACCGGCAATATCGGCCGGCCGGGCGTCGGCGTGAACCCGTTGCGCGGCCAGAACAACGTGCAGGGTTCCTGCGACATGGGTTCGTTCCCGCACGAACTGCCGGGCTACCGTCACATCTCCGACGATGCCACCCGCGAGACCTTCGAGAAGCTCTGGGGCGTCGAGATCTCCAACGAGCCGGGCCTGCGCATCCCCAACATGCTCGATGCCGCGGTCGACGGCACCTTCAAGGCGCTCTACATCCAGGGCGAGGACATCCTGCAGTCCGACCCGGACACCAAGCATGTGGCAGCCGGCCTCGCCGCGATGGAATGCGTCGTCGTGCACGACCTGTTCCTGAACGAAACGGCCAACTACGCGCACGTCTTCCTGCCCGGTTCGACCTTCCTCGAAAAAGACGGCACCTTCACCAATGCCGAGCGCCGCATTAACCGCGTGCGCAAGGTGATGACGCCGAAGAACGGTTATGCCGACTGGGAGGTCACGCAGAAGCTCGCCCAGGCCATGGGCCTCAACTGGAACTACCGCCATCCGTCCGAGATCATGGACGAGATCGCCGCGACGACGCCGAGCTTCGCGCTGGTTTCCTACGATTATCTCGAAAAGATGGGCTCGGTGCAGTGGCCCTGCAACGAGGCGCATCCCGAGGGTTCGCCGATCATGCATATCGACGGTTTCGTGCGTGGCAAAGGCAAGTTCATCCGCACCGAATATGTGGCGACGGATGAACGCACCGGCCCGCGCTTCCCGCTGCTTTTGACGACCGGCCGCATCCTTAGCCAGTACAATGTCGGCGCCCAGACGCGACGCACCGACAACGTCGTCTGGCATGCGGAAGACCGGCTGGAGATCCACCCGCACGACGCCGAGCAGCGCGGCATCCGTGATGGCGACTGGATCCGGCTCGCAAGCCGCGCCGGCGAGACGACCCTGCGTTCGCTGATCACCGATCGCGTCGCGCCCGGCGTCGTCTACACCACCTTCCACCACCCGACGACGCAGGCAAACGTCATCACCACCGACTTCTCCGACTGGGCCACCAACTGCCCGGAATACAAGGTGACGGCGGTGCAGGTGATGCCGTCGAACGGCCCGTCGGACTGGCAGGTCGACTATGACGAGCAGGCCCGCCAGTCGCGCCGGATTTCCGGCAAGCTGGAGGCGGCGGAGTAATGCCTTTCGCTGCGACCGATCATGGCGACGTTTAGGACATCCAAGACCGTTCCCGAGGCCGCCCGCCGCAACGGCGCGCTTCGGGACGGTGCGCGCGCCGTGCCGGAGGAGACGCCGGTCGCCTTCAGCTATGGTGGTTCGACCCATGCGGTGATGATGGCGACGCCCGGCGATCTCGAGGATTTCGCCGTCGGCTTCAGCCTGACCGAAGGCATCATTACCGATCCCGGCCAGATCGAAACGGTCGAGGTCGTCTCCGAGACGGTCGCCGGCAATCTCGGCATCGACTTGCAGATCGTGCTTCAGGACGAAGAGAACGACATGCTGCGTCAACGCCGACGGCACATGGCGGGGCCGGTCGGTTGCGGTCTTTGCGGCATCGAATCGATCGAGCAGGCGGTACGGCCGACGCCGGACGTTTCCCGTTCGAGACTGACGTTGTCGCAGGAGGACGTGGTTTCGGCCGTAGCGCTGCTCAATGGCCAGCAGCCGCTGCATTTCGAAACGCGCGCCGTGCACGGTGCCGCCTTCTATGTGCCGGGCCGCGGGCTGATCGCTGTGCGTGAGGATGTCGGCCGCCACAATGCGCTCGACAAGCTGGTCGGTGCCGCCGCACGCGCCGGCTTCAAGGGCAGCGAGGGCGCCGTGGTCGTCACCAGCCGCGTGTCCGTCGAGATGGTGCAGAAGACGGCAGTCGTCGGCAGCCCTGTGATCATCGCCATTTCGGCGCCGACGGCGCTTGCCATCCGCACGGCGGAAGCTGCGGGCATGACGCTGATTGCGCTCGTACGCGGCGACGAATTCGAGATTTTCACCCATGCCGAACGCATCAAGTCCGGAGCTGCCGTCGATGTCGCATGACAATACCAACGCCAAGCTGATCTATATGGCGAACCAGATCGCCACCTTCTTCAAGAGCCAGCCTGAGAGCGAGGCGGCGCAGGGCGTTGCCACCCATATCAACAAGTACTGGGAGCCGCGCATGCGGCGCAAATTGTTCGAGCATATCGACAATGGCGGCGAGGGGCTGACGCCGCTGGTGCTGGAGGCGGCCGCAAAGATCAAACGTCCGGAAGCGGCCTAGCTTACATTCCTTACCCGCCAGCGCTTTCTGCGCGCTCATCGAGCACGTTTTCCTAAGCGGGCACTCTCCTGAAAAGATTTAAGGGAAGGCGGCTACCGGTCGCCGCCTTCCCCATTCCCGAGCGCGGGGTGCAGGGATGTGCGCTCAGAAATTCTGCCAGCCATCCGCGGCCGGTGCCGCGGCCAGGCTTGTTCGTTGTCCGCCGCGCATGGCGCGGGCGGTGGCCTGTAGGCGTGATGGCTGCGCGCGATCTTCGAGGTGGCGGTTCGCGTCGACGACCTGGGCCTGCTCGCCGTAGCGGAACTGGCGGAGCAGTTCGTGCAGGGCTTCGGCCTCGCGGGCCATGGCGTGGCTTGCGGCCGTGCTTTCCTCGACCATCGCGGCGTTCTGCTGGGTCGCCTGGTCCATCGAGTTGACCGCCTGGTTGATCTCCTTGAGGCCGGTCGACTGTTCCCGTGCCGCCTCCACGATCGCCGAGACGTTGGCGTTGATCTCCTGGACTTGGACGAGGATTTCCTCAAGCGCCGCCCCGGTCTGGCCGACCAGCGACACGCCGTTCTTGACGTGTTCGGTCGAGGTGCCGATCAGCGACTTGATGTCCTTGGCGGCACTGGCGGAGCGTTGGGCCAGCTCACGCACTTCCTGGGCGACGACGGCGAAGCCCTTGCCGGCTTCACCGGCGCGCGCCGCCTCGACGCCGGCGTTCAGCGCCAAAAGGTTCGTCTGGAAGGCGATGTCGTCGATCACGCCGATGATGTTGGAGATTTCGCGTGACGACTGTTCGATCTGGTCCATGGCGCCGATCGCGCTCTTGACCACATTGCCGGAGCGTTCGGCACCGGCCTTGGTCTTGGCGACCAGGCCTCCGGCCTCCTCGGCGCGGCGGCTGGAGTCCGAGACGGTCGTGGTGATCTCGTCGAGCGCTGCGGCGGTCTCTTCCACGGAAGCGGCCTGTTGCTCGGTGCGCTTCGACAGGTCGTCGGCGGCGGCCCGGATCTCGCGGGCGCCGGAGGCGATCGCGCTGGCATTGTCGCCGACGGTTCGCATCGCCCCGCGCAGCTTTGCGGTGGCATCGTTGAAGTCGATCCGCACCGCTTCCATGCTTGGTACGAAGGGCGTGTCGAGGTTGCGCGTCAGATCGCCTTCGGCGAGCGCCCGCAGGCCCGCGCCGAGGCTGTTGATGGCGCTCATGCGCTCGCTGACATCGGTCGCGAACTTGACGACCTTGTAGACCTTGCCGCTGAAGTCGCGGATCGGGTTATAGGCCGCCTGGATCCAGATCTCCTTGCCGCCCTTGCCGTAGCGCACGAACTCGTTGGAAAAGAACTCGCCGGCGGCGAGCCGCTTCCAGAAGTCGGCATATTCGGCGGTGCGAGCATAGTTGGGCTCGCAGAACATGCTGTGGTGCTTGCCCTGGATTTCCTGGAGGCTGTAGCCGAGCGCGGCGCAGAAGTTTTCGTTGGCGGTCAGGATCTCGCCCGATGGCGTGAACTCGATCACGGCCTGGGAGCGGGAGATCGCGTCGAGCTTGCCGGCATCTTCCGTGGCCCTTGCCTTGGCGGCAGTGATGTCGCTTGCGAACTTGACCACCTTGTAGGGTTTGCCGCCCCGAAGCACCGGGTTGTAGGTCGCCTGGATCCAGATTTCGCGGCCGCCCTTGGCGACACGCTTGTAGGCATTGGCGTCGAATTCGCCGCGGCCGAGCCGGGCCCAGAAGTCGCGGTATTCCTGCGTCTGGGCGTAGTCGGCGGGGCAGAACATGCGGTGGTGCTGCCCGACGATTTCGCTGAGGTTGTAACCGAGTGCCTGGCAGAAATTCTCATTGGCGGTCAGGATCTTGCCGGTCAGGTCGAACTGGATGATAGCCTGCGACTTCGATAGCGCGGCGATGATCTGGTTCGCGTCTGCAATTTTTCCGAGAGCGAACATTGTAACCCTCTTCTGGTTTGTTGGCTCAAGCCGGGGGCTTCGTGCCTTCTTTGACAGGGTTTGCGGAGCCGAAGCGGCGCAAACTCCCGGACTAAGACAAATGCCGGCCTGCCGAAACATGTCTGGTCGTCCCGCGCCGGCCCACCGGGTCAGCGATTTAGTGCTTCGTGAGGGGAGTTCGAACTGGCGGGCTTCATGCCCAGGCGCCGTGTTTATGCAATCTAGGTTAGTGATAGGACTATTAAGCAGGTGTTAAAATAGCAACTATCAAATTTCAGTTGTAAGAACTCGTAGATCCCAATTTTAGTTGAATTAGTTTCTCCTGTTTTTCTAAAGTATCGCCCTCTGGCTGAGCAAATAACCAACAAAAAAGCCGCCCGACGAGACGTCGGACGGCCTTGAATATCGCTGAGCTGTTGCTTTAGGCGGCCAGTTCCTCGACCTCGCGTTCCTTGAACATGCGGGCAAGGTTCAGGAAGCAGATCATGCCGGTTTCGTTGGCGATGATGCCTTCGGCGAAGCTCTTGTCGAAGGAGGCCGTCACTTCCGGCACCGGCTGCACCTGGCTGCCCTGGACCGTGAGGATATCCGACACGCGGTCGACGACGAGGCCGATGACCATGTTGTGCACTTCGGCGACGACGATGGCGCTGCGCTCGTTGGCGGTGGTCGATTTCATGCCGAGCTTGTGGGCGAGGTCGATGATCGGGATCACCGTGCCGCGCAGGTTCATGACGCCGATCACTTCCGGCGGCGAATGCGGGATAGGCGTCGAGGGCGCCCAGCCGCGGATTTCACGGATCGTCGTCGTCTTGACGCAGAATTCCTGATCGTGGAGGCGGAACGCAATGATTTCCAGCGTCTCGCCGTCGAACCCGGCCGTCCTGAGTGTGCTTGTCATCGAAGGTCCTTCCAGCTTTCCGGTCGACGCCTCTGGGCGCGACACCGCCATACTCCAGATCTCTCCGCATGGCTGACGGCGCATCAGGCGCGGTCAATGATCCGTAAAGGAGAGATCCTTCCAGTCCGCCGATCACATCCGGCAGGGCGCAGCTGCATCATGCGCGGAGGAACCGCTTTGCGCTTTGGGAAAGGACTATAGGCCGGGATTCGTTAAGACTTGCTTTTGCAAGTGCTTACGAAGATCTCGCCCCGGGCGTGACCCCGGGGCGGAAGCGATTTGCGATCAAGCGGAGGCGAGAACCCTGGCAAACTGTTCGACCGCCCAATCCACCTGCTCGGCGGTGATGACGAGCGGCGGCGCGATGCGGATCGTGTCGCCGTGGGTGTCCTTGGCAAGGATGCCGAGCTGCTTCAGCGCTTCGCAATACTTGCGCGCGCCGCCGGCTTCCGGCACCAGTTCCACCGCCAGCATCAGGCCGCGACCGCGCACTTCCTTGATGATGTTGGAACGGATGTCGGTGAGGCCCTTCTGGAAGCGCTCGCCCATCTTTGCCGAGTTCTCGATCATGCCTTCCTCGGTCAGCGCCTTCAGCGCCGCGCGGGCAATGGCGCAGGCAAGCGGGTTGCCGCCGAAGGTCGAGCCGTGCTGGCCGGGCTTCAAGACGCCGAGCACTTCGGAATTCGAAAGCACCGCCGAGACCGGATAAAAGCCGCCGGACAGAGCCTTGCCGATCAGCGTCACGTCGGCTTCGATCGCCTCATGCTCTTCGGCAAGCAGCTTGCCGGTGCGGCCAAGCCCGGTCTGGATCTCGTCGAGGATCAGCGTGATGCCGTGCTTGGTGCAGAGCTCGCGCACCGTCGTGAAGTAGCCGACCGGCGGGACGATGACGCCGGCTTCGCCCTGGATCGGCTCGACCAGGAAGGCGACGGTGTTTTCGTTGATCGCCGCACGGAAGGCGTCGATGTCACCGAAGGGTACGACCTTGAAGCCCGGCGCAAACGGGCCAAAGCCGGTGCGGGCGTCCGGATCGGTCGAGAAACCGACGATACCCATGGTGCGGCCGTGGAAGTTGTTGGAGCAGACGATGATCTCGGCCTTGTTCTCGGCCACGCCCTTGACCTCGTAGCCCCACTTGCGCACGGCCTTGACGGCGGTCTCGACGGCTTCGGCGCCGGAGTTCATCGGCAGCACCTTGTGCGAGCCGGTCAGCGCAGCGATCTCTTCGTAGAAATGCGCCAGCTGATCGTTGCGGAAGGCGCGGGAGGTCAGCGTCAGCTTCTGCGCCTGCTCCATCATCGCCTTCAGGATCTTCGGGTGGCAATGGCCCTGGTTCACGGCAGAATAGGCCGAGAGACAGTCGAGGTAGCGGTTGCCTTCCATATCCCAGACATAGACACCTTCGCCGCGCGAAAGCACCACGTCGAGCGGCTTGTAGTTATGGGCGCCGAGCCGGTATTCGGTTTCGATCAGGGCAGCCGTCGTGTTCATATATCGTCCTCCGGTGTTTCTTTGTCTGAGCGGGAAGAGGAAAAGTGTGCGCGGTTTTCCGCCCGCATCCCGCTTAGACTTATGAGAGCCGTTCACGCTTATGATCTTGGATCCAGTCGACCCAAGATCTCCGTGATCTAGGCGCTGCGGGTCGGCCGGTCGAGAACACGGCGGCCGAAGAGGCTCGCCGTCAGTTCGACCAGGATGCGCGCGCTCTTGCCGCGATCGTCGAGGAAGGGGTTGAGCTCGACGACGTCGAGCGAGGAAACGAGCCCGCTTTCCCAGAGCACTTCCATGATCAGGTGCGCCTCGCGGAAGGTGGCGCCGCCCGGAACGGTGGTGCCGACGCCGGGCGCCAGTTCCGGATCCATGAAATCGACATCGAGGCTGACATGCAGCAGGCCATTGGCGGCGCGGACCTCTTCGAGGATCTGGCGCATGATGTGAGCCATGCCGAGTTCGTCGACGGCGCGCATGTCGAAGACGCGCACGCCATGTTCTGTGATCTCTTCGCGCTCGCGGTCGTCGACCGAGCGGATACCGACCTGGAAGACCTTCTTCGGATCGACGAGCGGACGGTCCGACGGCAGGATCGGGGCGAATTCGGCCTGGCCGCAGAAGAAGGCGACCGGCATGCCGTGCATGTTGCCGGAGGGCGAGGTCGACGGCGAGTTGAAGTCGGCATGGGCGTCGAGCCAGAGCACGAACAGCGGCCGGCCGACGTCTGCGGCATGGCGCGCCATGCCGGAGACGCTGCCCATCGAAAGCGCATGGTCGCCACCCAGAATGATCGGGAAATGGCCCTTGCGCACGGTGTCGTGCACGGAATCATGCAGGGCGCGGGCGAAGGCTGCGACGATCTGCAGGTTGTTGGCGCCGGGATGGTTGGCGAGATCGCGCGCCGGCAGCGGCTTGACGTCGCCTTCGTCGTGAACCGTATGGCCGAGATCGCGCAGCACCGTGTCGACGCCGGCGATGCGCAGGGCCGTCGGACCCATGGCCGCGCCGCGTCGTCCAGAACCTTCCTCGATGGGTGCGCCGATCAGCGTGATAGTCGTCATGTCCGCCCGATTCCTTCTCAAGATAATTCCGATGTGACCCAGTCCGGGATGTGTGGATTATGGCCAAAATGGGCGTCAGCAAAAAGATGGAAAACTGCCGATTAGTGAGCTAGATTCGACAGATTGCTAAGTCCGATTTTACAAAGTGGCAGGCTATGGATGATCTCGACCAGGCGCTGATAAGCGCTCTGCGCCAGAATGCGCGCATTCCCGTTTCGACGCTATCGGAAATGACGGGCGTGTCGCGGGCGACGGTGGCGGCCCGTATCGACAGGCTGGTGGCCAATGGTACGATCGCCGCCTTCACCATCCGCACCGGTGCCGAAATCCCGACCTCCGGGGTGCGCGCCGTGGTCATGATCGAGGTGCACGGCAAGATGGCCGATCGTGTCGCCGAGCAATTGCGCGGACTGCCGCAGGTGCGGGCGCTGCACAGCACCAATGGCCGCTGGGACTTCATCGCCGAGCTTCAGGACCGCGATCTCGTCTCTTTCGACGAAACGCTGCGGCGCATCCGCCTGATCGACGGCATCACCGTTACGGAGACGAATATCCTGTTGAAAACCAGTAAGATGACCGGGGCGTTCTGAGCATTTCTGGCCACCCGAAGCGGTGAGGAAATTGCCTCTCAGAGTCGAATTGTTCTTGCTTTGTTCTAGTACTTCGCTATGATGGCCGCCTCACCCAAGATGGAGGATGTCATGGTTGCCAATGGCGGCAGGCTTGCCGATCGGCAGATCTGTGTGAAGCTGTTCGTCAGGCATGGCGACGAGGATCGCGCCATCGCCTTCTATCGCGAAGCACTCGGCGCCGAACTGCTGCAAAGGCATGAATGGCCGAGCGGCATTCTGACGAGTGCGGATCTGAGGATCGGGGAATCGGTGTTCCGTATTGCCGGGGCCAATCCGCGCCGCGATGCGGAACCCAAGCTCGGCGGGCCGCGCTCGCCGCATGCGCTCGGCACCACGGCGGTGATCCTGGAACTGCATGTGCGCGACGTCGATCGCGTCATCGGCCGAGCGATCGGCGCAGGCGCAAGCCTTCGCAATGCGGCCGAAACCTTGTCGACGGGCGATCGCGTCGGCGCCTTCATCGACCCCTTCGGCCACATCTGGGCGTTGTTCAACGCTATGGAAGATGCCGACGTCGTCGATCTGAGCATCGAGGCCCGCAACGCCGCCTGAGGCGTTGCGGGCCTTTCGCTGCCCGGGCATGTGCTCTGGGTGGATTTTATACCTGCTGCCTGACGATCAGAAGAACTCGTCGAGCAGGCAGTAGAAGTCACGTTTCTCCGAATCGTCCTTGTCGAGGCCATAGCGGGTCAGAAACGGCTGAACCCATTCCTCGCCGAGATTGTGGACGATGCTGCGGCAGGCAAGAGCGATGTCCTGGTAGGGGTCGGCGACGCCCAGCCGGCTGCAATCGATGAAGCCGGAAAACCGGCCGTTCTTCTCGATGATGTTCGGCAGGCAGGCGTCGCCATGGGTGACGACGAGTTCGCCGGTTCGGGGCACGCGCGCCTGAAGTTCGGCAAAGAGATCCGCCGCCGTTCGGCCGAGCCGCGTCTCGTCAAAGTCGCTTTCATCGATCACGCCTGCCTGGGTGCGCGCCTTCGCGATGGCGATGCGCCCTTCGATCCGGTGATCGAAGGGGCAGTTGGTGATATCCAGCGCACACAGTTGCTTCAGCGCGTCCGCGAGGATGACGATCCGGTCCTTGGGCGAGAGCGTCGAGGAGGCGAGGTCTGTCCCTTGCACTGCTTGCAGCAGCAGCCAGTTCGTCTCGGCGCCGAAGGCACGAGCGATCACCCGCGGGCAGGGCACGTCCTTTGATGCCAGCCAATCAAGCCGCGCCGCCTCGTCGACGAACTCGCTGAACGGGCCGGCTTCCTCGAGCTTCAGCACCAGCATGGGTCGATCGGGCGCCTTCAGGAGAAAGATGCTCGAGTTGGATTGCCCGAGCAGATCACGGTTCCACTGATAGCCAGCGACAAGAGGGCGGAATGGTTCGGGCAGTTCGGGACGCGGAAAAGAAGAGGGCAAGGCAATCACCTGAAAAAAGGAATGAAACAACGGGGCGCGCGGTCGCGCCTGGATGCCGATGTAGGTTTGGCAAAGTGGCATTTCCACGGAGCGGTCCCGCAAGTTTTGACGGCGCGTGCCGGCAAATCGCCTTTCACGGTGCGTCTTCGCCAAATCTCCATCAAAGCTTCGCAAAGCCCGCTCGGGTCGACCGCAAAGTCACCTTTTTGAAAGTGTTTCGAAGAGGTGCTCATGGTCGTGAACCACAATGAACTGCTGTCGGCGGCCGAATGCGCCGACCGTCTCGGCATTACCATCCGCGCTCTCAAGGTCTATGAGGACCGCGGTCTGATCACGCCCCGGCGGACGCAGAAGAAGTGGCGGCTCTATGGTGCGGTCGAAATCGCGCGGCTGACCGAAATCATGGCTTTGAGGCGGCTTGGCCTTAGCCTCACCCGGATTACCGAAATGCTCGCCGGTACTGCGCCGGCCCTCGGACAAACGCTAGCCGTTCAGCAATCGGCGTTCTTGGACCTGCGCGACCGTGTCGAACACGGCCTGTCCTTGATCGATGCGGCGCTCCAGAAGATCGAGCGCGGCGATGCCCTGTCGATCGACGAACTCCTCATGCTCGCCCGAAAAACCGAGATGACCGGCGTGTCGCCTGACGCCGTCGCATGGAACCGCTACGAGCAGACGCGCCCACGCCGCGAGGTCTCCTTCGTCCCCGAGAATGGCTGGGCCTGAAACAGGCGCAAGAAGGGCAGCGCGCTCCGCGCCGACGACATGCGACCGATCACGGCTTCAGGCGCCGCCGGTGCATCCAAAAGACCATAGTGAGCTTGCTGTCGAGCGGGCAACACAGGGGCTCTGGCGCCGGTGGATCGCGATCGACCCACCGGCTTCCTTGTGATGCGGGCGGGACAGGCGTGTTTACGCCCGCCGCCGCTCAATATTCCTTTTCGAAGAAGACGCCGCCCGAGGCCGAACCGTCGCCGGCCGCCGAGCCCTTGAGCTTCACGCCCTTGCCGACATCGAGGTTGATGACCGCCTTGCTGGAGGCGGAATCGGAACCCTGCTGCAGCTCGATATAGGTGCGGTCGTTGAGATACTTGCCGGCGCGCACGGACGCGCCGCCATTCTCGTCGGTGGTGACGTCGAGATCGTCGACGCCGAGCTTGTTGCGCAGGCCGTCGAGCAGTGAGGTCGATCCGCCGCCGGCCAGCTGGCTGACGGCGGAGGCGAGCTGGGCGATCTGGAAGGCCGAGAGGTTCGACAGCGACCGGTTGAAGATGAGCTGCGCCAGGATTTCGTCCTGCGGCAGCGCCGGGGAGGAAGAGAAGGCGATCTGCGGATTGTTGGCGAGGCCCGCGACCGCGACGGTGATGGTGGTCGCGCCGACGCTGGAGGTCGCCTTGAGGTCGAGCGTCGGGATCAGGTCGCCGCCAAAGCCGATATTGCCGTCGGTGAAGGTCAGGCGTTTGCCGAGGATTTCGAGCCGTCCGCGGCGCATCTCAAAGCCGCCGGAAACAATTGGCTGCACGGCGGTGCCACGGATCGTCAAGTCGCCGCCAAGCTCCGCGTTGATGCCGCGGCCGCGCACGAAGATCTGGTGGGCGTTGACGCCGAGATCGAAGGCAATCACGCCGCTGGCATTGGCGCCTGCGGCCGGCACTTCGTCCTTGCGCAGGTCCTTGACCATCTTCCGCACCTTGGGCGGCGCATTCTTGTGCTTGATGTCGATGGCCGAAAGCGAGGTCGGCAACTTCTCCGGAATGGTGATCGATGCCTTGCGGATCGTCACCTTGCCGCCGAGCGTCGGGGTCGCGACCAGGGGACCGGTCAAGGTCATCTCGCCGGCAACGTTGGCGTTGAACAGGGTGCCATCGACGTAGGTCGCGTTGTTCAGCTTGATCGTCAGGTTGGCCGGGAAGCCGGAACCGGGTACGGTGCCGACGGTACCGCTGGCTTCGACCGAGCCGCCGGTCGCGAGATTGGCCGAGAGCCTGGAGATCGTCGCCTGCTTGCCATCGAGCGCGACATTGGCGGTCAGGTCGTTGAGCGCCAGGTTGCGACGCACGTCGACGAGGCGCCCGCCTGACGTGGTGATCGTGCCGGCGATCTGCGGCGCCTTCGCGGAACCGGAGATTGCCACATCGACATTTGCCTGGCCCGTCAGCGTGAAGCCTTTCTCCGCCATCAGGTTGGCGATGAGGGCGAAGGGGACGTTGCCACTGAACTTCATCGCGATCGGCATGTTGCCGCCGATGTCGACATTGCCGCCGCCCTTGAAGGAAAGTCCGCCGGCGCCCGAAAGCGTCGTATCGAGCGTCACTTTGTTGTTGGCAAACTTGCCGTCCGCCGTGACATCGAAGGCCGCAACGCCCGCGGTGCGGGCTGCCGCGAGCGAGGCGCCCGACCATTTGAGGTCGTAGGCGACGACCGGGGCAGACGCTGCGCCCTCGACATCGACGGTGCCGGCGATCGTGCCCTCGGCGCCGAGGTCCGGTGCGAAGGCGTTGACCAGTGCTGCGGGCAGGGCGTTGAGCTTCGCAGTGATGTCGAGCTTTTCGCCAGCCGTGCCGTTGACTGCGATCGTGCCTTTCGATGCCTGGATCGTCAGCGCGTTGAGACGGACGGTGCCGTTTTCGATGGCGATCACCGTCGGCTGCGCCAGTTTCAGCGCAATGCCCTTCGGCGTTGCGCCAAAGGATGCGAGGCGGATTTCGGTGCGGCCCTTGGCGCTCGCAAGGTCGCCCTTCATCGTCAGCGGTCCGCCGTCATATTTGCCGTCGACGGCAAAACCGGTGCGGCCGGCCTGTTGCTCGAAATCGACGGCAAGTCCGGAAACACGGTTTTCGCCCTGCGCCACCGTTTCGGCGCGGATGCTGCCCTTGATCGCCAGGGCCGCGAGGTCGGCGATGGTGATGTCGGCGGTCGGCCTGGAGATGGTCAGCTGGTCGCGTTTGATGCCGCTGCCGCCGGCCTTGACGACGACGGAGGTGATGCCGTTTTGGGTCTTGATGGCCGCCGAGCCGTTGAGGTCGCCGGAGGCCTTCTGCCCGGCCATCGCGGCCAAGAGGCCGAGATCGGGCAGGTCGAAGCTGACCGTGCCGTCCGGCTTGAAATCGGGGGTGAAGCTGATTGCCCCGGTCAGCTTGTTCTCGCCGATCCTGGCTTCGAGCACCGGGATTGCGGTCTGGCCATCCTTCGAGACGACGTCGGCCTTGACGTCGATGGCCTGGCCGTCGAGTGCACCGGTCGCCGTCAGGCTTGCCTGCGGGCTCGAATGGTTGGCCTTGGCGTCGGCCTTGACATTGAGGTCGCTGAGCGTGCGTCCGGCCAGTGTCGCGCCGCTCGACGTCAACTCGGCCTTGATGCCGAGTTCCGAAAGCGGGCCGGTCACGGCGGCGGTAAAGTCGGCCTTGCCCTTGGCATCGGCAAGCAGCTTGCCGAGATCAGGCAGGGTACCCCTAAGGTCGGCCGTCAGGTTGCTCTGCGCGAGCGCTACTGTGCCGGCGGCCTCGATCGTGCCCGACTTGAGTTCGAGGCCCTCCACGGTGACGCCGCCGTCGGTTGCCGTCTTCACTTCGCCCGAGAGTGCGATCGTGCCATCGAATTTCGCGGCGGCCGCCGGCGGCAACGCGTCCGGAACGGCGAAGAGCTTGAAGGCCGCGGAAACCGTGTTCTCGTCGCGATAAAAGGCGCCGGTGAGCGAACCGCCGATACCGGGGCTTTCGATCGTCACCGGGTTGAAGGCGATGTTTTCCTTCGTCACGGAGAGGATTGCGTCCACCTTCAGCGGCACCTGGACTAGGCGGGCGAGGTTGGGGTCGTTGAAGCCGGCTTCGCCCACCTCGATTGCCGCCTTCACCGGACCGGATTGCGCCTGGAGATTGAAGCCGTCGCTGCGTGCCGAAAGCTTGACTGCGCCGAGCGCCACGTCGGGCACCGCCAGGGAGGTGACGTCTGCGGTGAGATCGAGGATCGCGGCTTGCGCGTCGCCGATCAGCGAGAAATCGACGGCATTGATCTTGGCCTGCGCTTCACCCTTCTGCAGCGGCCAGCGGAAGTCGACAGGGCCGTTGGTGCCGGCAAGCCTGGCCTTGAGGTTGTTCTCGCCCTTGCTGTCGTAGGTACCGAAAGCGGCAAAGGAGAGCGCGCCCGTCGTCACATGAGCCTTGTCGACCTGAACCAGCCCCTGGTCGTTGAACGCGGCGGCGATGTCGAGACTGGTGTCACCCTCGAACATCGGGCGCAGCGCCGGCGGCATCAGCGAGCCGAAACCGCCGCCGCCGTTGACGGTCAGCCGGTGCATTCCGTCGGGCGTCTGGACGTGGCGACCGTCGAGCTTGAGAATTTCGCTGCCGTCGAGTGCGGCCGTGGCGCTGCCGGCCCAGTCGGAAAGCGGGCCTTCGCCGGTCAACTTGATGTTGACTGCGGGCTCGTTGGGCAGGCGAAGCAGCTTTGCCAGCACGCCGTTGTTGGGCTCGTCCACGGTCGCCTCGAGCTTCAGCTCGTTGCCTGCCGGATTGAAGACGATATCGGCAACCGCGCGCGCCTCCGGCCGGTCGCGCTGGGCGGCCGCAAGCTGAAGGGCGATGCTCTCGTTGGTCGCGTTCACCTTGCCGCTGGCGGTCAGGAACTGGTCCTCGCCGGTGATCGCCTTGCCGATGATGATCTCCTTGAGATCGATCGCGTCGATCTTGACGTCCACGGGAAGCGCAAAGGTCGAGCGGACTTCCTTGGTCTCGGTGGAGGGGATCGGCAGGCGCTCGACGCGCACCGAGCCGGCCGAGAGCGCCGCGGCTTCGAAGCGGAAGGAGAGAAGGGCGGCGGGCGACCAGGTGAGATCGAGGTCGCGCACTTCGGCATAGACGCCCTCGCCATCGAACAGCGTGATGCTTCCGGCCGTGAACTTGCCGGTCAACAGCGCGCTCGGATCGGCGATCCGCACGATCTGGTCAGGGGTTGCCGCATACTTCTCGATTGCCCAGGCGACGAGCCTTGCGCCGGGTGTGGTGAAGCCCACGAAGGCGACGAGAAGAAGGGCAACGACCGCAATCACGCCAAGCACACGAAGGCCATAGCGCAGCGTCGCGCGAAGGAAGCGGACGACCTGATTCATGATCTACCCATAACGCAAGTTGCTCCCAAGCGGAATCGCCGCCGGCAGAAACTATCCGGCAATGGCGGCGATTTGCCGGTTCTGGTGGAAGAAACGGCCCGGATCAGAAGGATTGGCCGATACCGGCATAGATGCCGTACTTGGTGCCGCCGGGATATTTGTTAAGCGGAACGGCAAAGTCGAGGCGGATCGGGCCGAAGGGCGTGGCGTAACGCAGGCCGATGCCGGCGCCGGCGCGGATGTCGGAAAAATCCGGCGTCGTCTTCGCAGACACCGTACCGGCGTCGATGAAGGGAACAACCCCGATCGTGTCGGTGATGGCGATGCGGGCTTCGAGCGAGGCGTTGACATAGGAACGTCCGCCGGTCTCCTCGTTGTCGGAATTGCGCGGGCCGATCTCCTGGTAGGAATAGCCGCGTACCGAGCCGCCACCGCCGAGGTAGAAGCGGCGGTTGGCAGGAATGTCTTCGAGCCCGCTGCCGCCGACGAGCATGCCGGCGCCGATCTTGCCGGCAAGCACGAAGCGCTTCTCGTCGCCGAGCGCATGGTAACCGGATGCCGAGGCTTCGAAGGACGAGAAGAAGGTCTGGCCCTTGATTTCGTAGCTCGGCTTGGCGTTGATCATCGCCCGGTAGCCTTCGGTCGCGTTCAGCTTGTCGTTGCGGGTATCGCGCACATATTCGAGCGGGATCGCGGCCGTCAGATAAGAGTTCGAGCCGAAGGCGTCGTCGATATTGGCCCAGCTGAGCTCGCCGCCGCCTGAGACGGTGTCGGTGTCCGAGAGCTCGAAGGTGGCGCCGGCCGCTGCCGTCAGGATCTTGGCGCGGTAGGCGTCTGGGTCCTGGATGTTGGCCTTGACGCTCGCGGTAAAGGTGGAAGCCGGGCCGAAGGCACCGGGTTTGGCAAACAGGATGCCAACCGAATAGTCGAGCTTGTCCAGTTCCTTGGTCTCGCCGATGCGGTCGACCGATCCTTCGATGCGCAGCGATTCGGCGCGGCCGAAAAGGTTGCGGTGTCCCCAGTAGCCCGAAAGCCCGAGGCCGTCGGTGGTCGAGACCTGGGCGCCGAAGCCGAAATACTTGTGCTTGCCTTCGGACACCTCGATCTTCATCGGGAGAGATCCATCGGGCGAAAGCGCATTGGCTTCCTTGATGGTGACGCTCGAAAAGACGCCGAGCTGGCGCAGGCGCTCGGAGGCTTTGCGGATGTCCGCGGGCGAATAGGGACGGCCTTCGTTGAGGCGTGAGTAGTCGCGCACGAAACCCGGGTCGACGGTCTTCGTTCCGTCGACGCTGACTTCGCCGACTGGGGCAACCGGGCCGCCGCTGGCGCCGATGACGATGTCGACGGTCGAGTTGGCGTGGTTGGCGACAGCGCTGCGTTCGGTGAGCTTGGCCAGGGGGCGACCCTGCTCGCGCAGATCGTTCACGACCTTTTCGCCGGCCTTGATGATCAAGGTGGAATCGGCACGCGCGCCGGCGGGCAGGCCGTAATCAGCGGGACTGAAACCGGCCGCATCGCCTTCGAACTTGACGGAACCGACGTTGAAGACCGGACCCGGCGTCACGGTGACGGTGACCGGAATCGGCTTGCCATCCGGGAAAGACGGATCCGGCGGCAGACTGTCGATATCCTGGCCGTTGATGCGGATCGCGATGGTGCCGCCGTAGCGGGCCTTTTCGTAGAGTGCGGCAAGCAGCCGGTCGCGGTCGTCACGCGCCCGAATTGCCAGGCCAAGATCGCCGGAGACAGGCTTTTCCTGGCCCTGCACGAGCTGCGAGCTGTTTTCCAGCGCTTCCTTCAGTTCCTTGTCTTCGGTGCCGGCGTCGAAGGTGAGGGTATAGTTGACCGGGTCGATCACCGGCGCCTCTTCCTCGTCGCTCTCGAAAAACTTCATGCCGAAGAGCTTGAAGGCATAGGCCTTCTCGGCGGAAAGCGGGCCGAGCGCGCACGAAAAGGCAACAGCAAGCGAAGTCGCTGCCTTCCAGTACGCAATACTCGACCGTGGTGGGGACATTCGCTTCCGCATCCCGTCTTCAGGCGACCCAATACAAACTGCCTGCTTATGCGGCTGGGTCACTATCGCATGCCTAAGGTTTTCCATCTGTTAACGATGACGATCCGCTGCATCCACCCCTGATGCCGAATTTCGGTGCCGATTCCGTCGAAAAAGCGCGGAAATGTTGTCGGCGCAGCACAACCACCGCCGACAACCAGTAAGGCGCTGCGCCTTTTTGGAGGCTTAAATGCCGCCTTGTCCGCTGTATCGAGCCGCTACGCCGCCTCGGGCAGCGCCCGCAATTGCGGTACGCCGGAAGCGATGATGACGAGGAACTGGATGAGGAAACCGACCGCTGCGACGGCAAGGCACGCCTCGACGCCGAAGCGTGTGGCGACGATGGCGCCGAGCGCTGCACCGATCGGCCGGGCGCCGAAGGTGGCGGTGGTGATGAAGGCCGATACGCGCCCGAGCATCGCATTGGGGGTGACGGCCTGCCGCAAAGTGAGCGTGGCGATCGACCAGAGCACCGGGCCGGCGCCGAACAGGAAGAAGCTCAAACCGGCAAGGGCGCCTGAGGGAACCCAGATGGTCGAGAGCATCACGGCCGCAGCCGTCAACCCGCCGAGTGGGCCGAGGGCGATCATCAGGCCGAAGGGGATCCGGCGCGCAATGGCGGGGGCTGCGAAGGCGCCGATCATCATGCCGGCGCCATAGATGCCAAGCGTGATGCCGACGCCGGTCGCCGTCAGCCCGAGGGTCTGAATGGCATAGGCGACATAGACCGCCTGCAGCACGAACCAGGCCGTGTTGAAGACGATGGCGGTCACCAGAATGGGCCTGAGCAGCGCGTGGCCGCCCAGGAACCGGGCGCCTTCGGCGAGATCCTGAAGGAGGTTGCGCCTGGGAGCGGTCGGTTGCTGCTGGTCGCCAAGGCCGGCGAGCAGGACGACAGAGAGAAGGGACAGGGATGTGGCGGCGACATAGGCGAGCGATGCGCCGGTCCATGCGACGATCGCGCCGCCGATCGCCGGTCCGCCGGAATAGGCGAGACTGCGGGCGAGCTCCAGCCAGCGATTGGCGTCGGCGAGTTGGTGACGGGGCACGATCGCCGGCACCAGGGCTGGGGCGGCGACATTGTAGCAGACCGTGCCAATGGCGCCGACGAAGCCCATGACGGCGAGCAGCGGCAGCGACAGCAGGCCGCCGAGCATCAGCAACAGCGTGGCAACCAGCGACAGCGCGCGCAGCATTTCCGAGGAGACCATCAGCCTGCGCCGCGATGCGCGGTCGGCAACGAGACCGGCGGGAATGGAGAGCAGAAGGAATGGCAGCGTCTGCGCCATCTGCAGCCATCCGGTTTCCGCAGGGCCTGCGGCGAGCAGAAGCACGGCGGCGAGCGGAGCGGCGGCCAGCGCCATCTGCTCGGAAAACTGTGCGAACAGGTTAGACCAGCCGATGCGCTTGAAGGCCGGTGGCAGGGTGTCGCGTGGTGGGTTTGGCATGGAAGAACCTCGATCATGAAACGTCGAGGTCAGCAGACGAGATTGCTTCGGCGGTTGCCACCCGATTTCGGCGCCTTCGTTGGCCGCTGCGCGTTGTGTGCGGCAGAGGATGCGGTTGCCGCAACGAAAAACCCCCTCAGGGCGGTCAGCCGTGAGGGGGAAACATCAAACCAGACCGTCGGGCGGCTCAAGCTGCAGCCGACGGCAGGCTGCCTGTCGCCTTAGCGCGGGCACGAGTCGATGTAGCGGCGGCCGTAGCGGTCGCGATAGTAGCACTGGCCGGGCTGCTCGGTGACGTTGCCGATGACTGCGCCGGAAACACCGCCGATTGCCGCGCCGACTGCAGCGCCACGGACGTCGCCGGTAACAGCGCCGCCGATGATCGCGCCGGAAACGGCACCGATGCCGGCGCCCTTTTCCGTCTGGGTGCAGCTTGCGACCGCCAGGGCGACCAGCACAAGTGCGATGGCTTTCTTCATGTTGTTCTCTCCGATGTCTACGGATCTCAAGCCTATCGCTCAGTCCGTCCCGTGGATGATGGCGAAGCCGGGAACATCCCGCTCCACCGGAACTTGCGGTTCGGAAAATACGCGGTCCCCATCGAAAGTCTACGGGAGCGCTGCGGTTTCTTCCTGCCGGCAAGATAATGATATCGTTCCTGAACGGGACATGAAGGCAGTTCCCTTCGGCACAACCGGCGTGGAAAAATTTTGTCGTTCGGCGGGCAGGGGCGGTTGCGGCATTCCAAAAAAAGACAAATGATACAAACAAGCCTGCGAAAATCCGGAGGAGCGGATCCGTGGGCGACGGGCATCGATATCAGTTGGCGCGTACCCTAGTCGCGTGAACCATCTCACCCGACTTTCCGGCCGCGCTCGTGTTGGCATTGACCGACCCCGGAGGAGCGAAATGGCGAAAGTAACAATGACGGTCAACGGCCGTCAGGTGAGCGGTCATTGCGACGACCGCACATTGCTGGTGCAATTCATACGCGAAAATCTCGGACTGACCGGCACCCATGTCGGCTGCGATACCTCGCAGTGCGGCGCCTGCGTCATCCATATGGACGGAAAGTCGGTCAAGAGCTGTTCCATCCTCGCCGCGCAAGCCGCAGGCTCTACGATCACCACCGTCGAAGGGCTGGCGGCCGATGGCGAACTGCATCCGGTGCAGGCGGCCTTCAAGGCCAATCACGGCCTGCAATGCGGCTTCTGCACGCCCGGCATGGTGATGACGGCCGTTGACATGATCCGCAGGCATCAGGGTCAGCTGGACGAGGCGACGGTGCGCGCCGAGCTCGAAGGCAACATCTGTCGTTGCACCGGTTACCACAACATCGTGAAAGCGATCCTTGCCGCCGCCGCCGAGATGAGCGGCGCCCGTGTGGCCGCAGAATAGCGGCAGAACGGGGGCGGAATCTCGCCCCTGACGCATGTCACTCAGGACCGATGCATGGCCGTCGGGACTGTCGCTGGATATCTCGGGAGGAGATAGGCAATGGGCGTTGAAGGCATTGGCGCGCGCGTGGCGCGCAAGGAGGACAAGCGGTTCCTGACCGGCAAGGGCCGCTATACGGACGACATGTCCGTGCCGGGGATGAAATATGCGGTGTTCGTGCGCAGCCCGCATGCGCATGCGAAGATCCTCAAAGTCGACGGGTCGGCGGCGATCGGCATGCCAGGCGTGATCGGTGTGCTCGACGGCAAGCAGTTGCTCGCCGATGGTATCGGCAACCTGATCTGCGGTTGGATGATCCATTCCAAGGACGGATCGCCGATGAAGATGGGCGCCTGGCGGCCGCTCGCGCACGAGACCGTGCGATACGTCGGCGATGCGGTGGCGATCGTCGTTGCCGACAGCGTCGCCGAGGCGCGTGATGCTGCCGAAGCCGTGGTCGTCGAATACCAGGAGCTTCCCGTCGTGATCGACGCCTCAAAGGCGCTTGAGGCGGGACAGCCGCAGCTTCACCCGGAAGCGCCTGGTAACCTGATCTTCGACTGGCAGATCGGCGACGAAGCGGCGACCGACAAGGCGATCGGCGCTGCGGCGCATGTCACCGAAATCACCATCCACAACAACCGGCTTTCGCCCAACCCGATGGAGCCGCGTGCGGCGATCGGCATCTACGACGCCGGCGACGACCACTATACCTGCTACACCACCAGCCAGAACCCGCATGTGGCCCGGCTGGTGATGAGCGCCTTCTATAATGTCGCGCCGGAAAACAAGCTGCGGGTGATCGCGCCCGATGTCGGCGGCGGCTTCGGCTCGAAGATCTACATCTATCCGGAGGAGATCGTCTGTCTCTGGGCGTCGAAGCGCACCGGCGTGCCGGTCAAATGGACGTCGGACCGCACCGAAGCGTTCCTCACCGATGCGCATGGTCGCGACCACGTGTCGAAGGTGAAGATGGCGTTCGATGCGAGCAACCGCATCATCGGCCTCAAGGTCGATACGATCGCCAATCTCGGCGCTTACATGTCGCTGTTCTCCTCGGCGGTGCCGACTTATCTCTATGCGACGCTGCTCTCCGGGCAGTACGACATCCCGGCGATCCATGCGAATGTGCGCACCGTCTATACCAACACCGCGCCCGTCGACGCCTATCGCGGCGCCGGGCGGCCGGAGGCGACCTATCTCTTGGAACGCACGATGGAGACGGCGGCCCGCGAACTCGGCGTCTCGCCTGCCGAATTGCGTCGGGTCAATTTCATCCGCTCCTTCCCGCATCAGACGCCTGTCATCATGAACTATGACGCCGGCGACTACGACGCTTCGCTCGAAGCGGCGATGAAGGCGGCCGACTGGAACGGCTTTGCCGGCCGCAAGACGGAAGCCGCCGGTCGCGGCATGAAGCGCGGCATCGGCATGAGCTGTTACATCGAGGCCTGCGGCATCGCACCGTCGGCAGCGGTGGGTTCGCTCGGTGCTGGCGTCGGTCTTTGGGAATCGGCCGAAGTGCGCGTCAACGCAGTCGGTACGATCGAGGTCCTGACCGGCTCGCACAGCCATGGCCAGGGCCACGAGACGACCTTTGCCCAGCTCGTCGCCGACCGCTTCGGTGTGCCGCTCGACAGCGTCAACATCGTGCATGGCGATACCGACAAGGTGCAGATGGGCATGGGCACCTATGGTTCTCGTTCCGGTGCCGTCGGCATGTCGGCCGTCGTCAAGGCGCTCGACAAGGTCGAAGCCAAGGCGAAGAAGATTGCCGCTCACCTGATGGAAGCGGACGAAAGCGACATCGTCATCGAAAACGGCGAACTGAAGGTCGCCGGCACCGACAAGGCCGTGCCGTGGTTCCAGATGGCGCTTGCCGCCTACACCGCCCACAATCTGCCGGCCGGCATGGAGCCGGGGTTGAAGGAAGGGGCCTTCTACGACCCTGCAAACTTCACCTTCCCGGCCGGCTGCTACATCTGCGAGGTGGAGGTCGATCCGGAAACGGGCCGGACCAAGATCGTCCAGTTTGTCGCGGCCGACGACTTCGGCAACATCATCAACCCGATGATCGTCGAAGGACAGGTGCATGGCGGCATTGCCCAGGGCATCGGCCAGGCGCTGCTCGAAGGCGTGCATTACGATGCCTCCGGCCAGCTTTTGACGGCGAGCTACATGGACTACGCCATGCCGCGCGCCGACGACCTGCCGTCGTTCCAGGTCTCGACCTCGAACACGCCCTGCCCGAACAATCCGCTGGGCATCAAGGGCTGCGGCGAGGCCGGCGCCATCGGCTCGCCACCGGCGCTGATTAACGCCATCACAGATGCCATCGGCAACAACGCGCTCACCATGCCGGCGACACCGCAGAAGGTGTGGGCGGCGGCGCACGCGGCCAAGTGAACGGGAGGACACCTCATGTACGAGACCCAATATCACCGGGCGTCCTCGGTTCAGGACGCCGTCAGCCGAATGGATGCGGCCGGCGAAGGCAAGTACGTCTCCGGTGGCATGACCCTCATTCCGACGATGAAGCAGCGGCTGGCGTCGCCGAGCGATCTGATCGACCTTAGGCACATCGCCGAGATGCAGGGCATCTCAGTCAACGGCCGATCCGTGCGGATCGGCGCGGCCACGACACATTATGAGGTCGCCTCGTCGGCGGCGCTCAAAGCTGTGTGTCCGGCGATCTGCAGCCTTGCCAGCCATATCGGCGATCCGCATGTGCGACACATGGGCACGATCGGCGGCTCCATCGCCAACAACGATCCGGCGGCGGATTATCCGGCAGCGATGCTCGGGCTCGGCGCGACGATCGTGACCAACCGGCGGGAGATCGCGGCCGACGATTTCTTCACCGGTCTGTTCGAAACGGCGCTGGAAGACAGCGAGATCGTCGTTGCGGTCAGCTTCGACGCCCCGGCAAAGGCCGCCTACCAGAAATTCGCCAACCCGGCCTCGCGCTACGCGATGACCGGTGTCTTCGTCGCCAAGCGCGACAATGGCGAGATCCGGGTCGCGGTCACGGGTGCGGGCGCAAATGGCGTTTTCCGTCAGGCGGAGATGGAGGCAGCCCTTGCTGCCAACTGGACGCCGGATGCGCTCGGCAATATTAACGTCGATGCCTCGGAGCTGCTCTCCGACATTCACGCGGATGCGGCCTATCGCGCCAATCTGGTGAAGGTCATGGCCAAACGCGCCGTTGCGGCGGCATGACCAGCCTTCGCCGTCACACCAACATTGAAAAAGGACGGCTTCGGCCGTCCTTTTTTCATCCTTGCTTGACTTCGATCAAGCTTGACGTGATGAACATGCACTAAGGCTTTCTTTGGAATGTTTCAAAACTAGGGCTGTTCCCATTGAAACGGTTTCAGTGAAAGCAGCGAAGATGCTCAGGCTCAAAAATGCTAGATCATCTCGGATGCACTCGCTGGGAAGGCAGCGCGTCAAGGGCCTTTTGCCGCAGTTGGCAGATGCCGGGCATTCCGAGGTTGACCCCAGGTCGCTTTGATTGAAGAAAAGCGGCCGGGCACTGGAGAAAATGATGGATTTCGAGAATTTCTTTAAGAACGAGCTGGACGGGCTGCATCAGGAAGGCCGCTACCGGGTTTTCGCAGACCTCGCCCGTCATCGCGGCCAATTCCCGAAGGCCGCGCGCCATACGGCTGAAGGCGTTCAGGAAGTCACCGTCTGGTGTTCGAACGACTATCTCGGCATGGGCCAGCATTCTGTTGTCACCGAGGCGATGAAGCGCGCCATCGACGAATGCGGCGCCGGCGCCGGCGGCACCCGCAACATTTCCGGTACCAATCATTACCACGTCCTGCTTGAGCGCGAGCTCGCGGACCTGCATGGCAAGGAATCGGCACTGCTCTTTACTTCGGGCTACGTGTCCAACTGGGCCGCGCTCGGAACGCTCTGTTCCAAGATTCCCGGTGTTATCGTCTTCTCGGACGCCGGGAATCACGCTTCGATGATCGAGGGGATCCGTCACTCCAAGTGCGAACGCGTCATCTTCAAGCATAATTCGGTCGCTGACCTCGAGGCCAAGCTCGCGGCCGCCGATCCGCGTGCGCCGAAGCTCATTGCTTTCGAGTCCGTCTATTCGATGGATGGCGACATTGCGCCGATCAAGGAATTCTGCGACCTCGCCGACAAGTACGGCGCCATGACCTATCTCGACGAAGTGCATGCGGTCGGCATGTACGGTCCGCGCGGCGGCGGCATTGCCGAGCGCGAAGGCCTGATGCACCGCCTGACGGTGATCGAAGGCACGCTCGGCAAGGCTTTCGGCGTCATGGGCGGCTACATCACCGGCTCCGCCGCACTCTGCGACTTCATCCGCTCGTTTGCCTCCGGCTTCATCTTCACGACGGCGCTGCCGCCGACGCTTGCCGCCGGTGCGCTCGCCTCGATCCGCCACCTGAAGGAAAGCCAGGTCGAACGTTTCGCGCACCAGGAGCGTGTGCGTCGTCTGCGCTCGCTACTCGACCAGCGCGGCATTCCGCACATGCCGAACCCGAGCCATATCGTGCCGGTCATGGTTGGCGACGCTGCCAAGTGCAAGTGGATCTCGGATCTCCTGCTCGACAATTTCGGCGTCTACGTGCAGCCGATCAACTATCCGACGGTGCCGAAGAAGACCGAGCGCCTGCGCATCACCCCGACGCCGCTGCATTCGGACGCCGACATCGACCATCTCGTCGGCGCGCTGCATTCGCTGTGGTCGCGCTGTGCGCTGGCCCGCGCTGTCGCATAAGGCCAATCTTGCCGGCGCCATGCGCGCCGGTCAGAAAGCTCTGAATTACCGAAGCAGCCCGGCCGCCAAGTGCCGGGCTTTTTCGTCGGCGGCAAAGACGTCGTCCATCGTTGCGGCCCCCGGCAGGTCGGCAAGCTTGTCCATGACCTTTTCGACGATCTCTGCCATGGCGAGAAAGCCGGTGCGGCCGGCGATGAACGCGTCGAGCGCGGTTTCCTTGGCGCCGTTGAGGACCGCACCCTGCACGCCGCCTTCGACCATGGCGCGCCGCGCCAGGCGGATGGCAGGGAAGCGCACTTCGTCCGGCGCCTCGAAGTCGAGGCGCGACAGCTTGGCGAAATCGAGCCGCTCGATCGGCAGGCTGCAGCGGCTCGGATAGGAGAGCGCATAGCCGATGGCGGTGCGCATGTCCGGGCAGCCGAGCTGGGCGAGCACCGATCCGTCGGTATAGCCGACCATCGAGTGGATCACCGACTGCGGGTGCACGATCACCTCGACCTGCGCGGGTTCGAGCGCGAAGAGGTGCTTTGCCTCGATCATCTCCAACGCCTTGTTGAACATAGAGGCGCTGTCGATCGAGATTTTCAGCCCCATCGACCAGTTCGGATGGGCGCGCGCCACGTCCGCCGTCACGTGACGCATTTCTTCCAGCGACTTGGTGCGGAACGGGCCGCCGGAAGCGGTCAGGATGATACGCTCGACCGCATGGCGCTGGTGTTCTTCCAGAACCTGGAAGATGGCATTGTGTTCGCTGTCGACCGGAAGCAGCCGACCGCCGCCTTTCTTCACCGCGTCGATGAACAGACTGCCGGCGGAAACCAGGCACTCCTTGTTGGCAAGCGCGATGTCGGCGCCGCGGCGGGCCGCGGCAAGCGTCGGCGCCAAGCCGGCATTGCCGACGATCGCCGCCATCACCCAGTCCGCGTTGCGCTCGGCCGCCTCGATCAGGCCGCTCTTGCCGGCGGCAACCTGAATGCCGGTGCCGGCGAGCGCGGCCTTCAGGTTTTCGTACTGGCTATCGTTGGCGGTGACGGCGAGTTCGGCGCGAACTTTCACGGCCTGCTCGGCGAGCAGGGGAATGTTGCCGCTGCCGGTGACGGCGACGACGTCGAAGCGCTCACGGCCGCCAAGGCGCTCGATAACGTCGAGCGTGTTGGTGCCGATCGAACCGGTCGAGCCGAGGATCGTCAGTCGGCGCTTCGCACTGTCGTGGGATGCCATGCCAATACCCATGTTCTTCTTTTCGGACGGAATGCCCGGCTGAGCCTTCGCCGCGGGCGCATGATCTTCACGAGATCGATCCGAGTCTTTTATGTTGTTTGCTAGGCTCTACAGGCGAAATCCGCCGGCAACAAGGGTGCGGTCTTCATTCCGTCTCGTCCGCAGGCTAAGAATTGGGTGCCTTGAGTCGGGGTCCGGAGGAGTTCGCGATGCTGAAAATCATAACCGCCGTTTCCTGCGCCTGTGTCGCGATCGAAATGGCATCGATGCAGCCGGTTGCGGCAGAAAACGTGCCGCCGCAGCTCGTCGCCACCTGGCTTGCCGAAGATATCGGTGGGGGTGGGGTCATCGACAATCTCCAGTCGACCCTGGAGATCCGCGAGGACGGGACCTATGGCGGCATGGCCGGCTGCAACCATTTCACCGGTACTTTCAGTCTCTCCGGCTCGAAGATCACCTTCGGCCCGGCGGCATCGACACGCAAGATGTGCGTGCCCGCGGTGATGAACCAGGAGCAGAAGTTCCTCAAGGCGCTCAGCAACGAGCTTTCCTGGTCGGTGGAAGGATCGAAGCTCGTGCTTGGCAAGGCCGGCGGCGGCATCGCCCTGAAACTGGCGTCTATGACGGCAGCGTCTGGAGGCGCCGACGTGACGATCCGCGTTCCCGGCGCCGATGCGGTGGACCGGCAATCGGTCCGCTACGACTGCGGCGGCAAGGCGATCGAGGCGGAATACATCAATGCCGGCCCGGTTTCGCTGGTGACCTTCACCATCGACGGCACATTCGTTGTCGCCTCAAACGTGATAGCTGCGTCCGGAGCCAAATATGCCGGCGGGCAATATGTCTGGTGGACGAAGGGCGAGGAAGCAACGCTGTATGATGCCACCAAAGGCGACGAGGATCGGGGAACCGCCTGCAAGCCGGCATCCTGAGCCGGCTTCTCGCCTGAGCGGAAACACCAGGCTCGGCCTGATACTGGGTGAACGAGTGGCATAAGTTGTCGCCTCGATTGGAACTTTTTCCTTCGCGTCCTAGTTACAATCCCGACGCCATCGCGGCGCTGTTGTGTGAAAATGGGAGTGTTCCATGGGGCTGCTTATCGGAATTCTGATTACCTTCCTCGTCATCGTGCTGGTGCTCTATCTCGTCCAGCGTCTGCCGCTCGACGCGCGCGCCAAGCAGATCGTCCAGATCATCGTCATCATCATCGGCATCATCTCTCTGTTGAAATATCTCGCCGTCTTCTGACGTGTCGCCGTCCAGCCAGAGGCCGCCGGATCGCAAGGCCCGGCGGCCTTTGGCTGTCCGGTTGATGCTGACAGGATCTGACAGCGGCAGTGCCTAGGGTCCGGGCATCGAAAAGGAGACCCGACGATGCTGTCACCGAACCTCATCCTGCTCTATGTCGAAGACCCAACCGGAAGCGCTGCCTTCTATACCGGCCTGCTTGGACGCGAACCCGTTGCATCCTTCCCGACCTATGTCGCCTTCCAACTCGAAAACGGGCTGACGTTCAGTCTCTGGTCCACCGGTGCACGGGATTTCGTTTCGTCGGGAAGCGGTCACCGCTCTGAAGTCGCCTTCATGGTGAAGGACGATGCCGAGGTCGAGCGCCTTTATGCGGAATGGCGCAGCAAAGGGATCACGATCGAGCAGGAGCTGAAGACGGCGGTCTTCGGCCGCACCTTCGTCGCGCTTGACCCGGATGGCCATCGGCTGCGCGTGTGCCGGCCCGACGGTTGAGGGCTTTATTGCGCGGTCGTTGGCGCCCTGCGATCGAGAATTGCTTGAAACAGGGTGGCCTGCCTTTCCGTGGCAGCCCGGATCGCGCTCAGTTGCCGCAGCATCGATCCGAAGGCAGCCAGAAGAATGCCGGTAAGGATCGCGCTCCAAGTCCAGGGGAGAATAGACAGTGCGCGCAAATACGCTGTCGCTGGATCGCCTACCAGCATGGCTAAGCCGACAACGATGGCGGCCACGACAATGACGATGCCGATGATCTGCAGAAGCTTACCCATGGTTTCCTCCCGTCATGCGAGCAAACTCGGACAGGCAGCGGCTACTGTCAAGCATGTAGAATGGCAGCCGAGGCTGACAAACAAAAAAGGCCGGGGCAAACCCGACCTTCCTCATCACCTTCGCCGATGCCAGTTCATCCGTGGTCATCAAGAAGGTATGCCCAGTGTCTAGCCGCTGTTCGTGACAGGCAAATGACGAAGCCGCTTTTTCCTGATGGGCCGGCGGTTTGGAATGCCGACCACGATCATTTCAATCCGCCACTTCGACCAGAAGTTCGACTTCGACCGGCAGCCCGAGCGGCAGGCTGGCGACGCCGAGGACAATGCGGCCGGACAGCATTTCAGGACCGAAGACCTTGGCGAGCAGGTCGGACGGGCCGTCTGCGACCGTCGGATGATCGCGGAAGTCGCCAACGGTCGCGATGTAAATCCCGAGCTTGGCGACGGCCGTGACCCGGTCGAGCGAACCGAGTTCCGCCTTGATTGCCGAAAGCGCGCTCATCGTCGCGATTTCGGCTGCGCGGCGCCCCTCGTCGACCTCAAGCTCGGCTCCAAGCCGGCCGACGAAATGCGGCTTGCGGTCGATCACCGGCAGCATGCCGCTCAAATAGAGCAGCTTGCCGATCCGCACGCCCTCGACATAATTGCCGAAGGGCGTCGGCGGAGAAGGCAGAACGATCCCGAGTTCCGTGAGCCGCTGTTCTGCGCCTGCGGCAGGCGCGGGTTTCCGGTCTACCATTTGCCCAGATGCGCGCCGCCGTCCACGTTCAGCACCTCCCCGGTTATGCGTGGCGCCCTGGTCAGGAACAGGACGGCATCCGCGATCTCGGCCACGCTGGAAATGCTGTGCATCGGCGAGAGCGTGTTCAGGAAATCCCGCGGGTTGTCCTTGTGGAGCGGCGTGTCGACGACACCGGGGGCCACGACGTTGATGCGGATTCCGTCCCTTGCGTATTCCATGGCGATGTTCTTCGAGATCGCGTTGATGCCGCCCTTGGTCAGCATGGCGACCGAAGCGTTCATGCCTGCAATCGGTCGGTCGGCAAGGGGTGTCGTGATGCTGACGATGCTGCCGCCTCTTTTCTGCGAAAGCATCTGCTTGATCACAAGCTGGGTCGTGTGGAGGAATCCCTCGATGTTGGTGGCGCTCAGCTGCCGGTAGTCTTCGGCGGTGTAGTCGACGAAGGGCTTGGTGAAGAAGATGCCGGCATTGTTGACGAGCGCGTCGATCGAGCCGAACCGGGCGATCGCGGTTTCGACCACGCGTTTCGCCGTCTCCGGATCGGCGATATCGCCGTCGACCCGGGCCAGCCGGTCCGATTCGGTGATTTCGCGCGATTGGCTGACATTGCGCGAGGTTGCGACGACGCTGTAGCCCTCTGCCAGAAAAGCGTTTGTGAGGCCCGCGCCGATGCCCTGGGATGCACCGGTGATGATGGCGACTTTGTTTGTCATCTGATCTCTCCGTGGATGGACGGTTTCGGTCAGATCAATATGGCTGCTGCCAGATTGTGCGATTAGGCGGAAATATCTGGAATTACTTTTCCAGCGATGCAAAAATCTTCCCATGGTCGATCTGAACGATATCGCGGTCTTTGCGGCCGTTGCCCAATTCGAGAGTTTCAGCCGGGCGGCACGTTCGCTCGGGATGCCGGTCTCCACCGTCAGCCGCAAGGTCACGGCGCTCGAGGAGCAACTGGGCGTCACGCTCATCCAGCGCACGACGCGCAAGCTCAGTCTCACGGCGCAGGGGCGCGCCTATTATGCGGAATGCGGCGAACCGCTGAAGCAGCTTCGCGACGCGGAGCGGGTGCTGAGCGAGGCACAGAGAAGACCGGAGGGGTTGCTGCGGGTCACCGTTCCCATGACCCTCGGGCAGCCGCCCTTCTTTGATTTCCTGTCCGCATTTCTGAAGACGTATCCCGAGATCGAGGTCGATCTGCTCGTCACCAACATGTTCATGGACCTCGTTGCCGAAAACATCGACGTCGCAGTGCGGTTCGGAGACTTGCGCGATTCGTCGCTTGTCGCGCAGCGTTTGGGTCGAAGCACCCATTTCCTGGTGGCCGCACCCGGCTATCTCGACAAACATGGCACCCCATCGCGACCCGAAGACCTGAGTGGCCACCGCTGTGTCCTGGTCAATGCCCGGGGCAACGAGGCCGAATGGCATCTGGTCAAGGGTGGCGAAGCGGCCAGCCTGCGTGTGACCGGGGCGGTGTCGGTCCACGATATCCAGTCGGCGAGTGCCATGACCGAGCGCGGCCACGGCATCGGCCGGCTCCCGCCGATCTTCTGCGACAGCCTGCTTGCGAGCGGCAAGCTTCTGCGCGTGCTTCCGGGATGGTCCGCGCCGGATGTCTTTGTGCATGCGGTCTATCCGACGCGGCGCTTCCTGCCATCGAGGCTGCAGGTGTTTCTGCAGGAACTCAAAGCCTGGCGCGGCCCGGCGTGGCAGCCGCTTCGGTGAGCGTGCGTTAGGGCACGATCTCCTCGAGCTTCTGCGCAAAGGCGCTGAAGCCGGCGCGGCGATAGGTAGCCTGCGCCTTCGGGTGATCCCATTCGTCCGTATGTAGCCAGATCCGGTTTGCACCTCGGTCCCAGACGGCGCGCAGCGCGCTATCGAGCAGAAATGGCCCCAGCCTTTGGCCGTAAACATCCGGGATCAGGCCGAAATGGGTGAGCTCGACATCCTCGGTATCGGCGCGGTCGAATTCACAGAGCCCGACTGCGCGGCCATCCAGCCGGAGGATGTAGAGGATCGTGGAGGCGCTTCTGAGAAAGTCGTCGAGATCGGCCGTCGGCATGCGCAGCCGCTGATCCCAGCGCAACGGTTCGCCGACGGCGCGATAGAGCGAAAGAAACGCAGCGGCATCCGGACGTTCGGACGCGACCACCGCTTGCGCGATCGGTGCCGGAAACGCATCGCCCGCCGGACGTTCGAGCATTTCCATATAGGTCACGAGCAGATGAACCGTGTTTTCTCCGGAGGGGGTTGCTTTGCTGTTATCCACGGCGTCAGCACGGCGTGCGCCGCGTCCAATTCGATTAAGAGGGGTCTTGGAGAATGGTGATCCCGCCGCGATTCGAACGCGGGACCCCCAGATTAGGAATCTGGTGCTCTATCCTGCTGAGCTACGGGACCACTTGAATAGCACCCATACAAAAGCAAGGGCTCTTCGCCAAGTGTTTTTGCGTTAGTGCCCGAGGAAATGCAGGTGGCGGCGAGCTTGGGTCGTCTCGTCCGGGTGGTGTGCCGACGCGGACCGGCAGGCTTGAAAACGAGGGTGAAACGGGGGGCTGGTCTTCCATGTCCTCCGAATGCTAAGCAAAGCAAGCGCCGGCCCGAGGAAGCTGGCGCTCCCCATTGAGTCCTTCATCAGAGACCTGATCCACATATGTTCATCGGAATAGATTGGGGCGGCACGAAAATGGAAGTCATCGCGCTTGGCCGCGATGGCGAAACACGCGCCCGTCATCGCGTCTCGACCCCGACCAGCGGCTATGACGATTGCATCCGCGCCGTTCTCGATCTCGTTGCTGCCGCCGAGCAGACGGCGGGCGAACAGGGCTCGATCGGCATCGGCATTCCCGGCAGTCCCAATCCGCGCACCGGAATCGTGCGCAATTCCAATGCGGTGCTGATCAATGGCAAGCCCCTTGGGCGTGACCTCGAAACGGCGCTTGGCCGCCCGGTCCGGCTTGCCAACGACGCCAATTGCCTGGCGGTCTCGGAGGCGGTCGATGGCGCCGGCAAGAATGAGCATGTGGTCTTCGGCGTTATCGTCGGCACTGGCCATGGCGGCGGCCTTGCGATCGACAAGAAGGTGCACGCCGGCTACCAGGGCGTTGCCGCCGAGATCGGCCATTATCCGCTGCCCTGGATGACGCAGGACGAATATCCTGGCCACAAATGCTGGTGCGGCAAGCACGGTTGCCTCGACATGTATGCCTGCGGCACGGGTGTCGAGCTCGACTATCGCCTGACGACCGGCGTCGAAATGCGTGGGCGCGACATCATCGAGGCGAAGCGGGCGAGCGATCCGGTTGCAACGGGCGTCTATGAGCGCTTCGTCGACCGGCTGGCGCGCAGCCTGGCACTGCTCACCAACATCATCGACCCGGATGTCTACGTGCTTGGCGGCGGCATGTCGAATGTCGACGAGATCTACCAGGACGTGCCGCCGCGGGTCGTCAACTACCTCTTCGGCGACACGTTCGAAACGCCCATTCGCAAGGCCCTGCACGGCGACAGTTCCGGCGTGCGCGGTGCGGCCTGGCTCTGGAAGGAATGACCCCCATGAATATCGACAAGGACCTCGCCCGCATCGCGCGGCAGGAACAGGAATTGCAGTTCGAGCGCTTCGATCTCGATGCGGCGTGGGAGCTTGGCTCACTGCTGCGCAAGATGGCGGACGAGCGCAAGCTTGGCGTCGTCATCGACATCACGCTCTTCTCTATGCAGGTGTTCTATGCCGCGCTCGACGGGGCGACGCCGGATAATCCGAACTGGGTGCGCCGCAAGCGCAACACCGTGTTCCGCCTGTTCAAGAGCAGCTATGCCACCGGCCGCGAGCTGGCCAAGGCGCAGACCAATCTGCAGGCCAAGCTCGGCCTTGCCGATGCGGATTATGCAGCGCACGGTGGCAGCTTCCCGATCGTCGTCAAAGGTACCGGCTGTATCGGTGCCGTCACCGTATCCGGCCTGCCGCAACGCGAGGACCACAACATGGTGGTCGAAGCGCTCTCGGCCCTGCTCGGCAAGGATCATGGCGCCTTGAAGCTCGAGGACTGAGAATTGGCATTGGATATAATTTCGCAATCACGCGTGCTGTCGGATTGGCTGGCAGACAAGGCCCTGCCGCTCTGGCGCGACAAGGGTGTCGATCATTCAGGCGGCTTCGTCGAGACGATCGATATGGCAGGCGAGCCGACCCGCGCCAACCGGCGTGCACGCGTTCAGCCGCGGCAGGTCTACTGTTTCGCCGAGGCCGGGCGGCGCGGCTGGTCCGGTGATTGGCGCGGTGCCGCCGAAGGCGGGCTTGCCTATTTCGATCGCATTTTCAAGCAGCCGAGCGGCTTTTACGGCGCGCTCGCCGATGCCGACGGCAATCTGCTCGATCCGTCCTTTGACCTCTACAACCAGGCCTTCGCGCTGCTTGCCTTCGCCTATCTGGGCGAGGTCGTGCCGGCCCGCAAGGCCGAGATGATCGAGCGCAGCAATGACCTTCGCTCGCGGATCGAGGCGCATGTCAAGCATCCGGTCGCCGGCTTCGAGGAAGGCAATCCCTCGCGCCTGCCGCTCTGCTCCAATCCGCATATGCATCTTTTTGAGGCGTGCCTGGCGAGCGAGACGGTCGAGGGCTTCGATCGGGTTGGCTGGGCGAACCTCGCCGACGAAATTGCGCATCTGGCGATGGATTATTTCATCGATGCCGAGAGCGGTGTGCTGCGCGAATTCTTCGATCACGAATGGGCGCCGATGGCAGGCGAAAAGGGCCGGATCGTCGAGCCCGGACATCTGTTCGAATGGGCGTGGCTGCTTTTGCGCTGGGCGGAGCGCCGCGGCAGCGCCGAGGCGATCGTCAAGGCGCGGCGGCTGTTCGATATCGGTGAGGCCCACGGCATCTGCGCGAACCGCAACGTCGCGATCATGACGCTTCTCGACGATCTGTCGGTGGCCGATCCGATCGCGCGGCTTTGGCCGCAGACCGAGTGGCTGAAGGCGGCCGTCCGCTTTGCCGCACTCACCAATGGTGCCGAGCGCGAGCGTTATCTTGCTTCGGCCGCGCGAGCAGCGGCGGCCCTCCAGACGTTTCTGGCGACGCCGGTTACGGGCCTTTGGCGCGACAAGCAGAAGGCCGACGGCGCCTTCGTCGAGGAGCCGGCGCCGGCGAGCAGCTTCTACCATATCCTCTGCGCCATTTATGAAACCGAGGACTGCCTAGCCCGGATCTGATTTGCCGATCCAGAGTATCGCTTTCGTTATGGCCCGTCGCGATTGCGGCGGGCCATTTTCTTTGCTCCGAGGGGTAAATGTGATTGCTGCATATGTTGACATAAAGATATCTTTATGTGATTGACTTGCCTTAGTGTTTGTCGTTTTCAGAACGGGAGATTTCCCATGTCCGCCATCGACGCCCTTTTCGGCGATGTTTCCTCCAAGCCGGATGGCTCCGAGATCAAGCGGGCGCTGGCCCAGGCTGCGCGCGAACGCATCCTGATCATGGATGGCGCGATGGGCACGGAGATCCAGCAGCTCGGCTTTGTCGAGCAGCATTTCCGCGGCGACCGATTCGGCGGCTGCGCCTGTCATCAACAGGGCAACAACGACCTTCTGACGCTGACCCAGCCGAAGGCGATCGAGGACATCCATTACGCCTATGCCATCGCCGGCGCGGATATCCTTGAAACCAACACGTTCTCTTCGACCCGCATCGCCCAGGCCGATTACGGCATGGAAGACATGGTCTATGATCTCAACCGCGATGGTGCCCGAGTGGCTCGGCGCGCGGCCAAGCGGGCCGAAGCCGCAGACGGTCGCCGCCGTTTCGTCGCCGGCGCGCTCGGGCCGACGAACCGCACGGCGTCGATTTCGCCCGACGTCAACAATCCCGGTTATCGCGCCGTCACCTTCGACGATTTGCGCGTCGCCTATGCCGAACAGATCCGCGGTCTGATCGACGGCGACGCCGACATCATTCTGATCGAGACGATCTTCGACACCCTGAACGCCAAGGCGGCGATCTTCGCGACCAAGGAAGTCTTTGCGGAGAAGGGTATCGACCTGCCGGTCATGATCTCCGGCACGATCACCGACCTCTCGGGCCGCACCCTGTCCGGCCAGACGCCGACCGCCTTCTGGCACTCGGTGCGCCATGCCGAGCCTTTCACCATCGGGCTCAACTGCGCGCTCGGCGCCAATGCGATGCGCGCCCATATCGACGAACTTTCAAGCGTTGCCGATACCTTCGTCTGTGCCTATCCCAATGCCGGCCTGCCGAACGAGTTCGGCCAGTATGACGAAACGCCGGAGCAGATGGCCGCCCAGGTGGAAGCCTTTGCGCGCGACGGGCTGCTCAACATTGTCGGCGGCTGCTGCGGCTCGACGCCGGCCCATATCAGCGCGATCGCCAAGGCCGTTGCCAAGCATCCGCCGCGCGAGATCCCCAAGGTCGAGCCGCTGATGCGGCTCTCCGGGCTGGAGCCCTTCACGCTCACCTCCGACATTCCCTTCGTCAACGTCGGCGAGCGCACCAACGTCACCGGCTCGGCGAAGTTCCGCAAGCTGATCACTGCCGGCGATTATTCGGCCGCTCTCGACGTCGCGCGCGACCAGGTGGCGAACGGCGCCCAGATCATCGACATCAACATGGACGAGGGCCTGATCGATTCGAAGCAGGCGATGATCGAGTTCTTGAACCTCGTCGCCTCCGAGCCCGATATCGCCCGCGTTCCCGTGATGATCGATTCGTCGAAGTGGGAAGTGATCGAGGCGGGCCTGAAATGCGTTCAGGGCAAGCCGCTGGTCAATTCCATCTCGATGAAGGAAGGCGAAGAGGCGTTCCTGCACCATGCCAGGCTTTGCCGCGCCTACGGTGCAGCCGTCGTCATCATGGCCTTCGACGAGGTCGGCCAGGCCGACACCCAGGCGCGCAAGGTCGAGATCTGCACACGCGCCTACAAGCTCCTGACGGAACAGGCGGGCTTCCCGCCCGAAGACATAATCTTCGATCCGAACATCTTCGCCGTGGCGACGGGCATCGAGGAACACAACAACTACGGTGTCGACTTCATCGAGGCGACGCGCGAAATCATCAAGACCCTGCCGCACGTGCATGTGTCGGGCGGCGTCTCCAACCTCTCCTTCTCGTTCCGCGGCAACGAGCCGGTGCGCGAGGCAATGCACGCGGTGTTCCTCTACCACGCCATCCAGGCGGGCATGGACATGGGCATCGTCAACGCCGGCCAGCTCGCCGTCTATGACGCCATCGATGCCGATCTGCGCGAGGCCTGCGAGGACGTGGTGCTCAACCGCCGCGCCGATTCGACCGAGCGCATGCTGGAGATCGCTGAGCGCTATCGCGGACAGGGCGGCTCGCAGGGCCGCGAGAAGGATCTTTCCTGGCGCGAATGGTCGGTGGCAAAGCGTCTCGAACATGCGCTGGTCAACGGCATCACCGAATACATCGAGGCTGATACCGAGGAGGCTCGGCTTGAGGCAGCGCGGCCGCTGCATGTCATCGAGGGCCCGCTGATGGCCGGCATGAACGTCGTCGGCGACCTCTTCGGTTCCGGCAAGATGTTCCTGCCGCAGGTGGTCAAATCCGCACGCGTTATGAAGCAGGCGGTCGCCGTGCTCTTGCCGCACATGGAGGCAGAAAAGCTCGCCAATGGCGGCGAGGCGCGCGAAAGCGCCGGCAAGATCCTGATGGCGACGGTCAAGGGCGACGTGCACGACATCGGCAAGAACATCGTCGGCGTCGTGTTGGCCTGCAACAATTACGAGATCATCGATCTCGGCGTCATGGTGCCCTCGGCGAAGATCCTCGAAGTGGCGCGCGAGCAGAAGGTCGACATCATCGGTCTCTCTGGCCTGATCACGCCCTCACTGGATGAAATGGTGCATGTCGCCTCGGAACTTGAGCGCGAAGGCTTCGACGTACCGCTGCTGATCGGCGGCGCGACCACCAGCCGCGTGCACACCGCCGTCAAGATCAATCCGCGCTACGATCGCGGCCAGACGGTCTACGTGACCGATGCCAGCCGCGCCGTCGGCGTCGTATCGAGCTTGCTCTCGCCCGAAGCGCGCGACAATTACATGGAGACGGTTCGGGCGGAGTATCGCAAGGTCGCCGACGCGCATGCGCGCAACGAGGCGGAAAAGCGCCGGCTGCCCCTGTCGCAGGCACGTGCCAATCAGCATCGGGTTGACTGGTCGAATTATCAGGCCAAGACGCCCTCGTTCCTCGGCACGCGCGTGTTCGAAAGCTGGGATCTGGCGGAGCTTGCCCGCTACATCGACTGGACGCCGTTCTTCCAGACCTGGGAGCTGAAGGGCGTCTATCCGAAGATCCTCGACGACGAGGCGCAAGGTGCGGCTGCCCGCCAGTTGTTCGACGACGCGCAGGCGATGCTGAAAAAGATCATCGAGGAGAAGTGGTTTGCGCCGAAGGCGGTTGTCGGCTTCTGGCCGGCAGGCACGGTCGGCGACGATATCCGGCTCTTTACCGGAGAGGATCGGGCCGCTGAACTTGCGACCTTCTTCACGCTGCGCCAGCAACTCAGCAAGCGCGATGGCCGTGCGAACGTGGCCCTTTCCGACTTCGTCGCGCCTGTTGATAGCGGCTCCAACGACTATGTCGGCGGTTTCGTTGTCACAGCCGGCATCGAGGAAGTGGCGATCGCCGAGCGCTTCGAGCGCGCCAACGACGATTACTCCTCGATTATGGTCAAGGCGCTGGCCGATCGTTTCGCCGAGGCCTTTGCCGAGCGCATGCATGAATATGTGCGCACCGAACTCTGGGGTTATGCGGCGGACGAGACGTTTACGCCCGTGGAGCTGATTGGGGAGCCCTATGCCGGCATCCGCCCGGCGCCGGGTTATCCGGCCCAGCCCGATCACACGGAAAAGGCAACGCTCTTCCGGCTGCTTGACGCAGAAGCAACGATCGGCGTCAGCCTCACCGAGAGCTATGCGATGTGGCCGGGTTCGTCGGTTTCCGGCCTCTATATCGGCCATCCCGAAGCCTATTACTTCGGTGTCGCCAAGGTCGAGCGCGACCAGGTCGAGGACTATGCGACACGTAAACGCATGCCGGTGCGCGAGGTCGAGCGCTGGCTGTCGCCGATCCTCAACTACGTGCCGATGCCTGAGACCGAAGCGGCCGAGTAGCGTCGCCTGAGGGCGAGATGACGAGCCGACAAGGGCTCGTCAATGCCGTCATTGCGCGTCGCCTTTGGGCTCGTCTTCGAGTGCGACAAGGAAAGCCGTGAGCGCGGCATTGAAGCGGTCGGGCCGCTGCAGCGGGGCGAAGTGGCTGACGCCATCGAGAAGGATGAACGCGGCGCCGGGAATGCTGCGGGCGAGATGGTCAGCATGCTCGTGTTTGATGAACTCGTCGTTTTCGCTTTGGACGATCACGACCGGCACGCGGATCTTGCCGAGATCTTCCGCCGTGTAGTTCGGCTCGGTTCTCTGCATTTCGCTGACGGCGTCGACGAAGGTGCTGAAATCGTCGGGCGTCGCCGACAGCGCGCGGTAGTCTTCGGCATGACGGCTGAAGCAACGGTCGAGCACCGGGCTCGGCTCGATGTCCTTCGTTCCGCTCGGGTCCATGTTGCAGGCGAAGAAGAAGACGCCGCTGACGCGTTCCGGCGTCTGTGAGGCGAGGATAAGCGCGATGCAGGCGCCATCGCTCCAGCCGGCAAAGGCGGCCTTCTGAATATCCAGCCTGTCCATCACCGCAAGCACGTCCGCCGCCATCAGTTCGTAGGTGTAGGGCTTTCGGTCGCGGGTGCTGCGGCCATGGCCGCGGCTGTCGATCAGGATGACGCGGTGGCCAGTGTCGAGCAGGGCCGGGACTTGAAAGCCCCAGTTGCCGCTGTGGCCAAGGCCGCCGTGCAAGAGGATAACCGGTTCGCCCGATCCATAGGTCGCATACCAGATTCGTGCGCCGTCACGCTCGACACGGCCTTCACCCGTTGCTGCGGGCAGGGGCGTTGCGCCATGCTCGGCGAAGGCCGCAAGGTTGTCATCGCTGTGTTCCATGCATGCGGCCTCCGCTGCCAAATTCGCGGCACGCCTAGTTTACCGGCTGCGGCTCGGGAAAGTGCCAGGTTCCGTCGAGGATTTCCTTGCGCGGCCGGTAGAGCCGCACCGTATAGTTCCAGCCGTCGACCACGGGCAGGCAGTTGGCGATCTTGCCGTCGCAGCCGCCGAACTGGATCGAGACGCTGCCATCGTCGCCCTTCTTGGCGGTGATATTGTTGATCGCGTAGGCATTGTAGGCGTTCTTTTCGTAGAAGCCTTGCGCGTCGTAGACGCTGACCGACCAGAAGGCATCGACCGGTACGTCCTTGACGTCGAGCTTGTAGATGGTCTTGCCGTCGTTCTTGGCGGGCGTGACGTTGAGATAGGACGCGTCCTTGTCGGGGTTGCCGCCCCAGCCGGTCGCGGTGCCGATCAGATGGCGGATCGGGTCGACGTCGGCCTTGGTGCCGAAGGCCTTCTTGAAGTCCGGCATGGTGGCGCCGAGCGCAAGCAGGGCTTCGCGCACCTTCTTCTGGCTGGCCGGGTCCCAGGCCGGGATTTCGAACGTGCCTTCCTTCTCCTGGGTCACCTTGATCGCATCCTGCAGGGCGTGGACTTCGGCGATATCCTTCTGGTCGGTCGGATCGACCAGGGTGCGGACGCCGACAACGGCGTAGCGCGTGCCGACCTTTTCCTTGGTCAACGTCACCTCTCCGGCGCCGTAGACGACCTCCGGCACATAGTGGTCCTCATTGACCACCTGCAGCGACATGAAGCGTTTTCCCGCGTCCGGCATGGTGACCGTAACCGGGCCCGCGTCGAGATCGAACACGGCCGATGAATAGAGCGTATCGCGGTTGAGGCGAATGACGGTCTGATTGTCGATCGAAGCCGGTTCGCGCCGATGCACGAATTTGCCGAAGGCGCCGTCCTTGACCATGGAGGCGAGGTACATGTCGCTCTCGGCACGAACGAAGTTGTCGACACCGACGGTTACGGGGTCGGCGGCGCTTGCCTGGGTTGCGGCAGCCATCGCCAGTGCACTGGCAATGAGGAACGAACGATAGTGTTTCATATTCAAATCCTCGTTGATCAGTTGGCGCGCCGCATCGGCGGCGCTTTCCATTTTCCGTCCAATGCGTCCGGCTTTGGCCAGTAGAGCCGCATGGCGGTGAAGAACGGGCCGCTCGGCGCCGGCAGCCAGTTTGCTTCCTTGTCAGGCCCAGGGCTCTCGTGCTGGACGTAGAGCGTCACGCCGCCATCGGCGTCCTTTTGCAGGTTCGGTAGCATCGGCGAGTTGATGAGATAGCGGTTAAGCGGATTGGCGTAGAGCAGGCTCGACGGCAGTTCGTAGAGGGTCAGCGACCAGAAGGCGTTGACCGGCGGCAGTTGCTCGGGTTCGAAGCGCAAGGTGTAGTGGCCCGACCCGGTCAGCGGCTTCTTCTGGTCATCGACGAAATAGGCGGGATAGAGAGCTTCGTCCTTCGAGTTGCCGTAGATACCGAGAACCGCGCCGGACATGCGCTGCATATAGTCGTTCTTCAGGAACTCCCGCGTGCCGAACGCGTCGGCACTCGAAGCCTTGCCGGTGTCGATTTCGGTTTCCTTGTGTTCCTTGAACGCCGCCCAGGCGTCCGCCATGCCGTCAGTGATCGCCTTCTGGATCTCCGGCGAGAAAGCCGTGATGTCGAACGTCTTGCCCGCACCGATGTTCAGATCGGCGAAACGCTGCATCAGCGCCGTTTCGGACGGGTGCGTCGGGCAGTAATGCAGGATAAAATTCAGGACCCTGTAGAAGTCAGGCGAGGTCTTTTCGTCAGCCGCGCTCAACGGGGTGATAAAATCGACGGCCGCGGCCGGTGCCGGAGCCGGCTGACCAAGGAAGCTCGACAGCAGCTCGACCCTGTAGCCCGCCTGGATCTTCTTGACGTTCTCGATGTCGGCGGGATCAAACATCTGCGTGCGGTAAAGCACGAAAGCGAATTCCGTTTCCGACCGGATCACCGCCTTGATCCCGGGCGGGGTTTCACCCTTCCAGCCCGGTCCCGCCAGCAGGAAGGTGCCAGCCTCGTTGCCGGTGGCGCGACTTCCGACATAGGCGAAATTGAACGTGTACATGTCGACGAACTGGAGCGAGTAGTAGCGCTCCCTCTCGACCGCCGGCACGGTCAGGACCAGCGGCTCGGCGCGCAGGTCCGCGCCCAGGAAGGAGTAGGGCGTATCGGAATTTGGCGTCTGGATCGCCTTGTCGTCAGGCGTATAGACCCGCGCGGTATTGTTGAGCGTATTCCAGCCGCTCTTGAACTCGGGATTGCCGTGATCGACGAAATAGGAATGCTGCACCCTGTAGCTGTCGACCAGCGGGAAACCGTAGATATAGGCGTCCTTGGCAATGGCGCGCGCCTCGTCCGCAGAGAGGCCTGCATCGGCAGCCCTCGCGCTCGTCAACTTGAGTGCGGGAAGTGCCGTGGCAAGAGCGCCGAGCACCAGCAGAGACCGTCGTTTGAGCATGGCAGCTTCCTTCGGATGATCGCCTGTAATCGTGGCACTTCAGCGAGGTCCTGCAAGTACGTAACGGTTACGGCCTGGTCGACGCGTCTCATCCATGCGTGCCGATGGCGCCGCCCGCCAAGCTGCGGTACCATTGCCGCTGGAGTACATCGCACGTTGAGAGCCCGTCGATGGAGCGCCGTCTCGCAGCCGTCCTGATCGCGGATGTCGTCGGTTACAGCCGCTTGAGCCGGCTGGACGAGGAAGGGACGCGCTTGCGATTCCAGTCGGATCTCGGCGATATTCTCGAGCCGCTTTTCCGCGAGCATCACGGGCGTCTGGTGAAGACGATGGGCGATGGCCTGCTCGTCGAATTCCGCAGCGTTGTCGACGCGACCCAATGCGCAGTCGAGATCCAGCGGCGCAAGGCGGAGGCGGAAGCCGACAAGGCGCCAAATGGCGAGAGGCTGGACTTCCGCATCGGCATCAATCTTGGCGACATCATCGTCGAGGGTGACGACATCCATGGCGACGGCGTCAACATCGCCGATCGGGTCCAGGGACTTGCCGAGCCGGGTGGTATTGCGATCTCCGGCACGGCTTACGACCAGGTCAGCTCCAAGTTGAAAGTCGGATTTGCGTCCCTGGGTCAACAGACGGTCAAGGGACTTGCCGAGCCGATCCGGGTTTACCGGGTCCTCCTCGATCCGGGGGCCGCCGGCAGGACGGTTGTCGAGAAGCCTCGACGCAATGCGGCCTGGGTGAAGGGGTCGGTCGTTGGTCTCGTCGCGATTGCGCTGTCGACTGCGGTCGCCTGGTGGCAGCCGTGGACGTGGATCGGGCAGGAGGGGATGGCGCAGCGTTTCGCCTATCCGCTGCCGGACCAGCCTTCGGTTGCCGTGCTGCCCTTCATCAATGTCAGCGGCGACAGCGATCACGACCATTTGGCCGAGGGGCTGACGGACGATCTCATCACAGAACTCTCGAAAGTGTCCGGCCTCTTTGTCATCGCGCGCCATTCGGTGTTCGCGCTGAAGGGCAGTACCGACAAGATCCAGGACGTGGCCGCCGAACTTGGCGTACACTATGTGCTGGAGGGCACGCTGCAGCGGGCGGACCAGCGGTTGCGCATCAACGTCAAGCTGATCGATGCGATGAGCGGTCTTTCGCTCTGGGCCGAGCGTTACGATCGGCAATACGCCGACCTCTTTGCGGTTCAGGACGACGTGATCGGCAAGATCATCGCAGCGCTCGAGGTCAAGCTCAGCGAGGGCGAACGCGACCAGCTGGCGCGCATTCCGACGGACAATCTCGAGGCCTACGACAACTACATGCGCGCCGAGCAGCAGGGCTTGATCTGGCGCGACGTCGACACCTATCGCCAGACGCTTTCCTATTATCAGCGGGCGATCGATCTCGATCCGAAATTCGCCGATGCGCATGCCGGTATCGCCCGGGTCGCCGTCGACGTCTGGCGCAACGACTACAACTATCTCTGGTCCGCGGCCGTGGCGCGCAAGATCGCCTATGATGCGGCGGGACAGGCCCTGAAGCTCGACGCCAACAACGCCCGCGCCCATACCGTGCTGGCGCTGCTGCAGCTGGTGGACGGCCGTCCCCTTGAGGCAAAGGAATCGGCGCTTCGAGCCGTCTCGGCGCAGCCGGGGGATGCCGAGGCGCTCGCCAATCTGGCGCTGATACTGGCCCAGACCGGTGAACACGAGCAGGCGCTCGACGATATCGAGCGGGCGCTGAGGCTTGATCCGTCGCCATCTTCGAGCCTGCAGCTGCTTTCGGGCATCGTCTATTACACGACGCGTCATCTTGAGAAGGCGATCCCCCTGATCGAAGCGGCCGGCGCATCCTTGCCAAAGGCGGAGGCGGTGCGGGAGTATCTGGCGTCGGCCTATGCCCAGCGCGGCGACCAGCAGAGTGCGGCCGCCGAAGCGGCCGAGCTGTTGAAGCTCTTCCCGGACACGAACCTGAGCTACTACGGCTATCTCTACGACTACTGGCGCGAAGAGGATCTCTATCGCCACCTCTTCGGCCTTCGCGTCGCCGGTATTCCGGAATGGCCCTTCGGCTTCGTCGGCGCCGCCAGCGACCGGCTCGGCCCGGCCGAGCTGAAACAACTGACCACCGACAAGACCTGGGTCGGCGTGCACAAGAACGGCACGGGCTTTGCGCAGTTCTTCGACAAGGACGGCAACACCGCCTATCGCACCAGCAACACCAACATCACCGGTCGGATTGAAGTGAAGGGCAACCAGCTCTGCGAAAAATATGACGGCTATTTTCTCGACCGCATGGTCTGCGGCTATGTCTACCGCAATACGGCAAAGGGCGAGCGCATGGCGGACTACATCAATGTCACGCCGCAGTCGCTGAAGTTCTTCTCGATCGAGAAGTGACGGTTGTCATCGCCGAGCCGCCGGCCTTCAGGGCCGGGGCTGCGTCCAGTTGATGTTCGCCTTCTCGGTGAGCAACGTCTGCTCGACCTCGGACCAGTGCTTGCGCGAATCGACCACCTTGTTCGGGTTCTTCACCAGTCCGTCGGCTGCGCCCGGATCGTAGCTGAGATAGAGCTTGTCCTTGATGATGCGCCAGGCCTTGGGATCGATGTTGGTCGTGACCGTGCCGAAGGAGACGCCATCGGCACAGTAGCCGCCATATTGCGGCGCATAGCGGGTTGGCTCCTTGATGAACTGGTCACGATGCTCGGCGCTGGCAAACTGCCAGGTGGCGCCGAGCCAGCGATAGCTGAATTCGGGTGATCCTTCGACAGCCTTGTTCTCGGTGAAATAGGCGACCGGGTCGTAACCCTTGATCGCCACGTCGCCAAAGTAGCCGGTGTTCACGGGCTCTTCTGCCAGTGACGGGACGGCCGGCGCAAGGAACGCCGCTGTCGCCGCGATTATAAATCGTATGGAGTGTCGAGACATGCCGTTTCCTCCGTTTCCGGATCTATTGACGTTTCGTGCATTCGCCGTAGAGCCATTCGCCGACAAGCTCGGCCTTCTGGCAGGTGGCGCCGGCCTTCAACAGAAGTTCGGCGGCCGGCCAGTAGGACCGCCAGCCGGCCTGGGTGAGCGGCGTATAGCCATTGCGCTCCTTGGCTTCGATGTCTGCCTTGTTGGCAAGCAGGAAGGCGACCACTTCGGCGTGGCCCTCTTCGGCCGCCGCATGCAGCGGCGACATCTTGTAGAAGTTGGCGACGTCGTTGACCGCCGCGCCCTTGGCGACGAGTAGTTTGACGGTTTCGAGATTGCCGCCATAGGCCGCGGCGTGAAGCGCGGTGAGACCGCCCTTGTTGCGGATCTCGATGTCGTTGCCGCGGTCGATGAGAAGGGCGACGACCTCGGCGCGACCCTTGAGAGCGGCAATCAACAGCGCCGGTTCACCGGCCGCATCCGGCTCGGTTATATCGGTTCCCTGATCGAGCAACTGTTTGACGCGTTCCGTGTCGCCGTCCCGTGCCGCGTCATGCAAAGGACCCGCGTTCGCCGCCGCGGCGAAGAACGCCACCGCGACCAGCGAAGCAAAGAGAGATTTCATCGCGTAACCTCCGCCCCAGCTTCGGTCTCGCCAATTAGGAAGGGCGAAAATACCACAGGGCGGCCGGCGGAAACAGGCATTAGCGCCGCCCGATCCATACTCCTTTTGGGTGTCTGCGATGAGGAATGCCTGTCAGGCGGCGACCTGCATCAGGTCGAGCATGCGGCCGATGGCGCTCGGGATGGGGGCGATGATCGGCGTCGAAAACATCGGCTGGAGCTCGTCGGCCGCCTGGCCGAGCGGGCCGCCGCCGATGATGACGGCCTCGGCGCCGTCGAGCTCGATGCATTGGCGGACCGCATCGCCGAGAGCCGAAAGCAGCCGATCCGGGTGGGCGGAAAGCGCCAGTGGATCGCCCGAAGTGCAACGGATGCCGGTATATTGTTCCCAGACGCCGAGATCGCGGGCGCGGTCGTCGATCGCCTGGATCAGTTCCGGCGTCGTGGTGGCGACGCCGAATTTGCGGCCGCCCTGTGAGGCCTCGATCATCGAGGCCTCACAGATTCCGATGACGGGGATATCGAGCCGGTGCTTGAGCGCGGCAAGGCCGGGATCGCCGAAGGCGCTGACGACGATGCCGAGGCATCCGGCCTCATGCTTTTCGCCGATCTCGACGACCTCGGCAGCGGATGCGTCCAGCTGCTCCGGCGTGACGATCATCGGCGGGTTCCGCATGGCCGTGGCGACTGCCACGGCCATGCGTCCTGATGCCGCCCGGCGTGCGATGGCGACCATCATGTCGCTCGTGGCACGCGAACTGTTCGGGTTGATCAGAAGGATATGTGCGCTCACGTTCTCAGTTCCACGCCGACTTTGATTTCAGAAGTGTCAGCCTTTGCCAGGTCGGCATCGGCAGGCTGGGTGAGGTCTTCCATCGACATGCCGTAGGTTTCGGGGCCGAGCTGGATGCAGAAGGCAAAGACCGCATACATGCCGGCGGCAAGCCCGAAGACACCGACCATGCCGTAGACGTCGAAGAGGGCGCCGGCGATGGTGGGGACGAAGGAACCCGCGGCCGAACCGGTTGCCAGGATCAGCGCCACGCCGAAGGCGCGGATGCGGGTCGGAAAGAGTTCGGGCGCATAGATCCAGATCGAGGTGTTGAGCAGCAGCACGAAGAACTGGAAGATCGCGCCGAACATCAGCACCAGATAGATGTTGGTGCCGAGATAGGCGATCGAGACCGCCGCGAGGCAGGCGAACACGGCGCCGAGCGTCAGCACCTTCTTGCGCGGGAAGTAGTAGCCGAACATCGAGGCGGCGATGGCGCCAAGCACGCTGCCGCTCTGGATGATCATGCTGTAGAGCAGGCTGCCCTGCAGCGTGTAGCCCATGGAGACGAAGATGATCGGCATCAGCGTCAGCACCGAAAGCTGGGCGCCGTAGCTCATCAGGATGGCGATGGCGACGGGGATCGTGCGGCCGATGAAGGGCGCGCGGAAGAGTTCCTTCCAGTCGCTCTTGGCCGGCTCTTCGTCCTTCAGGTGATCCTTGGTCAGATATTCCTGGACCTTGAGATTGCGCGGGCGCAGCGAGCCGGAGGCAAGGATGGAGAGCACCTTGTTGGCTTCGTCGATCTTGCCCTGCGAAGCCAGGAAGCGCGGGGTCTCCGGCACGAAGCGGCGGTAGAAGACGACGAGCAGGGCCGGGAGCGCGAGGGCGGCGAAGAGCCAGCGCCAGCTGTTTTCACCCGGGAAGAGGGTGAAGATCATCAGGCCGAAGGCGGGCGCCAGGAAGTTGCCGAAGCCGCCGGCGCCGACATTGACGAGGCCGGCCGCCGTGCCGCGGAATTTCGGCGAGCAGAATTCCGACAGCATGGTAACGGCCGTCGAGATTTCGCCGCCGACGCCGAAGCCGACGATGGCACGGGCAAAGCAGAGCGTGGCGAAGTTCGGCGCCATGGCGCAGGCGGCCGAGCCAATGGTGAAGAGCAGGAGGTTGATGGTCAGCATCACGCGTCGGCCGTAGCGGTCGCCGAGGATGCCTGAAAGCAGGCGGCCGATCGCCGCGCTGCCGAAGGTGATGGTGTTGAGGAAACCGATGTCGGTGCCGGTAAGGCCCCAATGTTCTTTCAGGATCGGGCCGGCGACGCCGATGGTGTTCTGTTCGAAGCTGTCGAACAGGCAGCCGATGAGCACGAGGGCGAGAATTTGCTTGTGGGCGCCGGTGACGCCGATCTTGGTGAAGGCTGATTCCAACTGTCTGATGACCGGCGATGACCTGCCGGACGGTACCATATTTTCCGCTGCCATGGTTCGTTCCCCTTTATGGCTTAACAACGTGAAAATGTGAAAACTTAGTTTCATGAAATCTACATCATGAAATCTGAGTTTCATAGGAGATTCTATGACGCGCTGCGAAAGGAATTGGCCGCTCGCAACCCAGGTTATGGAATGCAGATTTCGTGCCACTCGGTGGGAAACGACAGTTTCTCGTTTGCCGTCAGAAGCTTGGCGACAGATTGCACTCTAACGGGCGGTTGAAACTCAGATTTCTTGTGCTCGAAAAATGTTCTGCCGTTTCAGGCAAATGCCCAATCGGCGCTCACAATTCGTCGAGCGCGTCGTTGATCGCCTCGATGCCGCGCAGGCGGTTTCGGCCGGCGGGACCGGCGATTTCGATGCAACGTGTGGTGAGCAGATGGCAGAGCGCCATCACCGAGACGTGGTTGAACAGGGGCCCCGGCGCCAGCGTCTGGCAGCGGAAATGCCATTCTGCCTGGTTGAGGAAGGGAACGCCTTCGTCGGTGATATAGAGCAGCCTTGCGCCCGATTTTTCGAGCTGCGCGAGGATCGGTTCCATCAACGTGACGCGCCGGCGCAGGCCGAAAAGGATGACGACGTCGTCGTTGTTGATGCTGACCAGATGTTCGCCGAGCGTCTGGCCGCCGCCGGGAATGGCCGAGATGTGCTCGACCACCTGTGTCATCTGCCATTGCAGATAGGTGGCGAAGGAATGGCTGGCGCGAAAGCCGATGACCCAGACTTTGCGGGCGCCAAGGATGGCGGTTGCCGCCGCCGTCACCTGGGTTTCGGAAATGGCGAGAAAGGTCGCTTCGATATTGGCCACGCCCTGCGCCACATGGGACGTGAGCGACTGCTCGCCGCCGCTGTCGGTGGCGGTTGCAAGGAACAGGCGCGAACCGGTCTGCTTGTCGGCGCGGGCATGCCGACGCGCTTCTTCGTAATTGTCGTAGCCGAGCCGCTGGATGAAGCGAGAGACCGTCGCCTTCGACACATGTGCGAGCGCCGCCAGTTCCTGGGCTGAGTAGCTGGCGACCTCGCCTGGAAAATCGCAGAGGAAGTCGCCCAGCCGCCGCTCGGCCGGATGCAGTTCGGGCAGCACTTGGCGAACACGGGTGAGGAAGGAACGTTCTTTCGGGCTCATGCGATGTCCATGAAACTGGCGTTTCACGGCAATCTCTGATTTTCGCGGGGATATTGCAAGCGAGGCGGGCGGATGCCGCCTCGCTTTCAACGGCTGCAGACGCGGGAAGTTGCCCGCGTGCGTCAGTATTTCGAGGGCACGTAGAGTTCCGGCGGCAGAACCTTGCGCTCGTAGTCCGGGTTGAAGACGCGTTCCGGCAGGGAGATTTCCTCGTGCGGCACGTCCTCGTAGGGGATCTGCCTCAACAGGTGGTCGATACAGTTCAGACGGGCGCGCTTCTTGTCGTTGCCCTCGACGATATGCCAGGGCGCTTCCGGGATGTTGGTTCGGGCGAAGGTCTCCTCCTTGGCCTTGGTGTAACCTTCCCAGCGCACCCGCGACTGCAGATCCATCGGCGACAGCTTCCACTGCTTCAACGGGTCGTAAATGCGCACCAGGAAGCGCATCTGCTGCTCCTCGTCGGTGATCGAGAACCAGTACTTCACCAGCCGGATGCCGGAGCGAACCAGCATGCGCTCGAATTCCGGCACGTCGTCGAAGAACTGCTCGACCTGGTCCTCGGTGGCGAAGCCCATGACGCGCTCGACGCCGGAGCGGTTGTACCAGGAGCGGTCGAAGAGCACGATCTCGCCGCCGGCCGGCAGGTGCGGCACGTAGCGCTGGAAATACCATTGCGTCTTTTCGCGGTCGGACGGTGCCGGCAGCGCGACCACACGCACGACGCGGGGATTGAGCCTCTGGGTGATGCGCTTGATGACGCCGCCCTTGCCAGCGGAATCGCGGCCCTCGAAGATCACCACCACCTTTTCCTTGTGATGGACCACCCAGTCCTGAAGCTTGATCAGCTCCGACTGCAACTTCAGCAGCGAGCGGAAGTAATCGATGCGCGGGATCGAAGGCGGGTGGTTCTTGCGGTAGATCTTGCGGATCTCTTCCGACAGCGCCGGTTCGGAAAGCTCGAGTTCGTAGTCCTCGTCGAGCGTGTCGGCCAGTTCCGCTTCCAGCCAGTCCTGCGTTTCGATCTCGTCGTTCGACCTGTTCATCTGACCCTCCGGATTGCGTGTGTTCGACGACAACTTTGCGTGATGCCATCGTTAGTCGGCTTATTTCACAGCCGCATGAAGGGAATTTGACGCTGACCTCCACGCCCCGATCGGTGCTATCCCTTGATGTACCAGCCCCAGGGCTCGTCGGCGTCGAAACTGGTGATCTGCTTGGTCTCCAGATAATTGGAAAGGCCCCAGCGGCCGAGCTCACGGCCGATGCCCGATTGCTTGTAGCCACCCCAGGGTGCTTCGGTGAAGGTCGGCTGCGAGCAGTTGATCCAGACGATGCCAGCGCGAAAAGCGCGGGCGATGCGCTCGCAGCGGTCCCTGTCGGCCGACATGACGGCGGCTGCAAGACCGAAGCGGCTGTCGTTGGCCATGCGGATCGCGTCGGCCTCTTCGCCAAACGGCTTGACGCAGACGACCGGACCAAAGATCTCCTCGCGCCAGACGTAACTGTCTTCGCGCATATCGGTCAGCACCGTCGGTTCGATGAAGTAGCCGCTGTTGAGGCCGGCCGGGCGGCCGCCGCCGGCAGCCACCGTGGCGCCGTCCTGGCGGGCGCGGTCGATCGCGCCCATGATCTTGTCGTACTGACCCTTCGAGACGATCGGCCCGAGCAACGTGCCGTCGTCGCGGCCGTTGCCGATGGTGATTTTTGCTGCCTCCTCGCAGAGGCGCTTGACGACGGTCTCGTAGATCGTCTCCTCGACGAGCACGCGCGAGGTCGCCGAGCAGACCTGGCCCTGGTTCCAGAAGATGCCGAACATGATCCATTCGACGGCCTTGTCGATGTCGCTGTCGGCAAAGACGACGAAGGGCGACTTGCCGCCGAGTTCGAGGCTGACATTCTTGATGTCCTGGGCACCGGCCATCATCACCTTGCGGCCGGTGACGACGGAGCCGGTGAAGGCAAGCTTGTCGACCAGCGGATGCTCGGTCAGCGGCTGGCCGGCGTCCTGGCCGGTGCCGGTGAGGATGTTGAGCACGCCGGCCGGCAGCCCGACTTCCTCGGCGATGACGCCGAGCTCAAGTGCTGTCAGTGGCGTCAGCTCCGACGGTTTGAGCACGATGGTGCAGCCGGCGGCCAGCGCCGGAGCCACCTTCCACGACACCATCAGCAACGGATAGTTCCACGGGGTGATCGCGCCGACGACGCCCAGCGGTTCGCGCACAGCGCGTGACGTGAAGCGGCTGTCGCCGACGGCGATCGCCTCCTCAGGGCTGGTGTCCAGTTCCTCGGCGAGGCCGGCATAATAGCGGAAGCAGCCTGCGGCATCGTCGATGTCCCACAATGCTTCCGGCAGCGGCTTGCCGTTGTCGGCGACTTCGAGCCGGGCCAGCGAGTGGCGCTTTTCCTCGATCTTGGCTGCGATTGCACGCAGATAGGCGGCGCGCTCGCTGCCCGAAAGTTTTGGCCAGGGGCCGCTGTCGAAGGCGATGCGGGCCGCCTTTGCGGCCCTGTCCACGTCTTCGTAAGTTGCCGCAGGCGCACGATGGATGATCTCCTCCGTCGCCGGATCGATCACGTCGAGCGTGCCGCCGCGCCGCGGTTTTTCCCATTTGCCATCGATGAACAACCGGTCCTGCATGCAATACCCCTTTATAGCCCGGTGCGAGTATGGCCAGTCAAAGTGAAACACGCCAGCCGTAAGTTACGGCTGGCGTTGATCTTTTTGCCGCGAGACACTGCTCTGACGGTCGGTCGCCGACCCGCGCCACGCGAGGAACGGCAGAACCGAAAGCACGGCGCAGGCGCTGGCAAAGAGCCAGAACTGCCCGAGGGTCACGAGATCGCTGGTATAGAAGGCTCCCGAGACGATGCCGGCGATCAAGCAGGCATCCATGAGCGGCAAGCTCACGGCGTAAAACACTGCCTGGCGCTCCAGGGACAGGCAGCGTTGCACAAGTGTAAAGTAGGTGGCGCAAGCGATCATCTCCGGTATGCCGCCGACGATCAGCAGTCCGCTGGCCACCAGGGAGTTGGGGGCAAAAATCAGCGCGACGGTCGAAAGGCCTTCGAGCAGGCTTGAGAGGAGATAGGCGCGAAGCAGCGCCTGCGTACTGGTCAATGCTCCCGCCAATCGGTGCGAGACGACGGCACCAATCAGGGCGCCGGCGCCCTGTGCCGCCAGAAGCAAGGTCCACATCTCCGGGCCGAGATGAAACTGGTCACGATTGAGCCAGAACAGGAACGGCTGCAGTGCCCCGAGCGAGACCATGTAGCCGAAGGCCGGGAGCAGCAAAGCCCAGAGCAAGGGGTTCTCGCGAAACATCGCAAGGGGTTCCCGTCCGAAGCCCGATGCGTGCGAGGGTGCCGCGTTCTCTTGCGCCGGCTTGTCGCGTGGTTGAAGCACCAGCAGAAGGGTTGCCCCGATCTGGGCAAGGGCCAGCGCAAGAAGGGTTGTCACGATCGAGGTGGAGGCAGCTGCCAGACCCGCCGCCGGCGGACCGAAAATCTTGGCGAAGCGGTCGATCGCCTGGAAGGCGGTGTTGGCCTCCATGTTGCGGCCGGCTGGAACGACGGCGGCGCGCAGCATCAACAGACCCGGCGTGATCACCGCGTCCGCAGCGCCGATGACCAGGACGATCATGTGCAATGTCATTGCGTCCGGCGCGAACGCAAGGCCGGGAATGGCGATGGCGGTCACCGACAGGCAGCACAGCACCGGAAGCTGCGGGCCGCTGCGCCGTAGGAGCGAGGCGACGATCGGTGCAAGCAGGAGGCTCGGCAGCAGACGCAAGGCAAGACTGCCGACCAGTTCCGCACCGGCGCCGAAGCGGCTTGCAACGACGAGCGGCAACGCGGCGACGAGCATCCAGGAGCAGAAGGAATCGACGGTGAGGACGAGGCTGATGCGCCGGAAGGCGGCATCGCCCCAAAGATTGGAATTGTCCATAGGAGAGCCCGATGAGACGCAATCGATCTCGGGTCTGCTGTATTGGGCAGGTTTGATGAGATCGAACGCGAACAGGATAAGCCCGCGCAAGAGGCGGACGGTTCTGGGCTCACAGATGCAAGCCCCGCCTTGCGGGGCAAATCAGGCCATCAAATGGGGTTCGCTCGACATGGTCAGCCATCTACCATGGGTGCTTCTCAGGTGACAAGCGGCAGCCTTGATCGTCATGGCTGCCGCTGCCGAGATGCGGCTCTGTGCTATCGCGGCGCGTTGGCCAAGGCCGGCGTGACATTGGCGATCTGGGTGATCACCATGCCGCCGACGATGAAGAACAGGCCGGTCAGCCGCGCCGCATTGACCGGCTTTTGCGGGAAACCCATAAGGCCGTAGTGATCGATCAACATGGAAATGACCATCTGGCCGGCGATGACGGCGACAATGAAGCTTGCCGCGCCGAGCTTCGGCGCAAGGAGGAGAGCCGCGGTGATGTAGATCACGCCGGCGAGGCCGCCGACCCAGATCCACCACGGACCCTTGAATGCCACAGCCAGGCTGGGCAACGGCGCCCGGAAGGCAATCAGCATCGGCAGGATGAGCGCGAGACTGACGCCGAGCGAGACGACCGTCGCCCAGAGCGGATGGCCGAGGAGGCGGCCAAGATTGGCATTGGCGCCGGCCTGGAGGGGGACGACGGCGCCGGCGAAGATCGCCACGGCAAGCAACAGGAGGGAGGAGAGATTGGGCATTGTTTTTCCTTTTTGTTGCGGCGATCCTCCATCATCTATCTTGGGAATGGAAATTCCAATTCTTCACGTGCTATATTCGTATGATGAATAATCTTGGCGCATTCGACCTGAACCTGCTCGTGGTGCTCGACGCGCTCCTGGCGGAGCGCCACGTCTCGCGCGCGGCTCTGCGGTTGAACAAGAGCCAGCCTGCCGTCAGCCATGCGCTGGCGCGGTTGCGTGCTCTGTTCGACGATCCCTTGCTGGTTCGCCATGGCGGCCAGCTCGAGCCGACGGTGCGGGCGCTGGAGATCGCGCCGCAGCTTGCCGAAGCGCTCGCGCATATGCGTCTGCTCATGGGGTCTCAGCCGTTCGATCCGGCGCGCGAGCCCCACGTCTTTCGGCTGGCGATGTCCGACTACGCTGCGCTTGTGCTGCTGCCGCAACTGATGACCGTGCTGCGCCGGCAGGCGCCGAACGTCGATCTCCTCGTCAGCCAGGCAAGCCGCGAAGTGATGATGGCACAGGCCGTCGACGGCGAAATCGATCTGGCGCTCGGCGTTTTCCCGACGCTTGCCGAGGACCTGAGGACATCATTGCTGTTCGAGGAGCACTTCGCCTGCCTGGCCGATCGCGCGTGCCTCGGCGGCGAAAAGACGATGGATCTTTTGGCCTATCTGCAGCGGCCGCATATTCTCGTCTCCCTGCGTGGCGATACCGGCAACGAGATCGACCTTGCGCTTTCGGCTATTGGACACAAGCGCCGCATTGCGCTGGCCCTGCCTCATTGGAGTGCGGCGCCGGGTCTCGTTCCCGGAACCGACCTTGTGCTTACGGTTGCGCGCCGGATCCTGCCCCGCGACGGGGAGACCGGGCCGCTCGCCATCTTCGCGCCGCCCTTCGCGATCCCGCCCTTCGCCTTCCGGCAGATCTGGCACCGGCGGCGCGACGGCGACCCCGCCCATCGCTGGCTGCGGGATCTGATCACCGGCATCCTCGCGCCGCCGACTGGGGCCCCCGCGGCCGTGTGATTGGACAAGCCTGAAAACGGAAAGGCCCGGTGCGGCGATGCCGACCGGGCCTTTTCTATAGGCTTTGCTGCGCGTCAGTCGTGGCTGACACCCTGGATCGCCGAAACCTGCCATTCGGCACCCGGCTTGCGCACGAAAGTCCAGAGCTCGACGGCTTCCGTCAGATTGTCCGGATCGCCGCTGATCACCTTGCCGGTGGTGCGGTCGCGCATGACGTCGATGCTCTCGTAGCGCATGGCGACGGTCGCAAATTCGGTTCCGTTTTCCGACCAGGCTTCGGCGACGTCGCCCTGAACGAGGTGCACGTCGCGCACATCGTTCTTGACGCCGCTCGTGGCGTTGTCGCTGAGCTCTTCTGCTAGGTACGACATGGCTTCCGGCGTCGTCAGGCGACGCAGCGTGCCGTAGTCTTCCGCGGCGTAAGCCGCCTGCACATCCTTCAGCATCTTTTCGAACTGCTCGAGGTCGGACCCCTGGACGCCGATTTCATCGGCCGGGCCGTCGGTGACGGGCGCCGCCTGAGGGGCTGCCTGGGGTCGAGCCTGCACCTGACCGCTTGCCTGGCCGCCGCCGATGCTCGGGATCTTGAACGACGGCATGCCGTTCGATGGCTGCTGGCCCGACGAGCGCTCGGACGGGCCGGCATAGGCTGTCTGCTGGCGGTTGCGGTTAAAGAAGCGCATGGCGAGCATGATCAGGCCACCGATCAGGAGCATCTGCACGATCAGGCCGAGGAAGCCGGCAGCACCGCCGAAACCGCCGCCCATCAGCATGCCGATGAGGCCGCCGACCATCAGGCCACCGAGCAGCGAACCGCCGAAGCCGCTGAAGAAGCCCGGACGGGCGTTCGGCTGGGTGGCGTTCGGGCGCGTCTGGCCGGCTGCCGGATTGGTCGCGGCCGGGCCTGCGTCCTGGCGCGGCGTCATCGAACGGTCGATCGGTGCCGCGTTGGTCGGCGCGGTACGGGTGACCGGCGGCTGCGAGAAGGTGCGGGTGCCGCGGCTACCGAAGCCGCCGCCCGAACGCCGCGCTTCGGCGACGTCCACAACGGTCAGCGCGACGACCATGCCGATCGCCATCATTGCCAGAGTTCGTCCAAAACGCCCAAATCGCTGCATTGCCATCACAACCCCTAAATCTTGCTTGGGCTCAAACCGAGCCATCAGGACCTGATATAAGGGCTCAACGCCTGAGATTTAAGCTTCTCGCGTCGCTTTTCGGCCAGTTTACCGTTATCCGACACCGCTAGCTGGCCGAATCCGGCATGGAATCAGCATCTTCGACGGGTGCCCGAGTGCCGCCCGCGCTTGCCGCTGACACCTAACGATTGACTGCCAGGATCATCGTCGCCGCCTTTTCGGCGATCATGATCGTCGGCGAATTGGTGTTGCCCGAGGTGATCGTCGGCATGACCGAGGCGTCGGCGATGCGCAATCCCTTCAGGCCGCGCAGGCGCAGTTCCGGATCGACGACGCTCTCCGGATCGGCGCCCATGCGGCAGGTCCCAACCGGATGGAAGATCGTCGTGCCGATATCGCCGGCCGCGCGCTTCAGGTCCTCCTCGGTCTCGTAGGACGGGCCCGGCTTGAACTCGACCGGGTTGAAGCGGGCGAAAGAGGGTTGCTTGACGATCTGCCGCGTCAACCGGATGGCGCTGACCGCGACATCGCGGTCGGCCTCCGCCGTCAGGTAGCGCGGCCTGATGTCCGGTGCGGCGGCAAAATCCGGACCCTTCAGATGTACCGAACCGCGGCTTTCCGGGCGCAGATTGCAGACGCTGGCGGTGATTGCCGGGAAGGAATGAACCGGCTCGCCGAACTTGTCGAGCGACACCGGCTGCACGTGATACTGCAGATCCGGCGTTTCCTTTTCCGGTCCGGAGCGGGTGAAGATGCCGAGCTGGCTCGGCGCCATTGCCATCGGCCCGGAACGCTTCAGCAGATATTCGAGCCCGATCGACGCCTTGCCGAACAGCGAGTTTGCCTTTTCGTTGAGCGTCGGCACGCCGGTGACCTTGTAGGCCATGCGCAGCTGCAGATGATCCTGCAGGTTTTCGCCGACGCCGGCGCGTTCGTGGCGAAGCTCGATGCCGTTTGCCTGCAGCACGTCACCACGGCCGATGCCGGAGAGTTCGAGGATATGGGGTGAGCCGATCGCGCCGGCGGAGAGCACAGTTTCGCGGGTTGCGCCGGCGCGCTTGACTGTGCCGTCATGCTGGAATTCAACGCCGGCGATGCGATCGCCCTCGATGATCAGCTTGCGCACATGCGCCTTGGTCAGAACTGTGAGGTTGCCGCGCTTCTGCGCCGGGCGCAGGAATGCCTTTGCGGTGTTCCAGCGGATGCCGGAACGCTGGTTGACATCGAAATAACCGGAGCCTTCGTTGCTGCCGCGGTTGAAATCCGGCGTCTCGGGAATGCCGGCTTCGCTTGCCGCCTTCTGAAATGCGTCGAGCACGTCCCAGCGCACGCGCGCCTTTTCCACCCGCCATTCGCCGCCGGCGCCGTGCATCTCGTTGGCACCGCGATAGTGGTCCTCGGATTTCCTGAAGAGCGGCAGCACGTCGTCCCAGCCCCAGCCGGTACAGCCGAGCTGGCTCCAGTGGTCGTAGTCCTCAGCCTGGCCGCGCATATAGATCATGCCGTTGATCGACGAGCAGCCGCCGAGCACCTTGCCGCGGGGATAGCCGAGTGAACGGCCGTTCAGGCCCTCTTCCGCTGCGGTCGTGAAACACCAGTCCGTGCGCGGATTGTTGATGCAATAGAGATAGCCGACCGGAATATGGATCCAATGGTAGTTGTCGCGGCCGCCGGCTTCGAGCAGCAGCACGCGATGCCCCGGGTTTTTCGAAAGGCGGTTGGCAAGCACGCAGCCGGCGCTACCTGCCCCAACGACGATGAAGTCGTATATGTCCATGGTTCTCCCTCGATATGTACGGCGCGACCCTTCAGATCCCGGGTTCGGGCGACATCGCTCCTTCAGCCGCGCCCCGGCGCCGCATTCTTGAGCTTCGTCATCTTGTCTTCTTCCTGAACCGCCAGCCGCCGCGAACGAACGCAGGAATACTCCGGCGCCGGATGGTGGCCGCCGGGGCGTTCGTTTCGGTCTGTTCATATTTGGCCAGACATGCTCCTCAGATGTCCGCTCTGACACGTACAATCGGGAAAAAACCGCTTGGATGCAAGCGTCCGGAACCGTAAATTGCAAAACAGGATCTGTTCATTTTCGGACAGACGGGGAGTAGGCATGAATCCGAATTTCACCTGGGACGACCTGCAGTTCTTTCTGGCGGTGGCCCGCACCGGGCAACTGTCGACGGCGGCGCGGCGCTTGAGGACCAGCCATGCCACGGTGTCTCGTCGCATCGACAGGCTGGAATTCGCGCTCAAGGTCAAGCTGTTCGAGCGCAATCCGCGCGGCTACATCTTGACCGGCATGGGCCAGCGCTTCGTCGAAACCGCCGAGCGGATCGAGCGCGAGACCGAACAGTTGCAGCTCGACATCAATGACGGTCTGACGGCGCAGCGCGGCGTCGTCCGTCTCAGCACACTCGAAGGCTTCGGCAACTTCTTTCTGGCCGACCGGCTGGCGGACTTTGCGGCGCGCTATCCGAACGTCTCCCTGGAGATGCTGGCGATCCAGCAGATCATGTCTCTGTCGCGCAAGGAGGCGGATATCCAGGTGGCGCTGACGGCGCCGAAGGCCGGGCCTTACCAATCCGAGGTGCTGACGCCCTATACGCTGCATGTCTATGGCGCGCGCAGCTATCTCTCGAAGCACCCGCCGATCACCGGGCGCAACGATCTCGCCGCACACCGTTTCGTCGGATACATCGACGACATGATCTTCGCGCCGGGTCTCGATTACCTGGGGGAGCTGCAGCCGGGCCTGCATGCCCATTTCCAGAGTTCGAGCATCCTGACGCAGTTGAAGGCCGTGCGGCAGGGGCTGGGCCTTTGCGTCTTGCCACACTTCATCGCGCAGCAGGAAGACGACCTGGAGATCGTTCTGCCGGAAGAGATCGAGCTCAAGCGCACCTACTGGCTGGTTTGCCATAGAGACCTGGTTGCCGTCCCGCGGGTAAGGGCGGTGCGCGAATTCCTGATGCAGAGCGTCAGGGAAAACCGCGGCCATTTCACCCGTGAAATGGCACTGCCGACCACAGACGTTAGGCACCTGTCGCGCTCCTAAATCCTGCCTGATTGTGGCGATATATGATCTTGCAACCAAGGGCGGTGATTTGCGGACCGAAAGACCGTGGTCTCGCGGATCAAAATCGACCTAGTTTATCAACAGCTGGAATTATTGTGTAAATTCAGTGAGTTGTCGATTTTTG
>NZ_LMJM01000023.1:0-174 GCF_001429005.1 Ensifer sp. Root954
CAGCGAGCCGGGCGTTGACAAGAGCAAGATCCAGAAGGAAATCAAGGAGCTGCAGAACCAGCTTCTGAGCATTGCCAAGTCGGCCTCGTTCTCCGGCGAAAACTGGGTCTTCACCGACCCGAACAACGCTGCCGGCACGAAGTCGGTCGTTGGTTCGTTCAACCGCGACGCCAA
>NZ_LMJM01000023.1:229-464 GCF_001429005.1 Ensifer sp. Root954
ATGAACGCTTCCGGCGCGTTCGTCACGACCGGCACGGGCCTGCTCTCCAGCAACATCTCCTACACCGACACGACCGGCGCGACCGTAGCGCTGACCTTCAGCGTCATGACGCTCGACATCACCAACATGACGGGCGGCGCTCTGTCGCAGGCTCTGTCGGGTGTTGACTCCATCCTGACCCAGATGACCGACGCTGCCGCCGACCTCGGTGCGCTCAACAGCCGTATCGATCTGC
>NZ_LMJM01000023.1:518-75416 GCF_001429005.1 Ensifer sp. Root954
TGACATGAACGAGGAATCGACCCGCCTGAAGGCTCTGCAGACGCAGCAGCAGCTCGGCATCCAGGCACTCACGATCGCTAACACCAACTCGCAGAACATCCTGTCGCTGTTCCGTTAATCGATCGACCGAACATGACGGGCGATCTTCGCCCGTCACTTCGAAAAGAAGCCGCACATCCCCCGTGGATCCTGCGGCTTTTTCGTTTTGCGCTCCGGTATTCCATGGCCGCCAGGCGTGCCGCATGCCGCCGGCATTCGTTCCATGGGTGACGGTACGCATCTTAACGCTTCGTCCATCTTCCCTTATTTTTGTTCACCTTTGTTACCGACTTCCTAACGGCATTAACCATTTGTTAACTATGAGATCGTTACATCTTGGTTAAGAGCGAAGGGTCGCCTCCAGGGCAAAACAGGGGCGATTCGCATGATGCCAGTCCCATCGCTGCCGGTAACACTCCGGAATGTCCTTAGGAATTCATTCGGGACAGGTGACCAATGACAAGCATCATGACCAACACCGCCGCCATGGCGGCTCTCCAGACATTGCGTTCGATCAACTCCGACATGGCGGAAGTCCAGGACCGCATCTCCTCGGGCTACCGCGTGCAGACGGCTGCCGACAACGCCGCCTATTGGTCGATCGCGACCACCATGCGCTCCGACAATGCCGCGCTCTCCACCGTTCAGGACGCCCTCGGCCTCGGCGCCGCCAAGATCGACACGGCCTATGCGGCAATGAATTCGTCGATCGAGGTCGTCAGCGCGATCAAGAGCAAGCTCGTCGCGGCGAGTGAGCCGGGCGTCGACAAGCTGAAGATCGACAAGGAAATCACCGAGCTCAAGAACCAGCTTATCTCGGCCGCCCAGTCCGCATCCTTCTCCAGCGAAAACTGGCTCTACAACGCCGCCACAGCTCCGGTCGGCACGAAGTCCGTCGTGGCCTCGTTCAACCGTGACGCCAACGGCAATGTGTCGGTCACGACGCTCGACTTCGACACCTCGCAGTCGATGCTGATCGACAAGCAGAATGCGAGCCGAGGCATCCTGACCAGGAACTATGACGCCTCCCAGCTCACCTCTCCGCCCGGCACGGCGGGCGCGCGCCTGTACCACCTGATCGGCGCACCGGCGACGACGCCAATCGGTACGACGGCGGAAGTCAAGCTGACCGCATCGACGACGCCTGCCGAAATGGCCGATATGATCAGCGTCGTCGAACGTATCCTCAACCAGCTGACGGACGCCGGCTCCACGCTCGGCGCCATCACCAAGCGCATCGAGTTGCAGGAGGGCTTCATCGCCAACCTGATGGATACGATCGACAAGGGCGTCGGTCGTCTCGTCGATGCCGACATGAACGAGGAATCGACACGGCTGAAGGCGCTGCAGACGCAGCAGCAACTGGGCATCCAGGCGCTCTCGATCGCCAACACCAATTCCGAAAACATCCTGCGCCTGTTCCAGCAGTAAGGCGCAGCGGAGGACAGCGGCCGGAAGCGGCCGCCGATCCGCCAAACTGAGCCCATCACCCCGCATGCGGGTAACGGCACTTTGAGTTCTGCCACGTCGTCGGTCACGGCACCCGGTGGAAACGGTTGGACCGCGCTAATTGCCCTGGCGCGGTCCAACACATTCATTTTCGCACAAGTTTGACCGAATAGCCTTCCCTCGCAGTCCTGTCGGATGACTGCCGGCCAAAATGACCTTTGCGCCGCCGCCTGCATCAGATCGCTCCGGGAACAACCGACCCCCGGATCACGCTGATGTACGTCAAGAATGCTGGGTCTGCCGTATCCGACGGTCGGGCCCGAGGGAGACATGTCAGCAGTGCCAGGAGCAATGGAAGTCCGCGCCAGGGAGCGCCGCCTCTCAAGCAGATGGGGATCGCCGCATTGCCGCAGGTCCGCTGCAGGGGGCCGGCCATGAGTGCAATGCTCTCCCGTTATCTCAAGGACTTCAGCGCACCGAAAGTCGAGCTGTCGCTGATGCCGCCGAAATATTTCCCCGATCTGGATACCGACTATGCCGATGGCGAGCGCCTCGGCGCGAGACCAGCCATGCCGGAAATCGATATCGACGCCGAACGCCGGCGCGCCTTCGCCGAAGGGCGGGCCGAGGCGACCGCCGAACTCGTCTTCGAACAGGAAAAGCAGATAGCCGAACTTCAGGCGGCGCACGCGGCCGAACTCGAGGCGCTGACGCGGCGCTTCGAAGAGGAAACCGCGATCCGTCTCGCGCTGCGCATCGACGAAATGACCGAGGGGCTTGCCGTCGCACTCGGCGATCAGGCCGCCCGCGTGCTCGCGCCCGTCATGGGCGATGCCCTCATGCAGCGCGCCGTTGCCGATATGGCGCAGATGCTGCGCCAGGGACTTGTGGCCGGCGAAGGCTGCACCATCGTCGTCAAAGGCCCGGCGTCTCTCTTCGAGGCGCTGAAGCGCCAGCTCGGAGAAGATATGCCGTCCTTGCGGCACGTCGAATCTGACGATGTCGATCTCGCCGTCGAGATGGATGGCACCATCCTCGTGACGCGCATGGCCGCCTGGGCCGATACAGTTCGGAAAGTTCTCGCATGAGCGACGAAAACCACCACAACGGCAAGCACGAGATCATCATCGTCAAGCGCCACAGCGGCAGCCATGATGGTCACCACGGCGGCTCCTGGAAGATCGCCTATGCCGACTTCATGACGGCGATGATGGCCTTCTTCCTCGTGATGTGGCTGATCAATGCCGCCAACGAAGAGACGAAGGCGGCGATCGCTTCCTATTTCAACCCTGTGCAATTGACCGACCAGAAGCCTGCCGAACGTGGCCTGAAGGACCCGGCCAAGGATGCGCAGGGCGAAGAAACGCAGCAGCGTTCGAAGGTTGACGGCGAGCAGGAAAAGTCCGGTGGCTCGGCCAAAACCGGCGATCAGCTGACGGCGACGTCGGGCGAAGAGACGAAGTACTCCGACGCCGACTTCTTCGAAAACCCCTATTCCGTTCTTTCCGAGATTGCCCGCGAGGTCGGCCAGCAGGCCAACATCAGCGTCAAGGGCGAGGGCGGTGCGGCCCAGTCCGGCCCGGCCACCGGCGCCGATGGCGGCGAAGCCTATCGTGACCCGTTCGATCCGGACTTCTGGACCAAGCAGGTCGAAGTGAAGGACGCCGGCAACACGGCCGAAACCGTTGCTGCCCTTGCCGACAAGTCGACGGAGCCCGCAGGCGCGACGCCGGCCGTCAAGAAGTCCGAGGCGGACGCGTCGCAGGAGCCGCATGAAGCGGCCGACAAGCAGGCCGGTGACGGCAAGGACACCGATACGGGAGCTGGCAAGGACCCGGCGGACGCCGCAGCCGGCGAAAAGCCGAAGACCGAGGCCGCCGAGGCCGACGCCAAGGAGCAGGCGGCCGAACTCCAGGCCGAGCTGAAGAAGCAGCTTGCCGGCGAGGCGGGTCAGCTGGCCGAGGGACTTGTCGTGACACCCGCTGAAGGCGGCCTGATGGTGACGATCAGCGAGCGGACCGATGCGCAGATGTTTGCCGTCGGCTCGGCCGTGCCGCAGAAGGAACTGGTACTGGCGATGGAAAAGATCGGCCATCTGCTGGCTGAGCGTCAGGGCGCGGTTGCAATCCGCGGCCATACCGACGGCCGTCCCTTCAAGGATGGCACTTATGATAACTGGCGCCTCTCCGCCGCCCGCGCCCAGAGCGCCTATTACATGCTCGTCCGCGGTGGCCTGAAGGAAGATCGCGTCAGCCAGATCAGCGGCTTCGCCGACCGGCGGCTGCAGATCCCCGGCGATCCCTACGCCCCGGGCAACCGCCGCATCGAGATCCTCTTGCAATCGGCTCCGGGTTAAGCACCATGCTGAGACGCCTGCGAACCGCTCTGATGGCCTGCTGTGTGCTGGCGACCCCCGTTTTAACCGGAGGTGCCAGGGCGAACGATATCGAGGAGCTCGCACCCTTCAAGATGATCCGGTCGCTGCAATATGTGCAGGACTCGGTCGTCCTTGGCGACCATTCGGCGATCGAAATGCAGCGCTTCATGCTGGGCGCCATCGACAAGCGCCTGCGTGCGGCCGACGCGGCGGTCTTCCGTGATCCGCGCAACGTCGATGCGGCGCTGGTCTATGCCATGAGCGGCGGCAATCCGGAGACGCTGAAGTACCTTGCGGATCACGATGTGGCCGGGAACTTCGATTCCCGCGTCACCGAGGCGCTGACGCAATATCTGAATGGCAAGGGCGGCCTGATCGTCGAGAGCCTGTCCAAGGCCGCGCCTGAGTACCGCAGCGCCCGCATCGGCCCTTATCTCTACCTCATCCTCGGCAACGCGACGTCGCAGCAGGATCCTGTGGGCGCGATGAAGTACTACGACTGGGCCCGTCTCGCGGCCCCGGGTACGATCATCGAAGAGGCTGCCCTGCGTCGCTCGGTTTTCCTCGCGGTTCAGGCGGGCGACGCGGACAAGGGCTTCCGCTATGCGTTGACCTATGCCCGCCGCTACCTGACCTCCCCCTATGCCAGCCAGTTCGCGGATGTCTTCGTCGAACTCGCCGTCGCCCATTTCGATGGCGGGGCGCAGGGGCGAATTTCGGAGATCCTGGGTTTCATGGACGCGCCGCGCCAGCGCGAAGTCTTCCTTCGCGTCGCCCGCCGCGCGGCGATCGCCGGCAAGCAAGAACTCGCAAAGCTCGCGTCTGAACGCGCCGAGGCGCTCGGCGCAGACGGCGCGCCGCAGCCGAAACTGCTTGCCAGCTTCTATGCCGGATTGGCCTCGGTGCCTTCCAATGACGTGTTTGCCGCGACGGCGAGCCTGGCGGCGATATCGGATGCGGAGCTTTCGCCGCGCGACCGCGCCTTGCGCGACGCTGCAAAGGCGGTTGCGGACGCCGTCGTCCGGCCACCTGTCGGTGAAAGCCTCACGCAAGCGATTGCGTCTAAACCCGATAGACCGGTTGAGGCGAACGCGTCGGCCGCAAGCGAGGAAACTGGCAGCGGCATGAGCCCCTTTGGAAGCGGGCAGACCCCGGCGGTTGCGCCGGAGACCGTGGCCGCATCCGGCGCTGACGAGGTGGCGGACCCGAAGCACGATGGCTTCGTGGCGAAAGGACGATCGAAGATCGAAGAGATCGACGCTCTCCTGAAGGGAGAAGACAAATGAGGGCTGAGGACACCCTGCGCATGCCTCCGACACCTGTCGGAACGGGAAGCGGACGAGCGGGCGGCAAGGAGCAGGCCGGTGGTGCATCGGCCGGCGCGTTTGAAGATGCCGTGGCCAATGCCGGGCGGCAAAGAAACAACGACCAGCCGGGTTCAGGCAAAGGCGGCAACGACGCCGCTGCTGGCAGCGACGCGGAGGCGGGAGCCTTGATCGACAAGGACAATATTGCCAAGGCCGCGGGCAGGGCCCTGACACGCAGCATCAGCCTTGGTCGCAACGACCAGTTCGACGAACACGCGCTGCGCGACCATTTCCAGGCGGCCGAGCACGGCGTTGGCGGCAAACGTGCCGTCGACAAGACCGATCCGGCCAAATCGGCTGCCGTGTCCGATGATCTGGCTCAAGTGGAGGCCGATGAAGACCTCGCCAAGCGCATTGCCACCTTGACGAAAGGCATTGGCAAAGCGCCGGCAGATGGCGCCTCGGTCGATGGCGACGTCAGCGCCGGCGGCGAGGGCGCAGAAGCCAAGCATACACCGACAGCGATGGACGATCTGCTGACGCTGCTGGGCGGTGCCCAGGCGACGCAGCCTCAGGGACAGACGGCGGCCGCGCGCCAGGCAGCGGATGGCCAGATTGAAGGCGCGGCGCCCGTTGCCGGTGGCAGCGAGCATGGCGCGAAAGCCGAGGCACAGGCGGGCGAGAACGACCCCGACCGGCTCTTCCGCTTCGCCCGGGCTGACGGCAAGGGACAGGCCGTTTCCATGAGTCTCTCGAAGGACGGTGATGCGGCGTTCGACGCTGCCCGCTCGCAAGGCTCCGCCAAGGTCGAGAATGTCACCGTGCTCGAGGCCCGGCGTTATCTCGGCATCTCGATGAGCCCGAACACCAGCGCCGTGGCAGACGCCATCGCCGGTGAGGCCACCACTTCCCTGCAGCCAAGTGCTGCACTCGGTCAGCCGGGCGCGTGGACGCAGGCCGGCAAAACGCTCAACACCCTGAAGATCCAGCTTCACCCGATCGAGCTTGGCCTCGTCACGGCCACGCTGCGCCTGAAGGATGACGAACTGCAGGTCGAGCTGAAGGTCGAGAACGGCGACGCCTTCCGGCAGTTGCGCGACGACCAGAACGACTTGGTCAAGGCGCTGCGCGCTCAGGGCTTTGCGGTCGATCAGGTGAACATCGTGTTCAACTCCGGCGGCGACACGTCGTCCGGCGGCGGGTCGCAGGCGCAGGCGCAAGCCCAGGCCGGGCAGCAGGGCCGAGAACGCGCCGATGGCAACGGCCAGGGACGACAGCAGCGACAGGACGACAGCCAGTCTTCGGCGGCGGAAAGGTGGGTTGGCAATGGCGGGACGGACGATGCGGCTGCCGGCACTGAGCGCTCTCGTACTGGTCACGTCTACATGTAGTGCTTTTGCCAGCGCGGACGCAGGCGTCTGCGAGCGCGAGATCATCAGCGCAGCGGCGAAGTACGATATCCCGGCCGGGATCCTCTATTCGGTCGGGCTGACCGAAACCGGCCGCAAGGGATCGCTTCAACCCTACGCGATGAACATCGAAGGCAAGGCCTATTTCGGTAGCAGCGAGCAGGACGTTCTGACCCAGTTCGGCAACGCGCGGGCACAGGGTGCCAAGCTCATCGATCTCGGCTGCATGCAGATCAACTATTACTTCCATGGCGAGCATTTCAGCTCGCCGCAGGAGATGCTTGACCCGCGCAAGAATGTCGAATATGCCGCGCGCTTCCTGGCCAATCTCCATGCGAGGCACGAGACCTGGACAATGGCCGTTGCGCGCTATCACGCAGGCCCGAACAACGACCCGGCGCAGAAGAAATATGTCTGCCGGGTGATCGCGAATCTCGTCGCGACCGGCTACGGCAAGTGGACGCCGAACGCCACGCAGTTTTGCCAATAAGCAACCATCAATTGTATTAGCATCCCATTTGCCGCATTGTGGCGACAATGCGCGGACAATGTGACCGCAAGCGATTTGTCGTAGTCCGTTAACTTTTCCACATTATTTTAGTGCCGCCTTGAGGCGGGTGCTACTAGATATAGATCAAATCGGCGAAACATGGTTAATCAATTATTAATTCCACCCAGTAACTTCCTCTAGTTGTTCATGAATCCCTCGATTCGTACCTCTCAATCAGTGCGGAGCCATACTGATTCGGAGGCGGGCGAATGATCGTAGTGGTTGATGAAAGAGAGCTGGTGAAGGACGGGTATACGTCCCTCTTCGGACGTGAAGGTATTCCCTCGACGGGTTTCGATCCCAGGGAGTTTGGAGAGTGGGTAAACGCGGCTGCCGATTCGGATATAGATGCCGTGGAAGCGTTCCTGATCGGGCAGGGCGACACCACCTTCACGCTGCCGCGGGCCATCCGCGATCGCTCGATGGCACCGGTCATCGCGATGAGCGACACGCCGTCCCTCGAAAACACGCTTGCACTCTTTGATTGCGGCGTCGACGACGTTGTGCGCAAGCCTATCCACCCCCGCGAAATCCTTGCCCGCGTCGCCGCGATCCGCCGGCGCCTGAAGGCGATCGCCAACTTTACCGACATTGGTCCGATCCGCGTTTTTGCCGACGGCCGTGATCCGGAAATCAACGGCGATGTCTTCGCCCTGCCGCGCCGCGAGCGCCGCATTCTCGAATATTTGGTCGCAAACCGCGGCCGTCGCGTCTCCAAGTCGCAGATCTTCAACGCGATCTACGGGATCTTCGACGAGGACGTCGAGGAAAACGTCGTCGAAAGCCACATCAGCAAACTGCGCAAGAAACTGCGCAAGAAGCTCGGTTTCGACCCGATCGATTCGAAGCGTTTCCTTGGCTACTGCATCGACTGGAACTGAGCGCCACGCCGATGGGCGGGCACTGAACCAAGACAGGTTCACGCAAGGCCCGCTTCCTAGTGTCGCCGTAACAAGGAAATGAGGATCCGATATGAGTCTCTATGGCAGCATGAGAACGGGTGTGTCCGGTATGAACGCCCAGTCGAACCGTCTGGGCACGGTCGCCGAAAACATCGCGAACGCCAACACGACCGGCTACAAGCGCGCCTCCACTGAGTTCTCGTCGATGATCCTGCCTTCGGGCGGCGGCAACTACAATTCCGGCGGTGTCGAAACGCAGGTGCGCTACAGCATCTCCCAGCAAGGCGGCACCAGCTATACGACGTCGGCGAGCGACCTTGCGATCAACGGCGGCGGCTTCTTCATCGTTTCGGGCAATGGCGGTGAGAACTTCCTGACGCGTGCCGGCTCCTTCGTTCCGGACAAGAACGGCAACCTCGTCAACACCGCCGGCTTCACGCTGATGGGCTACGAGTACAAGGCCGGCGTCGATCCGACCGTCGTCGTAAACGGTTTTGACGGCCTGGTACCGGTCCAGCTCAAGGACGAGGGCCTGGTCGCCGCCGGCTCGACCAAGGGTACGATGGAAGCAAACCTGCCGTCGGGCGCGGCCGTCAACGATCAATCGAAGACCTCGATGGTTGTTTACGACAGCCAGGGCAACACCCGCATCCTCGATTTCACCTACACCAAGACAGGTCCGAACGCCTGGGGCCTGAGCGTCGTCGATCGCACATCGGGCACTACAGTCGGTACCCAGACCATGACGTTCGACGCGGCCGGCAAGCGCATCGGCGCCGTCCCCGCGACGCTGACGACGACGGCCATCAACAACCTGCCCGGTACCGGCGCCAACCTTGGTGCGATCACGATCGACACCTCCAAGACCACGCAGCTCGGTGGAGACTTCAGCAGCACCGGCGGTGGCATCGACGGCAGCAAGCCGAGCAAGATGTCGGGCTTCGAGATCGACAAGGAAGGCATCGTTTACGTCAAGTATGGCGACGGCAACCTCATCCCCAAGTTCCGGATCGCCCTTGCGACCGTCCAGAGCCCGGACAAGCTGCAGCCGCAGTCCGGCAACGTCTACTCGCAAGGGGCGGATTCAGGCGTTATTGTCACCGGTTTTGCCGGCTCTGGCGCTTTCGGCAACATCCAGTCCAAGGCACTCGAAAACTCCAACGTCGATATCGCCAACGAGCTGACCTCGATGATCGAGGCGCAGCGTAACTACACGGCAAACTCCAAGGTGTTCCAGACCGCCTCGGACCTGCTTGACGTGCTTGTCAACCTGAAACGGTAATTGAAAGAGATACGGTCCGCGTCATGTCGCTGTCCTCCGCAATATCCATCGCACAGCAGGCCTTCAGCAACACGGCGCAACAGACCGCGATCGTGTCGAAGAACATCGCGAATGCGGGCAATGCGGATTATTCGCGTCGCCTTGCCCTCTTGGGCAGCACCGGCAACGGCGCGCAGGTCGTATCCATCTACCGGGCACAGAACGAGGCGCTGCTCAAGCAGAGCATCGCCAGCATCGGCGAAGCCTCCGGCCAGGCGCGGCTTCGCGATGGCCTGGAACTCCTGAAATCGGCTCTCGGCGGTAACAACTACGAGACTGCGCCGTCAAAGCTGCTGTCGGAGTTTCGCAACAGCCTGCAGACGCTGGCCTCGACCCCGGGCAACAAGACGATTGCGGCGGCAGCGGTCACCAGCGCCCAGGACCTTGCCGATTCCCTGAACAAGACCTCTGCCACCGTGCAGAACATGCGCGAAGATGCCGACAAGGAAATCGCTCTTGAGGTCGACAAGCTGAACAGCCTGCTTGCGGACTTCGAGCGGGTGAACAACGAGGTCAAGTCGGCGACTGCATCCGGTGGCGATGCGAACGATGCGCTTGACCAGCGCGACAAGATCCTGAAGCAGATTTCGGAGATCGTCGGCATCTCCACCGTTACGCGCGGCAACAACGATACGGTGATCTTCACCACCGACGGCACGGTGCTTTTCGAGAACATTCCGCGCCAGGTGACGTTCGCGCCGACAACGACCTATGACGCCACCGTCACCGGCAACAAGATCTTCGTCGACGGCGTACCGATCGCCCCCGGAAGTGGCGCAGATACGACCGCCAAGGGCAAGCTTGCGAGCCTCGTGCAGCTGCGCGACGACATTGGGCCGAAGTTCCAGTCGCAGCTGGACGAGATCGCCCGTGGTCTCGTCGAGCTTTTCAAGGAAGGCAACCCCAGCGGGGTGCCGCCGGTTCCCTACCAGCCGGGCCTCTTTACCTGGGGAAGCGCGGGTGTGCCGGCTGCCGGCACCGTCGTTCCCGGACTGGCATCGAAGATCACTGTCAACGCTCTGGCCAAGGCCAACCCGCTTCTTTTGCGTGACGGCGGCTTCAACGGCGTTGTGTCGAACCCTGGCGGTGCGGCAAATCCGAGCCCCGGTTACACGGGCCTTCTCGACGGCTTCATCAACAAGATGGGCGAGAACATGACGTTCGACCCGTCGACCGGTCTCGACGGAACCAGCAGCCTGCTGAACTTCGCGACCGGGTCGGTCGGCTGGCTGGAGCAGACCCGAAAGACGGCATCGACCGCCGACGACAACAAGCGCGCTATGCTGTCGCGCACCCAGGAAGCGCTCAGCAAGCAGACCGGGGTCAGCATTGACGAGGAACTGTCGCTGCTGCTCGATCTCGAACAATCCTACAAAGCATCGGCCAAGCTGGTGAGTACCGTGGACGCCATGATGGCGGCCTTGATGGAAGCTGTGAGGTAATCATGAAGACGTCCTACGTTTCTAATCTGGCGATCCAGACCGCCATGCGCATGACGATTCAGCAGAACCAGATGGATCTGCTGAAGGCGACCCAGGAGCAGACGACGGGTCGGCACTACGACGTCGGCTTGACGCTTGGTGCGACGGCGTCGCGCTCGCTCAACCTTCAGCGCGAGATCGACCGGCTGAACTCGATGAAGAGCACCAACTCGGTCGTAACCCAGCGCCTCTCGGGCTCGCAGGGTGCGCTGGAAACGATGGCGAAAGCGGCCGAAAAGGTGCGCGACACGCTCGTTACCTACAAGGGCAACGATGCCGCGAGCCAGCTTAAGATCCAGAAGACCGAGATCTTGGGCGCGCTGCAGACCTTCACTGCCGCCGCAAACACGTCCTTCAACGGCGAGTTCCTGTTTTCGGGCATCAATACCGACGCCAAGCCTCTCGCCGACTACACCGCTACGTCGGCGGCAAAGACTGCCTTCGACGCTGCGTTTACGGCGTTCAAGACCGCCAACAGCATCACGTCCGACGACCAGATCACCGTCACCCAGATGCAGGACTTCATCAAGAATACGGTCGAGCCGATGTTCACCGGTACGGGCTGGGATGCAAATTGGTCGGACGCATCCAGCCAGAACATGACGAGCCGGATCAGCGCCAGCGAAGTCATCGAAAGCTCGACCAACGCCAATACCAACGGCTTCCGCATGTTTGCCATGGCAAGCGTAATCACGGCCGAGCTGATGGACAAGAACGTGACCCCCGAGGTGCGGGCGGCGATCGGTGTCGAGGCGTTGCAGTATGCAGAGCAGGGCATCGCCGGCCTCAATGCAGAGCGCAGCCAGCTCGGTATTTCGGAATCGCGGGTGAAGAAGGCGAACACCTCGATCGACGCGCAGCTCAAGCTGGTCAACACGCATGTCGCCGACCTCGAAGGCATCGATCCGATCGAGACATCGACCCGGATCAACACGCTCAAGGTGCAGTTGGAAACGTCCTATACACTAACGTCGCGACTACAGCAGATGAGCTTGCTCAATTTCCTCTAGTGTGAGGAGCCGGACAAACATGAAGGATGTCTGAATGTACCAATTTTCCTATGCCGAGATCATGGAGGACGGCGTCGCCGACTCCAAGAATCGAGAACGGCAGGTACTCGATCGCTCGATCGCGCTCATGGAAGCAGCGAAACAGCAGAAAGGGTATTCGAGAGAGGCCATCGAGGCCATCTACTTTACCCGGCGCCTGTGGATCCGTTTCATCGAGGATCTGCGTGCACCGGAGAACCAGCTGAACGAAGAGCTGCGCGCCAATCTGATTTCGATCGCCATCTGGATACTCAACGAGACGGAAAAGATCCGCAAACGCGAATCCTCCAACTTCCAGGGCATAATTGACATTACCACCATCATCAGGGATGGACTGAAATGAAGAGCACACTGCGTATCTCGCTGAAGTCGGGCGAACGGATTTTTGTAAACGGCGCGGTGCTGCGCGTGGACCGGAAGGTCGCGGTCGAGTTCCTGAACGATGTGACGTTCCTGCTCGAAAACCACGTGCTGCAGCCCGAAGACGCAACGACGCCGCTGAAGCAGCTCTATTTCATCGCGCAGATGATCCTCATCAATCCGGAAGGCGCCGAGCAGTCGACCGCGATGTTCCGCAAGTCGATCGTCATGCTGCTCAACTGCTTCAAGAACGAAGAGATCCTCGCCGAACTGAAGCGCGTCGACGGGCTGGTGACCAACGGCCGCGCCTTCGAAGCGCTCAAGGCGATCCGCGGCCTCTATGCCATCGAAGACCGCATTCTCAACACGCAGGAAATCACGCCGGCAACAGTCGAGCAGATTCGCAAGGAGATCGCACCATGGCGGTAAGCGGCGTCAGCAACAACGGCTACACCCCGAATGTTTCGGCCCAGGATTCGGGCGGCGACGCCGCCAAGGCATCGCTCAACTACGAGAGCTTCCTGAAGCTGCTCGTCGCCCAGATGAAGAATCAGGATCCGACGCAGCCGATGGATGCGACGCAGCAGATCGCCCAGCTTGCGACCTTCTCGCAGGTGGAGCAGACGATCAAGACCAACAAGAACCTTGAAAGCCTGCTGCAGCGCACGTCGCTGAGCGAGGCGGACGCCGTCATCGGGCGCACCGTCACCAGCGAAGACGGCAAGACCACTGGCGTGGTTAAGGAAGTGAAACTATACTCTGACGGAATCATTGCGGTGCTGGATAACGGCAAGGAGCTTGTTATCGGCCCGGGCGTCAAGGTGAAGTGATAACTCCATGAATGAGGCGGATGCCCTCGATATTGTACAGGCCGCGATCTGGACCGTGATCGTGGCCTCAGGGCCCGCCGTTCTCGCCGCCATGGTTGTCGGCGTCGTCATCGCCTTCATTCAGGCGCTGACCCAGGTCCAGGAAATGACGCTGACATTCGTCCCGAAGATCCTTGCCGTCATGATCACGGTTGCCGTGTCCGCGCCCTTTATCGGCGCCCAGATTTCGATCTTCACCGACATCATCTTCTCGCGGATCCAATCCGGTTTCTGAAGCCGCAGCTTTAAAGCTTGTTCGCATGCAGCGGCATGAAACCCTCGCGCAAGCTTGGGTCGCTATCTCCGTCTCTATAGTGGGGCAGCGCGTGTGAATGCTGCCTTGATCTCATGATGAGACGGAAGAGACATGGCACAGCAAGCAGCGCTGATCATCCCGAAAGTAGCACCGAAGGGCCGGGACGTCGGCTTCGCGCTCGGGATCGTCGCGATCCTGTCGATCCTCTTCCTGCCCATCCCGCCCTTCCTGATCGACATGGGGCTCGCGTTCTCGATCGCCTTTTCCGTGCTGATCCTGATGGTCTCGCTGTGGATCCAGCGTCCGCTCGAGTTCTCCTCGTTCCCGACCATCCTGCTGATCTCGACCATGGTGCGCCTGGCGTTGAACATCGCCACCACCCGAGTCATCCTTTCGCACGGCCACGAGGGCCACGGCGCTGCCGGCGGCGTCATTTCCGGCTTTGCCAGCCTCGTCATGTCCGGCGATTTTGTCATCGGTCTGATCGTCTTCCTGATCCTCATCACCGTGAACTTCATCGTCATCACCAAGGGTGCGACGCGTATCGCCGAAGTCGGCGCGCGCTTCACCCTCGATGCGATCCCCGGCAAGCAGATGTCGATCGACGCCGACCTGTCGGCGGGCCTGATCGACGAGAAGGAAGCCCAGCGCCGCCGCCGCGAACTTGAAGAGGAAAGCTCCTTCTACGGCGCCATGGACGGTGCTTCCAAATTCGTGCGCGGCGATGCGATCGCCGGCCTGATCATCACCGCAATCAACATCTTCGGCGGCATCATCATCGGTTACCTGCGTCATGGCATGCCGATCGGCGAAGCGGCCGACGTTTTCGTCAAGCTGTCGGTCGGCGACGGTCTCGTCTCGCAGATCCCGGCGCTCATCGTCTCGCTCGCCGCCGGCCTTCTGGTGTCGCGCGGCGGCACCGCCGGCTCCACCGACCAGGCGGTCGTCGGGCAGCTCGGCGGCTATCCGAAGGCGCTGATGGTCGCCTCCGGTCTTATCATTCTCCTGGCGGTCGTTCCCGGCCTGCCGTTCCTGCCCTTCGCCGTGCTCGGCGGCGGCATGGCGTTCCTGAGCTGGCTCGTGCCGCGCCAGATCGAGGCTGCCAATGCCGCGCGTCGCGCCGAAGAGGCGGCCAAGGTCCAGCAGACCAAGGAAGGCGAGCAGGATTCGGTCAAGTCGGTGCTGAAGACCGCTGAGATCGAGCTGCTTCTCGGCAAGCAGGTCTCGACCCGCCTGCTTGGCGCACACCAGGAACTCGCCTTCCGCGTGGGCAAGATGCGCCGCAAGTTTGCTGGCCAGTACGGCCTCGTCATTCCCGAGATCAAGGTTTCGGACGACATCAGCATTCCGGACAAGGCCTACCACATCCGCATCCACGGCACGACGATCGCGTCCAACACGGTGCGCGTCGGCGAAGTCCTGGTGGTCACCGGCGGCGGTCGCCGGCCGAGTGTTCCGGGCGACGAGATCCGCGAACCCGCCTTCGGCATGCCGGCGGTCTCGATCCTCGAAACCTTTACCGAGGACCTCAAGCGCGAAGGCTTTCATCCGATCGATAACGTCTCGGTGGTGTTGACGCATTTGAGCGAGGTGATCCGCAACAACCTGCCGCACCTGCTTTCCTATAAGGACGTCAAGGTGCTGATCGAGCGGCTCGATCCGGAGTACCGCAAGCTCGCCGACGAAATCTGCACCTCGCACATGTCCTATTCGGGCCTGCAGGCGGTGTTGAAATTGCTGCTTGCCGAGCGTGTCTCGATCCGCAACCTGCATCTGATCCTTGAAGCGGTCGCCGAACTCGCGCCGCATGTGCGCAAGACTGAGCAGATCGTCGAGCATGTGCGCGTGCGCATGTCGCAGCAGCTTTGCGGCGACCTCGCCGACAACGGCGTCCTGCGCGTGCTCAGGCTCGGCAACAAGTGGGACATGGTCTTCCACCAGGCGCTGAAGCGCGACGCCAAGGGCGAGGTCGTCGAGTTCGACATCGATCCGCGTCACCTCGAAGAGTTCAGCGAGCAGGCGACGAAAGTTATCCGTGAACATCTCGATCGCGGCATGCCCTTCGTGCTGGTAAGTTCGCCCGAATCCCGTTCTTATGTGCGCATGATCATCGAGCGCCTCTTTGCCACCTTGCCCGTGCTCTCGCATGTCGAGCTTGCCAAGGGCCTTGAGATCAAGATCATCGGCTCCATTTCATGATCACCGACCCGGAGGGCACGGTGCTGGCGCTGTTTGCGGCCTTCTGCCGGATCGGCGGCTGCATCATGATCATGCCCGGGTTCTCCAGCGCGCGCGTTCCGATGCAGGTGCGGCTGTTCATTGCAGTCGCGGTTTCCATGGCGATCCTGCCGGTCATGTGGACGGACATCTATCCGCAGGTAACCGGCAAGGGGCACAGCTACATCTACTTGATCGCCGCCGAGACGGCGGTCGGCGCGGTCATGGGCCTTGTCGCCCGCTACTATGTCCTTGGACTGCAGTTCACCGGAACGGCGATCACCATGTTGATGGGCTTTGCCTCGCCGCCATCGTCGGACGTGATCGAAGATACGCCCGAAAACCAGGTGACCAGCTTGATCAGTTTCGCCGGCCTGATGGTGCTGTTCATGCTGGATTTCCATCATGTGATGATCGAGGCGATCGTTCAATCCTATCGGGCCATGCCGATCGGCACTCCCTTCGACCCGCAGGGTGTGCTGATCACGCTCACGGATTCGCTGGCGCAGATCTTCATGATCATGTTGAGACTCGCGAGCCCCTTCATCATCTATGGCCTGCTTTTCAACGTGGCGATCGGCATGGTGAACAAGCTGGCGCCACAGATCCCGATCTACTTCATCTCGCAGCCCTATCTGATCATGGGCGGCTTGTTCCTGCTCTATCTCGGTATCGCTGCGATGCTGCGCCTGTTCGGCGACGGTTTCGCGCTGGTCATGCAGGGAGGATAGCCGCATGAAGACCCGCTCGCAGAAGCTCAAGCGCCTGGTCGCCGTCCAACGCCATCTGGAGCAGATGGCGGAGGCGGATTTCGTCGAGATGGTGCGGCAGCGCGAGGTCCTGGCTGAGACGATCGATGTCGTCGTCGATGCCATGGGCTCGGCTCATCCGATGCACCGCATGTTCTCCGGCCACTATTCCTCGCAGATCGGACGGCTTGTGCAGAAGGACCAGATGCTGCACGGCATCCAGCAAACGCACGAGGCGCGCATGCTGAGGGAGCGCGCGAAAGCCGACCGGCTCGAGGAAAACATGAAGGAGGCCCGCCAGTCCGAGGACCGCGAAGAGGCCGACAATTCCATCTACGACCTGATCGATCAACACGTTACGGGCAACGCGCCAGCTTCCCGTAAGCTTGACGGGCGATAGTACGTCATTCCCGGTTTGCTCCGATGGCGGAGCGGATCCGGGCCGACCAATGCCCAGGCTCGATTTTGAGAGGATTCGTCATGGCCATCTCTCCGCCCAGCGATCTGGTGATGGATGTCGTGCGCGCCGCCGACCCCACCGAAGTGCAGGAAGCGCAGGCGCGGTTGAAGGCCAACCGTGCCGCGTTCAAGGCGACGAGTCTGGCGGAAAACGGCAACGGCTTTGCCGCTGCCGTCAACGTTCTCAATCTGTCGCCGGAAGGTTCGAGCGGGCTCGGCGACCTCAACAACCGCGTCGAACAGAAGAAGATTCCGGAGACCTATCGCAAGTTCGAGGCCATGGTGCTGCAGAACTTCGTGAAGTCGATGCTGCCGACCGAAAGCGAGAACGTTTTCGGCAAGGGCAATGCGGGTGATATCTGGAAGAGCATGATGGCCGAGCAGATCGGCGACGTGATCTCCAAGAGCGGTGGCATCGGCATTGCCGAACAGCTCGCGGGCGCCGAAGGCACCGATCGGGTTCAGGCATCGCTGGACGGTAACAGCCGAAACCTCGCCGCAAGCCTCGTGCAGGAATACGAGCGCAAGACGCTGACCGGCTTTACGACCGACAACGACAAGAACAAGCAAGCCTAGGGCGGGTGGGGGAACTGCTTGCAGTTTTCCGTCCGCACTTCGCTCTAATTCATAGAAATAGTTCGCGCTTGAGAATCCGGTCGATCCGACCAGAAATCATCGTGATCCAAATGGGAGTTGATTCATGGAAGCCATGGCATCCAATGACGTCCGGATCCAGAACGTGCTCGGCCGCCTGGAAATGATCCTCGACAACGAGAACAGCCGGATCGGCATCGACCCGGAATTCGATATCAAGACATCGAACGCGCACAAGAGCCGTTGCCTCTACGAACTGACGATGCTGCACCGTGACATGCTGCCGGGCGAAAACTCTTCGGCTTTCTCCTCGCATGCTCTGCACCTGCGCGAAAAGCTGTCGGTCAATTCGCAGAAGGTCGAGGCCCATCTCGAAGCCGTTCGCGCCGTCGTCGACCTCCTGAAGACCGCCGCCCAGGATGCCGATGCGGACGGCATCTATTCCGAAGCGCAGTTCCGCTATAGCGATTTCTGATGCTGAAGCTCGTTTTCACCGGGGTCTGGGTCTGCGCGGTCACGCTCGGATCCGTCTACTTCTCGATGCAAAGCGCCTCCGCGCCCGCCGTCCCGGACGGCGAGGCTGCCCGGCGCGCATCGGAGCAATATGTTCCCGGTGAGATGATCACCATTCCGGTCATCCGGGATGGTTCCGTTCAGGGCTACTTCCTGACCAAGCTTTCCTTCTCCGCCACCAAGGAGGGGATCAACAATCTTCGCGCGCCACTGCGCCAGATGGTCACCGATGAACTCTACGATTTGCTCGTCGGTTCGAAATTCATCGACATCGCCGACACCGGTACGTTCGACCTGCCCACCTTCAAGACGACGGTAAAGGACGGCCTGAACAAGAAGCTCGGCGACGAGGTGATTACCGAGGTGCTCGTCGAGCAGCTCGAATATCTGACCAAGGAAGACGTCAAACGCGTCGCCAACAGCCAGAATGTGCCGCGGCAAAAGCCGGTCCCGATCACCGACAAGAACGGCAACGTCGCCGGCGACAAGTTGCCTGAAGGCGCCGTCAAGGCAAGCAGCGCGCACTGATGATTGTTGGAAGGGACGCCCGGGTGGGTTTCCGCTCGGCCGCTTGCCCTCGACGAGGCGGTATCCGTCAGTTCTTTTCCGGGGTGCGGTACTGCTCGTTGATGAGGCCGAGTTCCGCCATCAGCCGGCCGATCGCCACATAGAAGTGGTATAGTCCGGCCGCTGCCAGCCCGCTCTTGTTCCACAGTTCCAGCCCGCGCGGCACCGATGCGCCAAGCAGCGCCAGCGATTTGCCGAAGGTCCTGAGCCGGCCTTTGAAGCTCGGGTCACGCCGATGTTCGAGCATCGTCGAGATCGCGCCGTTCCTGAGGCTGCGCGCCCGGATCCAGGATGCGCTGGTGCGGCGGGCGGGCACGGTCTCGGCAACCCAGGCGTCGGTTGCCCAGGCAAAGGAAAACCCTTTCGCCTTGCAGCGGCTGTAGAAATCCGCATCGCCGCCGCCGATGAAGTTGAAGGCGGGATCCAGGAAGGGTTGCGGCATCGCGTCCAGCACTCCACGCGTAACGAGCACGTTGCCGGAGGAATAAAGGATGGGCACCGGCCCGGTCGCGTCATAATGGGGCGTGAAGACCGGATGGCGTTTCCACTTCTGCCCGCCATCGCCTTCGAAAACCGGAAGCTGCGGGCCGCCGACCATATCGGCACCGGTCGTTTCCTGTGCCGCGATGAGGCAATCGAGCCATTCGGGCGCCGCCACTTCGTCGTCGTCGATGATCGCGATCGCCTTGAGGTTCGGGTAGGTTTGGAGCGCCGTCGCCCAACCGGCATTGTAGGCGTGGCAGTTTCCGCGCTGATGCGCGACGATCACGACAGAATCCGAAGGATGTCCCAGGAAGAAGTCTTTGGCCGCCGCAGCCCCGGCCAGCCCGTCGGCATCGTTTTCGACGACGACCGTGGCGTAGGAGATGTCAGGCCTTTGGGAAACAATGGTTTTCAGCGTCTTGACGACATGATCCGGCCGACGGAACGTCGGCAGCACGACGACGAGTTCGATGTCGCCGGCGTCTTCCAGCTCTGTCCGGAAGTAGACGGAAATGTCCTGGCCGGTCGTCGTCATGGCGAAACCTGTAGAAGCAAAATTGTGTCGCAATACAGCAGATCTTCCTAAACAGATGCTGAACCCTGGCGGCAGATTTTGAAAGGGGTCTTTAAGCGCTCCTTCACCCCATGCTGCTAATGAAGGCCGCAGTTCCATTCATGACGTGTGGCAAAATGCATCTGGTCCTGGTCTCTTCGCTCGTTCCCGTCGCCAATCCGGCGTCCGGTTTCGACATTGCCAACCGGGCTGTGCTCGATGGTCTGCGCGCGCTCGGTCACCGCGTCAGCGTCATCGGTTTTCTCCAGCCGGGACGCGTGCCCGCGCCCGATTGCGATATGCATCTTCTCGGCGAGCTGGAAGTCACCAATGCCAAGGTTGGCACGTGGCAGAAGTTGAGCTGGCTCGCGACGGCCTTCCTCAACCGCACGACCGTCTCATCCGGCAAGATGCTGATGGTGTCGTCGAGCCGGATTCAGTCGATCCTCGAGAGCCTCGCTCCGTTCGACGGTCTCGTGCTCAACTCGGTGCAACTGCCGGCCGCTTTCCAGCAGGTTTTCCGCCCCCATCCGTCGATCTATGTCGCGCACAATGTCGAGGCGGATTCTGCCTTTGAGAATGCCGAGCGGGCCAAGGGTACGGTCGAACGCTTTCTTTTCCGGCGCGAGGCGCAGTATCTCGAACGCTACGAGCAGCAACTGGCGCAGAATGCGGTGGCCGTCTGGACGTTTGCGGAGGCCGATCGCTTCGGCTTCGGCCGCGCCGTGAGCGACCGGGCCTTCGTGCTGCCGCTGGTCACCGGTTGGGATGCGGCAGTAGTGCCGACAGAAGCAGCCGACCTCCAGCAGGACCTCGGCTTGATCGGGACCTGGAGCTGGCGGCCGAACCGATTGGGGCTCGACTGGTTTCTCGCCGAGGTCGTACCGCATCTGCCGCAGGATCTTTCGATCGCGATTGCCGGCCAGATGGACGGCATACCGGCGGTTTCCCATCCCGGTGTTCGCTTCGTCGGACGGGTTCCTGATGCACGCGCCTTCGTCACGGAAAGTGCGGTCATACCGCTCGTCAGCCGGGGCGGTACGGGCGTCCAGCTGAAGAGCATCGAGACCTTCGAGCTTGGCATGCCATCCGTGGCGACGCAGGCGTCGTTGCGCGGCATCGAGGCGCTTCCTGAGAATTGCGCCGCGGCCGAAGATCCGGCCGAGTTCGCGCGCCTGTTGGTCGACAAGGTCACCCGCGCGCGCGGCGGCGACCGCCAACGCCTTGACGGTTCGGTCTTCCATCGCGCCCAGAAGGCGAAGCTGATGCGGGTCATGCGCAATGTGCTGGCCGGCCTCGCTCCGAGTGCCTCGGCCGAGACACCCTCGGTTCCGCCCGAGCTGAAGGTCCATGACGGGGGGCGGTCGTGACCAAGACGACCACCGGCGCGAACGCCGCCCTGTCCGGGCGCCTCATCCTGGGCATGCCGGTGGTCGATTTCGATTGGGGGAGTGCCTTTGCCTTTGCGGCCGACGCGCTGTCGCGCCCGGGCGGGCAAACAACGCTCGCCTTCCTCAACGCCAACAATGCCAACCTGATGATGCGCGACGGCGAGTACCGCGAGGTTCTCGGTCGCCAGGTCGTCTTTCCCGACGGTCACGGCGTCGATATTGCTTCCTATCTCTTTTACGGCAGCATGTTCCCGGCCAATCTCAACGGCACGGACTTCGTGCCGGCGCTGCTGACCTTCATCGACCGGCCGCTGCGCGTTGCGATGATCGGCGCCCGTGCGAAGGTGCTTGCGCGCGCGGCCGAGAATTTTCGCAGGCACGCGCCATGGCACGAGTTCCTCCCCGTTTCCGACGGGTTCTTCGATCGTGACCACTCCGAGCAAGTGCTTGCCGATGTCCGGGCGCTGAATGCTGATATCCTGCTGGTGGCGATGGGAAGCCCCGGTCAGGAGAAATGGGTCGATGCCCATGTGGGGCCGCAGGACGCCCGGCTGGTCATTACCGTCGGCGCGCTCTTCGATTTCGTCGCCGAGGCGTTTCCGCGGGCGCCGAAGTTCCTGCGCCGGATGCGGCTGGAATGGTTCTTTCGCCTGGCGGTCGAGCCGCGGCGCATGTGGCGTCGCTATGTCCTCGGAAACCCGCTTTTCCTGTTTTACGTCCTCTGGCACAAGCTGTCGGGGCGGGCGCGGGAAAACGTCGCCGACACCAGCCTTCGGACGGGAACATCGTGAACGGTCAGACCATGCGCACAGCCATTGTCACAGCGTCCTACGCCAATGACTTCGAGCGCTGCCGGCTGATGTGCGAAAGCATGGACCGCAAGCTTCAGGGCGATTGGAAGCACTATCTGCTGGTTGCCGATTTCGACGTTAAGCTCTTCCGGCAACTGGAGGGCTCCAGACGCCAGGTTATCAGCGAACGCGATCTCCTGCCCTGGTGGCTGCATCCCGTCACCGACCCGCTTTCGGGCGGCCGCCGGAAGCTGTGGCTCAGCCCCTTTGGCCTGCCGCTGCGTGGCTGGCATGCCCAACAGCTTCGCCGCCTGGTGCTCGCGCGCCACATCGACGAGGCGGCGATGTTTGCCGTCGATTCCGATGTCGTCTTCCTGCGCGCCTTCGATCCCGGCAGCCTCTGGCAGGGAGAGCGGTTGACGCTCTACCGCAAGGACGGGGCGATTAATGCGCAAATGCGCTCCAACCATCTCGAATGGCTCGCCCATTCCGACAGGCTTCTCGGGATCGGCCCCTACACGTTGCCGGCCAACGACTATATCAACACGCTGATCGCGTGGCGCACCGATACCAGCCGCAAGCTGCTCGAGCACATCGAGACGCTGCACGGTCGGAACTGGGTGAGGGCGATGACCCGCACCCGCGCCTTCTCCGAATGCACGATCTACGGGCGCTTCGTCGACGAGGTGCTGGGCGGGGAAGGTCATGTTCCCTCTGATGCCGCGCTCTGTCATGTGCTCTGGTTCGAAGACAGCTACCGGCAGGATCTCTCCGGTCTCAGGGCGTTCTTGAAGGACATGGCGCCGCATCAGGTCGGCATCGGCGTGCAGTCCTTCGTCGGCCACGATCTCGACGATATTCGCCGGGCGGTGTTCGAACTCGCGGCCTGAGGCATCTGTCTTGCTTCAGATGACCCGATCAGTCGGCTTTCTGAGCGCCGAATAGGTCAGTCCGAACGAGAGCGCGTAGAGGACCAGGAAGATCCCGTTGAGCGCCGGCGCCCAGGTCGCGACATCGGTCGTCGTCTGCAGCAACAGAACCAGCAGCCCCACCTTGACGACGCCGGCAATCAACAGGTTCAGCATGCGCCGCACAGTGCGGCCGGTCGCGTAGAGCAGTTCGGAGTGGTACTCGATCAGGTTGCGGAACGAGGGCACGAGCACGATCATCGCGACAATCGGCGCGGCTGCCGACACGTTGCGCCCGAGGCCATCGGGGAAGACCCACAGATAGAATGCCATGGCCGCGATGGCGGCAAAGGACGCAAGCGCCACCAGGAGTTCGATCGAGAGCCGGACACGCCAGCGAGCAATCGCCTCGGGCGTTCGCATGATGCGCTGGACGAGCAAGGTGTTGAACGACCGCACCGGTAGCGCCGTCAGGTCCGCCAGCCGCATCAGGATGGCATAGAGGCCGGACACCGCCGGCCCGCCAATGGCGAGTACCGCAATCTTGTCGAACTCCGATTGGATGTAGAAGAGCACCTCGGCGCCGGCGACCGACACCGAATCCGCCCAGCGCCGGAAGTAAAGCCGTGGCTGCCAGCGCAGCCGGACAGGCGGGTAGAACCAGAGAAGGGCCACCAGAAGGCCGAGCGCATTCGCAAGCAGATAGAGGTAGGACCAGGCTTCGAGCGTTTTCCAGGGGAGCAACGCAAGGAACAGGGCAGCGGCGGTGCGGATCGCCGTTCCGATCACCACGAGGAGGGCGCCGCGCCCGAAGCGACCCAGACCGTTCAGCACGATGACGGCGGTCTCCAGCCCGCGCCAGCAGAGGATCTCGGCCAGCATGAAGGCAGCAAAAGTGCCGGCAGCCATGTCGCGGGAAAAGAGGGCGAGGAAGGTGATCGCGCAGATGATTGCGATCAACGGCAGCGACAGCACGGCGCCGACCAGGAAGCCGGCGCTATAGGTGCCGACAAGCAGCGGCTTTACGGTCGCGACCCGATAGAGCGGCGACATGAAGCCGAAGGCAAGCACGCGCGATATCATGATGCCGGCGGCAGACGCGGTCGCGAACAACCCGAAGTCGGCGATGGCGAGCGTGTTGGCAACGGCGATAAAATAGACGAGCGACAGCACGAGCCGGCCCGCCGAACCTCCGGTCATCGAGAGGTAAGCGTGGATGAGCGCCCGGTGGCGGAGATAAAGCGCTTTGATGCGATGGGGCACGGCCGACATTTCCAGTAGCGCGTTTCCCGCTCGATGCCGATGGAAACGCTCTATCTCCTTGATATCTCGCAGTTCCAAGGGCAGGGCGCGCAAAGCGTTCGCCTGGAATTGCGCTCGTCCCTCCGTCATAGGCGGGAAAGCTTAATAAGGCGTGAGATCACGCCGTTCGCGCCGTCACTTCCCGTCGAAATTAACGATTTGTTTTCCATGTTTCCTTAGGTTGGCTTCACTATTCGGAATTCGCCGTTTCGGCAGCCGCGGGATCAGTCATGTTCAACATCGACGACGAGAAACGCCCGGTTCCGCGTGCATCGTTGCTCGATTTTGCAGCAGAGGACGCGCGCGATCCCGCGCGTGCGCGAGACAGGCGCACCGCCGACCCGCAGGGTGCAGGCTCGTCCTTGCTCGGTCGTCTGTCCGGTTCCGGTGGATCAGCCAATCAATCAGCGGCCCGGCGCGAAAACCGTTCGAAAGGTCAGCCCCCGCGCGGCGAAACGGTGCGGCCGACAGCCAAGGCACCCGCCGCCCGTAACCAACCCGGCCTCGGCGGCATGCGTGGCAAGTTTGCGCGCTGGCTTGCCGATAGTCCTGCCGATAGTCCGCCTGAGGGGGCTGCGCCGGGAGTGACAGCCGACGGGCGAGCCGCAGGTGACCGCCCGCTCGTGGATATCAAGACCGTGGTGCGCGCGGTCTGGCAGCTCCGCAAGATCATTCTCGCGACCACGGCGCTCGGCGCCGTCGGTGGCGTCCTGCTGGCGTTGTCGACGCCCAGCGTCTTCGTTTCCGAAAGCAAGCTCTACGTCGATCCGCGCGAAGTGCGGCTGACGGATTCCGACCTGTCGAAACAATCGCTCGCAACCGAAGGCATTCTCGCCATTGTCGACAGCCAGCTCGAAGTGTTGCGCTCGCGAACGGTTATGGAAAAGGTCGCGGCCAGTCTCGATCTGGAAAAGGACCCGGAATTCGCCGGCAAGGGAGCCGGTGGCGACGCGTCCGCGCGCGTCCTGAAGACCTTGGGCGAGGCAATTCAGGTCTGGCGCGATCCGAAAACCTTCATCGTCACCATTGAGGCGAAGACCAGGGATCCCGAGAAGTCGGCACTGATTGCCAACCGATTGGTGGACACGTTCCTCGGCGAGGAGACCGCCGCGCAATCCGGCTTCTTCCAGAAGACGACGGTTGCGCTCGACGCGCGTATCAAGGAACTGAAGGCTGAACTGGACGCGGCCGAAAAGGCCGTCGAGGATTACAAGGCGAGCAACGACATTGTCGGCGCCGGCGGCGAATTGATCGCCGACAAGCAGCTCCTCAGCCTCAGTGATCAGGTCGCTGCGGCCCGCAATCGCATCGCCGAGGCGAAAGCCAAGGCCGAGGCGTCCGGCAAGGTGCAGCTCACCGATGTTCTGACGGGCGCCTACCCCGAGGAAATCAGTTCGCTGGCGCTCTCCGAACTGCGCAAGCAATACGCGGCGACCAGGGCGCAACTGAGCGCCCTTGATGCGAGCCTCGGGCCCCGCCATCCGCAACGCATCGCCGTTCAGCAGGCACTCGAGTCGTCGCGCTCGGAGATCGCCAACGAGTTGCGCCGCATCGCGGCTGCGGCGGGGACCGAGCTTGACCGCGCCCAGCGAACGGAACAGAACCTCGTGCAGCAGCTTGCCGTCCAGAAGGCGCGCCAGATCGATTCCTCCGCCGAATTCGTCGAGTTGCGCGAGCTGCAGCGAAAAGCGGCGGCGACCCGCGGGATCTACGAATCCTTCCTGAAGCGCGCCGGCGAGACGCGCGAAGAGGAAAAGCTGACCGCGAAGAACATCCGGGTGATCTCCAAGGCCGAGCCGGCGCTGCAGGCAAAAGGGCCCTCCCGCAAGATCATCGTGATCGCCGCCACCATGGCGGGCTTCTTTGCCGGCCTCGGCCTCGGCGTGCTGCTCGGCATCTATCGCAGCTTGAACGGATTGTTTCCCGCAACCCGGAAGGTCGAGGACGATGAGGCGCCCGAGCCGCCGGAACCCGATGGCGGCCCCGAGCCCACACGGCGCCAGCAGCCGCAGCCTGATCCGGCTTCGGCCAAGCTCGAGCTGCCGCCGCAGTTCAGCCCGGCTGCGCACCACGCGCAATCGCTGAACGCTGCCTATGCCGTTGCTCGCCGGAGCGCAACGGCGGGTCCTGTCACGGCTCAGCCTGTGCCGCAGACCGTAGACGAGGATGACGCCGACATCGCCAAGGTCCAGGAAGGCCTTCGCGCGCTGAGGTCTCGCGTCGAGCACTATTCCCGCCAGAAGCTCGCGCGCCGTTGATACGACGGGCGGAGAGGCACGCTTCATTCGCGGACGTCTTGTGAGGCTGAGACCTCACGGCTTTCGGCGAAACCACGTGCACCTCTCAGTCTTGAGAGGAAATATCATCGGGGCACTCGAAACGGCAGCCAACCTCGTTGTCGCCTCTTGCATTTATGCGTTTGGGACAGCATAGGGCGCGTTGAGGCCATCGCCTTCTCTGAGGCGAACTAGAGTATGCCGCGTGAACAGGAAGCCAGGAGGAACATGCCGTGACGACTGTGATTGATGGCAAGAAGGTCGCCGCTTCGGTGATCGAAAGCGTGAAGGCCGCGACCCGTGCGCTCGAAACGGATGCGGGTGTTCGCGCAGGTCTCGCCGTCGTGATCGTCGGCGACGATCCGGCAAGCCACGCTTATGTTTCTTCCAAGAGCAAGATGGCCAAGGAGTGCGGTTTCCTGTCGGTCCAGCACACCTTGGCCGAGGCAACGACCCAGGAAGAGCTCGCTGCACTCGTGGCTAAACTCAACGCCGATCCCTCTATCCACGGCATCCTCGTGCAGCTTCCGCTGCCGAAACATCTGAATTCCGAGCCGATCATTCAGTCGATCCTGCCCGAAAAAGACGTCGACGGCCTGCACGTCGTCAATGCCGGCAAGCTTGCGACCGGCGATCTCGAAGGCGGTCTCGTCTCCTGCACGCCGGCCGGCGCCATGGTCTTCGTGCGCCAGACCCATGGCGACGATCTCTCCGGTCTGAACGCTGTCGTCATCGGTCGCTCGAACCTGTTCGGCAAGCCGATGTCAGCGCTGCTGCTTGCCGCCAACGCGACGGTGACGACCGCCCATTCGCGCACCAAGGATCTGGCCGCCGTCTGCCGCAACGCCGATATCCTCGTTGCCGCCGTCGGACGCCCCGAAATGGTGAAGGCCGACTGGGTGAAGCCGGGCGCGACGGTCATCGACGTCGGTATCAACCGCGTACCAGCGCCGGAGAAGGGGGAGGGCAAGTCCAAACTCGTCGGCGACGTCGCCTTTGCGGAAGCCGCCGAGGTTGCAGGCGTGATCACGCCGGTGCCGGGTGGCGTCGGACCGATGACCATCGCCATGCTGATGGCCAACACCGTGATTGCCGCCTATCGCAAGGCCGGCCGCAAGCCGCCGCGCTTCTGATCCTGGCTCATATGGGATGATGAGACGCGTCGCGATTGCGGCGCGTTTTCATTTTTGCGGGGCAGGTCCGGTCGAGGCGCGCACGATGAGTTCGGCGCGCCAGAGTTCCTGCTCCGGATAGTCGCCGCGTTTCAGGATGCCGCCGATCAGCCGTGTGGCGATACGCGCCCCGGCGGCCCGCAGCGACGAGCGTGTCGTTGTCAGCGGGATGCTGAAATTTTCGGGCTTCAGCATCGGCAAGACGTCGTCATGGGCGATCAGCGAAATGTCTTCGCCGATTTTCAAGCCCGCCTGGTTGATCGCCCTGACAGCGCCAAGCGCCAGCACCGTACTTGAACAGAGCACCGCCGTCGGCGGCTGCGCGTGCTGCAGGAAGGGCTGCATGCTGCGGTAGCCGTGCTCGTCGGTCATCAGCGAATGCTGGACAAGTGCCTCGTCGAGCGAAAGGCCGTGTTCGGCGAGCGCCCGCAGCATGCCTTTTTTCCGGCGAATGGAAAAAGCCAGATATTCCGGCCCGTTGATCAGCGCAATCCGCTGGTGTCCGAGCTGTATAAGCAGCCGTGTCGCGTCGTAGAAGGCACTCGTATTGTCGATGTCGAGGAACGGATAGTCGCGGCTTTCGCCGATCGACCGACCGTGCACGACGAAGGGGATCGAGAGCGATTTCAACATGGCGATGCGCGGGTCGTTGGCGCGCATATAGGCGAGGAAAAGCGCATCGACATTGCCGCTGGCCGCCAGGCGCCGGAAGGTCACCTCCTCGTCCTCCGGCGCGCTCGGATTGAGCACGAAGTGGAAGTCGTGCTTGACCGCCTCTTCCGCCAGCCCTGCCAGAAACTCGCCGAAATGCACGTCGGAATCGATGCCGGGCGCGATCGGCATGACCATGCCGATCGAATAGGCCTTGCCGGTGGCCAATCGCTGCGCGGCGCGGTTCGGCCTGTAGCCGGTCTCACGCACGGCCTGCAGCACGCGCTGACGGGTTTCGGCGTTGACTTCCGGATAGCCGTTCAGCGCCCGGCTGACCGTCGTCTGTGACAGGCCGAGCAGCTCCGCCAATTGCTTGAGATTGACCGCCATGGTCGGGATTCCTCTCAAAGCGCTTTGGATACCCATATGATTTTTGGTGTTTGGCCCCAGCGCCCTCCGGTTTGTGTAGCATCCGTTTTTCGAGCAACAAAGCGGAATTCAACTATTGCGCGGTGCAAAACGTTACCGCAGGGCACAAATACGTCGCATGGAGAACAGCGATGGGAAAGCTCTTGACTCCGCGCGTGTCGCAATGGTTTGTTAGCGAACTCAAAGCGCTTTGAATTTTTCGCGCATTGTCGTCTGCCCGGCGGGATCCGGGTTCATCTTTGGGAGGAGAAGAACGTGAAGAGATCATTGCTGTTGGGCGTGGCCGCCTTTGCCCTGATTGCAGGTGCAGCCGGCGCCGCCGACCTCAAGTTCAAGCCGGGCGAAGATACGAAGTTCAACTGGGCGAGCTTCGAGGAGTTCAAGAAGGGCCACGACCTCAAGGGCCAGACGCTGACGATCTTCGGCCCCTGGCGCGGCGAAGACGAGGCGCTGTTCAAGAGCGTCTATGCCTACTTCACCGAAGCGACGGGCGCCGAGATCAAGTACTCCTCGTCTGAAAACTACGAGCAGCAGATCGTCATCGACACCCAGGCCGGCAGCCCCTCCGAAATCTCGATCCTCCCGCAGCCGGGTCTGATCGCCGATCTCGCCTCCAAGGGCTACCTGACGCCGCTCGGCGACGAAACCCAGAAGTGGCTGCTCGACAACTATGCCGCCGGTCAGTCCTGGGTCGATCTGTCGACCTACAAGGGCAAGGACGGCAATGCTGCGCTCTTCGCGTTCCCCTACAAGATCGACGTGAAGTCGCTCGTCTGGTACTCGCCGGAGAACTTCGAGGACGCCGGCTACGAAGTGCCGAAGACCATGGAAGAGCTGAAGGCGCTGACAGAGAAGATCGCCGCCGATGGCGGCAAGCCCTGGTGCATCGGCCTTGGCTCCGGTGGTGCCACCGGCTGGCCGGCCACCGACTGGGTGGAAGACATGATGCTGCGTACGCAGCCGGCCGACGTCTACGACAAGTGGGTGAAGAACGAGATCCCGTTCACCGATCCGGCCGTCGTCGGTGCGATCGACGAGTTCGGTTGGTTCGCCAAGAACGACAAGTTCGTCGATGGCGGTGCAGCAGCGGTTGCCTCGACCGACTTCCGCGACAGCCCGAAGGGCCTCTTTGCCTCGCCGCCGAAGTGCTACCTGCACCACCAGGCGTCGTTCATCCCGTCCTTCTTCCCCGAGGGCACGAAGATCGGCGAGGACGCCGACTTCTTCTACATGCCGCCTTACGAGAGCAAGAAGGAGCTCGGCAATCCGGTGCTTGGCGCCGGCACGCTGGCGATGATCACCAAGGACACGCCGGCTGCACGCGCCTTCATCGAGTTCCTGAAGACCCCGATCGCCCATGAAGTCTGGATGGCACAGACGAGCTTCCTGACGCCCTACAAGAGTGTCAACGTCGACACCTACGGCAACCCGCCGCTGAAGAAGCAGGGCGAGATTCTTCTGAACGCCACCACCTTCCGCTTCGACGGTTCGGACCTGATGCCTGGCAAGATTGGCGCCGGTGCGTTCTGGACCGGCATGGTCGATTTCGTCGGCGGCAAGTCGTCGGCCGACGTCGCAGACGGCGTGCAGAAGGCTTGGGACGCCATCAAGTAACAACAGATGACGGGCGGCAGAAATGCCGCCCGTTGCCGACCCGGGTTCGCTGCCAGGGCGGGACGAGGAAAAGCGTTGCGGTCTCCGTGCGTTTCCGCCCCCAACCCTTGAGAGGCCGCGCGCCCCAATGAGAACGGCGACAATCGCCAGCCCTGCACGGGGACGTGCACCCAAGGGGAGGGACATGTCATGTTTTATCAGCTAGCCGCTGCTGCGGGGTTCATGCTGGCCGGGGTGCTCGGCTGCGCTGCCTATTTCTGGGGAACCAGCCTTGTTCTCGACCTGATCTTCCCGTCCAAGGGAAAATCAGGTGTGGTCGCCTCGCGAAACCTGCGCATCACCAATGCCATCCGCCCGTGGCTGTTCCTCGCACCCGCGCTCTTTGCTCTGGCGACCTACCTCATCTACCCGGTGATCATGTCGCTCTGGTACAGTTTCCACGACCGCGCGGGTCAGAATTTCGTCGGCGTCAGCAACTATGCCTGGATGGTCAACGACGGCGAATTCCGCCAGTCGATTTACAACAACTTCCTCTGGCTGCTCGTCGTCCCGGCGCTCTCGACCTTCTTCGGTCTCGTCATCGCGGCGCTCACCGACCGGATCTGGTGGGGCAATATCGCCAAGACCCTGATCTTCATGCCGATGGCGATCTCGTTTGTCGGTGCCGCGGTCATCTGGAAGTTCATCTATGATTTCCGCCCCGAGGGTGCAGAACAGATCGGCCTGCTGAATGCCATCGTCGTTGCCTTCGGCGGCGCCCCGCAGGCCTGGATCACGCTGCCCTTCTGGAACAACTTCTTCCTGATGGCGATCCTCGTCTGGATCCAGACGGGTTTTGCCATGGTCATCCTGTCGGCAGCCCTTCGCGGCATTCCGGAGGAAACGATCGAGGCCGCCGTCATCGACGGTGCCAATGGCTGGCAGATCTTCTTCAAGATCATGGTGCCGCAGATCTGGGGCACGATCGCCGTCGTCTGGACGACCATCACCATCCTGGTGCTGAAGGTCTTCGATATCGTGCTCGCGATGACCAATGGCCAGTGGCAGAGCCAGGTGCTCGCCAACCTCATGTTCGACTGGATGTTCCGCGGTGGCGGCGACTTCGGCCGCGGGGCTGCGATCGCCGTCGTCATCATGATCCTCGTCATTCCGATCATGGTCTGGAACATCCGCAATGCGGCCAAGGAAATGAAGGGGCACTGAGATGAATCCAGCGACACGCTCTCCCCTCATGTGGGTCGTCCACCTCTCGGTCTTTCTGATCGTCGCACTGTGGACGCTGCCGACCGCAGGCCTTCTGATCTCGTCGCTGCGCGACAAGGACCAGCTCGCCGTTTCCGGCTGGTGGACTTCCCTTTCGACTTCGTCGCAGAACACCGTCGTGAGAGCGCCCGGCCCCGAAAGCCAGGTGGAGCGCGACGGCAAGTTCGTGATCTCCGGCAATTTGCTCGAAGGTCAGCCGGGCCAGATCTCCGCCTTCGGCTTCAACAGCCGTGAGCCGACTGCGTTCAGGGCCGGCGAAACCGCCGAGCTCAACGACGGCGAGAAACTGACCGTTCAGGCCGACGGCAACTTCGAGATCGTTTCCGACAAGAAGATGGAGGGATCGCGCGGCCAGCGCGTCTTCGTCACCGCATCATCGCCGCCGCGCTTTACCTTCGACAACTATGTCGAAGTCCTGAGCGCCGAAGGCATCGGCCGCTCCTTCATCAATTCGCTGACGGTCGCCGTGCCAGCGACCATCATCCCGATCATGATCGCCGCCTTCGCGGCCTATGCGCTTGCCTGGATGCCGTTTCCGGGCCGTGCGATCCTGATCGCCGTGGTCGTCGGCCTCCTCGTCGTGCCGCTGCAGATGTCGCTGATCCCGCTCTTGAAGCTCTATAACGGCGTCGGCGCCTTCTTTGGCGTGCCGGCCAAGACCTATGTCGGCATTTGGCTCGCACATACCGGTTTCGGCCTGCCGCTGGCGATCTATCTGCTTCGCAACTACATGGCCGGCCTGCCGCGCGAAATCATGGAATCCGCCCGCGTCGATGGCGCCAGCGATTTCGATATCTTCGTCAAGATCATCCTGCCTCTGTCCTTCCCGGCGCTCGCTTCCTTCGCGATCTTCCAGTTCCTGTGGACCTGGAACGACCTGCTGGTCGCCATCGTGTTCCTGGGCGCGGGGCCCGACGAACTGGTTCTGACCGGCCGGCTCGTCAACTTGCTCGGTTCACGCGGCGGCAACTGGGAGATCCTGACGGCCTCCGCCTTCATTACCATCATCGTTCCGCTGATCGTCTTCTTCAGCCTGCAGCGCTATCTCGTGCGCGGCCTGCTGGCGGGCTCGGTCAAGGGCGGCTGACATCTGAGGACTTTCGACGACAATGAGCATGACCGAATTGAGCACTTCCACTTTGCAGGCCGATCGGGATTGGTGGCGCGGCGCGGTGATCTACCAGATCTATCCGCGCTCCTACCAGGACTCCAACGGCGACGGCATCGGTGACCTCAAGGGCATCGTTGCCCGCTTGCCGCATATCGCCGCCCTCGGGGCCGACGCAATCTGGATTTCGCCGTTCTTCACCTCGCCGATGAAGGACTTCGGTTATGACGTCTCCAACTATAGCGATGTCGACCCGATCTTCGGCAGCCTTGCCGACTTCGACGCGGTCATAGCCGAGGCGCACCGCCTCGGCATCCGGGTGATGATCGACCTTGTTCTCTCGCACACGTCGGACCAGCATCCCTGGTTCGTCGAAAGTCGGTCGAGCCGGACGAACGCGAAGGCTGATTGGTACGTCTGGGCTGATTCCAGGCCGGACGGCACCCCGCCCAACAACTGGCTGTCGATCTTCGGCGGCTCGGCCTGGGCGTGGGATCCGACGCGCCTGCAATATTACATGCACAACTTTCTGACCTCGCAGCCGGACCTCAACCTGCACAATCCGGAAGTGCAGGATGCACTGCTGGCCGTCGAGCGTTTCTGGCTGGAGCGCGGCGTCGACGGCTTCCGCCTCGACACCATCAACTTCTATTTCCACGACAAGCAACTGCGCGACAATCCGGCGCTGGCGCCGGAGCGCCGCAACGCCCAGACAGCACCCACGGTCAACCCCTACAACTATCAGGAACATCTCTACGACAAGAACCAGCCGGAGAACCTCGAGTTCCTGAAGCGCCTCCGCGCCGTTATGGACGAGTTCCCGGCGATCGCTGCGGTCGGCGAAGTCGGCGACAGCCAGCGCGGTCTGGAGATCGCCGGCGAATATACCTCCGGCGGCGACAAGATGCAGATGTGCTACGCCTTCGAATTCTTGGCGCCGGATCCGCTGACACCGGCGACGGTCGCCGAGGTTCTCCGAAACTTCCAGAAGGCGGCGCCAGAAGGTTGGGCCTGCTGGGCCTTCTCGAACCATGACGTCGTGCGCCATGTCAGCCGCTGGGGAGCGGGTGTTGCCGATCGCGACGCTCATGCGAAACTGCTTGCGAGCCTTCTGATGTCGCTGCGCGGCTCGGTCTGCATCTATCAGGGCGAGGAACTGGCGCTGTCGGAAGCCGAGCTTGCCTATGAAGACCTGAAGGATCCCTATGGCATCCAGTTCTGGCCGGATTTCAAGGGTCGCGACGGTTGCCGCACACCGATGGTCTGGGACGGTGCCACGGTCAATGGCGGCTTCGGCAGCGCAAAACCCTGGCTGCCGGTGCCGGCGGAACACCTCAAGCGCGCCGTGTCGGCGCAGCAGGGCGATCCGGCCTCGGTGCTCGAGCACTACCGTCGCTTCCTGCATTTCCGCAAGGCGTATCCGGCGTTTGCCAAGGGCGAGATCGAGTTCCTGAGCACGGACGGCTCGGTGCTTGCTTTCGTGCGCAGCCACGGCAACGAGAAGCTTTTCTGCCTGTTCAACATGAGCGGCGTGCCGGCTGCGGCCACGCTGCCGAACGAGCCGGTGGCTGCATTGGAAGGGCACGGCTTCGTGTCCGAGGTCAAGAACGGAACGGTGCATCTGCCGGCCTGGGGCGCCTACTTCGCGCGGCTGGTGTGAAGGCAGATGACAACAGAGATAGACGGGAAGAACCGAAGAGGAGGGTGCAATGACGGGTCTGCTGCTTAAAGATATCCGCAAGTCCTACGGCGCGGTCGATGTCATTCACGGCATCAATCTCGACATCAAGCAGGGCGAGTTCATCGTTTTCGTCGGCCCGTCCGGCTGTGGAAAATCGACGCTTCTGCGCATGATCGCCGGTCTCGAGGAGATCACTGGCGGCGACATGTTCATCGACGGCGAGCGCGTCAACACCGTGCCCCCGTCGAAGCGCGGCATCGCCATGGTGTTCCAGTCCTACGCGCTCTATCCGCACATGACCGTCTACGACAACATGGCTTTCGGCATGCGGATCGCCAAGGAAAGCAAGGAAGAGATCGACCGTCGCGTGCGCAACGCCGCCGATATCCTGCAGCTGACCAAGTATCTCGACCGTCTGCCGAAGGCGCTCTCCGGCGGGCAGAGACAGCGCGTCGCCATCGGCCGCGCCATCTGCCGTGACCCCAAGGTCTTCCTGTTCGACGAGCCGCTCTCGAACCTCGACGCGGCCCTTCGTGTCGCCACCCGCATCGAGATCGCCAAGCTCAGCGAACAGATGGCGGGCACGACGATGATCTACGTCACCCACGACCAGGTGGAGGCAATGACGCTCGCCGACCGCATCGTCGTGCTGTCGCAGGGGCACATCGAGCAGGTAGGCCCGCCGCTCGAACTCTATGAGCGTCCGGCCAATCTGTTCGTCGCGCGCTTCATCGGCTCGCCGGCGATGAACATCATCCCTTCGACGATCACGGCGACCGGCGCGCAGACGACGGTGAAGCTGACCGGCGGCAAGAGCGTGACGCTCGATATCCCGACCGACTCCTCGCAGAACGGCAAGATTGCGAGTTTCGGCGTTCGCCCGGAAGACCTGCAGGTCTCGACAGGCGACGACTTCCTGTTCGAAGGCACGATCTCGATCGTCGAGGCGCTCGGCGAAGTGACCCTGCTCTATATCGAGGGTCTCGTCGACAAGGAGCCGATCATCGCCAAGATCCCCGGCATCCTGCCGGTTCACCGCGGCGACAAGGTGCGCTTCACGGCCGACAAGGCCAAGCTACACCTCTTCAACGACGAGGGCCGCAGCTACCGCGTCTGAAGCAATTGCAGGAAAAGTGCGAAGCGGTTTTCCGTCCGGAGTTGCGGCCTACTTCCAAGGAAACGTGCGAAGCGGCTTTGCGTTGAGGATTGCGTAACCAAGATTCCTGGTCACGAACTTGCTCCGCCCGGTTTTTGCCGGGCGGTTTTTCATCCGGTCGTCGGACCAACCGTCTGTTAAATCTCTGCCGCTAGTCTGTATCAAAAGGGGATATGGAAAGGCATTTCGATGAACGGCGCGGCACCTGTCTTGCAGCACTTCCTGAACAAGGAAGAGTCCTTCATGTACGATCGGGAGACCAGTTTCCCGATGGAGGACACGCGAAACGAGGCGCGCATCGAATACACTGAAAAGGGCATGACGCAACTGAGCTCTCGTCGCTGCGAAATCATCAAGCTTTCGAAAAGCGGCGCGCTGATCAGCATCCTCACGCAGTACCAGCTGCCACAGAATTTCTACCTGGATATCCCGAGCGCACGCATCCAGATGGTCGGCTGCCTGTTGAAGCGGGTGCATGCCAACAACGTCATCGAGGCGCGCTTCCTGCGCATGCTGACGGACCGCGACCTCAATCGTATCTTCGTCTACAGCAGCCATCCGAACCACCGCAACCGGACGCTCGACATCTACCGCTGAGTGCCATGCTGGGCTTGACGGCTCCACCGCGCTCAATGGATGGTTGTGGTCTCAATCAACGGATTCGGACCTGAACCATGCAGCGACCCTATCGGCTTTCGTGCCATTGCGGCGATATCGCCGTCGAAGTCGACGAAAAGCTTGGTGGTCTCGTCGACTGCAACTGCTCGACCTGCCGGCGCTCCGGCTTTCTGCACTGGAAGGTGGATGCCGCAAAGGTAAAGCTCTTGACCGAAAAGCGCCGCCTGTCGAGCTACATCTGGCGCGGCGTCAACGAGGGGCACCATTTCTGCCGACCTGTTCGACCCCGATCATGCGCAGCGGCTATCCGGATAACAAGATCTCGATCAATGCGCGCTGCATCGAGGGGGTCGATGTCTTCACGCTGGAAATCAAGCGCTATGACGGGCGCAACGACATGTTCCCCGGGCCACTGCCCTGAGCTTTTCACGATCGTTTGAAGACCAAGCGCCGCCCCAATGGGAGCGGCGCTTTTCTATGTCAGTGGAAGAGAACGCTGGCGCCCTGATCAGCCGCACCCGCGATCGCGCGGAAGGGCGCGAACAGCTCGCGGCCCATGCCGAAGTCGTTGTCCGACAGATCCGCATGCGCGGGCACGCGTGTCTTGAGTGCGATGTCTTCGACCAACACCTCGATCGTTCCGGCAACAGCGTCGATGCGGACGATATCGCCTTCCTGGATGCGAGCGATCGGACCGCCGTCCTTGGCCTCCGGCGTCACGTGGATTGCCGCCGGCACCTTGCCGGAGGCGCCGGACATGCGGCCGTCCGTCAGGATGGCGACGCGCTGGCCGCGGTCCTGCAGGATGCCGAGCACGGTCGTCAGCTTGTGCAGTTCCGGCATGCCGTTGGCCTTCGGGCCCTGGAAGCGCACGACGGCGACGAAGTCGCCCTCGAGCTTGCCGGCCTTGAAGGCGGCATTGAGCTCGGCCTGGTCGTGGAAGATCTTGGCTGGCGCCTCGATGATGTGACGGTCCGGCTTGACGGCAGAGATCTTGATGACGGCCTTGCCGAGATTGCCGGTCAGCATTTTCAGGCCGCCCGAATGCTGGAACGGCTGATCGATGGTCGCAAGCACCTTCGGATCAGCACTTTCCTTCGGCGTCGGCACGCGCTCGACATTGCCGTCGGCGCCAAGCCGGACGTCGATCTTGTAGGCGTCGAGGCCCTGGCCGATGACGGTGCGCACGTCGTCATGCAGCAGGCCGGCGCGAAGCAGCTGGCTGATCAGGAAGCCCATGCCGCCGGCAGCGTGGAAGTGGTTCACGTCGGCAAGCCCGTTCGGATAGACGCGGGCCAGCAGTGGAACGATGTCCGAGAGCTCTGAAATGTCCTGCCAGGTGAGCACGATGCCGGCAGCCCGCGCCATGGCGACGAGGTGCATCGTGTGGTTGGTCGAGCCCCCGGTCGCATGCAGGCCGACGACGCCGTTGACGATCGAGCGCTCGTCGATCATTTCGCCCGCCGGGGTGAACTCGTTGCCCATGGCGGTGATCGCCAGCGCCCGCTTGGCGGCTTCCTTGGTCAGCGCGTCGCGCAACGGCGTGCCCGGATTGATGAAGGAAGCGCCGGGCAGGTGGAAGCCCATGATCTCCATCAGCATCTGGTTGGAGTTGGCGGTGCCGTAGAAGGTGCAGGTTCCCGGTCCGTGGTAGGACTTCGATTCCGCCTCGAGCAGTTCGTCGCGGCCGACCTTGCCTTCGGCGAACAACTGGCGTACCCGCGCCTTCTCGTCGTTCGGTAGGCCCGAGGTCATTGGTCCGGCGGGCACGAAGATCGCCGGCAGGTGGCCGAAGGTGAGCGCTGCGATCACGAGGCCCGGCACGATCTTGTCGCAGACGCCGAGATAGACGGTGGAATCGAACATGTTGTGCGACAGGCCGACGCCGGCGGCCATGGCGATCAGGTCGCGGGAAAACAGCGAGAGCTCCATGCCCGGCTGCCCCTGCGTGACGCCGTCGCACATGGCCGGCACGCCACCGGCGACCTGGGCGACGCCACCTGCCTCGCTTGCCGCCTGGCGGATCAGCGCCGGATAGGTCTCGAACGGCTGATGCGCCGAAAGCATGTCATTGTAGGAGGTGATGATGCCGAGATTGGCCACGCGGTCGCCCGCAAGCGCTACCTTCTCGGCGGGGGAACAGACCGCAAATCCATGCGCGAGGTTGCCGCAGCCGAGCACGCTGCGATGCGGACCGCTCGATGCCGCCCGGCGGACGCGATCGAGATAGGGCTCGCGGTGGGGTTTCGAGCGCTCGACGATGCGAGCCGTGATCGAGGCAATGCGGGAATCGGCGGACATGACAAATCCTGTTCCGGAGTCTTCAGACTCCTCATCTTCATCCAGTCATCGTCCGGAGCGCGGCGAGCTTGGGAGAGCGCAAGCCGCGTCCCGGCGTTTCTCAGAAACACCTGTCCATTCCGACGGGAGCGCGCCACCGGCTGAACGTGTCTCCAAAGTTCCTATCGGGCCGGTTCGGCCCAACATCATTCCGATCTACGGCGCCCAGTAAATCTGCACCGGCGACGCGGCGCGGCGCAGCATCGCGCGGATCGGCATGTCCTTCTCGTCGCCGGCTTCTTCGGCCTTGGCGAGAACCGTCTTCTTGCCTTCGCCTTCGATGTGCAGCACCAGAAGCCGCGCATCCTGGAGGCTGGCAAAAGTAAAGGTCAGCCGGGTTTCGCCGGCACCCTCGGCTTCCATCGTGATCACGCCGCGCGGCGTTGCCGGATCGATGGCGCGCGCGAGCTGCGATCCGCCCGGGAAGAACGATGCGGTGTGCCCGTCCGTTCCCATGCCGAGGATCGCCACGTCGAACGGTGCACCGATCTTCGCCGTTTCCCGGCTTGCGAGATCAGCCGCGGCCTCCGCTGTCGGGGCCGCCTGGTAGAGCGGCAGGAAAGTTGCTGCAGCGGCCTTGTCCTGAAGCAGGTTGGCCGCCACGAGGCCGTGGTTGGAGCGGTCGCTTTCCGGCGGCACGAAGCGTTCGTCGACCAGCGTCACCGTCACCTTGTCCCAGGCGATGTCCTTCTTCGAAAGCGCCTGGAAGAATGCCTTGGGCGTGGAGCCGCCGGAGACGGCGATGCTTGCGGAGCCGCGTGCGGCGACACCGGCAGCAAGAGCGCTGCTGACCGCATCGGCAAGGCCTTGCGCCAGTGCTGCGCCGTTTTCGAATGTATGAAGTTTAGACGTCATCGGCGCACCTATATCGCGTCGTTCCAGGTCCGGCCGTCACGCTCGATCAGCGCAATTGACTGGCTCGGACCCCAGGTGCCGGCGGTGTAGCCCTGAACCTGCTGCCCGGTTTCTTCCCAGGCCTTCAGGATCGGATCGACCCACTTCCATGCGGCCTCGACCTCGTCGCGGCGCACGAACAGCGTCTGGTTGTTGCGGATGACGTCGAAGAGCAGCCGCTCATAGGCATCGGCATTGCGCACGGCGAAGGCTTCGGCAAAGCTCATGTCCAACGAGACGCTGCGCAGGCGCATGCCGCCCGGGCCCGGGTCCTTGATCATCAGCGACTGCTTCACGCCTTCGTTCGGCTGCAGGCGGATGACCAGCTGGTTGGCCGAGATGCGGCCGGCATTGTTGTCGAAGATCGAATGCGGGATCTGCTTGAAGGTGATGACGATTTCCGACATGCGGCCGGCAAGGCGCTTGCCGGTGCGGATGTAGAAGGGCACGCCGGCCCAGCGCCAGTTGCTGACCTCGGCCTTGATTGCCACGAAGGTTTCGGTGTTCGAGACGCCGCCTTCGAGCTCTTCGAGGTAGCCCTTGACCGGGCCACCGGCCGAAGCGCCGGCGCGGTACTGGCCGCGCACCGTCACCTGCTCGACATTCGACGAGGTGATCGGCTTCAGCGCGCGCAGAACCTTGAGCTTCTCGTCGCGAACCGCTTCGGCGTCCATCGAGGTCGGCGCTTCCATGGCGACGAAGCAGACGAGCTGCAGGATGTGGTTCTGCACCATGTCGCGCAGCGCGCCGGCCTTGTCGTAGTAGCCGGCGCGGTTTTCAAGGCCGACGGCTTCCGACACGGTGATCTGCACGTGGTCGATATGGGCGGAGTTCCACAGCGGCTCGTAGAGCGCGTTGGCAAAGCGCAGCGCCATCAGGTTCTGCACCGTCTCCTTGCCGAGATAGTGGTCGATGCGGAAGATCTGCTCTTCGCGGAAAACCTTGCCGATCGTGTCGTTGAGTTCGGTCGCAGAGGCGAGGTCGCGGCCGATCGGCTTTTCGACGACGATGCGGGTGTTCTTGGTGATCAGCTTGTGATCGCGGATGCGCTCGGAGATGTCGCCGAAGATCGCAGGGCCGACGGCGAGATAGAAGGCGCGGATGCGCTCCTTGCCCTCTTCGAGGATCTTCTTCAGCGAGTCCCAACCCTGGTCGGACTTGGCGTCGACAGAGACGTAGAACAGGCGTGCAGCGAACTTCGCGACTTCCTCTTCCTTGTACTCTTCCGCCTTCAGGTGTTCCTTCAGAGCATCGACGGCAAACTTGCGATAGTCCTCATGGCTGAGTGCCGCACGCGAGGCGCCGATGATGCGCGTCGGCTCGGTGATCTGGCCTTCCAACTGGCGGTGATAGAGCGCCGGCAACAACTTGCGCTCCGCAAGATCGCCGGTGCCCCCGAACACCACATAGTCAAATGGTTCGACGGGGATGATCTGGCTGCTCATGGGATATCTCGATCTGTTCAGGTCAGGGGCACATATAATCTAATCGATTTAAAGGCGCTAGAGTGCGGCGCAATAAAATGCCGCCGCAAGCGTTTTTCAAAACCTGTCGCGTAATGCGTACCAGCTAAGCGCGAAGAAGAGAAGGGCGGAGCGGAACCGGGTTCCGCCCGGAAAAGCCGGGATTTTCAGAGCCTTCAAGAGGTCGAGCTCGGTGTCCTGGCCGAGTGCCAGATCCGCATAGAGCTTGCCGCAATAGTTGGAGAGCATCACACCGTGGCCGGAATAGCCGCCGATCGAGGTGACGCCCGGGATGACCTCGCGACAAAAGGGGGTGCGCGGCATGGTGATACCGACGGAGCCGCCCCAGGCGTGGGTGATCTCGACATTGGCGAGCTGCGGGTAGATCTCGCTGATCTGCCGGCGGATATGGGTGGAGATGTCGCGCGGATTATCGGCCGTATAGGCTTCGCGGCCGCCGAACAGCAGCCGCCCATCCCGCGACTTGCGGAAGTAGCGGACGACGAAGCGCGAATCGTCGACCGACTCTCCGCCGGGAATGACGTTTGGGTGGTCGGAAAGCACCGTCGTCGCGCCGATGAAGGAACGGATCGGCATGACGTGGCTGGCGCTCACCGGCTCCAGGTTGCCGATATAGGCATTGCAGGCGACGAGAACGCGGTCGGCGGTGATGGTGCCGCGGTCGGTGGCAATGACGATCGCGCCACCCTGGCGGTCGATTTTCAGGGCCTTGGTCTGCTCGAAAAGGTTGGCGCCGGCAAGCGCCGCCTGTTTCGCAAGGCCGACCAGCAGCTTCATCGGGTGGATATGGCCGGTGCCGGCATCGCGAATGCCGAAGTGGTAATGGTTCGATCCGAGCCGGCTTGCTGTTTCCTCGCGCTCCATGAAAGTCAGATGCGGATAGCCGAAGCGTGCCGCCATCGCTTCGGCATGGTCGCGATAGTCTTTTTCGAGGCTTTGCTTGTGCCCGACCGAGAGCTGGCCTGGCACGAATTCGATGTCGATCCCGTTCCCGTTCGCGAAGTCGAGCACGTAACGCTTGGCGTTCTCGGCCATGTCGAACAGCGCCTGCGCCCGCTCATGGCCGAGGCTTTCCTCCGTCTCATCCGCCCACGCGCGTTGACCTGTGCCGAACTGGCCGCCATTGCGACCAGAGGCGCCGTCGCCGAAGCGGCAGGCGTCGATCAGGGTGACGTCGACGCCTTGCTTGGCAAGGTTGTAAGCCGCCTGCAATCCCGTATAGCCGCCGCCCACGATCGCGACATTGGCTTTCCGCGATCCCGGCATGGCCGGATACTCCGGTCGGTCCGGAACCGTCGCCTCATACCAGGAATAACCGGGCGAGATCGGGCTTTGCCAGGACATGGAGAACCTCTGAGGTCAGACGTTGAGAAGCAGGAATTCGCGTTCCCAGGGACTGATGACCTGCATGAAGGTCTCGAACTCGCCGCGTTTGACGCCGGCATAGATGGCGATGAACTCCGGGCTCAGTACCTCGGCCAGCGACGGTGCCGATTCCAGCAGCGCCACGGCTTCGAGCAGGCCGCGGGGCAAGTCGATCTCGCCCTCGTTGGCCGTGTCCTCGGTCGGCGCCGTCGGTTCGCGCTGTTCGATGATGCCGAGATAACCGCAGGCAAGCGAGGCCGCGAGCGCCAGATAGGGATTGGCATCTGAACTCGGCAGCCGGTTCTCGATACGCCGGGCGACCGGCTCCGACACCGGGATGCGGAAGGCGGTGGTGCGGTTGTCATAGCCCCAGGCGGTGTTGACCGGCGCCGACATGTCGGGCGTCAGTCGGCGGAAGGAGTTCACATAGGGCGCCATCATCACAAGCGTGCGCGGCACATAGTGCTGCATGCCGCCAATGAAGTGGAAGAATTCCTTCGATGCGGAACCGTCCGGGTTGGAGAACAGGTTGCGGCCGGTGTTGATCTCGACCACCGACTGGTGAATGTGCATCGCCGAGCCCGGCTGGCCCTGCATGGGCTTCGCCATGAAGGTGGCGTAGATGCCGTGTTTCAGCGCCGCCTCGCGGATGGTGCGCTTGAACAGGAACACCTGGTCGGCCAGCTCGATCGGATCGCCATGGCGTAGGTTGATCTCCAGCTGCGCCGGCCCTTCTTCGTGGATCAGCGTATCGATCTCGAGACCCTGCTTCTCCGAGAAGTGGTAGATGTCGTCGATCAGTTCGTCGAATTCGTTGATGCCGGCGATCGAATAGCCCTGGCCGCCGAGAATCGAGCGACCGGAGCGGCCTTTCGGTGGATGCAGGGGATAATCCGGATCGTCATTGGTGGCGACGAGGTAGAATTCGATCTCGGGTGCTACGACCGGCTTCCAGCCTTTCTGCTTGTAGAGATCGACCACGCGCTTCAGCACGTTGCGCGGCGTGTAGCTGATCTGTTCGCCCTGCGAGCCGACGATGTCGCAGATCACCTGCGCCGTCGGGTCGGTCTCCCAGGGCACGACCGAAAGGGTCGAGAGATCGGGCACGAGCTTGATGTCGCTGTCGCGGGAATCGTAGCGGAACTGGCCGGTTTCGTCTGGATATTCGCCCGAGATCGTGTGGCGATAGACGGCGGACGGCAGCGCCAGCGAGGTATTGGAGGTGAACTTCGAGGTCGGCATCATCTTGCCGCGCGGAACGCCGGCAAGATCGGGCGTGATGCATTCGACGTCTTCGATGCCGCGGATCTTGAGCCAGTCCGTGGCTTCCTTCCAGGTCTTTACACCTCGGAGGGAGTGGAGGGCGGGAGGTATTTTCGAAGTTTTGCTGATTTTCGTTGTTTGTTGGGCAGCACTTCTCTTGGAGGGCATAAATCACCGGTTTTGGCTTCGGATAGCGCATCATAACCACAGATTGGCAATTGGCTAGATGGGCTTGATCATTGACTTTCTGCTTTGCCCCCGGAATGGAAGGACAAACGAGCGGAGTGTTTCGTGGCTGAAAAGACAGATGTGATCATCATTGGCGCCGGTGCCGCCGGCATGATGTGCGCCATCGAGGCGGGCAAGCGCGGCCGCCGCGTGGCCGTGCTCGACCATGCCAAGGCGCCGGGCGAAAAGATCCGCATCTCCGGCGGCGGCCGCTGCAATTTCACGAACATCCATGCGGGACCGAAGAACTTCCTGTCGACCAACCCGCATTTCTCAAAGTCGGCGCTGGCGCGCTACACCCCGCGCGATTTCCTGGCTCTTGTCGAAAAGCATGGCATAGCCTGGCACGAAAAGACCCTCGGCCAACTCTTCTGCGACCATTCGGCGAAAGACATCATCAAGATGCTGCTTTCCGAAATGCGTGACGTGCATGCCGATCTTCGCCTCGAAACGGCGATCGAGAGTGTCGAGCGCCATGGCGCCGGTTTTCGCGTGATGACGGGCGAGGGGCCGATCGATGCGCAGTCGCTGGTCGTTGCCAGCGGCGGCAAGTCGATCCCGAAGATGGGGGCGACCGGGCTTGCCTACCGGATCGCCGAGCAGTTCGGTCTCGGGCTCATTGAAACGCGGCCCGGTCTCGTGCCGCTGACGCTCGACCCGGCGCAGCTCGAAGCGATCGGGGAACTGGCCGGCGTCGCCGCAGATGCGGAAGCGCGGTCCGGCAAGACGGCGTTCCGCGAGGCGGTGCTGATCACCCATCGCGGCCTGAGCGGCCCTGCGATCCTGCAGATATCCTCCTATTGGCGCGAAGGGCAGGAGATCGTGCTCAGGCTGATGCCCGACATCGACATTGCCGCGATCCTGAAAGAAATCCGCCGCACCCACGGCAAACAGGCGGTGCAGACGGCGCTCGGCGATATCCTGCCGCGGCGGCTGGCACAGTTTTTCGCCGACGGCGCAAAGCTGACCGGGCGCCAGCTTGCCGACCTCTCGGATAAGGCCATCAATCAGCTTGCTACCTCGATCCAGGCCTGGACCATCAAGCCAGCCGGTTCGGAAGGCTACCGGACGGCCGAAGTTACGCTTGGCGGCGTCGATACCAACGGGCTCGACTCCAAGACGATGCAGGCCAAGGCGGTGCCGGGGCTCTATTTTGTCGGTGAGTGCGTCGATGTGACCGGATGGCTCGGCGGCTACAATTTCCAATGGGCCTGGGCATCGGGCTTTGCGGCCGGCCAGGACGCCTGATCTCCCCGCTTTTGGCGGATCGAGCTTCAGTGATTGTTAATGTATCTCGCCGAACCTTTATCCTTGTCGGCACAGCCGGCAGTTGGTGGATCGGATTGTCGCGTAACGGAAATAACACTGTTTCTAATTTTTTGACTTTCTTCCGCCACGGCATGGCTGCAATATAACTGTGACAGGCAATGCGGGGTCATCCGGACCGAACGTTGCCGGTCAATGTGACAAGGACAGGATGCCATGAACCAAATCCGCCGCCGTCCCCGCGCCATCGCGATCGCCCGCACCGATGAAAGCCGTCAGCAGAAGGCCGTGCTCACGCGCCTCGCCTTGATTGCATTCTTTGCCGTTGCTGCCCTCGCAGCCCTCCCGGCTCTTTGGTTCTGAGTTCAGGGGATCGGCCCTGAGCGGCCGCCTCTCGGGCGCATTTGACGCGTCCGCGCACGCCTACGGATTTTCTGTCGCGGGCGGAACGCGCTTATACAAATTTTAATCGTTCAAAACAGATAGTGTGACGATGTGAGTTTCGTCAGGTTCACGTTGCCGAGGAGTGGCGCCGTGGATCCGCAATGATTGCCGACGGACTGGCGGTGTGCGCCGCATGATTTTTCGAAAAACATCAGCCTGTTTGCGCATCGGGTGGCTCTCGATCGTTCGCACATTCACGCCTTGTCGTTGAGTGCGAAGACGTAGTGAGCCGTCGGGGGAGGCGAATGCGAGCTGCGAGCCAAGGTGTTTTCCATGTTCATCGATAGAATTCTTGCCCGCTTCAAGATCCAGACGAAGGTGCTGTTTTTCATCCTGCCCTTCGTCGTCAGCATCTGTGCCGTCGGTATCACCGGCCTCTATGCATCCGGCCTGCTTCAGGGACGCATGGAGATTTCCAACAGCGTGTTGCAGACCTTGAGCGGCTTCAAGGATGTCTATGCAGGCATGAACGCCTTCCTGCATTCGACCACCGAAGAAACCCGTGATGCCGTGCAGTCGACGATCTCGGCGCAGAAGGACGTGCTCGCCGATACCGCTGCACAGGTTACCGGCCAGAACGGCCAGGACGAATTGAAGGCTGCGATCGCGGCGACCAGCGACATCGAGGCCCGCATTGGCGGCCTCTGGACGCTGCACGTTGGCGAGCAGGACTTGCGCACGGCAATGAGCTCGAACCTCGACGCCTTGCTGATCGAGCGCGCCAAGATCAATGAAGAGTCGAACCGCCTGCAATACGCCGTTCGCAAGAGCGAGAACGCCGCCAAGACCATGCTGCGCGAAGCCGAAAAGCTGATGCGCGCAAGCCGCTTCTTCAACGAGTTCGGCACCGAAGTGAGCAAGGCGATCACCGTCGAGGAGAAGCTGAAGGCGGTCAAGGAACGCTTCCCGATGATCGGCCGCACCGAGCGTGACATCTTCCGCCTGCTGCCGAAGGACGAAAAGTCGCTCACCGAGACCATCACCTCGGCTTCGAGCGAGATCGGCTCGATCCTGCAGGCGCCCGCCGGACCAGAAACGCTTGCCGGCATTTCCAAATATGTCGACCGCTTCCGCACTGCGAGCTTCCGCCTGGAAGCGGCTTCCGTCGGCAAGATGCGCGACGCCACGCGGATTTTCGCCGAACTCGACGAACAGATCGTCACGACGGAATCGGTTCTGACCGCTACCCGCAGGCTGTCGTCGTCGATCACCGATATCCAGATTTCCGCCGCCACCTTCATGGGGCAGACGAACGAGGGCAATCGCCAGAAGCTGCTCGACAAGTCGCTCGCCGTTCAGCAGAACATGGCGACGCTTCGCGGTGTCGCAAGCGACGGCGCATCCTTCGACAAGATCGCCGACACGCTGATGCCGATCCTGACCGCGATGAAGAAGGATGCCGCAGCGCTCGTCGAAATCACGGTCAAGCGCACCGCAGACTTCGACGCCGCCGGACAATCGATCAACCAGATCTGGACCGATCTCACCGAATTTGCCGAACAGCAGAAGGTTGCCGCCGGGACCGAGCGCAACGAGGCGAACCAGATCTCGGTTGCCGCCACCGTTGCCGGCGTCGTCATCGCGCTTCTGGCCGGCATCGCGCTGACGCTGACGCTGAAGAAGCCGATCGGTCAGATCACCGCGGCGATGCGTCGTCTCGCCGATGGCCGCCTCGACACGACGATCGATGGCGACGGTCGTCGCGACGAAATCGGCGACATGGCCCGTGCGCTCGGCGTGTTCAAGGAGAACGCGCTCTCCAAGGTCCGCATCGAAGCGGAAAGCGAGGAGCAGCGCAGCCGCGCCGAAATCGAGCGTAGCCGTAACGACCAGGAAAAGCGCGAGCTCGATCGCCAGATCGATCTCGCTGTCAGCGAGCTTGCCGCTGGCCTCGGCCGCCTGGCCCAGGGCGACCTGTCGCGCCAGATCGACGTGCCGTTCCATGGTCGCCTCGAACAGCTTCGCCAGGACTTCAACGGTTCGCTGATCCGCCTGCAGGACACGCTCGCCCAGATCCGCGCCAATGCGCAGGCGATCCAGGAGAGCGGCTCCAGCATGCACCATGCGGCAGATTCGCTGTCGAAGCGCACGGAGGCCCAGGCCGCCTCCCTCGAAGAGACGGCGGCCGCCGTCGACCAGATCACCGTCACCGTGCGTTCCTCGGCCGAGCGTGCCGGCGAAGCCAACCATGCGGTGATCCAGACGAAACGCAGCGCCGATAGCTCGGCGACCGTCGTCACCAACGCGATCGCCGCCATGGGACGCATCGAGGAGGCCTCGCGCCAGATCGAGCAAATCATCGAAGTGATCGACGACATCGCCTTCCAGACCAACCTCCTGGCGCTGAACGCCGGCATCGAGGCGGCACGGGCGGGTGAAGCCGGAAAGGGCTTTGCCGTCGTCGCCCAGGAAGTGCGTGAACTGGCCCAGCGCTCGGCAGAAGCTGCGCGCGAGATCAAGGGCTTGATCAATAAGTCGACCAACGAGGTCAATGCCGGCTCGCACCTGGTCAAGGAAACCGGCGAAGTGCTGGCCTCGATCAGCGCCCAGATCGTCACGGTCAGCCAGCACGTCGAGATGATCGCGACTGCCAGCCGCGACCAGGCCGTGGCGCTCAACGAGGTCAACGGCTCAGTCAACCAGATGGACCAGATGACGCAGCAGAACGCCTCGATGGTGGAAGAGGCGACGGCGACGAGCCGCGCGCTCTCAAACCAGGCCGACACGCTGATGATGCTGGTCGAGCAGTTCCGGCTGGAGCCGGCGGCGGAAGACTACGACAACTACCGGGCGGCCTGAGGCGTGCGGTAGACGGTTTCGCTGGCGGCAGGCAACGCCGCCAGCCGAAAGCACGGCAACCGGTGCCGTGCGATATAACAAGGGCAGGGGCTAACATTGCACCGCGTGGCCGCAGGGCTTCGCGGTGCTTTTTTTATCGGCGTAGAGGCTGCTCTTGCGTCGCTTGGTGACCGCGGCCGCGAGTGTTGTGAAGGTCCGACGTAGAAGGCCGGGCGGTTTCGGATCGAAATCCTCGTCCCAGCGGCGCGTTTTCAGGGCCATGTCGGCGATGTAGACCATTGCCATCATTTCCATCGTGATGCTCCTTAGTTGATGGGCATCACTTCTTTTATGCAGCAAAACTAGTTTTACATACATCGGATATCGCTCTATGTTTTTCACCGATGAAAGACATGGATTGGGATATCTATCGCTGTTTCATGAGCGTGGCGCGCGCTGGTGGGCTCACCGGAGCGGCGCAGGCGCTCGGCTCCAGCCCGGCGACCGTTGGCCGGCGGATGCTGGAACTCGAGGAGCGCACGGGCCGCGCGCTGTTTCTGCGCAGCCAGACCGGCTACCAGCTTACCGGCGATGGTGAACTGCTGTTCGAGCAGCTTCAGGAAATGGAATCGGCGGCGCGCCGGGTCGAGAGCTGGCGGCAGGAAGGTGAGGGCGTAACGGTCCGCATCACCGTCGGTACCTGGATCGCCTGGCTGCTGGCGGAGAACTTTCCGGCGCTCTGCACCGAAAGGGACGGCTTCAGCCTCGCGATCACGGTCGGCGAAACACGCGCCAGCCTCGCCTATCGCGAGACCGATATCGGCATCCGCGCCTTCGAGCCCGAGGAGGCCTATCTGGCGGCAAGTCCGGTCGGCGACGTCGCCTATGCCGCCTATCGTCAAAAGAACGCGCCGTCGGGCGCGAGCGCGCGATGGGTGGCCGTCGGCGAGGAGGAGGCGATCTCCGCCTATCTGCGCTGGCCGCACGAGCAGATGAAGGGGGGCTGGGAGGGGCGGATCGTCGCCACGGTCACGCGGCCGCGCTCGCTGCTCGATCTCGCCCGCGCCGGCGCCGGCTGTGCGGTGCTTCCTTGTTTCGTCGGCGATCTCGATCCGATGCTGGAGCGCGCCGGCGAGGAGATCCCGGCGCTCCGGCACCGGCAATGGATCGTCATGAACAATGAGGATCGGCACCGCAAGGAAATACGAACGGTCGTCGACCGCATGACCAGGCTGTTGCGCAGTCACGTGGATATCTTTGCCGGAAAGCGGCCGCGCCGCAGCTGAGGCGAAGCAAGGACTAACCCTGCTGCTGGGAACGCTGCCGCCGTGGTCCTTTTTGTATATGGGTCAGCGCATCAGCAGCTTGACGAGTGCCGCCTGCGAGTTGACCCGGGTCTTGGCGTAGATGCTTTTGAGTTGGGTCCGGATCGTCTCATAGCTGACGCCGTTGGCCTGCGACATTTCCTTCAGCGTCAGGCCGGCGGCGATACCGCAGGCGATGCGGATTTCGGCGGGGGTCAGACCATAATTGTCCTTCAGATGGTCGTGCCTGAGATCGCCGAGCAGCGACGTCGCAGGCTCGACCAGAACCGCCACAGTCGGTCCGTCGAGAAGTTCGGTAAAGATGCTGGCACTTCGCCGCACCAAGGTAATGCGGAAGGCGCCGTGCTCCGCGGTCCTGACGACACGCAGTTGCGGCTGTGCCGGTGCGCCGACCGGCGAGGCCAGAAGCTCGAGCGCCGCATTGGTTTCCGGTTCGTCCATGAACAGGCGGCCGTTGACCGCGACCCGGAACGGTGAGCCGTTCGCCGCCATTCGCTCGGCGTTGTGGTTCATCGAGCGGATGCGCAGATTGCCGCCCACATAAATCACGCCGACGCCGATCGTATCGAGCAGGGTCCGGCCCTCATGCTGCTCGGCCATCATCAGGTCGCGCCGCCGCAGGAAGTCGAAGGCGCGCTTCAGGTGAGGCGCGAGAAGCGTGTATTGATCGGCCGCCTGCTGGTTGAGTTCCGCGTTCGTCGACGAGGTGCAGGTCGACACGAGCAGGGTCCGCGTCGGGCTGCGCACGATGGTCACGCCGACGGTGGTCTCGCTGCCGGTCTGGCGCTTCAGCCAGTCATTGTAGAATTCCGATTTCATCAGCTCCGAGCGCGAGACGATATGCTCGCCGGAGAGACCGCGGCCCACCGGCACGAGAACCGATTTCGGTATCCAGGGATTGATCGCCGCGAAGTGATCGTTGAACTGGTCGATGGCATCAGAGGTAAAGCCGGAGACATAGGGCACGCACGACGCTGGCGCTGTGAGGTCATGATAGTGGAGCGCAGAGCATCCATCGGGCATGGTCGTCGTCAGCCGGTCGAGAAAATCCTGCCAGCCGCAATCGCCAAAGGCGGCGCCGTAGATCAGCTCCGTCAGTTCGGCGGTATCTGCAGGTTTCGTCGAACGATACATGCGTGCCTTTGTCTAAGACAGGTATGACTAATATAGTCAGGCATCACGGGTTCGATCAACCTGAAATAGCGGAGACAAGCATTCGTTGCGTGCGCTGCCATCCTGACAACGCAGAATAGCCGGCAAAGAGCCGGCTATTCCAATTTCTCCCACTTTCAACCGGTTTCGGTGAAATCAACTTTTGGTTGCTCTCACGCTCGCGGCCACAGCTGTGTGGCGGAGCGCTAGCGGCGACAGCAGGATCGCCGCGAACAGCGTTGTGGCGAGCATCATGGCCGGCCCTGGGTGACGATAACCGGGATCAGCAGGTCGCCCCAGTTGCCTTCGCCGCCGTGGTGGCGGGCGGAGCGCACGAGCTCGACCGAAACGCCGGCATCGACGGCCTTCATGACGGACTGGTTGAGGCGGTGCAGGTCGTTGGCGACCATGCGGATTGCCGCCTGCTGGTCCGGGGTCATCGCCGAAGACTGTTCCTCGGCCCGTTCCTTGACGCGTGTCTGGACTGTCATTGGACTTCTCCTTGAGGTTCGAGGCTGGAGGTGCTTGCGGTTTTCCGCCCGCATCCATTTCACTTACGAGGGGTCGGCAGGAGCGCAGCGGGCAGGGATTGCCACGCTCCCGCCGGGCTTTCACTCTGCGGCCGGGCGGAACTGATCGTGCTCGGTCGATTCCTTCATGGCTGTTGTCGAGGACTGGCCGCCGGTGATCGCCATCGAGACGGCGTCGAAGTAGCCGGTGCCGACTTCGCGTTGATGCTTGGTCGCGGTGTAGCCGTTGACCTCGGCGGCGAATTCCGCCTCCTGCAGCTCCGAATAGGCGGCCATCTGCCGTGCCTTGTAGCCGCGCGCCAGTTCGAACATGCCGAAGTTCAGCTGGTGGAAGCCGGCGAGCGTGATGAACTGGAACTTGTAACCCATCGCGCCCAGCTCTCGCTGGAACTTGGCGATCGTCGCGTCGTCGAGGTTCTTTTTCCAGTTGAACGACGGCGAGCAATTGTAGGCGAGCAGCTTGCCCGGATGCGCCTTGTGCACGCCCTCGGCGAACTTGCGGGCCTGTTCCAGGTCCGGCTTGGAGGTCTCACACCAGATCAGGTCGCAATGCGGCGCATAGGCGATGGCGCGGGCAATGCAGGGCTCAAGCCCGTTCTTCACCTGGTAGAAGCCTTCGACCGTGCGGCCGGCATCGTAGTCGACGAAGGGGCGATCGCGCTCGTCGATGTCGGAGGTGAGCAGTTTTGCCGCTTCCGCATCGGTACGGGCGATGACCAGCGTCGGCGTGCCCATGACGTCGGCGGCAAGCCGTGCCGCGTTCAGGTTGCGGATATGGGCTGCCGTCGGGATCAGCACCTTGCCGCCGAGATGGCCGCACTTCTTCTCCGAAGCAAGCTGGTCCTCGTAGTGGACGCCGGCAGCGCCCGCCTCGATGAAGGCCTTCATGATCTCGAAGGCGTTGAGCGGGCCGCCGAAACCGGCTTCGGCATCGGCGACGATCGGTGCGAACCAGGTGTCAACCGAAAGGCCCTTGCCTTCTGAGGTCTCGATCTGGTCGGCGCGCTGCAGCGTGCGATTGATGCGCTTGGCAAGCTCAGGCGCGGCATTGGCCGGATAAAGCGACTGGTCCGGATACATGGCCGAAGCGGTGTTGGCATCGGCTGCGACCTGCCAGCCGGAGAGGTAGATCGCCTTCAGGCCGGCGCGCACCATCTGCATGGCCTGGTTGCCCGAAAGTGCGCCGAGCGCGTTGACGAAGTCGTCTTCGTGAATGAGTTTCCACAAGCGGTTCGCGCCCATTTCGGCCAGCGAATAGCGGATCTCGACCGACCCGCGCAGCCGCTTCACGGTCTCTGCGGTATAGGGGCGATCGACGCCATCGAAGCGGCCTTGCGGTGCGCTGGGAACGAGCTTGTAAAAATCAGTCATTACTTCCTCCTGTCAAAATCAAACACCCATTCGACTTTTGTCGTATGGCGACTTGTGTTTCGAGTTCATGTGACAGTTTTTACATTGCGCTGCAGTATTCGGCTATTGGAAACGGTGGTTTGCAGAGATCAAAAGGGTTATCTTGTCTTGCCTTTGACAGGGCGGCGAAGTAAATTTGTAAAAAATGTAAAGCGCCTGCGTTGAGCGGATTGTAAAGGTAGTTACAAATGGCCGAGAACAAGATCTTTGCCGGCCCGCGGGTCAGGCGCATTCGTAACGGCCTGTCGCTGACGCAGACGGCCATGGCCGAGGCCCTCGGTATCTCGCCGTCCTATCTCAATCTGATCGAGCGCAACCAGCGGCCGCTGACGGTGCAGCTGCTTTTGAAGCTTGCCTCGGTCTACAAGGTCGACCTCGACGAGTTGCAGGGCGAAACCGGCGGCAGCCTCACGCAATTGCGCGAGGTTTTCGCCGATCCGCTGCTGTCGGCCGAGCTGCCGGGAGAGCAGGAGCTGATCGAGGTGGCGGAAGCGGCCCCCAATGCTGCCGGCGGCGTCGTCAAGCTCTATCGCGCCTATCGCGAGCAGGCAGCGCGCCTCAAAGACTTGGCTGACCTCCTGGCGGGGCAGGGGCACATGGAGGCGCTTTCGGGCACACGGTTGCCGATGGACGAGGTACGCGAGACCTTCGAGGGGCGGCCGAATTATTTTGCCGGCATCGAGGCGGCGGCGGAAGCCTTCCACGAGGCGCTCTCGCCGGGTGATGATCTCATCGGCGCGCTCAAGGCCTGGCTGAAGAAGGAGCATGGCCTCGTCGTGCGCAGCCTGCCGGTCCATGCCATGCCGAACCTGCGCCGTCGCTTCGACAGGCACTCCATGCGTCTCTTCGTTTCCGAGCGGCTGTCGCCCTACGACCAGTTGCGCGAGATCGCGATGGAGGCCGTGTCGATTGCCTGCCACGAGGCGATCACGGCCGAGCTTGGGGCGCTACGGCTTTCGACCGCGGAGGCACGCCGTATCGCTCGCTTCGAGCTGGCGCGCTATGGCGCGCATGCGCTGATGATGCCCTATGCTGCGTTCCTAGCCGCCGCACAACGGGCGAAGTACGACATCGATGTCCTGCGCGCCCGTTTCCAGGTCTCCTTCGAACAGGCGGCCAACCGGCTGACCATGCTGCAACGGCCGGGCGCCCAAGGGTTGCCATTCTTCCTGATGGAGATCGACAATGCCGGCCACCGCTTGCGGAGGGCGGGCGCATCGGGCTTCCCTCAGGCAAAGTTCGGCGGTGGCTGTCCCAAGCTCAACATCCATGCCGCCTTCTCAGTGCCGGGCCAGCTTCTGGTCGATCGTGTCGAGATGCCCGACGGCGCTGCGTTCTTGACCATCGCACGCACGCTGGAGGGTCCGCAGGCGGCGTTCCACGAGCGCGTCCGGCGCACAGCCCTGCTTCTAGGCTGCGAAGCTTCGGTTGCCGACGAGACCGTCTACGGTTCGGTGCTGCTGCCGGCGGTCGAAATCGGTGCCGGCTGTCGGCTCTGCGAGCGCCAGGGCTGCCTGGCGCGGGCCGAGCCGCCCGTTACCCGGCCGCTCGGACTTGATGAGATGGCGACCGGGCTCAGCGTTTTCGATTTTCAGTAGCTGACGGGGTGCTGGTTGGGCAGAAGCGGCGCATTCGCGGCAAAGCATTCCGCCGGTAGCCCGGTAGTATAGCCGCGGGTGATATGGGCCGTGTCCGCATAGGCCTTGTTGCGCATCAGGATCGCGTGCAGCTCCGGTAGATTGTAGAACGGCACACCGGGATACAGATGGTGCTCCAGGTGGTAGTTGATGTTGTGGGGCGCGAAGAACAGCTTCTCCCAGGCGTGCGGATAGACGGTGCGTGAGCTCGTCAGTTCGTCGCTATAGTCCATGCTGCCGAAATGCTCGGCGACGCTGCGTATATAAAGGAACAGGCAGAAGAAGGTGAGGAACGGCACCACCCAGTAGAGCGCCACTTCCCGCCAGATGCCGAAGAGCGTGAAGATCGCGGCGGCGGCGACGTAGAAGCCGACGCGCAGCAGCTTGTACTGCAGCGTTGAACGGTCGTTCTTGCCCATGCGTTTGGCCATATGCAGCATGTCGCGCAGCGAATTGACCGCGAAGAGGTAACCGAGCAATTGCGTGACGCCGCGCGCAACCTTTTGCGGAAAGGTGAATTGCGGCATGCCGAGCTTCGCTGTCCAGTCCGGATCCTCGTCGCTATTGGCGTGCTGATGGTGGGCGAGATGGTTTTGGCGGTAGCCATCGACCGTGGCCAGCACCGGCCAGGCGAGCAGCAGGTCGCTCATCCAGTCGCTGAGTTTCCGGTTGCGGATGATGCGATAGTGTGCCGCCTCGTGGATCATGCAGCCGAGCGCATGCATGCGTCCGGCGATCAGCACCACGGCAATCAGGTAGACGAAGACATTGCCGAAATACTCGCTGATGGCGATGGCTGCTGCGATCATCGCCCAGTCGAATGCGATTGCCGCAAGGGCCTTTTGCGGCTCGAGCACCGACAGGCGCTTCAACTGCTTCGGATCGATCCTGCGGCTTTTCCCGCCGACGATCTGCTCACCCATGACGACACCTGAGATCCTGAACCGCAACTGTCGGGAAAATCGCATGGCGATCATGGTTAATCAATCGTAAATGGCGGTCCGTACAGAGGCGGCAAAGCTATGGTTAACGGTGCCGCCGCGGCCGGGTCGAAGGCGACAGGCTGAAAGCAAGGCGCCATAAGTGCCCGTTTTTCTTCGACTTGTGAAACTGATGAGCCCACAGGGCGGCGCTTCTTATCGGCACGAAAGCGCTTGAGGTTATCGAGAAAGATGCCTAACCTCCGGCCTGAACGAAGCGGATTGGACGGTGTCCCGGCGTGCCGGGCCCGATACGAAAAAACCAAGAGGGGAGTTGTATGTCCAAGCTCATCGTCACAACCCTGGCGGCAGCCGTTCTGGCCGGCTCGACCATGCTGGCCTCGGCGCAGGAGCGCGTGGTCAACGTCTACAACTGGTCGGACTATATCGACAGCAGCATTCTGGAAGATTTCACCAAGGAGACCGGCATCAAGGTCGTCTACGACGTCTTCGATTCCAACGAGATCCTGGAGACGAAGCTGCTTGCAGGTGGCTCCGGCTACGACGTGGTGGTGCCGACGGCAACCTTCCTGCAGCGGCAGATCGCCGCGGGCGTGTTCCAGAAGCTCGACAAGTCGAAGCTGCCGAACCTTTCCAATATGTGGGACGTGATCATGGAGCGTACGGCCAAGTACGATCCGGGCAACGACTATGCCATCGACTACATGTGGGGCACCACTGGCATCGGCTACAATGTCGACAAGATGAAGGCGATCCTCGGTACGGACGAGAAGCCCAACTGGGACGTCATCTTCAAGCCGGAACTGGCGGCGAAGTTCAAGGATTGCGGCATCCACATCCTCGATTCCCCGACCGACGTGATGCCTTCGGCGCTCGCCTATCTCGGCCTCAACCCGGATAGCCACGAGGCGGCCGATCTCGAAAAGGCGGCTGAGCTGCTGGCGAGCATCCGCCCCAATGTGCGCAAGTTCCATTCCTCGGAATACATCAACGCGCTCGCCAACGGCGACATCTGCCTTGCAATCGGCTTTTCCGGCGACGTCTTCCAGGCTCGCGACCGTGCGGCCGAAGCCAAGGCTGGTGTGACCGTCGACTACGCGATCCCGTCCCAGGGCGCGCAGATGTGGTTCGACATGCTTGCGATCCCGGCTGATGCACCGCACGTCGAGGAGGCGCACGCCTTCCTCAATTACATGATGAAGCCCGAGGTCGTCGCCAAGGCATCGAACTATGTCTTCTACGCCAACGGCAACAAGGCCTCGCAGCAGTTCCTCGACAAGGCCGTCATGGAAGATACCGCCATCTACCCGACGGAAGAGGTGATGCAGAAACTGTTCACGGTGACGCCCTTCGAGGCGAAAGAGCAGAGGGTATTGACCCGACTCTGGACAAAGGTCGTAACCGGCCAGTAAGAGCGGAAAACGAATTGCCCGGACCTCAAAATCCGGGCAATTTTCTTAAGGGGGCACCGGGGAAAACGAGAGTGCCCATCGGCTGTATCATTCGGGGATAGATGATGAAGTCTCTCGGCAGTATCCGGCGGTCCTTTGCCCCTTGGGCGGATCCCGCTTCCAAGCCATTCATTTCCTTCAAGAACGTGACCAAGCGGTTCGGCGATTTCACCGCCGTCGACGACCTTTCGCTGGATATTTATACGCGCGAGTTCTTTGCGCTGCTCGGTGCGTCCGGCTGCGGAAAGTCGACGCTTCTGCGCATGCTCGCCGGCTTCGAACAGCCGACGTCGGGCGAGATCATTCTCGACGGACAGAGCTTGGCCGGCATTCCGCCCTACAGGCGTCCGGTCAACATGATGTTCCAGTCCTACGCGCTCTTCCCGCATATGAACGTGGAGAAGAACATCGCCTTCGGCCTGAAGCAGGATGGCATGCCGAAGGCGGATATTGCCGAGCGCGTCGCCCAGATGTTGAAGCTGGTGAAGCTCGAAAAGTTCTCCCAGCGCAAGCCGCACCAGCTTTCGGGCGGTCAGCGCCAGCGTGTCGCGCTTGCCCGCTCACTTGCCAAGCGGCCGAAGGTGCTGCTCCTCGACGAACCGCTCGGCGCGCTCGACAAGAAGCTGCGCGAGGAGACCCAGTTCGAACTGATGGATCTGCAGCAGGAACTCGGTCTCACCTTCGTCGTCGTCACCCACGACCAGGAAGAGGCAATGACCATGGCCGACCGCATCGCGGTGATGAGCCACGGCAAGGTCATTCAGGTGGCGACGCCTGCCGAAATCTACGAGGCGCCGAACTCCCGTTTCGTCGCGGACTTCATCGGCGACGTCAACATTTTCGAGGGCGCTGTTTCCGGCGCCGAGGGCGGCTATGTGCGCCTTGAGGGCACCAACGGTTTCCCGATCCGCATGGCATCGCCCGAGACGCCGGCTGCCGGCGGCAAGTCCGCCGTCGCCGTCCGCCCGGAAAAGATCCGCGTCAGCCGCCAGCCGCCGGCGCACGCGCCGGTCAACACCGTTCAGGGCGAAATCTGGGACATCGGTTATCTCGGCGACATGACCGTCTTCCACGTGCGCCTGAAGGACGGACGCGTGATCAAGGCCTCGTCGCTCAACGCGGTGCGCGCGGTCGAGGATCCGCTCGGCTACGACCAGGAGGTCTGGGTTTCCTTCGGCGAAGACGCCGGCGTCGTTCTGAAGGATTGAGGCCATGACCCGTGTCGCATCCGCCCTCTTCAGCCGCCTCGTCATCATCATCCCCTATGCCTGGCTGCTGTTCTTCTTCCTGATCCCCTTCTTCATCGTCTTCCGCATCTCGCTGTCGCAGACGGCGGTGGCCATGCCGCCCTATACGCCGGTCTTCGATCTCTTCGGCGGCCTGTCCGGCATCCTTGAAAAGGCGCGGGAATTCTCCTTCGACAACTACGTCTGGCTGACGGAAGACGTCCTCTACTTCAACGCCTATGTGTCGAGCGTCATCATCGCGGGCGTCTCGACCGTGCTGACGCTGCTGATCGCCTATCCGGTTGCCTACGGTATGGCGAAAGCGCCGAAGACCATTCGCCCGACGCTGCTGATGCTGGTGATCCTGCCCTTCTGGACGAGCTTCCTGATCCGCGTCTACGCCTGGATCGCGATCCTCAAACCCGAGGGGCTGCTCAACCAGTTCCTGATGAGCATCAACGTCATCGACCAACCGCTGATCATCCTCAACACCAATTGGGCGATCTATATCGGCATCGTCTATTCCTATTTGCCCTTCATGGTGCTGCCGATCTATTCGTCGCTTGAGAAGATGGATCACACCCTGACGGAGGCCGCGCTCGACCTCGGCTGCACGCCGTTTACCGCCTTCTGGCGCGTGACGTTCCCGCTGTCGCTGGCGGGCGTCGTCGCCGGCTGCCTGCTGGTCTTCATCCCAGCCGTCGGCGAATTCGTTATCCCCGACCTGCTTGGCGGTTCGGAAACGCTGATGATCGGCAAGACGCTCTGGAACGAGTTCAACGCCAACCGCGACTGGCCGGTCTCTTCGGCCGTGGCGACGATCCTGCTTCTGATCCTGGTGTTGCCGATCGTCTACTTCCAGAACGCCCAGGCCAAAGCCGACAGCGAGGGGAGGTAGGACATGGGCAACTGGTCACGCTTCAACATCGCCTCGATCGTGCTCGGTTTCGGCTTTCTCTACCTGCCGATCGTGCTTCTGGTGATCTTCTCCTTCAACGAATCGAAGCTCGTCACCGTCTGGGCGGGCTTTTCGACCAAGTGGTACACGCAGCTCTGGCATAACCAGGCGCTGCTCGATGCCGCCTGGGTGACGATCCGCGTCGCGCTGATCTCGGCGACCTTCGCCACCGTGCTCGGTACGCTCGCGGCTTTGGCGCTCGTCCGCTACACGCGCTTCCGTGGCCGCATGCTGTTTTCCGGCATGGTCTATGCACCGCTCGTCATGCCCGAGGTGATCACCGGCCTGTCGCTGCTGTTGTTGTTCGTTGCCATCGGTCTCGACCGCGGCTTCTGGACGATCACGCTGGCGCACATCACCTTCACCATGTGCTTCGTTGCCGTGGTGGTGCAGTCGCGGTTGCTCAGCTTCGACCGGTCGATCGAAGAGGCAGCCCTCGATCTCGGCGCCACGCCGGTCACGACCTTCTTCTCGATCACCCTTCCGGTCATCGCGCCCGCGGTGTTTTCCGGCTGGGTCCTCGCCTTCACGCTGTCGCTGGACGATCTGGTGATCTCGAGTTTCACCACGGGACCGGGCGCCACCACGCTGCCGATGAAGATCTACAGCCAGGTGCGGCTGGGCGTGACGCCGGAAATCAACGCGATCTGCACCATCCTCATCGGTGTCGTCGCCATCGGGGTGGTCGTTGCCTCGATCGTCACCAAGCAGCGCGAGGCGCAGCGCGAACGGGACGAGCGGGCGGCCTTCGCCCAGTCCTGAACGGTGCGAATTCGAGACTAGCGTGACGCGGATTGTCCGCCACGAACCGACGGCTGGTGTCTCTGACGCCGGCCGTTGTCAGTTGGGTTCGCCAAGAACCGACAGGGGTGAGATCACTGCGTTCGGCCAGGAACCGCCGACGAAGAAACGCAGCCTTTGCCCGGCATTCAATGTGTCGGTGTACGTGCCTGCGAGCGCCAGGCTGCCGCTGCGGTAGGGAATGACGCCGTTGACCGAGAGATTGCCGGTCTGGCCGGCAAAGAGCGCTCGGTTCAGCCGCGCCGACCCTTCCCCGAAGCTGGCTTCGATATCCGCCGTCTGGAAGGCGAAGTTGCCGTCGCTCGCCTGCGCCAGCGAAAAGAATTCGCCGGCCCGGACAAGGTTCGCAAAGGCATTTGCGTCGAAGCCGGTGAGGTTGCCGTTGGCGAGCGAAAGCCTGATGCGGCCGGAAGCCTCGGCCACCTGCGCGCGCCAGAACGGGTGTTCCGTCGTAAGGTCCAGATTGACATTGCCCCGGCCGGTCGGAACCGGGCCGGTGAAACCGAAGTCAGCAAGGGCGGCGGCAAGGTCGGCATTCTTCAGCACCAGTTCCAGCCGACCACCGCCGGCCAGCCCCTCTTCCGAAGCGGCGAGCCGCCCGCTGAGCCGGCCATTGGCATAGGTGCTGTCGGCGACGTCGATGGAGGCGCGCCCGTGATCGATGATGACGCCGGCGGCGAGATCTTCGAGCCGTAGCGGGCCTACCAGTGCCTCCTGCGCCGACAGCCGCACATCGGCACGCCAGCTGCGCGCGAACGCGTCGCCGAGTTGTTGTGTGAGTTCGTCCGGCTCCAGCGGGTCGATGAACGGCTGCAGCCCATTGAGATCGATGCGGTCGAAGGCGAGCGTGCCTTCGACGCGGTGGGTATCGTCGATCGGCGTGGAGATGTCGAGGATGCCGGTCGCGTTGGCACCGCCGAGCGTCAGCTGAAGCTCGTCGAGCTTCAGCGAGGCCTTACCGCTGGTGACGTTGGCGCTGAGGCTGAAGCCGCTGTCCGGCAATGCGCCCGCCGCCTTGCCTTTGTACCAGGCGGCAAGGGCCTGCAGCGAGGCCGTCGAAACCTGCAGCCGCCCCGCGGCAGTCGGTGCAGGGGAGAGATTGCCGTTGCCTTCGAACGAGAGACTGAGCGCCGCCGAGGATAGCGACGTCTTGAGCGCCGCATCGTGGCCGGTCAGCAGCATCAGCGGTTCGTTGCATTCGAGCGTCCAGGCCACCGTCTGTCCGCCAAGGCTTCCCGAAAGCCGGGCGCTGAGCTGCTTGGTGAACGAAGGCCAGGAGACGGTTCCGGATATGCCGGAAAATTCCCGGGTCTGGTTGGTGACGAGGTCGATGATCTGCAGGCGGCCGTTTTCGACGGTGACATCGCCGAACGGCGTATCCTTCTCGGCAGCCTGTGTGTCCGGGGTACTCAGCCAGTGCGGCCGCTGCCAGTTGAGTGTGCCGTCCGTGCGCCGCTCGAGCGTGACGACGGGCTCGATCAGCCGGATATCGTCCAGCGCCGGCGTGCCGTCGATCGCTGAAAACAGGCTGAATGTCGCGGTGATGCTGCCGATATGCGCGAGCTTGCGGGACGATCCATCCGTAGTTTCGATCGTCGCCGAGCGGAGCGTTAAAGTCGGTTCCGGCCAGAAGCTGATCTCGGGATTGCCCGATATCCGGCTCTTTCCGCCGGACCAGGCGTCCAGCATATGCTCCACGGTCGGACGCACGTTCGTCGTCGAAATCACCAGAGGCAGGACGGCGTTGTAGCCGGCTGCAAGCCCGACGCCGATCGCGGCCGGCCACAGGAAATGGCGGCGCCGCAGCCGCGACAACAGGCGTACGTCGCGCATCATATGCAGAAATTTACGTCTCATGTCCGCCTGGTCGCCGTCGCTTGGGTCACGTGAGCTTGGATAGGCCTTCGGTCCTCAGAAATCAAATGCGACGGACAGGCAACAGACAGGTAAATGTCGTCCACGCGATGACGAGGCGCTTTCCGGTGCTGTTTATTTTGCGATGCAGCATGGTATAGAGGGCATGGAGCAGGAGTGGAGGAAAGCATGCACGCAGAGCAGCCGTTGTGGGTTCCAGGTCCGGAAATCCTTGCGCATAGCCCCATGGCCGAATTCATCGCCTGGAGCAGCAAACGCTTCGGCAGAACCTTTGCGGATTACGATGCCTTCCACGCCTGGTCGGTGGCCGAGCGCGGCGACTTCTGGACCGCGGTTTGGGAGCACTGCGGCGTCATCGGCGAACGCGGCGCAACAGCCCTCCTCAACGGCGACCGCATGCTCGATGCTCGCTTCTTCCCCGACGCGAAGCTGAACTTTGCGGAGAACCTTCTTCGCGAAACCGGCGACGGCGACGCGCTCGTCTTCCGCGGTGAAGACAAGGTCGAGTATCGCCTGTCGTGGGACGAGCTTCGCGCGCTCGTGTCGCGCCTGCAGCAGGCGCTGAAGGCTCAGGGTATCGGCCCCGGCGATCGCGTTGCGGCTATGATGCCGAACATGCCCGAAACGATCGCCTTGATGCTGGCGACCGCCTCGATCGGCGCGATCTGGTCGTCCTGTTCTCCCGATTTCGGCGAGCAGGGCGTCCTCGATCGTTTCGGCCAGATCACGCCGAAGCTGTTCATTGCCTGCGACGGCTATTGGTACAACGGCAGGGGCCAGGACGTCGATGTGAAGGTTCGCGCGGTCTCCAAGGCCCTTGGCGTGCCGGCGCTGATCGTTCCCTATGCCGGCGACAGCGCCGCGCTGGCGGCCTCGATCGAGGGTGGCGCAACCCTTGCCGATTTCATCGCGCCGTTTGCGGCAACAACCCTGACCTTCGAACGCTTGCCCTTCAGCCATCCGCTCTACGTGCTGTTTTCCTCGGGCACGACGGGCGTTCCCAAATGCATCGTGCATTCGGCCGGTGGCACCCTGCTGCAGCATCTGAAGGAGCATCGTTTCCACTGCGGCCTTCGCCGCGGCGAAAAGCTCTTCTATTTCACCACCTGCGGCTGGATGATGTGGAACTGGCTGGTTTCCGGATTGGCCGTCGGCGCGACCCTCTGCCTGTTCGACGGCTCGCCCTTCTATCCCGACGGCAACGTGCTCTTCGACTATGCCGCAGCCGAGACGTTCGCGGTGTTCGGCACCTCGGCGAAATACATAGACGCCGTGCGCAAGGGCGGCTTCGTACCGGCCAACACGCATGATCTTTCCACCCTTCGGCTGTTGACCTCGACCGGTTCGCCGCTGTCGCCGGAGGGCTTCTCCTTCGTCTACGAAGGCATCAAGTCTGACGTTCAGCTTGCGTCGATCTCGGGCGGGACCGACATCGTTTCCTGCTTCGTTCTCGGCAACCCGCTGAAGCCCGTCTGGCGCGGCGAGATCCAGGGGCCGGGTCTTGGCTTGGCGATCGACGTCTGGAACGACGAGGGGCAATCGGTGCGCGGTGAGAAGGGGGAACTCGTTTGCACCAAGGCATTCCCGTCGATGCCGGTGATGTTCTGGAACGATCCCGAGGGCGCCAAGTATCGCGCCGCCTATTTCGAGCGCTTTGACAATGTCTGGTGCCATGGCGACTTCGCCGAATGGACCGAACACGGCGGTATCATCATCCACGGCCGGTCGGACGCGACGCTGAATCCCGGTGGGGTGCGCATCGGCACGGCAGAGATCTACAATCAGGTCGAGCAGATGGAGGAGGTCGCAGAGGCGCTCTGCATCGGGCAGGACTGGGAAGACGACGTGCGCGTCGTTCTCTTCGTTCGTCTCGCCGCCGGCGTCGCCCTGACCGACGACCTGACGAAGGCGATCAAGAACCGCATCCGCGTCGGCGCCTCGCCGCGCCACGTGCCGGCAAAGGTGATCGCGGTCGCCGATATCCCGCGCACGAAGTCCGGCAAGATCGTCGAACTCGCGGTCCGCGATGTCGTGCACGGCCGTCCGGTGAAGAACAAGGAGGCGCTCGCCAACCCTGAGGCGCTTGATCTTTACGCCGGACTGGATGCCCTTAAAAATTGAGGGCGCGTTAACGGATTCGCGTGATTGGAATTAACCAAGGCTTCAGACTTGCTGAAAAATCCCTAAAATTGCGGATCCGGCGGGTAAGGTCTTGTTAAGGATTGGGGGCGCATGGTCATGCCAACTTGAGGCCGATCGATGTTGGATCGGCGTTCGGCAGAGATGCCGTCGCGGACATGACGTCGTTACTTCTCGAGCGATTGTTGGTTTAGCATTCAACTATCGAGGTGGCCTCCCAGCCACCTTTTTTTTATGCGTTTCTCGCCCGTCAGGCCCTGCTGAACGGGACTCAGGAGCGGCGTTCGAGCGACCGCGACACGAGGATGACCGGGATCATGCCGGCGACGACGATGATCATCGCGGCGACCGAAGCGTCTTCGACCTTGGCCCGAGACGCGTCTTCGTAGACGAGCGTGGCGAGCGTGTTGAAGTTGAACGGTCTGAGCATGATAGTTGCCGAAAGCTCCTTCATCGTCTCGATGAAGACGAGGAGAGCGGCGGTCAGTACCGCCGGCCGCATCATTGGCAAAAGCACGGTGCGCAAAGTCTGGCCGCCGGTCCGGCCGAGCGCGCGCGCCGCCATGTCGAGATGCGGCGAAAGCTTCTGGAAACCCGCTTCGAGCGAGCCCTCGGCCATGGTGAGGAAGCGCACGCTGCATGCGTAGATGATCGCAAAGCCGGTGCCGGTCATCATCAACCCGGTGGAGATACCGAACGTATCGCGCATGCCGGCATCGATAATGTTGTCGAGAGCGGCCAGCGGGAAGAGCACGCCGATCGCAAGAACAGTGCCGGGCACGCCATAGCCGAAGGAGGCGAGCCGCCCGGCGATGTCGCTCACCCGAGAATGCCCCGTGCGCGCCGCATAGGCGAGCACGAAACCGAGCAGAACGGTAACCGTTGCGGTCGCACCTGAGACGAGGATGCTATGAAAGAGTGCGTTGAGCAGCCGCGGCTCGATGAACTGGTCGATGCGCTTGAGCGCATAATTGCCGAGGATCAGCACGGGTACGGCAAAGCCTGAAACCACGGGCAGCAGGCAGGCGACCATGGCGGCCCACTTCTTCCAGCCGGACAGTATGAGCCGGGCAGCATCGTGGACGGCGGACGTCGTCTTCTGGCTGGAGAAGCGCTGGCGTCGCCGTGCGGCCCGCTCGATCATCATCAGGCCGATGACGAAGACCAGCATGATGCAGGCGATCTGCGCGGCGCCCGCGAGGCTGCCGCGGTTCAGCCAGGTGTCGAAGATCGAGAAGGTCAGCGTCTGCACGCCAAGGAATTCGACCGCGCCGATGTCGTTCAGCGTTTCCATCGCCACCAGCGTCAGGCCGATCATGATGGCCGGGCGGGCCATCGGGATCTGGATGCGGAAGAACACCTTCAGCGGCCCGGCGCCGAGCGTGCGGGCGACGTCGGCGGCCGCGCGTCCCTGCATCAGGAACATCGAACGGCAGGCGAGGTAGATATAGGGATAGAGAACCGAGCTCAGCACGAGCACGGCGCCGCCGAGCGAGCGGATATCTGGAAACCAGTAGTCACGGCTCGTCTTGAAGCCGAAGATCGCGCGGATCAGTCCCTGCACCGGCCCAGTAAAGGTGAAAAGCTCGCCGAACGCATAGGCAGCGAGATAGGCGGGGATTGCAAGCGGCAACACCAGTGCTGCCGACAGGAAGCGCCGCAGCGGAAACTCGCAGCTTGCGACAAGCCAGGCCGTGAGGATGCCGACGAAGGCGGTCACGGCACCCGTCAGCGAGATCAAGAGCAGCGTGCGCCCGGTGGCGCGCGGAATGACGTTCTGCATCAGATGCGGCCAGTCGCCGCCGCCGCCCGAGATCGCCAGCCAGGCGATCGCGATGATCGGCATCAGCACGATGACCGATGTCAATCCGGCCCATGTCGCCAGCAGGGGATGCGAAAGACCGGTTCCGGCACGCGCATGGCGGCGCTTGATGCTCTGAGATGTGGACTGCAATCGATCGATTCCGCGGCATGACGGCAAGAAATGGCCAATGGCGGCCAGCAAACTGGCCACCACAAGTCAACATTTCCTTATAGCATCCGGCCTCAGTTCGCCAAGACGCGTTGTGACGGGAAGGAAATTTCCACCAGCGTTCCCTCGTTGGGCGCCGAGGTGATCGAGAAGTGGGCGCGGTTCGCCTCCGCCATCGCCTTGGTGAGCGGCAGCCCGAGCCCGGTGCCGTCGCCACGCTTGCGCGCGCCTGTCGTCACCTGCCGGAACGGTTTCATCGCCTGGTCCAGTTCGCCGCGGGTCATGCCGACGCCGGTGTCGCGAATCCTCAGCATGACGCTACCGTTCGCCTCGTAGGAGGTCGACACCACGATCTGGCCGCCCGACGGCGTGAAACGGATGGCGTTCGCCAGAATGTTGAGCGCGATCTGCTTGATCGACCGGCCGTCGGCCACGACGTTCGGCACGGCTGCCGAAAGCGAGGTGCGGATGATGACGCGCTGGCTGTTGGCCTGCGGCTGGACGAGCGACACGGCTTCCGAGACCGCGTCGTTGATCTCGACGGCGCCGAAATCGAGTTCCATTTCGCCTGCTTCGATCTTCGAGATGTCGAGCAGATCGTTGACGATATCGAGCACGTGGCGGCCCGACCGGCCGATGTCGCCGGCATATTCGATGTAGCGCGGGTGACCGACCGGGCCGAAATGCTCGCTCGCCATCATGTCGGAAAAGCCGATGATCGCGTTGAGCGGCGTGCGGATCTCGTGGCTGACGCGGGCGAGGAACTCGGTCTTGTGGGCATTGGCCGTTTCCGCGGCGCGCTTGGCGTTCCGGAGTTCCTCTTCGGTGCGTTTCCACTGGGTGATGTCGCGGATCACGGCGCAAAAGCCATTGGAGGCCGAAAGCCGGCCGATGGTCATGAACAGCGGAATGAAGCCGCCATTCGCTTCCCGCCCGATCACCTCGCGTCCGTCGTTCAGCACACTCGCGACGCCGTGGCCGGAAAGCCCGTGCAGGTAGTCGATGACTGCCTTCTGGCTTTCGTGAGCGAAGAGCGCGGCGAAAGGTTTGCCGCGGATTTCGCCCTCGTCATAGTTGAAGAGCGCGCTTGCCGAGCGGTTCATCGAGCGGATGTCGCCGTCATGCCCGAGAATGACAACGCCATCGGTTGCGGTTTCGAGGATGGACTTGAGTTCGTCGATTTCCGTCTTCAGACGGTCGACGTCGTCACCGGAGATGGCATCGTCTGCTTTCGTCGACGGCGCGTTCGCGGCTGCTGGCGTCAGCGCCAGCATCAGCGCGCTCCGGCCGTCCCAGCGGATCGTGTGCAGCCGTGCGATGACCGGCCGCATCTGACCGTCCCTGCGGATCAGCATCATCGTGCCGTCGGGTTCCTGGTCGGTCGCCTCTTCGCCATTGGCAAAGAGCGCGTCGAGGCCGCCTTCCCGGACAAAGTCGTCGAGGTCGCCATAGGCGGTGAGCCGCAGGAATTCCGGATTGGCGTGCAGCAGCTCTTCCCCGCGATGCACGAGCATACCGATTGGCAGGCTGTCGAGGATCTCGCCGCTAAGGCCGATATCTGCCGCTTGCTGCTCGAGATGCACGTTCGCCTGTTCGTCCTCGGCTGCGCCGTCGTCGGTCTCTTCTCCGGTTTCTTCCGCGCCAGTCTGTTCTTCTGCCGCTGGCGTCGAGGAAGTGATGGCTTCGTGCGCGTCTACCGGGAAGGGTGTGCTTGCATCGGCCGCTGCGTCGCTTTCCTCTGCGGGTGCGGTTTCCGCCGGCCCGCCAAAATGCTCGCCCAATTGCCGCGCGATCTCGCGGAACGCCGCCTGTTCGCCCCGCGTCAGCGCGGTCGCCGCGCGATGTTTCTCGAGCTCGACGATCTTGTCGGAGGCGGGGGGCTCAGCGTTGTCGACGAGCTGTAGGGCAGGGCGCTCTCCCTGGAAGAGATCGTCAGTTGCGGCGACCTGTTCGTCCGCGGCAACTTCGGCTGCATGGTCCGGCTCTGCCTCTGCCTCCTCGCTGGAGGTGAGGGTCTGGTCTTGGGGCGCATCACGATCCTGCGCAGCTGCGACAGGCTCGGCCTCCGTTTCGGAGGACCTCTGCGCGACGACCTGCACCTCGTCGGCGGACCGCTCCTCGATCTCAGGGCCGACGGTCTCAGGATCGACCGCTGGAGTATGCGCGTGGTCTTCCGACGGCGTCGCTTCCGCGGCAGCTTCTGCCGTCATGTCCGTTGCGGCGCCGAACGTCAGGCCGTTGGCGTGCTCGTCTTCGACGGCATCGGCAAGGCGCACGATACCGAAACCGCGAAAGCCGTCGAATTCGCGTGCGCGCGAGTAGGTGGGCAGGGCCGCCAGGTCGACCGGAACCTTGAGGCTGGTGCCCTGCACGGGCCAGAAAATCGTCTTGCCCGACCAGGTGTCGCGGCGTTGCAGCAGCGCGCCGATCTTCTGATCAGGATCGAGGCCGTAGCGTGCTGCCACGTGGTTAAAGGTGGCGCCGATCACATCGGCGGCGCGCGGACCGACGGCGGTGGCGAATTCCTCGGAGATCTCGCTGAAGCGGCCTTCGGCGTCGATCTTCCAGACGAAGCGGACGGCACGGCCGCCGGGCACGAAGGCGAAGTCGGCCTGTTCCGTTTCAGCGGTGCCGGCATCGGTCGCCTCGACCGTCTCGTCCTCGCGAGTGACCTCTGCCGTCACGGGGATTTCCGCGGCAACCGGCGTATCGTTCGCGGTCACGTCGGTCGCGACCGCAAGCGCCGGCTCGCCGTCATCTTCCGCTGGCTCCACGCCCTGCGCCGACGTTTCCGCATCTGCAGCGGCAACCGCCTCCGGTTCCTCCGGTAGAGCGACCTGGCCTGCAGCGACGTGGACGCCTGCGTCCTCAAGGTCGCCATCGTCCTGTGGCGCGGCAACCGGTTCGACGGACTCCGCCTGTTCGAATGCGTCGGCCAGGGCAGCGTCTTCGGCTGGTGCAGCGCTTTCGACCAGCGCTTCGGCCGGTTCGACGATATCCTTTGCCTCCGGGGCCGGTGTCTCGACGGTCGGTTCCAGCTCCTCGGTCGGCGGCAGGATTGGCAACGCTTGCGCCGCCGGGGTCTCTTCGTCCGGATCGAGCGTGCCGAGAATGGTCTCGACAGCAAAGAGCAGATGCAGCGACGGCTCATCGGCGATCTTGCCGACCGCGGCCGGCAGGTGCCCCTTCCGCGTTGCGACCGGGCGCTTGATCAGCCAGTCGTGGTCTCGGCCGACCGTATCGACGAGCTGCTTGCGCGTCTCGTCCGACATGCCGAGATCGATGAAGCCCGGCGAGTGTGCGATGATGCCGCCGTTGCCATCGAGAACGGCCATGTGGGTGTCCGGGCCGTCGAGGCCGGCGATCATGCGCGCAGCGCGATCCTCAAGCGACAGCGGCGTGCCCGAATGCGGTGCAGTAAAGAGCACCGCGTCCTCGTCCGGGCGCACGCGGATCATCTCCACGCTCACATTGAGCGGTGTGCCGCGGAAACCCGAGAACTTCCGGATCGAAAGCTGGCGCCGGTCGCCGGCGCGCACGAGCTGCGCTCCCGCGGCCTTGAGCTGACGCAGCGACAGCTCGCCCTGGTCCGGTCCCGCATCGATGAAATCATAGATCGACCCGGCGCCGAAAAAGGCCGCGCCCTGGTCGTTGGCCCAGAGAATGCGCGCAAAGTCCCGCGAAAACAGGATCGCCGCGTCGCCGCGGGCAAAATGCTCCCGCACCCGCGCATGCACGGCGATATCAATGAAGGGATACTGTCTCGCGGGCATAAAGGGGGCCTATTGACGGATCGCTTGCGGGTTAACACTCTATTAATACCCGGCAGGCCCGCAAGGGTCCAGCGAGGGCCGGAGCTTCGTCACGGCTTTCAGCGCGAAAGGTTAATTCTCCGGATTTTGTGCACTGCACAATTTTATTGCAATGCACAAGCAAGTAGTTTATATAATGCGCATCAATCAACGGCGCCTCTGAAGAGGGCCAGACACCAAGGAGCGCTTTCATGGCTACCAAGAAGACCGACGACGTATTTTCCCTTTCCTCTTTCGACCCGGCGAAGTTCACCGACAGCTTCCGCGACTTCGCGGAAAAGGGTGCCGTCCAGTCGAAGGAAGCCTATGCCAAGATGAAGACCGCTGCCGAAGAGGCAACGAAGACCGTTGAAGCAACGCTCGAAAGCGCCCAGACCGGCTCCGTCGAACTCGGTCTCAAGGCCATCGACGCACTGCGCACCAATGCCGAAAACTCGCTGTCTCACATGGAAGCGCTGCTCGGCGTGAAGTCGCTGTCGGAATTCGTCGAACTGCAGACGAGCTTTGTCCGCAAGCAGGCCGAACTCGCGGTCGAGCAGGCGAAGTCGATGCAGGAAGCCACCAAGAAGGTTGCCGAAAACGTCACCAAGCCGGGCAAGGACGCCGCTGAAAAGGCGATGTCGTCCTTCAAGAAGGTCTAAAGTCAACCGACCGCGCCGGCTGAACGATGGCGACAGACTTCTGTCGCCGAATTCTGCCATCTGCGCCCAAAACCAAGAATCCGGATGGCTTGCCATCCGGATTTTTTCCAGGATAATCTCAAGTTAAGGCTTGCAAAGCGACGGAAGTCTCCGTATGTGAGCCGCCAAGCGACTGATGTCGCTTTATGTGCGGTTGTAGCTCAGTTGGTTAGAGCGCAGGTTTGTGGCACCTGAGGTCGTAGGTTCGATTCCCACCAACCGTACCATTTCTTCTCTAAACGATCGGTATCGCGATTTGCGGGGCGCCTTGCTTCGTCAGAACAGCTTGGCCAAGGCTCTGAGCGCCACCACGTCCTGTACGCCATTCTGATAAAGTTCGATCAGCCGGGCGGCGAGCGCCGTTGCCTCTGCCGACTGGCGCGACAGCTCTCGCTCTCTTAGTGTTTCCTTGAAGACATCGTCGATCTTGGTGAGTTCACCCGGCAGGATCGGCCGGCCCGGTATGGACACAAGCATCCTTTCACACTCCTTTGTCGAAACGGGAGCGCGAGCCGATTGCGACCGGCGTGCTCGCAGCCATCGCCTTGAGCAAGCAGCTCAATTCCCTGTGAAGGCAACGTCGGGATACCGCGCCAGGTTCCTGTCGCGGCAATACCCAATTCGGGCTAGCGCTTGGGCGCGGGTCGGATCCGGTTCGAATGGACATAGGGCTCATCCGCCGGTAAAATTTCGCCAAGAGGATTCCCAGTAAGGCGTCGCAATCCATGGCCAAAGAATCCATCACACGGCGGCTTGCCGCCATCCTGGCTGCTGATGTCGTTGGCTATAGCCGGCTGATGGAGCGAGACGAGAAAACCACCTATACGCAACTCATGGCGCGCTGGGCCGAAGTGCTGGAACCGCTCGTCGAAACCCACCAGGGCCGGGTGTTCAAGCGAACGGGCGACGGCGTGCTGGTCGAGTTTTCGAGTGCGGTCAACGCGGTCGAATGTGCGGCTGCCTTGCAGAGGGCGATGATCTCCGCCAATGCGGACGTGCCCCACGATCAGCAAATCGTGCTGCGCGTCGGCATCAACATGGGCGACATCATGGTCGCCGACAGCGACCTCTACGGCGACGGCGTCAATGTCGCAGCCCGGATCGAGGCGCTTGCGAGGCCCGGCGGCGTGGCGATTTCGGACGGGGTGCACGAATATGTGCACGGCCGCATCGATCTCATTTTCGTCGACAGCGGCCATCACGAGGTCAAGAATATCGAGCGGCCGGTGCATATCTGGAGCTGGTCGCCGGACGAGTATGCCGACGCGCCCATCAAGGTCGCCGCCGAGGTGCCACCGCAGCTTCCGAGCCGGCCGTCGATCGCCGTGCTGCCGTTCGACAATATGTCCGGCGATCCGGAGCAGGGCTATTTCGCGGACGGCATTACCGAGGACATCATCACCGATCTCTCGAAGGTCTCCGGCCTCTTCGTCATCGCCCGCAATTCCTCCTTCGCCTATAAGGGCAAGTCGGCGGATATCCGCCAGGTGAGCCGCGACCTCGGCGTTCGCTATGTGCTGGAAGGCAGCGTGCGCCGCGCCGCCAACCGCATTCGCATCAACGCTCAGATGATCGACGGCACCACCGGGGGCCATCTCTGGGCCGAGCGCTACGATCGCGGCATCGAGGATATTTTCGAGGTTCAGGACGAGGTGACGCGCACCATCGTGACGGCGCTCAAGGTGAAGCTGACGGCCGGCGAAACGGAGCGGCGCGAGGGGCGCGGCAAGGTCGATCCGGAGGCCTACGATCTGCTCGTGCGGTCGCGTCAGGCGATCCTGCGGTTCGACGCGGTATCGTCTGCGGAGGCGCGCAGCATGCTCGAACGTGCGATCGCCATCGACCCGGCGCTTGCCGCGGCCTATGCGTCGCTCGCGATCATTGCCATGACCGACTACATCAACCGGTGGAACGGTGGCACCGTCGACAATATCGAGCGCGCTCTCAAGCTTGCACAGAAGGCCGTCGAGACCGACGAGCATGAACCCCACGGCCACCACGCGCTCGCGATTGCGCTCTGCTGGAAGCGCCGCTTCGACGAGGCCGAGCGGGCCGCCCAACGCACGATCGAGCTCGACCCGAACTCCGCCGGCGGCCACACCCAGCTCGGCACGATCAGAGATTTCCTGGGCCAGTTCGAGGAGGCCTTGCCCTTCTATACCCGCGCCCACCGGCTCGATCCGCAGTTCGACCTGGCGCTGCATTTCCTGGGCCGGACCCTGCTCAATCTCGGCCGTTTCGACGAAGCCGAGATTGCCTTCAAGCGGCGCCTGGCCTTGGCACCGCGTTCGGACATGACGCGCTTCTATCTCGCCTGTCTTTATGGCCGCACCGGACGCCATGAGGAGGCGCGGCGCTACTGGCACGAGGTCTTCGAGGTCAATCCGGACTTTTCCATCGACCACTTCAAGCGGGCGATGCCTTACCAGGATCCGGCCGTCATTCCGCGGCTGATTGACGGCCTGCGGGAGGCCGGGATTTCGCTATAGGTGCGGCGCCGACGTCAGGCGCTTGAGCGCTTCATATGAAGATCTGGTGCTCCGCGGTCACCAGTTCCTGCAGAAAGGCGACGACGGTGCGAACGCGCACGAGATCGCGCGCGCTTTCGTGATAGGTGGTCCAGTAGGCACGGCGGATGGTCGTTTCCGGCAGGATGCGTTTCAACTCCGGCGCATGGCGGGCAATGTAATTGTGCAGAATGCCGATGCCGGCGCTGGAACGCACTGCTTCCGTCTGGCCGGTGGCGCTGGAGATCTCGAACGACGCGTCCCAGCTGCGCATGATTTCGGCGGAGAAGTTCAGCGACGGCGTGAAGATCAGGTCCTCGACGTAACCGATGCGGCGGTGCTCCCGGAGATCGTCGATCGTCTGCGGCGTGCCGTGCTTTTCGAGATAGTCCGCCGAGGCGTAGAGGCCGAGCGTATAGTCGGTGAGCTTCGAGGAAACGAGGCGCCCCTGTTCCGGACGTTCGATGGTGATCGCGATATCGGCCTCGCGCTGCGACAGCGAGAACGACCGAGGGACCGGCACGAGCTGCAGTTTCAATTCCGGATAGCGCGCCGTCAGCCGGCCGAGCCGGGGCGCGAGGAAAGAAACACCGAAACCGTCGGGTGCACCGATGCGCACCGTGCCGGCGATCGCCGTGTCGATCCGGCCGATCTGCGATTGCGCCGCCAGCATTTCCGTTTCCATGCGCTCGGCTGCCGCAAGGAAGATTTCGCCCTCGGCGGTCAGTTCGCAACCGTTCGGCCGACGAACGAGCAACCGTGTCTTCATCGCCTCTTCCAGCGCAGTCACCCGACGGCTGAGCGTGGCATGATTGACGCCGAGCCGCTTGGATGCGGCCAGGATCTGTCCGGTCCGCGCGACGGCTAGAAACATTCTGACATCGTCCCAGTTCATAGTGCGACAACCCTATACAAAACCGTTGGACTTCAATTTTTGCACAACGGTTACTGAATATCGGAAATTGATTTGTTGAAATCGTAGTGCGATCATGCCGCCACAATCAAGATCTGGAGGAACCATTCATGTACGAACTCGGTCATTTCATCGATGGCAAGCGCGTCGCCGGCAAGAGCGGCCGCGTCAGCAACATCTTCAACCCGGCAACCGGCGAAGTGCAGGGCACCGTGGCGCTGGCAAGCGACGCGGAACTTTCAGCAGCCGTCGAAAGCGCCAAGGCAGCACAGCCGAAGTGGGCGGCCACCAACCCGCAGCGCCGCGCCCGCGTGTTCATGAAGTTCGTCGAACTTCTGAACGCCAACATGAACGAGCTCGCCGAGATCCTGTCGCGCGAGCATGGCAAGACGATCGAAGACGCCAAGGGTGACCTCATCCGTGGCCTCGAAGTCTGCGAATTCGTCATCGGCATTCCGCATCTGCAGAAGAGCGAGTTCACCGAAGGTGCCGGTCCCGGCATCGACATGTACTCGATCCGCCAGGCCGTCGGCATCGGCGCCGGCATCACCCCGTTCAACTTCCCGGCCATGATCCCGATGTGGATGTTCGCCCCGGCCATCGCCTGCGGCAACGCTTTCATCCTGAAGCCGTCCGAGCGTGATCCGTCCGTTCCGATCCGCCTTGCCGAACTGATGATCGAAGCCGGCCTGCCAGCAGGCATCCTCAACGTCGTCAACGGCGACAAGGGTGCTGTCGACGCGATCCTGACGCATCCGGATATCGCTGCCGTTTCCTTCGTCGGCTCGACCCCGATCGCTCGCTACGTCTATGGCACCGCGGCGATGAACGGCAAGCGCGCCCAGTGCTTCGGTGGCGCCAAGAACCACATGATCATCATGCCCGACGCCGATCTCGACCAGGCCGCGAACGCCCTGATGGGCGCCGGCTACGGCTCGGCCGGCGAGCGCTGCATGGCGATCTCGGTTGCCGTCCCGGTCGGTGAAGAGACCGCCAACCGCCTGATCAGCAAGCTGACCCCGATGGTCGAAAGCCTGCGCATCGGCCCCTACACCGACGAGAAGGCCGATATGGGCCCTGTCGTCACCAAGGAAGCCGAACAGCGCATCCGCAGCCTGATCGACAGCGGTGTCGAGCAAGGCGCCAAGCTCGTCGTCGACGGCCGCGATTTCAAGCTGCAGGGCTATGAGCAGGGCCACTTCATCGGCGGCTGCCTGTTCGACAACGTCACGCCGGACATGGACATCTACAAGACGGAAATCTTCGGACCGGTTCTCTCGGTCGTCCGCGCCAAGACCTACGAGGAAGCCCTCGACCTGCCGATGAAGCACGAGTATGGCAACGGCGTCGCGATCTACACCCGCGACGGTGATGCGGCCCGCGACTTCGCCTCGCGCATCAACATCGGCATGGTTGGCGTCAACGTTCCGATCCCGGTTCCGCTCGCCTACCACTCCTTCGGCGGCTGGAAGTCCTCGTCCTTCGGCGATCTCAACCAGCACGGCCCGGACTCGATCAAGTTCTGGACCCGCACCAAGACCATCACCGAGCGCTGGCCTTCGGGCATCAAGGACGGCGCCGAGTTCGTCATGCCGACGATGAAGTAACAACGGGATAAAGATCCTCCCGCCTCGGGGCCTCCT